>CAVUGT010000009.1:0-193084 GCA_963741105.1 Terriglobia bacterium
GGATTTGAACCTCCGACCCCCTGGTCCCGAACCAGGTGCTCTACCAGGCTGAGCCACGCCCCGACGGTTGGTTGGCTCATTGATTTTACTACACGTTCTCTTTCATCACTCGGTTTGCTTTGGCGAGCAGTTCGGGGTTGTGCGTTTCTTGACGGTGATGGTGAGGTTCCGAAGATCTACGTCAACAGCGGCGGGCGAGGGCGCCCGCCCTACACAGCCCGGCTACGATGTCCGCGTCTGTGAAGGCTCGGGGATTTCTACATCGAGACCCGGCGCACCTGCTGGAACCAGGATCCGGCTGGGATCGACAAAGAGCCACGCTATCGCTCCGGTAACGCACAACGCGGCCGCAACCAGGAATGACGCGGTCCAACCGAAGTGGCTGGCGATCAGTGGGGTGAGCCAGGCGGTGAACCATCCGCCGGCCTGGGCGCCCATGTTCATGAAACCGGAAACCGATCCTGACGATGTGCCGGCGAGATCGGCGGTGACTGACCAGAAGGAACTCTGGGCCAGGTACAACGCGCCTGCGCCGCCAGCGAGTACGACGCTGGCGAGACGCGCGCTATCGACTTCGGAACCCAGCACTAGAAACACAGCTGCGAGCGTGATCACCACCGATGCGAGATAACAGCGTCCGATCCTCGGACCGTACGCACGAGTAAGCCGGTCGCTGAGAGCGCCGCCGGCGGCGCAGCAAATCGCCATCGCCAGAAATGGAAGCATGGCGTAGAACGCGCTCGATTTCAGATTGAGTCCGCGGACTTGCGCCAGATACGTGTAGAACCAGCTGAAGAAAATCCAGGCCACATAACCAAAAGAAAAATAACTGATGGTAATCGCCAGCACTTCCCTGCTCTTGAAAACAGTTTTCCAGGGGATGAGCCTGCGAGCGCGGATTTTGCCATCCGCGGACGGCGGCAGTCCCGACCGGATGAATGCCAACTCGGAAGCAGAGACGCCGGAATGCTCTTCTGGATTGTCGCGGGCGGCAATGAACCAGACCAGTCCTACGACCAGACCGATCACCGCGCAAACCCAGAACGAAGCTCTCCACCCGTAGTGCAGCATGACGAATGTGATCAGCGGCGGAGACAGGCCGGCGCCGGCCCCCACTCCGGCGAAGATCCAGCCGTTGGCGATTCCACGTTCCTGCGACGGAATCCAGCGCGAGACAAACTGGTTGGACGCGGGATAAACAACCGCTTCACCCGCTCCAAACAGGAAACGGATGGAGACGAAAAGAAACAACGCACCTCTGATGCCGTGGGGAACAGATGCAGTGAGCGCTGTGAAAACACCCCACCAGACCACGCCCGCAGCGAGCACCCGGCGGGGTCCGAAGCGGTCGGCCAGCATCCCTCCGACCGTTTGGAAGAGTGCGTAGCCGGCGAGGAAGGCGCTGAAAACCCATCCCAGCTGGACGTTAGTCAGGTGGTATTCGCTGGCGATGGAACTGCCCGCGATTGAAATATTCACCCGATCCAGAAAAGCGACGGCGCTCAGAACGAAGAGCCAGAAGATGAGGAACCAGCGGACGTGGCTGGTGCTGGAACTCGTCATCTTGTTATTTTTCCGAGCTTCATGCTCTGAGCCCCAAGTCGCGATGTTTCCGCTCGCGACTGCTTATTTGTACTCTTTAACTTCCTGCCGCGATTCTCCGAGACCTTCGATACCCAACTCGACGATGTCTCCAGCGTTCAAATACACGGGCGGATTCATTCCCAGACCGACTCCCGCAGGCGTTCCGGTGCTGATCACGTCTCCGGGAAGCAGCGTCATGAACTGGCTGACATAAGAAACCAGCGTGGGCACATCAAAGATCATGTTCGCCGTGGAACTGTTCTGGCGCATGGTGCCATTCACCTTGAGCCACATTTTGAGATTGCCGACGTTCGGAATCTCGTCCGGCGTGGCGAGAAATGGGCCCAGAGGAGCGAAAGTGTCGGCGCTTTTTCCCTTGACCCATTGGCCGCCGTGCTCCAGCTGAAAGTTGCGCTCGGAATAGTCATTGTGCAAGACAAAGCCCGCGACGTAGTCGAGGGCGTTTTCCTTGGACACGTACAGAGCCCGCTTCCCGATGACGACCGCCAGTTCCACTTCCCAGTCCACTTTGGTTGAGCCCTTGGGCCGTACCAGAGGATCGTTCGGTCCCACGAGTGACGTGGTCGCCTTAAAGAAGATGACCGGCTCTTTCGGAGCTTCAGCTTTCGTCTCAGCGGCGTGGTCGCGATAGTTGAGACCGATGCAGACGATTTTGCTGGGGCGGGTGACCGGAGGTCCCAGGCGCACTGAGGGCGCAACTTTCGGAGCCGATGCTCCGTTCTTCTGCAACCAGGAATCAAGCTGCTTCAATCCGCCGCCATTCAGGAACTCTTCGCTGTAGTCCGAACCGAAACCGGATGCGTCAATGCGACTGCCATCTTTCAGGAGCGCGCCGGGCTTTTCTTTACCGGGCTCGCCAAATCGAATCAGTTTCATTTGCTTCTCCCAAGGGTGTTGATCTGTGTAGGCTGAAAATCATCGATCGCGACTGTTGCGGTTCCCCGCCAGATGTTAATAGTGAGACCGTTTTTTAGCGCAACGTTTAACGCGGCGTCATGCTGAGGGACTTCAGTCCCGAAGATCTTGCATGCATCCGCCCTGTCACGCCGGACTGCCGATCCGCTCCACGCCAGATGCTTCGCAAGCTCAGCATGACGACTGCGGTTAAGGACGGTAGATATGTAATCCGGCAACCGGTTTTCTCCGCCCTAGATTAATTATCATATATAGGTATAATACTAACTTATTTAAGTTGCTCCAGAGAATTTCCCACCATCCCTTAAGGAGAATCGTCTGATGATGAGCAGAATCCTCGCATCATTAGTTCTGTGCGCCGTATTGTCTCCGTTCACTCTGGCGCAAGCTACCGGCGACCGCATCGATCTTTATTTTAACGATTGGCATTCGTCAACCCCGCGCACAACTCTCGGCTCGCTTCAGGAGCGGGACATTTTCACCAAGGGTGATCCGCACAATCCCACAAAGAAGGGTGCGGTTCTCCAATTTATCAATTCCCATAGTTATGCCACGCTGCCGCCGAAGGCTTCCACCAAGGCGACGCGTCTCGACGGACAGCAGGAAATCTACTTCATCGAGTCCGGCCATGGTTCCGCGACCGCCGCAGGCGAGACCGTCGAACTCTATCGGAACATCGCGGTCCTGATGCCGGCGAACCTGGAGTTTACATTAAAAAACACCGGTGACGAGCCGCTGACCATGTATGTGATCAACGAGCCGACGCCTCCGGGCTTCCGGCCGAATTCGACCATGCTGGTCCGGGACGAGAACAAGCTGCCTATCACGTCGAGCAATGGACTTTGGGCGCATATCGTAAAGTCGGTCTTCACCACGCAGGACGGGTTGGGAACGCTGCAGTATGTCCTGACCGTAACTCTCGATCCGCTCACGATCGGAAAGCCGCACATCGTGGACCACGACGACATCGAAGAGGTCTGGACTGCGCTCGACGGCACCAGCCTGGCCTTCGTGAGCAATTCTCTCCGCAAGCAAACACCCGGAATGGCGTTCTACCACATCCCCGATAACAAGACGCCGCACACCAACATCAATCAGAACGAAGACGCGCAGGTTAAATTTCTATACTTCGCCCGTTACCATCCACACGAAGCCCGGAAGTAGGTCAGCTCACAAGACGGTAAAAGGAGACTGAACTATGCGACGGACAACGCTTCGACGGATCCTGCTTGGACGAATCCTGCTTCCTCTTCTGGCGGTGTGTGCAATGGGATTCTTTTCACTGACGCTGGCAACGGCGCAAACCCCACCGCCTTCCAGCGGAACGAAAAATGCCATCAACGGGACCAATTCGTATCCCGGGCCGGAATTCGTCAAGTACGCAGCGGAGAGGGACACAAACAGCCGTCGCATCGACTTGTTCATCGGCGATTGGCAGGGATCGATGCCGCGTTTCGAACACGGCTCGCTGGTGCTGCGCGACATTCTCACACATGGCGACAATTTCGCTCCCTCGGAGAAAGGAGCTGTCCTGCACGCCGCCAATTTCTTCGCTTACGGCCGACTGGCCCCTGGCGCATGGACGACTCCTGATAAGCTCGACGGCCATCAGGAGGTTTATTACATCCTCGGAGGCCAGGGCGAGATCGCCGCTGGCGGCGACACCGCGAAGCTGCAGAAAAATGTCGCAGTCCTGATGCCTGCCGGTCTGGAATTCGTGATGAAGTCGACGGGAACGGAAGCGCTTACCATGTATGTGATCAATGAGCCGACTCCGTCCGGGTTTCATCCAAAAGACAAGATGCTGGTGAAGGACGAAGCCATGGCGCGCCAGAGAACTCCCGCGGACGCCGATCCTTATATTGTCGGCGGCGCATCAGGACACTGGGCGCATATCGTGAAAGAGTTGTTCTCTCCGGCTGACGGATTGGCGACAGAGCAGAGCGTCATCACTGTGACGGTCAATCCGTTGACGATGGGCGAGCCGCATCCCCACAGGCCAGGTCAGGAAGAAGTCTGGGCCGCGATCGACGGCACCAGTCTGATGTTGCTGGGAACCGAACTTCGCATCCAGCAACCGGGAATGGCTTATATGCTGCCGCCAGATTCAGTCACCATCCACTCCAACATCAATGCCGGCGACAAGCCGGTAAAATTTCTGTACTTCGCCCGATTCCCCGACGGCGATAACTACACCCATGCAATAATTCCAGCGCGCAAGTAGAGCGTCCCTTACTTTGTTCGATTCTTCGGACTGCGCCGTTATAGAAAACAACCATCCATGAAAAATATCCGCAATTTTGCCTTGTTTGTGATTTTTGCTGCCTTCTCCGTGCCGATTGCCTGGAGTTCACCCTCGACCGCAGATGAATACTTCGTATATTTCGGGACCTACACTGGCTTCACTTTCATGAACGAGGGCTTACCGGCCGGAGGAAGCCACAGCAAGGGCATCTACATGAGCCGGTTCAAGCCTGCGTACTGGCGAATTGAGCAAGCCTGAGCTGGCGGCGGAGATTGTCAATCCTGCGTATCTTGCGGTGGCACCGAACCAGCGCTTCCTTTATGTAGCGACGGAAGACCCACTCTCGCTGGGGCCAGATTTCGATCACGCGTCATACATCAGTGCATTCGCAATTGATCAGACCACAGGCAAGTTGCGCCTGCTGAACACGCTGCCCACCGGAGGGACGAGCACCTGCTACCTCTCGATCGACAAGACCGGCCACTACGCGATGATGGCGAATTTTGGCAGCAGCAGCGTCACCGTGATACGCATCAACGATGACGGCTCGCTGGGTCAGCAAACCGCGTTCATGAAGCACATCGGGCATGGCCGGGACGCGTCCTTCCAGGACAAGGCGCATCCTCATTCGATCGATGTTTCTCCGGACAATCGTTTCGCGGTCGTGTCCGATCTCGGAGTCGACAAGGTTTTCGTCTATAAATTCGACGAGAAGACCGGCACTCTCTCCCCTGACAATCCGCCGTTCGTCGAGGCGGAATCCGGTGGAGGACCGCGTCATTTTGTGTTCGATGCCGCAGGCAAGTTTGGATATTCGCTGCATGAGATGAGCGGCTACGTGACGGTCATGGCATGGGACGCCGCGGCCGGAACATTTACGAAAGTGCAGGATGCCAAGACACTCGCGTCCGATTTCATTGGCGCAAACGACAGCGCCGAAATCGCGATTCATCCCAACGGCAAATTTCTTTACGAGTCGAATCGGCGGTTCCGCGGTCCCGACTTGTTTGGGCCGGATTCAATCGGAGTATTCGCGATCGATCCAGTGAAAGGCACTTTGACCGAGGTTGAACAAGTGCCGCCTCAAGGCACCATGCCTAGGCAGTTTGCGATCGATCCGACGGGCGGTTATCTGTTTGCCGAGAATGAAAAGTCCGGCAATGTCGTGCTCTTTCGTATCGATGGCAATACGGGAAAGCTATCGCCGACCAAGACCGAGTTGAAGATCGACGTGCCGGTGTGCATCGTGTTCGTCCCCGCGCACCGGTAGAGCGGGAGCACTTCATCTGCTTCCTTAATGGTTCTGCTTTCGGGTGGTAAGGAGATCAAGACTTCATGAGACGAATTCGATACGCGTTGTGTCTGGTCGTTGCCTTTGGATTTGCGCTGCTGGCTGGCTCGTCTGCCCTGGCTCAGGACAAAGACTACTTCGTGTACGTCGGCACTTATACCGGATTCAAATTTGTGCGTCGCAGCAAGACTCACGGCGTGGGAGAAAGCCACAGCAAGGGAATTTATGTCAGCCGCTTCCACGCGGACACGGGAGAACTCGGCGAGGCGCAACTCGCCGCCGAGATGATCAATCCGTCGTTTCTCACGATCTCGCCCAACCATCGCTTCCTTTATGCCGTGAGCGAAGATCCGTATTCGGTGGGGCCGCCACTCGATCACGCGTCCTACGTGAGCGCATTCGAAATCGATTCTTCCACGGGCAAGCTTCGCCTCCTCAACACCGTTCCCACGAGCGGCACCAGTACATGCTTCATCTCGATGGACAAGACCGGGAAGTTTGTCCTGATGGCGAATTTCGGCAGTGGAAGCGTTTCCGTCGTGCGCGTCAAAGAGGACGGCTCGCTGGGCGAGTTGGCATCCTTCATTCAGGATGTGGGGCACAGCGTCAACCAATTCATTCAGACCGAACCTCATCCGCACTCGATCCTGGTTTCCCCCGACAATCGTTATGCCATCGTCTCTGACCTGGGCACCGATAAGGTTCTTGCTTTTCGTTTCGACTCCAACTCAGGGATGCTTTCGCCGCCAGGGCCTCCGTCGGCAAGTGTTTATCCCGGCGGAGGACCACGTCATTTCGCCTTCGATCCTGCGGGAAAATTCGGTTACCAGTTGAGCGAGATGAGTGGCGTTGTCGATGTGCTCGCCTTCGACTCATCGAAAGGGACGCTCACCACCGTCCAGCGCGCCCAGACCATGCCCCACGATTTTTTTGGCATCAATCACAGCGGAGAGATCGAGGTCCATCCCAGCGGGAAATTCCTCTACGAGTCGAATCGCCGCACCTCCAATGACGACGAGTGGGGGCTGGACACGATCGGCGTGTTCGCCATCGACCCGGTGAAAGGCATGCTGACTCCAGTACAGGCATCGCCGACCGGAGGAATCATGCCGCGCACTTTTACGATCGATCCAAGCGGAAAGTACTTGCTGGCTGCGAACCAGATATCAAATAACGTGGTTATTTATGCGATCGACGGTGCTACGGGACAGCTCTCCAAGACCGGAAAAGAGATCATGGTCGATACACCGGTCTGCCTGAAGTTCGTTCCGGTCAGTCGTTAACAAGTTCAGAAACACGCCTCGCGTAGCTATTAATTGTCATATAATATAACTGTTTAATCTTAGTCACGCTCTGGTGTCCGAAATGACGAACCTTTCTTTTGAACGAGTCCTTTACAGCGCCCTCCTGGTTTCCTTTTTCTTTCTGGGTATGTCCGGCCTTTGTCCCTTTGTCCAAGCGCAGAACTCTTCATTTCACAATGCGCCGTCGTCGGCTCACGAGGTCAAGAACCCGTATGTCGGACAGGCTCAGGCAGTGCTGAGTGGCAAGAGCGTGTATGCGACCAACTGTACCGCTTGCCACGGAAATACCGGACAAGGCGCGGGCAATGTCCCTCCCCTGACCCAGGGCGCCGTACAAACCGCGAGCGATGGCGAGATTTTCTGGTACATCACCCAAGGCGACGTGAATAACGGCATGCCGTCGTGGGCGGGCCTGCCGGAGAAGCAACGATGGGAGGTTGTGGCTTATGTGAAGTCGCTCAAAACTCCCCAGTCGACGAGTGCGCCGACGGCGCCTGTTGCCCTTAGCACCCCCGCAAAACAATCGACCGCACCGCCGCCGAAGGCGCCTTTTACCGACTACCGTTTCGAAGCCCCGGGTACGGTTCGCCATATCAAAGTGGGAGATCTTCCTGCGCCCTACGCGACGGAATCAGCCACCAGCGGGCCCAAGCTTGTGGCCCGGCCGGCGGATGCCTGGCCGAAAGCTCCCCAAGGATTCAAAGTCGAGCAGTATGCGACCGGACTGAACAATCCGCGCATCATCCGCACCGCTCCCAACGGCGATTTCTTCCTGGCGGAAACCAATGGCGGCGACATCAAGGTATTCCGCGGAATCACCAAAGACAGCAAGCCCGCGCAGGTACAGGTCTTCGCCACCGGACTGAACACGCCCTTCGGAATCGCGTTCTATCCTTTGGGAAACGATCCGCAGTGGGTCTATGTCGCCAACATGGATTCAGTGGTGCGCTTTCCGTATCACAACGGCGACATGACCAGCACCGGACCGGCGCAACATCTGCTTGATCTGCCAGTGGGCGGACATCACCGCTCGCGCGATGTCCAATTTTCTCCGGATGGCAAGACGATGTTTGTGTCCGTGGGATCGCACGAGAACGTCAGCGACGGGCCAGAAGAGCAGAATCGCGCCGACATTCTGGCCTTGAATCCCGACGGTTCGGGCCTGCGGGTCTACGCTTCTGGCATCCGCAACGCGGTCGGCATTGCCATCAATCCCAAGACTGGCGAGCTGTGGTGTTCGGTGAACGAACGCGACGGGCTGGGCAATGACCTGGTTCCTGACTACATCACGCACGTGCAGGAAGGGGGATTCTATGGCTGGCCGTGGTGGTATATCGGCGGCAACCAGGATCCGCGCTTCCCGGGGAAACATCCGGAGTTGAAAGACAAAGTCATTACGCCGGACGTGATCCTCCAGCCGCACTTCGCTTCCCTTCAGATGACGTTCTATGAGGGCAAGCAGTTCCCGGCCGAATACGAGGGGGATATCTTCGCCGCGGAGCACGGCTCCTGGAACCGGTCGCCTCGAGCGGGATACGAAGTCATTCGAGTACCTCTGCATCAGACCGGGCACGCCAGCGGCGAATATGAGGACTTCCTGACCGGCTTTGTGGTGGATGACGATAGCGTCTGGGGCAGACCCGTGGGCGTTACCGTGGCGCCAGACGGTTCGTTGCTGGTGAGCGACGACGGTTCGGGTTCAATCTGGCGTGTCGTCTACACAGGCAAATGAGCTGCTCGGAACAATCCTATTTTTCATCGATCCCGCTCTTTCGTTCTACGCACTGCGAGCATAAGTTATACATAACAAGGCATCTACTGGCAGTATGGCTTTTTGTAATTATGATATGATATTAAATACTTTTTGGGCTTTATGGTCCGATAGCTGGAAATGATTGAACGATGAAAATCAATCCCAACAAATGCGTAGCCTGCGGCAACTGCACCTATGTGTGTCCCATGGGGGCGATTTACATCGATCCCGCCATCAATCGCGCCACGATAGACCGTGACGAGTGCGTCGAGTGCTATGCCTGCTACTACGGATTGAGCACGGAGAACCTGAATCCTCCGTTTGTCCGCCTGGTTCGCAAGATCTTCCAACTGGGACGGTTGCGTTTCGATCCCGAGCCCGACGTCTGTCCGACAGCAGCTTTCGAACCCGACGATCTGCAATGGCCCCGGGTTATTCGCCGGGCATTTTCCGATCCTCGCGCGACCCACGAATCGACCGGAGTCCAGGGGCGGGGGACGGAAGAGGTCAAGACCAACGACGTGACCGGACGGGTGAAGTGGGGAGAAGTAGGATTCACCATCGAGTTCGGACGGCCCGGCGTCGGCGTCTGGCTGCGTGACATCCAGAAGATGACTTGGGCGCTGGCGAAGGCCGGTGTGGCTTTCGAGAAAAGAAATCCCTTCACTCTGCTAATGAGCGACGTCTCCACCGGCACGTTGCGCACAGACGTCCTCGACGAGAAGGTACTCTCCGCAATTGTCGAAATCAAGGTCAAGGTGGAGCAGACCCAACAGATCATCGAACTGGTACGTGAGGTGGAGAAAGATATCGATACTGTGGTGGCGCTCGGAGTTGGCACGCGCTGTGATGAAAACGGCGAAGAGTTGCTGGTAGCGCCCATTCTTGAGCGCCTGGGCTACAAACTGGAGCGCGCCAAGACCAACATGGGCCTGGGCAGAATTACCAATCCCGTTCAGAGCAAAAAAGAAGAACAGCTCCAGGAAATTCCCAGCGAGACACGATGACCAATACTCTCCATCGTTACGGTGATGCGGAAAGCTTTCGCGACGACTACATCGTGTTCGCGACCCCCAGCAGCGGCAAGAATGACGTCGACAGCGTGCCCAAGCTGAAGAGGTTTCTTGAACTGGCGCTGCCTTTCAAACCGGTAAATATTGGCGATCCAGTACACGGCGGCAGTTTGCGGCCGGCGCGGGGTCTTCATACGACGTCGAACTGGCGGCGCGATATGACGCCGGATTTCCGCGCGGTGATTGACGGCATCGATGAGCCTGCGTCAGTAGTGGCAATCTTCGACAATCAGGCATCGGCTGAACAGTTTCTCAAAGTTGCCGCGGACGCCGATCTTGGCCTCTCCATCAATATGTCGGCATCGGTCGAGGGTGCGAAGGAGTGTTGTCAGTTCGCAGGCATCGCGCGGCACAGCGTGGGCTATTCGCTGGGCTTCGAAGGCGCAACCGACAAGCTGCCAAACACTCAGTTGCTCAAGTTGACCACCATGTGCGGCCATGGCATGGTGTCGGCGAGCCTGGCCAAAAAGATGATTGACTGGGTAAAAGAAGGCCGCCGGACTCCCGCGCAGGCTGTCACCTACATGGCGCGATTCTGTTCCTGCGGCGTATTCAATCCAGCGCGTGCACAACGAATACTCGAGGAATCTCGCAAGAAGATGGAATGATGCAAAGCGTCTCTGGAAATACCGCAGCCAACAAGCAAAACAAACGAGCTGCCTTAGGGTTTCAGTTCAGCAGATCGTCGCGCGACACGAAAATTTGAAATCGAGGAATTCGAACTTGAAACTCGGGACCTTGGCTCGCGTTTTCTGTTTGCTCCTGTTGCCAGTGCTGCCATTGTCGGCCCAGACGGATTGGCCAATGTACAGCCACGACCCGTCCAGCCAGCGTTTCTCACCTCTCGACCAGATCAATACTCAAAACGTTCAGAACCTGACGACGGCGTGGACCTATCACATGAAAAAAGATGGGCCTCGACCGATGTCGGCGGGCGCTGCGAGCCGGGGCGGTGGAAGGCACACGTCGCAGGCCACACCGATTGTGGTCAACGGCAAGCTGTACATGCCGACTCCGTACGCCACGATCATCTGCCTCGATCCGGAGACGGGGAAGGAACTGTGGTCCTACAAACTGGAACACAGCCGGCCCGCCGGCAGGGCCGTAGCGTATTGGCCAGGAGATAAGAGAACGCCAGCTTCGATCCTCTTCGGCACCGGGGACGGCCGCCTGTACTCTCTGAATGCGGAGACTGGAAAACCTACAGCGGGCTTTGGGGTGAAAGGTTCCGTCGACATCAAAACCGGAATCCTCAACGGGTTCCCGCATGCTCAATTCGACATCACTTCACCGGTCACGATTTATAAGAACCTGGCATTTACGGGTGGCCAGGTACAAGAGGCTCCGGGCCCCGGCGCCTCTGGCGATACTCGAGCATGGGATGTTCACACCGGAAAACTGGTTTGGCGATTCCACTCCGTGCCTCACCCCGGCGAGGTTGGCAACGAGACGTGGCCTGGAACAAGCTGGAAAAATCGCTCTGGAACGAACGTCTGGGGTTTCATGAGCCTTGATCTCGAAAGAGGACTGCTTTTTCTTCCCTACGGCTCTCCGAGCTCCGACTTCTACGGCGCCGACCGCAAAGGCATGGATCTATTCGGCAACTCACTGGTTGCGCTTCATGCCGACACTGGAAAGCTCGCCTGGTATTTTCAGACGGTCCATCACGATACCTGGGACTACGATCTGGAGTCAGCGCCGGTGCTGATGGACGTCACTCAAGACGGAGCAAAGATTCCTGCGGTCGCCATCATTGGAAAAGCTGGAATGATGTTCATTCTCGACCGGCGCAATGGTAAACCCATCTTCGGAGTTGAAGAACGCCCCATTCCTGCCAGCGATGTGCCCGGCGAAGCAAGTTGGCCGACTGAACCCTTTCCTCTGAAGCCCGCTCCTCTGGGACGACACAGCTTCAGTCCTGACGAAATTGCCACCGTAACTCCAGAGCAGACTAAAGTCTGTACCGACCTGATGGCCACGGAAGGTGGGATGCAAAGCGGCGGTCCATTCACGCACTACGGATCCAAGCTGACCATTGTGTTTCCGGGAACTCTCGGCACCTCTAACTGGCCGGGTATGTCCTACAATCCGCAGCTGGGATATCTGTTCGTCAATACCGTCAATATCGCCGACGTGGGCAAAGTCACAAAGAACGAGGACGCAGCCGATCCCGCGTATGAGCGAAACAGCCCGTGGGGTATGTATGCGCGCTTCTGGAACAACGACAAGTTCTGGCCCTGTCAGCAGCCGCCGTGGGGAGAGCTTTGGGCGATCAATGCGAATACGGGTGACGTCGCCTGGAAAGTACCTTTTGGAGTCATCGAGGAATTGGACGCCAAGGGCGTGCACGGGACAGGCACTCTGAACTTTGGCGGTTCGATCGCGACTGCCGGCGGACTTCTCTTCATCGCAGCAACCAACGATCAACACTTTCGCGCCTTCGAGGCGGCCACAGGCAAGATCCTGTGGGACACCAAGCTCGAAACCGGAGCTTACGTAACACCGATGACGTATCAAGGCAAGAACGGCAAGCAGTACGTTGTGCTGGTTGCGAGCGGTGGCAGCTTTTACGACACCACAGCAGGTGACTCCGTAATCGCCTTCGCCCTGCCGTAAAGTGCTTGTGTGGGGCGGACACTCTTGTCCGCCGCGTTTGAAGTTGATTTCGATTTTGTCGTGCGGAATAAATCAAAGTCAAAAGCGGCGGACGAGTGTCCGCCCCACATGGGTCGTAAATCTTACTGCTTGTCGTATACGACTACTTCATGGAAGGGCTTGCCGTCTTTGTCGGTTCCATCCATGGTGAAAGTCGTGCTCTTTCCGTCCTTCGACAGAACAGACTTACTCTTTCCCGGCTTGCCGTTGAAGTTCCAGGTGTGCTCGATGGTGTGGTCATTCACTTTCTTCACCAGTACGGTCACATTGTCCCGGCCGGGTATCGACACTGCCTCTCCTTCGACCGGCTTGTAGGACCAGCTAATGCTCTTCCCTTCCGAGTTGACTTCGTTGATCGTAACGGTGCCGTCAGGATCGATGGTGCAGTTGTCCACTTTCGGAGGAGGTCCGGGAAATTTAGACTTCGAAAAGTTCGCCGACCAGGTGCCCGCGAAGCCGCCAGCGGGGATGTCCTTAGCGAGAACGGTTAGCGATAGAACCAGGAGCGAGAAAGCTAGAATTGTTAGGCGGGTTTTCATGGCTGATATGATAATACAATTAAGTAACCTGTCAACACACTTTTGCGTAGGAAATTGACCCTTCGAAATCCGGGTCGAAACGCTGGGAGCCGAAGCCATGAAAGTCAGGGTCGGGGTGGACGCCTCCATCGACGATGCGTTCCTGGAAGACTTCACCAAAGAGGTACAACTGGTGAGGATTCCCGAAGAGCCAGAGGGAGATATTGAAATCGACTTCTGGGTAGCGGCCATGCCCCCAAGAATATTGCGACGCCAGTGGACGCACTTGAAAGGGGTTCGGGTAGTGCAGGCGCCATGGGCAGGGGTAGACACGCTGCTGAAGATCTTTCCTCCTGAAGTTACCCTGTGCGATGCCCGCGGCGTGCATGAGATTCCGACTTCGGAATGGGCTGTGGCTGTGATTCTGGCCATGGAAAAATTTCTGCCGTTCTTCATCGACATGCAGCGCCAGGGCAAATGGGCCACGGGACAACAGGCGCACCAGATCGATGGTCCAGCATCGGCGTCTGCGAAAGTGCCACCGCCGGCGATCAAGAATCCTCCCGCGCCAATCCGTGACGTAGCTGGTTCCACGGTGCTCATTGTGGGTTACGGATCCATTGGCCAGGCGATCGAAGCACGGCTCACGCCTTTCGGAGCGAAATTCCTGCGCATAGCGCGCTGCGCGCGGGACGGCGTAGCTCCGGTAAGCATGCTCGACGATCTGCTGGGGGAAGCCGACGTGGTGGTACTGACCGTGCCGTTGACGTCGGAGACCAGACACCTGATCGGTTCAAAACAGCTGGCGAAGATGAAAGCGGGAGCGCTGTTGCTGAACGCATCGCGAGGCGCGATCGTGGACACCGATGCGCTGCTTCGTGCACTGACGGAAAAAAGAATTCGTGCCGCTCTCGACGTAACCGATCCCGAACCGCTGCCGCCGCATCATCCGCTATGGTGGGCACCCAACCTGTTGATCACGCCCCACGTCGCCGGAGACAGCGCCAGTTTCATGAAGCGCGCTCTCAAACTCGCAAGCGAACAGGCGGGACGTTTTTCTCGAGGCGAGCCGCTGCTGAATGTGGTGAACGGAGAATATTAGAAGAGCAGCTATCAGCCGTCAGCTCTCAGCTTAAATCCCAAACAATCGGCGACGGCGTTGTGTGCTTGCGGCAATTTGAAGTTGGTCGTTCGAACTCAGTGATCTGGAGTTCACGCGAAGCGAAATAAGTGAAGGCCTTACTGAAAGCTGATCACTGACAGCTGACAGCTGTCTCCCGACATCCATATGATATTATGATTGCCTAAAATCCAGCTTGATTGTCGCCGAAACTACGCGGCCTTTGCGTTAGATTTTCAGACGCACGTAAGAATGGAGTTCTGATATGCGACTACTGCACCTTCTTCCTGTTTTGGCGATATCCGGAGTAGCGATCCTCGCTTCCCTTTCTGCGGCCAAGACGCACAGTAGTACTGGACTCTTGTTGGTAGCGAACAAAGGAACCAACAGCCTCGGCATCATCGATCCCGTCGCCGGAAAACAAATTGCCGAAGTCGCGGAGGGCGGCGTTACGGGACACGAAGTCACGACTTCTCCAGATGGAAAACTTGCGTACGTTCCGATCTATGGAAACTCCGGCGTCGGACAACCCGGCACTGATGGCAGCAATCTCGTAGTCATCGATCTGGCGGCAAGAAAAGTTGTCGGCAGTGTTGATTTCGGCAAAGGGGTGCGGCCGCATCTTCCTGTGATCGGTCCGAAAAATAAGCTGCTGTACGTTTCAACCGAACTCAACCAGACGATCAGCATCATCGATCCTGCGACGTTGAAGATTATCGGTTCGGTCCCAACCGGGCAGGAACAGTCCCACATGTTTGCGATTACCCGCGACGGACATCGCGCTTACACCGCGAATGTGGGTCCGGGAACTGTGTCCGTTCTCGATCTCGAGGCGCGCAAAACCATTACGATCATTCCGGTCTCCAGCCAGATCCAGCGTATCTCGCTTTCAGTCGATGACAAGCTGGCTTTCACTTCCGACGTAACTAAACCGCAACTGGCTGTGATCGACACTGCGACCAACCAACTGAAGACGTGGATCCCGCTTCCCGGGCTGGGCTACGGATCTTCGCCCACGCCCGACGGCAAATGGCTGGTCATCGCTCTGCCCCTGATCCATCAGGTGGGCGTGATCGATCTCAGCACCATGAAAGTTGCGCACACCATCGATCTACCGACGCGTCCGCAGGAAGTTTTGGTATCTCCCGACAACAAAGTCGCATATGTCTCTTGCGACCAGAGCGCGAAAGTTGCCGTCATCAATCTTTCTGACTGGACGGTCAAGACAATCATTGACGCAGGCGCCGGGGCGGACGGTCTTGCTCTGGCAATTGCACGGTAGGCATCCGCAGATTCAGTAACGACTCCGATAGCGAATCGAGGAAACGGAATGGACGGAACCAACAGAATGAAACGGCTGTCCGGCACACTGGCTTGTCTAACCTTGTCACTCTTCGCAGTTGCTTCGTTACCAGCCGCGGCCCAGGTAGTTGCCAAGCCGCCTGTAGTCACGCCCAGCACGGGTGGGAACAGTTTCGACGGGCCGGGCGATGTTCGCTATCAAGCCGAAAGAGATTCCCAGGACAGACGAATCGACATGTTCATAGGCGACTGGCGCGACTCCATGCCTCGTCATGTCTTCGGTTCGCTGGTTCTGCGGGACATTCTGACGCACGGCGACAATTACGCTCCGCCGCAGCCTGGCGCAATCCTGCAAGCCGCGAATTACCTTGCCTATGGCCGCTTGCAGCCGCGTGATTCCACGGTGCCGACAACGCTGGACCATGAGCAGATTGTTTATTACTTCATTGGAGGCAGCGGAGAGATCGCAGCCGGAGGCAAGACCGCACCGGTTCATCAAGATGTGGCCGTCTTCATGCCCGCAAATCTGGAGTTCGTCATCAGGAACACCAGCGACCAGGATCTCAAGATGTATGTCGTGAGCGAACCGACTCCGCAGAACTTTGTCCCAGGAAAAGAAATGCTGGTAACAGATGAGAGGCAAGTCCCGGTACGAACTCCGATGGCCGCCTCTCCGTACACCATCCAAGGCGCGTCCGGACACTGGGCGCACATTGTCAGAGACCTGTTCTCGAAAACGGACGGGCTGGCCACCATTGGAGACATCATCACGGTCACGATCGATCCTCTGACCATGGGCGAACCGCATCCACACAATCCCGGGCAGGAAGAAATTTGGGCGGCGATCGACGGCAATAGCCTGGCCTTCATCGGATCGGAATTGCGAGTTCAACATCCCGGAATGGCCTACATGATTCGTCCCGACCATTCCATGACGCACTCCAACATCAATTCCGGCGATACACCGGTCAAGTTCCTCTGGTTTTCAGGTTCATCGATCAAGAAGTAACGTTGGAACCACCAAGAACCACGTAGAGGCGGATGCCCCTCATTCGCCTCTACGTTGAACCTTGAATCGAAAACGGCATGCACGCGAAGTCTCTAAGAAACGTGGTCGTATTTCTCTCGCTGTTAGTGCTCGTATTTCTACACCCTGTTCGCGCTCAAACGTCCCCGCTAAGCATTCGCCTCGCTGGAGACGAATGGTTTCTCGATTCCCTCACTAAAACCGGACTGATCTCGGACTTCGAACAGAAGAGCGGCGTCCGCGTCGTAGTTCTGCACAAGAATGATCGCACCATCATGAGCGATCTCGATCGCGGATCGAGTCGAGACGACACGTTAGATGTGATTGTGGTGCGGCACCGCCTCTTGGGCGAACTGGTTCGGAAGAGCCAGGTACAACCGATCGATCCATTTCTGGCCGACTCCTCAGTGCACGATCCGGGCTTCATTCCGGCGCGGCAGCTGTTTCCCAACTGGTGGCGCGAACTGAGCACCTACGATGGCCGCATCTATGGATATCCCTACACTGGTCTCACGACTTTTCTTTGCTATCGCAAAGACCTGCTGAGCGACGCCGCCAACCAACGCGCATTCCAGGCTCGCTATCATCATGAACTCAAGCCGCCTGCAACGTGGCAGGAGTATTCACAACTGGCGGAATTCTTCACTCGTCCCGATGAACATTTCTATGGCACTTACATTCAAGGCAAACAGGGGCTGGCGCTCTGGTATGAATGGCTGAATCTTGTTTACTCGTTTGGCGGAAATATTCTCGACACGCAGCATGGCTGGGAATACGGCGACATCGTCGTGAATTCACCGCAGAACATCGCGGCCACGGAACAGTATGCCAAGCTGATCGCATTCAGTCCGCCGGATACTTTGAAGTACGGCTGGGGCGAGGCGCAATCTGCGCTGCAGCAAGGACGCGTGTTCATGGGGCTGCTCTGGAACGATCAGGCACCGTTCCTGGAAGATCCCGCCGTCTCGAAGGTGGCGGGGAAAATTGGTTACAGCCTCATTCCTTCGAACTCCGGTGAACCTTTCAGCCAGTTGGAAGGCTTGACCTATCTAATCCCGACGGAGTCGAAACATCCGCGCGACGCATATCGATTTATCGAGTGGGCCGTGTCTGCGCAGGTACAGGTTCAGCAGACGCTGAAGGGTGGCGCATCGATCCGGAAGTCGACCTACGACGATCCCAACGTCAAAGCCATCCCATATACCTCAACTTTTCTTGCCAGTGTGCCTGTGGCGAAACCCAAACCGACGATTCCGGAATCCGCGGCCATGACGGAAGCGATGGAGGAGCATGTCTCTGAAATTGTCGCTGGCCGCACGTCAGCGGAATCGGGATTGGACGCCCTGGCGCTCGATCTTCAACAGATTCTTGGCGGCAAGGCGCACTTGCGCTACTCCGCAAAGGCGACAAAGTAATGCACACGACCTGGAAGGCATCTTTGTTCGCCCGTGCGATTATGCGAGCCCGTCCGTTACGGCAGAAGCAGAAAGGCGGAGCCGGCTCAAAAGTCGAACCGCCTTTCAGCCTTTCCGCAGCAAAAGCGGATCGCCTATACGATGTTTCAGTTGCGGACGCAACGCTTCGACCCGACACCCATATCTTTGCAACCGACGAAACGTTGATTTCTCCACCTCAACCGTTCGTTCTCAAATTCCTGGTAATGGCAGAGCAGAAGCTTGCTGTGCCACAAACCGCTCGCGGAACTTCAGAAATAGCCCCAAATACTTCAGCCGCTGAAACCGACCATCCGAAGCTTAAAGCCGGCGCACACGCAGCAAGCGGCTAATCCGAAAGTCCCACCAGGCACTTTCAAGATGATCCGGCTCACTTCTCCGCCTGCCTTCTCTCGCGTGTGCTCTGGTATTTGAAAAGGAAATATACGGGGACGCCGATGAGCACGATTACAACTCCGGGTATCGTCGTCGCGGCGCGATAAACAAACAAGACTGCCAGGATCATAGCTGCACTGATCAGATAGATCGCCGGAACAACGGGGTAGCCGAAAGCTTTGTACGGCCGCTCGGCATTGGGTTTGATCGCGCGCAATCGAAACAATGCCGCGATGGTCAGGATGTAAAAAATCAAAGCTGCCGAGATGATGTAATCCAGCAGATTGCTGTAAAGATTGCCGTATGTTCCAGTCGCCGGATCATAAGTGCGAATCGACAGCAGGACTGCGGCCCAGAGCCCCTGCATGACCAGGGCCACGCTCGGAACATTGGCGCGATTCAAAACTGACGCACTCTTGAAGAAGAGTCCGTCCAGTGACATCGCATAGTAGGCACGGGCTCCCGACAGGATCAGTGCATTCATGCAACCAAAGGCCGCAATCATGATGGCTACCGCGATTAGTGTGGGGCCGATGGAAGGAAAGATCGCCTGCAGCATAGTGGCCGCGACGCGATCCGAGGGTGCGCGCTGTATTTCGCTGAATGGCAGCACCACGACGTAAGCAAAATTCGCGAAAATGTAGAGGCCGATCACGATCAGGGTTCCGAGAGTGAGAGACAGAGGCACATTCCGCGTTGGATTGCGGACCTCGCCGGCAGTGAAGGTGATATTGTTCCAGGCATCGGCGGCGTACAGCGCTCCGATTTGCGCGGTGCAAAGCGCCACGAACATCCCGAACGTAGTAACGGGAGAGAGTCCGGGTGCCGCCATTGTGAAGCCTTGCGGTGTCCAAGCCTGGCCAAAATTCGCTTTAACCACTGCGGCCTTCCAGCCTACCAACACGCCGACAACGATCACTCCCAGCAGCGAACCAATTTTCATCGACGTGAAAACGTTCTGTACTCCCTTGCCATACTTGAGGCCCTTGCTGTTGGCCCAGGTCAGAAACGAAATGACGGTAAGGGCAACCAGCTGCGCGGTTGAGAGAGACAGTGCATAGTGCGGCAGGATGTGGATCGGCCTGACAATGTAATTGCTCTCCGCAATTTGCGGCCACAATACGCCCAGATAGCGAGAGAATCCAACCGAGGAAGCAGCGATGGTCCCAGTTTGAATAACTAGAAACAGCGTCCAACCGTAGAGAAATCCCCAGAGCGGCGAGTAAGCTTCGCGCAGATAAACGTATTGACCGCCGGCATGCGGCATCATGGCCGCCAATTCTCCGTAAGAGAGAGCGGCCGCCAGCGTGAGGACTCCAGCGATTACCCATGCCAGCAGCATCCATCCCGCGCTGCCGACCTCTCGCGCCATCTCGCCGGCCACGATGAAGATGCCGGAACCGATCATCGACCCGGCGACGATCATGGTCGAATCAAACAGGCCCAGACTTCGATTCAGTTCCCGAGGCTTTGCGGCACCCTGGGGTTCGTTCGCGTCTTGCTTCAGCGGCGTTCCATCATTGGATTTGTTCAAGAGATTCCACCCGTCCTCGGCCCGTTTGATATTTCTGTCATTTCATGAAAAAAATTGAGCGAAGAAGTCAGCTTCGACCTCGAAGAGATTGCTGAATGTATCACAAGAGGCGTTGGGCTCGACTGGAGGAGAGGCGGATTGGATTGCGGAGTTACAGCTTCCTGCGTGTTATTGATGGCTGGGCTGACGGGTTGGATCGAACTGCTGAAGGCCCATCTGCGCCACAATTTCCTTGAATGCAGAGCGCTGACGGAGAGGATCAAAACGAGGGTCATGGGTCAATGTGAAGAGCTTCATGTTGCGTTCCTCGCAAGCCCGGTTGAGCCACGCCATCGCATGGTCGGACTCGCCCAAAGCGGTGTAGGTCGCCGCGATATCGTAGGACGGCATGTTCTTTCGCGAACGCGCCCGCCTGATTTCACTCAAAAGTTCGCGGGCGGAAGATTTTTCTCCGGCCACCGCGTGAGCATGCGCCTTCATGGCTTTTACGCAGTTACTTCCTCCAGAAAGCTGGAGAGTGGTCTCAAATTCCCGCAGCGCGCCCTTCGCATTTCCCTGTTGTTCCAGGGCCTGGGCCATATACATGTGCGCCCAAATAAAATGCGGATCGAGTTCCAGAGCGCTCTGATAGTGGCGGACGGCTTCGTCAAACTGATGGGCCAGATGAGCCGTCACCCCAGCCCAGACCTGGATAATGATCGAAACCGGGTCAATCTCTAGAGCCTGCATGATGGCGATGTGAGCAGCCTCATGCTGTCCCCGAGCGGTAAGCAGGTTGGCGTACCAGTGATATCCCAGAGCGTAATCGGGATTGCACTCGATGGAACGGCGATACTCGCGGTCCGCAGCTTGCCAGTCACGGTCGAAATGCAGGAACACATCCGCCAGCGAAGCGTGGGCTTCGGCCAGATTGGGATCGAGCTCAATCGCTTTCAGAGCCGCACGTCGCGCCGAAGGCATGGCTTCTGAAGGCGAGACGATCTCGTAAAACGAAAGCAGATTGAGAGAGTCGGCAAGTCCGGAATAAGACAGCGCGAATTGTGGGTCGGCAACAATCGCTGATTCAAAGCACTGAATCGCCTTGCGCAAGGCCTCTTCGTTACGCTGGTTCCAGAAGTATCTGCCTCTGAGATAAGCCGCGCGCGCGCCTGTTTTTTCACGGCGCACTGCCGCAGGACTCGGCGCCGGCGAAGAAAAAACTTTCAGCCAAAGACACTGGGCAAGTTGTTTTGCCAGATATGCAGGCATGTTGTCGAGATCATCCGCCTCGCCGCGGTACGAATGAGTCCAGACAACAATTCTCGTGTCTGCAAAAAGCAAAGAGGCGTCCACACGCAGGCCACCGTCCGCCTCGTCGTGCATGGCCCATTGCAGAAGATAGTAAGTGCTGTCACTGTCCCCGATATTCGAAGCAGGTGTTGCGGGTGCGGACGGCACAGGCCGATTAGAACTTACGATCTGAAGTTGTCCCGGATTCAACTGTTCGAGAGCCGAGATCGTCATGGCGACGATGGCATCGCACAGTTGCCGGCGATCAGAGTTGACCGTGTTGTTGGTCAAGGGCGGAACGCAGATCGTGATCCGATTTTCGGCCTTACATGAGATCGCGCCAGGGTTTGGTTCCTGAGCTTCCGTCTTGCGAGAGACCTGAAGCTTCCAGCGTTCAATCTCCGAACGCAGAGCGTAGACACTACCCAACTGCTTGTGAAAGTGGCGATGTACCGGCAGGCCTTCCTTCTTCTCCCACAACTGGACGGTTCGGATCTCGCGCCGCAAATAGCTGGCGATTTCCTTCCACGAATCCAGGTGGTCGGTGCCTGCCCACAACTCTTCGGATGGTTGAGTATTCGAGGTTTTCGGAGTGAACTTATTGATCATTGAGTTTTAGCGAAAGCTTACCGGACGGCGAACTTCAGACTCACCACCGGAAACAAACGCCATTGTCGGTTACGGCGTTGCTCTGCCAGGAAAGCGTGACCTGACCCTGTTCGTCAGACCGCCATCCATCGACGAAGCCTACACTGGTCCCTGCGACGATGCAAGTTCCTCTGCTTGTGCTCTTTTTTGAATCAAAATTATTCACTTCTTTGCTGCGAACGCCGAAGTTTCGCACTATTTCGCTTGTTGGCTGTTAAAAGGCTTGTTTACATAGACAAGGCTTATATAACGCAATCGATGTTTGCTCGAATCATCGATCCGTACCTGTCCTTTCGAAGGTAATTCTGCTGGTTGATTGGGAAAAGAGGAGTCTCAGTGCCTGAGAAAGAAGGCTCGAAGTCTGCACAAGCACCCGCCGCCTTTAACTACACCAATAGTCACGAGTTCATGGAACGAGTGCGCAGCGGAATGCCGCCACTTATCATTTGCGTGGCTTGCAACGGCGGTATCCAGGGCAAAGAGGCCAATGAATTTATTCCTGAAACGGCGGAGGAAATAGCAGAGTCAGTTCACGCGGCTTACGAGGCCGGCGCGGTGATGGTTCACATTCACGCGCGGGATCCGAAAAATCTCACCCAGGCGGCCCGCGAGACCTCGATATGGCGCGAAGTCCTGCGTACGGTTCGGCAACGCTGCCCGGAAATCATCATCAATGCGACGACGGGAGCCAGTCCGGCGATGACCATGGAGGAGCGTGCTTCGTCCCTGGCCGCTGGTCCCGAACTTGCTTCTCTGAATCTTGCGCCGGACATGAGCAAATTCAAATTGAAGGAACGACGCGCGCCTCTGCTTTTTCCCCGGCCAGCGGTCGAGATCGATGAATGCACTCCGTATACCTACGGTCAGATTCACCAGTTCGCCGCGGAGATGAAGCAACGGGGAATCAAACCGGAGTTGGAAATCTACCATCCTGGCTGCGCATGGGTGATCGACTACCTGATTGAGAACAATCTTCTGGAAAAGCCGTATTGGATTCAGACCGTGATGGGTTATCAGACTGGAAGTTTTCCGACAGTGGACAACGTTCTTCAACTCTTGAGAGAACTTCCTTCGGGAGCCTTGTGGCTTTGCTCCGCCATCGGCCCCTTCCAACTTCCGTTGACGACGCTTGCCATCCTGATGGGCGGCCATGTCCGGGTTGGGCTCGAAGATAACGTCTATTATTCGCGCGGACGCAAGGCCGTGAGCAATGCCGAGTTTGTGCAGCGAACCATTCGCATCGCACATGAACTCAATCGTCCGGTAGCGACTCCAGCCCAGGCTCGCCAGATGCTCGGCTTATGCAGTAAACCAAGCCAGTACTAGATTCTGAAAAGGCTTGGGAACGCGTTTGCCTTTGTCTCTTCCGAGACGCATATATATAAAGGAGGAAAAGCGCGCAGGACTTCGGGTCGGAGCCGATCCGCAATAAGATTATGATACGATGTTTGAGGTCAGCATGCTCCTAGAAACTCTCCTTCTTTTTTTCGCAACTACTCCTCACGCGACTGCGCTGCCTCCGGGGAAAGGCAAGGCCATCGTCGAGCGCACGTGCGCTTCTTGTCATGCGATCAAAGTGGTGACCAGCAAAAAGGCGTCGAAGGAACAGTGGTCTACGATCATTGACCAAATGCTGTCGAAAGGCGCCGACCTGAACGACGACGAAGTTGAAATCGTCGTGGACTATTTGTCCAAGAATTTTGGCGCGACCAAAGATCCGGCTCCGGTCGAAAAATTTCGGAGCCAGACCAAGCGGTGAGTGCGAACCAGGCCATGCCGGCGGATTGAGAACAACCGGATCGCCTCAGTTTCCTGGCTGTAGGTCATCCCTCGTGATCACAAAATCCTCGCCGGGACGCGAGGCAATCCGAATGGTATTTTTGGTTGGCCGAGAATCCCGGGCTCATGACTGACACTTCCATCGCTGTTCGTCCCACCCATACCCGCCACGTCGTGCTTGCCTTGATCGTCGGCGCCTACATGATCACCTACATGGACCGCGTCAACATCGCGTCTGCGGTGCCCGTGATCCAGAAGGACCTCGGATTTTCGATGGTCACAATTGGGTGGATTTTTGCTTCGTTTCGATGGGGATATGCTTTCTTTCAGATTCCTGGCGGGTGGCTGGGTGATCGCATCGGAGGACGGCGGGCGCTGTCTCTGGTGGTGGTGTGGTGGTCGATTTTTACTTCGCTGACGGCATTCTCATGGAACGCGCTTTCCATGGGGCTGTGCCGGTTTTTCTTTGGGATGGGCGAAGCTGGCGCTTTTCCTATCGCCACGCGATCGCTTTCGCGCTGGATGCTGCCGACGGAGCGTGGTTTCGCGCAGGGACTCACGCACGCGGCATCGCGAGTCGGCGCAGCTTTGACCCCGGCCCTGGTCGTCATGATGATGCTGCGCTTCGGATGGCGCGCGCCATTCTTCTTCTTCGGCCTGATCGGACTGGTCTGGTCAGCCGTATGGTATTGGTACTACCGCGACACGCCAGGTGAGCACTCGCGCATCAGCGCGGCCGAGCGGACGGCTAATTGAAGAGTCGATCGGAATCCCATCTGCCCGCACCCACTCAGTGCCGTGGCGGCTCATTCTTGGCAGTCGGTCACTGTGGACACTTTCGCTGATGTATTTCTGCTACGGATACGCCATTGATGTGTACCTGGACTGGTTTCCGAAATATTTGAACGAACACCGCGGCTTTCAATCTGACCCAGATGGGTTTCTATGCCAGCCTGCCTTTGCTGGCGGGAGCGGCAGGCGATCTTCTGGGCGGTACCGTCTCGGACCGCTGCGCCAAACGATTTGGAAATCTGAAACTCGCGCGTCGTGCTGTCGCCCTGGCGGGATTTCTACTCGCCGCGATTTTTATTGTGCCTGCGACTTTAACCACACATTCGACTGCTTCGGTTTTGTATTCCTGCGTTGCGGTCTTTGGCCTGGAAGTAACGGTGGGTGTATCGTGGGCAATTCCCTTGGATATTGGGGGCGACTACGCGGGCTCGATTGCGTCTGTCATGAACACTTTCGGTAATCTGGGTAGCGCGCTCTCTCCGGTGCTGCTGGCGTATCTGGTCGGCATGTATGGATGGAATACGCCGTTTCTTGTGTGCGCAGTACTCTGCGTCGGAGGTGCAGCGTTGAGCCTCGGAATTAATGCCGACAAGAAGATTGTCTGGAATTCAGTTGTAGCATCGAAGTCCGCAACTTGATCTTTCGCATCGACAATGACGGATTCTTCTAAATCATCTCCTGCTCCGAATTCTTCTCTGATCGATTCTTCGCCGGTCGATCCTTCGCCGGTCATCGATCTGATCGAAGCCTTTCGCCGCTCGAAGGCGATGTTCGCGGCGGTCTCTCTCGGCATCTTTGATCTCCTGGAACGTGCGCCTGGGAACGTTGCCACGATTGCCGCCGAGTTGCGCATTGAACCAGATCCCCTCGAGCGATTGCTGGATGCGTGCGTAGGTCTCAAACTATTGCGCCGGAATGGCGAGTCGTATGAGAACGAACCCGTAGCCAGTACTTATTTGTGCCGGAACAGCAAGCGAGCGCTGACGGGATACATCCTCTATTCCAATGACGTGCTTTTTCAGATGTGGTCCCACCTGGAAGATGCGGTGCGAGAAGGCACACCACGATGGAAGCAGACCTTCGGCATTGAAGGCGGAATTTTCGATCACTTCTTCCGCACCGAAGAGGCGAAGCAGACTTTCGTCCAGGGCATGCACGGACTTGGGCTCTTGAGCTCCCCCAAAGTCGTGGAAGCGTTCGATCTGTCACGCTTCCGACGGCTGGTGGATCTGGGCGGCGCCACCGGACATCTGGCCATCGCCGCTTGTGAACGCTATCCCCAGTTGCAGGCGGTGGTGTTCGATCTGCCCCAGGTGATCGACTCGGCGCGGACCCAGATACAGCAATCCGCCGTGGCCTCTCGTATCGATGTTGCCGGCGGAGATTTCTTTCGCGACGCATTGCCCGAGGCTGAC
The DNA here is from genome assembly GCA_963741105.1 of Terriglobia bacterium. GTDB lineage: Bacteria > Acidobacteriota > Terriglobia > Terriglobales > Acidobacteriaceae > JAIQFF01. The sequence continues at coordinate 26,075 of CAVUGT010000009.1, forward strand.
CTGTTCGCGATGAGCCGCATCGTGCACGACTGGGCGGAAGAGAAAATCAATCCTTTGCTTACAAAGATTTATGACCGTCTCCCCGCGGGCGGCGGCCTACTCCTGGCTGAGAAACTGCTGCGCGACGATAAGAGTGGCCCCACCTCCGCTCAGTTGCAGTCGCTGAACATGCTGGTCTGCACCGAAGGCAAGGAACGAAGTCTGGAAGAATACCGACACGTGCTTGAGCGGGCCGGTTTTCGCGACGTACAAGGCCGCGTCACTGGAAGCCCTCTGGATGCGATCCTGGCCAAGAAGTAGACGTTGTGTACATCACTCCTGTGCGCCTCGAAATCGAAAGGAAAGCCAATAGTGCTATAGTATTAGCCCGAAGGAACCCTCGGAGGGTAAGCAGCTCGGGAGGTATGGCCTGATCCGCAGACAGACGATTACCGCTCAGGTAATCACGTACATTCTCGACCTGATCCGCAAGGGACAGGTAAAGCCGGGCGAGCGGCTACCCACGGAAAAGCAGCTGACTGAAGAGCTTGCCGTGAGCAGAACCTGCGTTCGCGAGGCCATCAAATCTCTGGAGTCGCTCCAACTGATCAGCGTGCGACCAAAGATCGGCGCGATCGTTCTTGAACCTTCTCCCATTGCTCTGATCAATGCCGAATATCTCTCCACCTCTGCATTCATGCAGCAGGCTGATTCTCTGATCGAGTTTCGCAAAGTTCTCGAGTTAGGACTTGTGGCTCTGGCGGCGGAGAAAGCCACGGAAGAGGATTGGGCGTCGATGCGGCAGGTTCTGGCCGAGCAGGAAGAGGCGCTGCGCATGGACCGCAGCACTCCCCATAACGACTTGCTCTTTCATGAGGCGATTGGCAAGGCGAATATCCGTTTTCACAAAGCGGTCGCGGAAGCCACGCGGAATCCTCTCGCCATCATGGTGCTGCAGGCAATTTCCGAACCCCTCATCGAAGTCAGCCGGCGCACCAACGAAATGCCCGGAGTGCCGGAAGCGGGGCTTCGACAGCACTGGGCAATCTATCGGGCCATCCGGGAGAACAATGCTGAGAAAGCGCGCCACGCTATGCGGGTGCACCTTCAGGCAGCTGAGCGCAATGCTCACAGTCTGGGCCCGGAACAGGCCGCTGCGGCGCCACCCACAACGGTTGACGCAGGCTCGGCGACGAAGAGTGAAGAGACGGCCTGAGTATCAGGGTTGCTTAGTTTTTGAAATCCTAGTTTCCCCAAAATCCCACAAACACGGACGTGCGTAGCCTTGCCCTACGGCTTTGGGCTCCAGAAAGGCTCGCGAGCGGGAACGAACTGGATTGGAACTTCCGTCACGAAAGTCTTCAGCCAGCGCGTGCACTCTTCCATGCCAGCCTGTTCCGAGGGGATGTGGCTGAGGATAATCAGTGATTTCTGTTTTCCTTCGGTCACTGCGTCCGCAACATATTCAACCGCCTCCCATTCCTGCGCTTCTCCGATGACAAGCGCTTGCACTCCGGGCATTTCCAGAGCTTTGGCATGGACCGTGAGCCCGGCCGCGCCTGGAGCGAGCACTAACTTGCTGATGCGCAGATCGGGATCTCCCACGACCCGGACGATGTTTATCCCAAGCTTGCGTTTGATATCAGAAGCCAGCGTGTTCAAAGGGGTAACTGGAATATTGAAGAGATACTGATTATTCGGATCCTGGAATTTTTCCCATCCCAAGGCGTGAACCATGCCGGCTTCGATGCCGTCCGGATTGCGGGCGTGCCAGTGATCGTGGAAGCGCCAGATAACGAGATTGTGATCGGCGATGAACTTTCGTTTTGCCACCAGCACGGGGTCGGCCTCTTTTTCCGGCAGCTGATCGGAAATGTCGAGGTGATCGAAGAAAGTAGGTTCGTGAGTGATGATGAGGTTGTCGCCCGCGTCAGCCGCGCGCTGCAGCACATCGAGTGTGGCCATCATGGTCACGGCAATCCCTGACACTGGCGCGTCGGGATTGCCCGCCTTGAACGTGTCCACGGTATCGCTTTGCCACGGAACTCCCACCTGTTTTTGAATGCGCGCAACCACCTCGCGGGCGGTAAGGTGAGGACCCTGAGCTTGCGCGCCGATGAGCAGAAAGGCGCAGGTGATCGCTACTGAAATCTTTGATCTCAAACTCCCTGCTCTCACTAGTTGGAATCCACTTTGATGACCGTGTAGGTGAACTTCGTGCCGGACTTGATTTTCAACTGATGAGGTATGTTGGCCGGAATATGCACGATGTCCCCGGGGGCAAGTTGCTTGGTCTCTCCGCCTTCGATCGATGAACCTCGCACTTCGTGCGGCTTGACCGTTTTCGGCGCGACCATCGTACCACCCACGATGAGTGTGGCTTCGCCGTTGTCGACGATCATGATATCGGTTTGGGTCTCATGAAGCTCCGCGCTGCCATCACCTTCGCGATGTGAAATTCCGATCAAGTGATTTCCGTAGGTGCCGAGAGATTGCCAGGCAAACTTCTGATCATCAATTTTGCCAGCAAGTTCCTGGTTCGAATTCTTGACCAATGCCCCCTTCCACAAGCCAAATCCTTCGGGATCGGCGGCTTGCAGCGAGGTCACGGACGCGAGAAACAGGACTACGATGGGTAGGGCTCTCATTCGATCTCTCCAGAAATAAAGGTTTTAGTTTCATTCAGCACGAAAGCACTTTATTATAGTCTTATCATAGTACCTGTCGAGGACATCCCAATATGCCTGACCTGAAAAAGATCTCTTCACGCGCGGCCGCCCTGTCTGCCGCGATCCTTCTTAGCTTGGTCGCATTCCGCGGCTCCGCGGCCGGTCAGAGTCCCAGCACCGGGCAGGCGTGGGTGGGGGCACGCATCATTGACGGCACCGGAAACCCGGCAATTGAACACGGCACCCTTCTGATACGGAATGGACACATCGCGGCGGTGGGAAAGCACGTCAAGGTCCCGGCAGGAGTGGAGACCATCGACGCCAGCGGAAAGACCATCATTCCCGGCCTGATCAATGCTCACGGCCACGTCAATCGCGAAGATCAGCTCGGGCTTTACCTGCGTGATGGAATCACGACGGTCCTCAGCCTGGGTGGGGACAAGGAATTTGCGCTGCGGGAATACTGCGCCAAGGCTGCTCCGGGAACCGCACCTCATTTGTATGTTGCCGGACTCATCCAGGATTCTTCTGTCATCCCCGGGGCGGTCGCGGTCAAGACTCCGGAAGAGGCGCGCAAAAGTGTCGACGAATTGATTCGCAACAAACCTGATTTTGTAAAAGTGCGGATCGACGATTTCCGGGGCGCGCGGCAGAAAATGAGTCCCGAGGTCTACGGCGCAGCCATTGATGAAGCCCACAAGAACGGCTATCGCACCGCGGCGCACATCGTATTGTTGGACGATGCCAAGGGAGTCCTTCGAGCCGGGGTCGATTACATCGCGCACAGTGTCCGCGATCGCGAGGTAGACCAGGAATTTATTCGCCTGATGAAGAAGCGGCATGTTTCTTACTCACCGACTCTGACTCGCGAGCTGGCTGTCTTTACTTATGCGGAAACGCCGGCTTTCTTCAACGATCCGTTTTTCCTGAAGGAAGCCGACGCGGCGGAAATCGCCAAAATGCAGGAGCCAAAGTTGCAGAACACGATGCGCACCGATCCCTCCGCCCTCTGGTACAAGGAGCACATGGCGGTCGCCATGCGCAATCTCAAGACGCTTTCAGATGCGGGCATCACCATTGCGATGGGTACTGACAGCGGCGGAGGGCCCGGACGCTTCCAGGGTTACTTCGAACATCTTGAACTGGAATATGAGACCAAGGCTGGTCTGTCACCGATGCAGGCACTGGTTTCGGCTACCAGCGGTGCGGCCAAGACCATCAACATCAGCAAACAGGTTGGAACGTTGCAAAAAGGCAAGCTCGCGGACTTTGTGGTGTTGACTGCAAACCCGCTAGATGACATCAAGAATACGCGCGCGATCGAATCGGTCTGGATCGGCGGCGTTAGGGTTCCCGCCAAGAAATAGCGGAGTTGAGCTTCAGTTCTTGGCCGCGGGCGGCAGCGTGTAGAACTCGTACCGGATGGTCCACCGCGCTTCCTTGCCCGGTTCGATGCGGAACTTGAGATACGGTTCCGCCGACGCGACGGTGTTGATCGCCCAGAAATTGACTGAGTCCAGCGGTTGGTCGCTGGTGAAATGAACTCCGGCGCCGGTCTTCAGATTCTCCACCCGGAAGTCGTAGTCTTTTACTTCTTTGCTCGATCCTGTCAGCTCCGAGAACACGCCGTTTTTGCCTTCGATCGGACGCGGGAAGATAATTTGCTGTCCCTGCACTATCGCTCGGTCTTTAAAACCACGCGTGGGGACGGGAGTAGAATGCAAATTTGACGGTCACGTCCGGACCGACCGCCTCGTGATCGATCACAAAGAAATTGTGGTTGTACTGGTTGGTCTCGATCACTTTCTTGCCCGTGTTTTTCAACGAGTGTTCCAGCAGGAGTTCTGGTTTCCCCTTCAACAAGCGGACGGTCTTGCGGTAGACGTACGCGTATCCCTGGTCCGGACTTTAAAACCTGCGTAAACTCGATGCGGTCTTTGTGCTTGCGAATGGTCCACTTGCCGTGGTCGACAATCTCGTAGGTATCGTAGGGGCGGTAGTCCTTTTCCTCTGGCTTACGCAGCGTCCCGATACCGATGCGCACAAAGGTCCCGCCGGCTTTGGCTTCGTCGTATCCCAGCCCTTTGTCGTTTGTCTGAAACGCCTCAACCGGCCCGGTGATGGCGTCATGAATTTTGGGATCGTGATGTTCGTACCAGCGTCCGAAATATTCGTGCCCGTTGAATTGCAGGCTGGAAATGATTCCGGACCAGTCGAACCTGGTGCCCTGGTACGAACCACTGGGAGTGTCGGGAAGCATCAGTTCGGCGTGAATCAGTCCGTTTGAGATCGTGGCCTTGGGATAGTCCTGCGCCCACAGCAGACTGCTGCAGAGACATGCTACTAAACAAAAATAGTATCGGGTTCGCATAGTCGGAACATAAAGGTAACACGATTCTGGCCGACGTTTTCCTATAGAATGAGGCTTCGCAGACAACCTGGTAATTCATGATTGCGCTCACCGCCACAACTCTGTTCACTCCCCAGGAACGAATCGAGCAGCCGTTACTGTTGGTGGATGCTGGAGTAGTGGTGGAAGTGACTTCGCGGGCGAGACGGGAGATTCCCGCGAATTGTCGAGTAGTGGATTTTCACGATGGCATCCTGGCGCCGGGGTTTGTCGATATCCACATCCACGGTGGCGCCGGTCACGACGTAATGGAAGCCGGGAGCGATGCACTGCCGCCCGTTGAACGCCTTCTCGCGTCGCATGGCGTCAGCAGTTATTTTCCGACGACCGTTACCGCGCCTATGGACGCGACGCTGGCCGCGCTCGGGCGACTGGCGGATGCGGTTGAAGCCTCAGTTCCTTCCGGCGACTTGCGGGCGCGGCCGCGCGGTATTCATCTTGAAGGTCCATTCATCAGCCACAGCCGGCGTGGGGTGCATCCTCCAGAAAATCTTTTGGCGCCGACGGTTGCTGCGTTCGATCGTTTCTGGCAGGCGGCGCGGGGACACATTCGTGTGCTGACGATCGCACCGGAAATACCTGGAGCGCTCGAAGTCATCTCCCATGCAGCAGCTCTTGGCGTTTGCGTGAGCCTGGGCCACTCTGACGCCGGACTGGACGCGGCTCGCGCCGGTGTTGCCGCTGGTGCACGCCACGCGACCCACACATTCAACGCCATGCGGCCACTGGATCATCGCGACCCGGGAATTCTTGGCGAAGTTTTGACCGACTCGCGGCTGTCCGCGGACATCATTGCAGACGGAATTCACCTGGATCCGACGATCGTGCAGCTATTTTTGAAGGCCAAAGGACCAGAAGCTGCCGTGCTGATCACGGACGCTATCGCAGCTACTGGAATGCCGGATGGCCGTTATCGTTTGGGATCGCTCGAAGTCGACGTGAAGGACGGCCGGTGCCTGTCAGGCGGAAAGCTGGCAGGCAGTGTCTTGACCATGGACCGGGCGGTCCGCAACGTGATGCAGTTTGCGCAATGGGATTTGCAACAGACATTGCGGCTGGCAACGGCGAATCCGGCGCGGGTGGCGGGTTTGAAGGACGCCGGTTCGATCAAGGCCGGGGCACCGGCTGATCTCGTGGTATTGAGTCCGAACGGCGAAGTAAGAAATACGATCATCGGCGGGATGGGAGTTTGACGTACTCAGAACATTTTCAGGAGAAACGAATGGCTGATAAAGGCGGATTCCCCCACTACATGCTGAAGGAGATCTTCGAGCAGCCGCAGGGGTTGCGAGACACAATCCTGCCCCGCGTGTCGATCGATGAAGCTGTGGTGCGGCTCGACGACGTCCGCATCAGCACGGATGAACTTCGGGCTCTACGCAGGATCAACATCGTGGCCTCGGGCACCAGTCGCCATGCCGGCATGGCCGGCCAGTACATGATTCAGGATCTGGTCAACATCCCGGTGGATGTGGACTACGCCAGCGAATTCGAATATCGCAATCCGCTGATCGGCCCCGGTGAACTCACGATCGTCATCACACAGTCCGGCGAAACCGCTGACACTACCGCCGCGCAGCGCGAGGCCAAAGCCAAAGGCTCACGCACTGTCGCCATCTCCAATGTCGTGGATTCCACTATCGCGCGCGAGGCGGACGGCGTGCTCTACACCCACGCTGGGCCGGAGATCAGCATCGCGTCTACCAAAGCTTTCACCGCACAGATGGCGGTGCTCTACCTTTTTGCGCTATATCTGGGACAGGTGCGAGGCAAGTTCGCCAAGGAACAACGCCGCGCTTACATCCGCGAACTGCTCGATTTGCCCGGCAAGATGGAAATCCTGCTGAACTCCGCGCCTGCGGCTTGCGAGCAGTTGGCTGACAAATATTACAAGGTGCAGGATTTTCTATTCATGGGCCGCGCCATTCACTATCCCGTCGCCATGGACGGAGCGCTCAAGCTCAAGGAAGTTTCCTACATCCACGCTGAAGGCTATCCCACGGGCGAAACCAAACACGGCCCCAATGCAATGATCGACGAAAATCTGCCGGTGGTGATTATCGCGACCTGCGACCGTGAGGATTCGGGATCGGTGCTTCGGTATGAGAAGAACCTGGCGAACATTCGCGGCTTCAAACAGCAGTCCGCACGCGTGATTGCCATTGCGACGGATGGCGATCAGGAACTTCCCCGTATCGCAGATCACACCATCTTCGTTCCGCAGGCAACAGAACTGCTGCTGCCAATTCTCGAGATTGTGCCCCTGCAGTTGTTCGCGTACTACATGACGGTGAAAAAAGGTTTGGACGTTGACCGCCCGCGAAATCTGGTTAAGTCGGTGACGCTGGAATAACGGCTAACTGTCGCAAGAAGCTGAACGCCACCTGAAATCACGCGGCTCAACTCACCTTCTTTAAGGTTCGCTTAACACTGCAAACTTTTCTCAACAAAAATCTGCGCGACTAAATTATTTCTCTCTTCCTCCACGCATCACACCTGCTTGTGATGATGTTTTGTCGAGGAGAGAAAGCATGCGCAAGTTCGGGATTTTATTTTTTATCGTTTCTTGTTTGCCGGTAGCGCTTGTTGCCCAAGGCGGCGGAGCCATGTCGGCCGGAAGTGAGAATGCAACGCGAGCGACTCTGTTTGGCGGATATTCCTACCTCCGCAACGGCAGCAATGGTTTCAACGGATGGGAAGGACAGGGCACCTTCAATTTCAACCGCTACCTCGGTGTCACCGCCGATGTCAGTGGCTCCACTCTTACTCCATTTTCCTTCTCGCTTCTCGGTGCTTCGGCGGGCACCTATCAGCACTTGAACAATTATTTGTTTGGCCCAACCGTAACCGGACAACTCGGTAGAAGCGCAATCTTCGCGCACGCATTGTTCGGCGAAGCGCATTCCAGCCTGGGTGCAGGTTTAACGGTTCCGATCATCGGCGGCATCTCCACAGGCCTCACCAGCGCGAACGCTTTCGCGATGGCCTTCGGCGGCGGTGTTGATATCGGACTGACTCGACATTTCGCAATCCGCGCCGTACAAGTGGACTACATCCGCACGCAGTTCAATTCAATTGACGCGTTGACCACCGGACTTTCCAGCAGTCTCGGCAATCGGCAGAACAACTTTCGTTACTCAGCCGGTATTGTTTTTCGATTCTGACGGGCGCGCCATCAGGCTTAAGTTGAAGGAATTTTAGTGTTTGGGTGGAGCAGGGCTTCAGCCCTGCAATATCCGTACTAATGAGTGGGCTTTAGCCCTGCAGTACATACTTCAAAGTTGAAGTTGGTAGATGTACCCCAGCGGCTGAAGCCGCCCAGATGAAGGAACACTAATGCAGCGCTAAAGCGCTGCTCCACCCTCTTCAAACCCCTTCACCGCGGAGCTCGGGGCCCAGTGAGGCTGAGGTCCGAGGTCCGAGGGCTGAAGTCCGATCTAGTTCGGCTTCCGATGTTTGCTGTCGGAAAGATAGCGCAGCAGCGCCGTGTCCGATGCGTCCTTGAATTTTTCCAGGAATGAGGCTTCCGGGCTGAGCACTGCATCCGCGGAAACTTTCTGGCGGATGCTCTGGCGCAGTCTCTCGCCCGACTCGGATTCGTTGGTCATGACCTGCATGTAGAACCACAGGAAGTGACGCATTTGATCGATGGCGGACTTCAGCATCTGGAGCGCGTCCATCTCGGGCAGCGCGCTGAGGGCTTCCATGAGTTCCGGATCGCTGGGAGCTTCCATGGCTGCGCAGTTGAGCTGTCGTTGAATTGCGCGCAGATCTTCGGTCACGCGCAAAATCCGGATGTGAATTTCTTCGAGATATTCTTCTCTTGCCATGGGCTCCGGTGCTTTCGACGTCAAGACACCATCTCATTCACAACACACAGCGAACAGATGTCCCATGTGCATGCGCTTTCGTAATTCGTGGCGTTACTTTGGTCTGGGGAATTCTCTAACGACAAAATGTGTCATACCCGAGGGTTGATTTCGCGTAGCGCCGACGTCTTGCTCGCTACGCAGGCCTTCGGATTTCGGGGACTTCGACGATGCGTACTCCCTGTGCGGGTGTTTCAATCGCCTGCACCAGTGACTGAACCATCTGGTTCAGCGTGACCAATCCGAGGCGGCTGGCGCCAGCTCGAGTTGAGGGCAGCAGTTCCATCAGTTTGTAGATAGGAATGAGGAAGTAGGGCCAGCGGTGGCCGGGTCCAAGAACGTACCAGGGACGCACAATGGTGGCGTCCATTCCGCTTTGGCGGATCATAGCTTCGCATTGCGACCGCACTTCGATATAGGCCTTCATGACAGGTGCTGGGTGAGCCACGCTGATGTACACAAAGTGGCGAACTCCGGCACCTTTGGCGGCATCGACCGCGCTCTGGCCGGAGGCCAGGTCAACGCTGCGAAACTCGGCGGCTTTCGATGGATTGGGATGCGAAACGCCGACAAGCTGCACAAACGTGTCGGCTGGCGCGACTTTTGAAGCGTAAGACTTGCCATCCAGGGCGTCGCCAGGGATTGCCTGGCAACCCGGCGGCAGCTTCTTCTCCGAGCCGGGACGAACCAGCGCCCGGACTTCGTGTCCACGTGCCAGCAACTGGGTGATCAGCGGTCGACCGACGTATCCTGTACCGCCGGTGATAAAAACACAGTGTGGTTGTGCACTATCCATAGGCTGTCCTTTACACCCAGAAGGAATACGACAACCAGCGACCGGTGGATTTTCCATAAAGCGACCGCCGAAGGCAAGTGGGCAACTGTATCTGGTACACTGTCGCGGTTCCAAAGCCTTGAGAATTCAAGGACTGCGGAGCTTCCTCGGGCGTGAAAGCTGCATCGAAGCGGAAGCCCTATGAAAGACACACTGGGAGTCTTGCTGGCGGGAGGCGCAGGTGAGCGCCTGTATCCGCTCACCCGTGACCGCGCCAAGCCTGCCGTCACCTTCGGCGGCATCTACCGCATCATCGACGTCACTCTTTCCAACTGCGTCAATTCCGACCTGCGCCGGGTTTACATCCTTACCCAGTACAAGGCACTGTCGCTGAACCGGCACATCCGCGAAGGCTGGAACATCATGGGCAGCGAAATGGGAGAGTTCATCGAAGTGCTGCCGCCGATGAAGCGGGTGAGCGACCAGTGGTACCAGGGCACGGCCGACGCGGTGTATCAGAACATTTATTCGATCGGCTCGGAGCAGCCCAAGCATGTGCTGATCCTGTCCGGCGATCACATCTACAAGATGAATTACGGCCTCATGCTGGAGCGTCACAACGACTCGGGAGCGGACGTGACCCTGGCGACCATCCAGATCGATCCGGGCGAGGTGGCCCGCTTCGGCGTCGTGGACGTCGATCACGACCACCGGGTGCTGGGCTTTGAAGAGAAGCCGAAGACCACCAAGCTGCGTTCGCCGTCGAATCCCGACAAGGTGTGCGCCTCGATGGGAATCTATCTCTTTAATACCGATGTGCTCATCCCTGTGCTTCTGAAAGATGCGGAAGACCCATCTTCGAGCCATGACTTCGGCAAGGACATTCTGCCTAAGATGGCGGATGAATATCGTGTCTACACCTACGACTTCGTTGACGAGAACAAGAAAGAAGCTCTCTACTGGCGGGACGTAGGAACGCTCGAGGCCTATTACGAAGCCAATATGGACATCGTGGCGGTGTCGCCAGTGTTCAACCTGTACGACTCGGACTGGCCGATCCGCACTCACCAGCGTCAGTATCCACCCGCGAAGTTCGTCTTCGCGGAAGCGGGACGCACCGGCACCGCGGTCGACTCCATTGTTTCGGCCGGCTGCATTGTTTCCGGAAGCCTGGTAAAAGGCAGCGTGGTCTCGCCCGACGTGCGGGTGAATTCTTATAGCGAAGTGGAGAACAGTATTCTTTTTTCTCACGTCAACGTGGGACGGCATTGCCGAATTCGCAAAGCCATCATCGATCGCGACGTACATATTCCCGAAGGCACTACCATCGGATATGACGCCGAAGCCGACCGCCAGCGCTATTTCGTGACCGAAAGCGGAATCACGGTGGTGACGCGCGACTATTCCCTGTTCGAAAATCCGGTCACCGTGGACTACTTCACTAGCGAATAGCCGGTGCTTCTCGTCAATCTGAGCCCGCAAAGCGCGCCCCGTAGGGACGGCTGAACCAGCTCCCGACACGTTAGAGATCCATTTCAGGCATGCCTATGGCACGCTCATCGCTCTGTCCGACAATCCGCCACTGAAGGTGGCGGGCTACTGTAAGTGGTCCCTCCGGGACCTTCCACCGTCATTCCGCGCAGGCTACAGATCGCCATTTCATCGACTAGGAATCGATTTGTAGCATCTAGTTGCACACCGATTGCAACAAAATCTGCGGGGATTCCTTGACAGTCCCGGAGCCGGGAGTGCACCATTAGAGCTAAGAAGTCAGATGCAACACGTTTGCATCTGGATGACATAGCGCCTAATGATGCAACTCAGTTGCATTAATAAAAATTTGCTTGGGGGCCCAATGAGTCAGACCAGAATCAAGATCAGAAAAGACCAGAAATCAGCTCAAAACCGGCGTCGGACCGCCAAATACTGGATGGCGGTGGGCACTATGGCTGCTTACACGACCTTCGGCAGCGATGCCGTATTCAAGGTCTACGCCCAGCAGGATCGTTCGACTCCTCCTGCGAACGTCTCTGGCCAGACCCAGGGCTTGACTGTGCGCCGCTTCGATATTGCGCCTGGAACTCTGGATTCGGTGCTGGCGGCTTTCGAGAAGACTGCGCAATTCAGCGTAAGCGTGCCGCAAGACTCGGTGCGTGGCATCTGGTCTCCGGGCGTGGCCGGTCTCTATACCCCGCAGGGGGCCCTGCAGAAGCTGCTTACGGGAACCGGCCTTTCCTACCACCTGACCGGCCCAGACAAAGTGCTGCTAGAAGTCCAGGGTATGGCGACCACCGTGGATGTCACCGCTACCGGAGTGGAAATCTCGCTGCCTAAATTTACTCAGCCCTTGATCGAAACGCCGCAATCCATCGATATCGTCCCGCAGCACATCATTCAGGACCAGGGAGCGACCACATTGCGCGATGCCCTGCGCAACGTAGCCGGCATCAGCATCGCTGCCGGAGAAGGCGGCGCCCAGGGCGACAACCTCACGGTTCGCGGCTTCACCGCCCGCAACGACATTTTCCTCGACGGTATGCGCGACTTTGGCAGCTACTATCGCGATCCGTTTGCCATGCAGGAAGTTGCGGTGCTGCAAGGTCCGTCGTCGGTCACGTTCGGCCGGGGCTCTACCGGTGGCATCGTCAATCAGGAAACTAAGGCTCCGCAGACGTCAACGCTCTTCGCGGGAACGGCAGAGCTGGGCACGGATCAGACCAAGCGAATCACTGCCGATCTGGATCGGCCGCTGCCTTCGCTCGGAAGCGGCACCGCTTTCCGGCTCAACCTGATGGGGCACGATTCGAAGTTCGCGGGACGAGACATCGCCGAGAACCGGCGTTACGGTATCGCTCCGTCGCTGGCGTTCGGTCTGGGATCGCCGACTCGGCTCACACTCAGCTACCTGCGCGAAGGCGCGGACGACACGCCGGATTACGGCATTCCCTGGCTATTCAATGGCCCCGCACCGGTCGAGCGCCGGAACTACTACGGCTTTGAACACGGCAACTATCTGAAGACCAACGTGGACATGGGGACGGTGAAGTTCGAGCACGACGTCAACAGCCACATCACCTTCCGCAATCAGGCACGTTACGCGCACTACCATCGCGATGTTCGCATCACCGAAGCGCAGATCGACGCGACCTCTTTGGACACCGATCCACTCTCGACGCCGCTCGGCCAGATTGAGGTGCTGCGCAATCAGATCGCGGTCAACAGCACGGAAACCTTCCTGCAGGATCAGGCTGACGTGATCATGAAGTTCAACACAGGCTCTCTGCGGCACACCGTGGTTGCGGGAGCAGAAGGTGGACGCGAAACTTCATCACCCTACCGTCAACGTTTCGATCTCACCACGGTTCCAGAGACAAACCTGTTGCATCCGGACACCAGCCAGCCATTCGCCGGCATCGTCCCGGGCACCGGAATCACCAATACGCACGTGACCGCCATCAGCGCGGGCGCGTACGCGCTGGATACCGTCAACCTACTGCCCAAACTGGACCTCACCGCTGGAGTACGGGTGGACAGATTCGATGCAACCGTCGATCAATCATTGCCGGTGACGCCACTTTCGCCGTTCAAACGGGTTGACGTGATGCCGAGCTGGCGCAGTGCATTGGTGTTTAAGCCGGTGGCTGGCGGAAGCATTTATTTCTCGTACGGCACGTCGTTCAATCCTTCCGCCGAGACTCTGGCACTGACGGTGGCAACACAGGACGCGCCTCCAGAAGAAAGCCGGACGTTTGAAGTGGGCACCAAGTGGGATTTGTTTGCGAGAAAGCTTTCTCTACGAGCGGCAGGGTTCCGCACCGACAAGACCAACGCCCGAGAGACTGTGAATGCGACGACGGTCGTCTTGTCTGGCAGCCAGAGAGTGAGCGGATTCCAGATTCAAGCCAATGGATATGTGACCAGCCGCTGGGAAATTCTGGCCAGCTACGCTTACCTGGATGGAAAAGTCACACGCTCGGCGGTATTCCCCCTGGCGGTGGGAGCGCAACTGGCTAACGTCCCCAGGAACACTTTCAGCACCTGGAGCACGTTCGACCTGCCCTGGCGCCTGAGCATTGGCGGCGGCGCGGATTTTGTGGACAGCCGCACTGCCAGTTCGACCACGCCTCTTGATCCGGTCACAGGCCTGGTGAAGCAGGTACCGGGTTACTGGGTATTCAATGCCATGGCGAAATATCCGCTGAGCGAGCATGTCGAGCTTCGCGCCAATGTCTACAACCTGGCCGACAAGTACTACTACGACCAGATTCATCCGGCGCACATCGTGCCCGGAGCGGCACGCTCGGCGTTGCTGGGCATTACCTTCAAATTCTAGGCGCGAAAAGGAAATCCCAATTGTTGCTTCCGATACCCGAAGTGTTGACCTCGCAGCAGGTAGCCGAGGCGCGGAAAATTCTGGACCACGCGGAATGGGTGGACGGCCGTGTTACAGCCGGCCATCAATCCGCCCGCGCTAAGGACAATATGCAATTGCCGGAAAACCATCCTGCGGCGCGGGAACTGGGAGAGATTATTCTCACTGCCCTGGGGCAGAACCCATTGTTTGTATCGGCGGCGCTGCCGGCGCGCGTGTTCCCTCCTCTCTTTAATCGTTATCAGGGTGGACAATCTTTCGGTACGCATGTGGACAATGCAATCCGGCAGGTCAGCGGGACTGGACACCGAATTCGCACCGATCTCTCCGCCACATTATTTTTCTCGCAGCCGGATGAATACGACGGAGGCGAGCTGATTGTCGAAGACACCTACGGAGTGCATCACGTAAAGCTGCCCGCCGGGCACATGATTCTTTATCCCTCAACCAGCCTGCATCACGTGACACCGGTCACGCGCGGGTCGCGGCTGTCGTCATTTTTCTGGATTCAGAGCATGGTGCGCGACGACGGTCAGCGCACCCTGTTATTCGATCTCGATACCGCGATCCAGCGCATCAATCCTGCCAAGCCTGACGATTCCGCTGTCGTGCAACTTACTGGCGTCTATCACAACCTGCTGCGGCGCTGGGCGGAAGTTTGAGTTCGAAAGCGCCTTCATGACACCCCGCAGAGTTCTCTTCTGGATCCATCTGATTGCCGGGTGCGTCGCCGGACTGGTCATCCTCATCATGTCGGTGACCGGCATCCTGCTCGCTTACAGGCGGCAGATCATGCACCGGGCGGAGCGCGTTTCTCAGCGGCAACCTGGACCAGGAGCGCAGCGTTTGTCCTTGGAGCAATTGCTGGCTGCGATACAAAAGGCCCAGGGACAAATGCCCACAGGGATGACCGTGCGCTCGGACTCCACCGATCCGGTGTCGTTCGATTTCGGGCGTGAACGAACTATCTTGATGAATCCCTACACCGGACAGGTGCTCGGCGAGTCGTCACCCCGGCTGCGGGCATTTTTCTCCGGCGTCGAGGGCTGGCATCGGTGGCTGGCGATGGGCGGCGAGAGACGGCCCTGGGGACGCGCGATTACTGGGGCCTGCAACCTCAGCTTTCTCGCTCTGGTAATCACTGGTCCATTCTTGTGGTGGCCGAAAGAATGGACTTGGAACAACCTCAGAAAAATCACGCTGTTTCGCGGGGGAGCTTGGGGCCGCGCCCGCGATTGGAACTGGCACAACGTTCTGGGATTCTGGTGCGCTGTGCCTCTGCTGCTGATTGTGGTCACGGGCGTGGTCATGTCTTATCCGTGGGCCAACAACCTGCTCTACCGCGCGACGGGGAACATACCGCCTCCGCCGCAGGCTGCGAATCAGGGCCTGACGGAACGCAATACCGGCGCGGCAACCCGCAGAAATTCAGACCCGAGCGCCCGGAAGTCCGAACCTGCCCGCTTTGAAGGACTGGACAAGCTATTTACCCGCGCCAGCCTGCAGGTTCCAGACTGGACGACCATCACTCTGCGGCTGCCCAACAATGCTCCAGGCCCGCTTACCTTTTCCATCGATCGCGGCGATGGCGGCAGGCCGGATTTGCGATCGCAACTCACCTTGGATCCGGTCAGCGGGGAAATCGTCCGCTGGGAACCCTTTTCCAGCTACAACAGTGGCCGGCAGCTCCGGGCCTGGGCCCGCTTTACCCATACCGGCGAGGCCGCAGGATGGATAGGCGAAACTTTCGCCGTGATCGCCTCCGCCGGCGCTTCCCTGCTGGTGTTTACCGGGCTCTCACTGGGGGTACGACGGCTGCTTGCCTGGAAGGAACGACGGGTTTAGCTGCTGCGCCGACAATGCCTTTCTCCGGATATCCCAATCATCAGAAACTGATTTGTTAGAAACCCAGTTCTTAGTTTTCGGTTCCCGGTTCTCAGTTCGATTCGCCTTTTATTCGTCTCACGTTTTTACCCCCTGCTACAATGCCTTGCCTTAATAGAAGCGCAGAACTTTTGGGTCCACAAAAACGTATCTGTATTGTGGTGTTAAAGCTCGGGGGATACCTCGGGTAGACCAGGAGTTCCGGGGAGTGCGGGTTGGAAGACGCCCAGGTCGTAGCCATGCTGGTCCGTCGCTGCATAGCCGGCGACGTCGTGGCCTGGGAAGAGATCGTTCAGCGCTACAACCGGCGCATCTACAACATCTGCTACCGCTTCGCCGGATCGGGCGACGACGCCCAGGACCTCACCCAGGAAGTCTTCATCAAGATGTTCCGCACCCTGAGCTCCTACGACGTGGAGCGGGGAGCCTTCATGACCTGGGTCACAACCATCACCCGCAACCTGCTGGTAGACCATTTCCGCAAGAGCAAGCAGGACCGGATGACCGACTCGCTGGATGCGACGCCGTCGGAACACGAAGACGCCATGCCACTCAGCGAGAAGATCGAGGACAAAGCGCCAACCGCCGACACCAGCGTCCAGAGCCGCGAGACGCGGGAATTGGTCCACAGCGCCCTGCAGAAACTGTCGCCGGAATTGCGCGAAGCGGTCATCCTGCGCGACCTGCAAGACATGGATTACAGAGACATTGCCACGGTACTAAAGGTTCCGGAGGGTACGGTGAAATCAAGGATAAATCGCGGGCGTGCGGAACTTGCACGGCTCCTACAACGTACATATAGGCAGGTGATGTGATGGCGGGCGAAACCAAAAACGGGATGCAGTGCGCAGAGTTTGACGCGCTGTTGATTGACGCGCTGGACTCGAGACTGACTGGTATCAGGCTGGAAAAGTTCCAGGCCCATGCCCGGGCCTGCGCCACATGCGGCCCTCTGTTCGCGGAGGCCGACGCTGGCCGGCGCTGGATGAAGTCGCTGGCCGAGGTGGAACCGCCCGCCAACCTGATGCACAACATTCTCGTCGCTACCACGGGACATGAGAGCAAGCGCGTAGTCGGCCGGACGACAGGCGGCGGTGCATGGACCGACGCAATCACGTCGTGGCTGCGGCCCGTGTTCGCTCCTGTGTTCGCCATGAGCCGGCAACCCCGCTTCGCCATGTCATTCGGAATGGCGTTCTTTTCGTTATCCATCTCGCTGAGTCTGGCCGGCGTAAAGGCAAGTGATGTGCGGCACGTTGATTTGCGGCCCAATGCGATCAAGCGCACGTATTACGAAACCACCGGCCGAGTTGTGAAGTATTACGAGAACATTCGCTTCGTGTACGAAATCGAATCGCGGGTACGGGAATTCAAACGAGTGACCGCTCCCCCTGAACCGAGCCCCAAGGAGCAGAAGCAAGAAAAGAAAGACAACAACACAAGTGGACAACCTGAACCAAGACAGGAACGCAACTACAGCCAGGGAGAGAACCAGCCAGTGCTGGCCTCGATCCCGAATGATCCGCCTGTAGTGACGGTGACCGCTTACAGGAGGCTTTCATGAACTGCGCCAACCATCCCGATGTCGAGAAGGTGGCCTTTTGCCGCACCTGCGGGAAACCGCTGTGTGCCAACTGCACCCGTTCGGTGCACGGAGTGATTTATTGCGAGAGTTGCCTGGCAGCTCGACTTGAAGGCGTGCAGCCCAACGCAGCTCCACCGGCAGCCGGCTTTGTGCCGGCAACTCCGGCGGCCGTTTCGGTGCCAGTCGGAGGACCGAATCCAGCTCTGGCTGGAGTTCTGGCCGGATTCTTTCCCTTCGGCGTAGGCGCGGTTTACACCGGACAGTACGCCAAAGGGCTGGCGCACCTGGTGATCTTCACCCTGCTCGTACTGGGGGCAAGCAGTGGAAGCGAAGCCATGGGCACAGTCTTCGGACTGGGCATCGCGGGCTTTTACTTCTACCAGATCATCGATTCAGTGCGCAGTGCGCGCGCCCTGCAACTGGGACTGCAACCTCCCGACCCGTTTGGACTGGGAACAACTTTCAGCGCCGGTGAAAGGGTGGATGTCAGTAAAGTCCCGGTCGGCGCCCTGGTGCTCATCGGACTGGGTGTGATTTTCCTGCTGCATACACTCGACATCTGGGATTTCAGCGCCCATAGAATATGGCCGCTGATCCTGATTGGAATTGGAGCTTTCCTGCTGTTGCGGCGGCTCGGAATGATAGGAGAGGTGCCTCCGGGATTTGATCGCGTGCGCAGCTGCAAGAGCGGACTGATGGGGCCAGCCATCCTCTTGACCCTGGGATTTCAGTTCCTGCTCGACAGCATGGGCGTGATCAGGTTCGGACGCACTCTGCCGATCTTGCTGGTGGTCATTGGCTTGGTAAAGATTTTCCAGAGTACAGCTGGCCCGGGACCGCTGCCGCCCGCTCAACCTGGAATGCCGCTGTCGGGAAATCCTGGTGAAGTGCCGCCCCCGCCGTACTCGGATGTGAAGCCGGAGGTGAAAAATGGCTAGCCCGGTGCAGACTCCCCCGCCCATGCAGCAGCAACAGTATCAACCACAGAGACAGCGGCGTTCGATCGCAGGTCCGGTCGTGATGATCCTGCTGGGAGTTGTGCTGCTGCTGACGACGATGCACGTGCTGCAGCCGCAGCCCATCCTGCGCTGGTTTGGCACCTACTGGCCAGCGCTGATCATTCTTTGGGGCGTGATCAAACTGGTGGAGTACGAGCAGGCCAAGAAAGAAGGCACGCGCCCGGCAGGGATCGGCGCCGGAGGAGTCCTGCTGCTGATTTTCCTGATCGTGTTCGGAATGTCAGCCACGCAGGCTTCACGCTTCAACTGGGACGAGATTCGAGACCACATCAATCTGGGCGGCGAAGAAATCGCCCTGTTCGGACACAACTACAGCTACGAAGATCAGCTACATGCAGGACTTCCCTGCGGGCGGCAGTCTGCATATCGTCAACGAACGGGGCGCGGTGAACGTGAGCGTGTCGGACGATAACCAGATTCACGTGGCCGCACACAAACGCATTAACACCGACAACCAGGCCGAAGCAGACAAATTCAATCCCGCGACCAAGCCCCTGATCAATGTCAGTGGCAACGACGTTACGTTAAGCGCAAATACCCAGGGAGCAGGTGACCGCTCGGTCACGACCGATATGGATGTCAAGGTCCCGCGCAAAGCGCCTGTGGTAATTTCGTCTCGCCGCGGAGATGTGAGCGTGATTGGCCGCGATGGCGACGTAGAGATTGCCAGCCAGCACGGCGACGTCAATGCCTCCGACATCAACGGCAAGCTGAACCTGAACCTGTCCAGCGGCTCGGCTCGGGTATCAGGTATTTCAAGCGACGTTTCCGTGCAGGGACGAGGCGACGACGTTTCCCTGTCGGACGTAAAAGGCGCGGCCCGGGTGGATGGCGAGTTTGATAACGTCAAGCTGGCGAAAATTGCTGGCGCCGTCGCCTTCAAGTCTGCCCGCACCGACATGGAGTTCTCCCAACTGAACGGCGATCTCGATATGGATTCCGGCGATCTGCAGGCCAGCGACCTCATCGGTCCATTCCGCTTGCAGACCCGGTCAAAGGATGTGCGTCTGGAGGGAGTGAGCGGCGACGTGCGGCTGGAGAACTCAAACGGCGCCGTGGAAATTCACATGACCAAGCTGGGTAACGTCCAGGTAACCAACAAGAACAGCGACGTTCAACTTTTTCTTCCCGATAAGGCTGCGTTCGAGTTGGATGCCCACGCTCGCGGCGGAGAAATCGAATCAGATTTCGACGCGCTGAAGGTCGAAAACGGAGATGATAAGGGATCTGCCAGCGGCACGGTTGGTACGGGCGGTCCGCGTCTTGTCATCAACAACGAGCATGGTGGCATTGAATTACGCAAAGGCTCAACGGTAGCGGAGGCGCCAGCACCGCCTAAGACGCCGGCTGCGCCGAAGACGCCTGCGCTGCCGAAGGTGCCGCGGACGCCAGCCACCCCGAAGGTGCCGGTGCCGACGGAAAACTAGACTCTAATCAACTTCAAAAGCGGCGGACAAGAGTGTCCGCTCCACATCGTGTGGGACGGACACTCCTGTCCGTCGCTTTTGACGTGGACTTCCTTTTGCAGGCGAACCCATCCTCTTACGTCCAAAGCCTCACCCGTGTTATGTTCAATTTCCTTCCGAGCTAAACATGATTCGTTCCTACAAAGGCATCACACCCACCATTCCGGCATCCTGTTACGTAGACGCCTCGGCCCAGATCATCGGCGATGTCGTTCTCGGCGAGCACGCCAGCATCTGGATGAACGCCGTGTTGCGTGGCGACGTGCACTCGATCCGCGTGGGGGCCCACTCGAACGTGCAGGATTGCAGCGTGCTGCACGGCATGAAAGAGCAGTACGGCGTCTTCTTGGGCGAGTACGTGACGGTCGGTCACACCGTGACGCTGCATGGCTGCACCATCGAAGACCGCTGCCTGATCGGCATGGGATCAATCATTCTCAATGGAGCGTATATAGGCACGGGGTCGATCATCGCGGCGGGCACGTTGATTCCGGAGAAGACTATCGTCGAGCCCGGATCACTGTGGATGGGATCTCCGGGAAAGTTTCGCCGCAAACTGGACGAGAAGGATCAGGAAACGATCATGCGCTACGCCCGGAATTATCTGGAGTACAAGGAATCGTATCTGCGGGAGAAGTAGCGGGCATCTTGAGAGAAAAAACAACCGGGGCCTGCGGCCCCGGCTTTGGTTGGTGGTTGCCCGGATAAAAATCGAGGTCTTATGTGGGCGCGAGCGTCCTCGCTCATGCTGCGGTGCCACGAATGCTGCCGCACGAGCGGCGCGCTCGCGCCCACATTTACTAAGCGCTGCGGCGTGGACGCAGGGTCAAGTCACGGACCTGCGCCAGTACACTCGACAACTGCATCCCGTTCAGTTGGGACACGAACGGCATCAAGTCCGCGATGAACTGGTCTTTCATCAGTTCGCCGATTTCTTCCTGGCGGTTGCGTTCTCCGCCAGAGAGCAGATCGGGCACCGTGACTTCCAGTGCGCGGGCCAGCCGTTCCAGTGAGGAAAGGGTCGGGGTCGCTTTTTCGTTTTCGATCTTCGACACGTAGGTCCTGGGGACCGACATGCGCGCCGCCAGCTGCCGCTGACTGAGCCCGCTCCGCAAGCGGAGTGAGCGGATCGATGTCGCCAGGTTCAGATGTCCACGGCCATTGCCATTCGCCGGCATCATCTGCGGCGGAGGTGGGGCCATGACGACTTCCGGCTCATCCTCGTCTAACGAGGCGTGGCACCGGCGGCAAAGATCATTGGTGGTACGGAACTGGACCAGCAGGCAGTGATCGCAACGAACTACTTCCCTTGAATCTACGGGTGCAAGGGTAGTGGCCATCTAGGTGTGGGAGGGCCAGAGCGGGGCATCTCCGGAACGAAAAAAATCTTCATTCCAACCTGCAGCGTAATCTGAGGTACAAGACCTGTGGATGTCAAGAACATTCACCGGTCAAAAACAAAATGCCTCGTGATAAAAGCAAAGTTAGCCGGAGAAAAGACGGAGAAAACAGGTAAGAAAACATGAATGATCGAGAGCAGGCGTGGGGGTTACTAACTGAGTTCACCCAGTCAGAAAGTTTACGCAAGCACGGGCTGGCGGTGGAGGCCTGCATGCAGGCTTATGCCCGAAAATTCCATCCGGGCTCCGCGGCTGAAGAAGAGTTGTGGGGAACGGTCGGCCTGCTGCATGACTTCGATTACGAGAAGTATCCAAGTCTGGATGACCATCCCTATAAGGGAAACGAAATATTAAAAGAGCGCGGATATTCGGACAAGATCCGCCGCGCTATCATGTCGCATGCCGAATATTCCGGGGTGACCCGGGACTCTCCCATGGAAAAGGCGCTCTTCGCCTGCGACGAGCTGGCAGGATTCATTACGGCATGCGCGCTGGTGAAGCCGGGAAAGTCTCTGGCGGAGGTTGAGCCCAAGTCGGTAAGGAAAAAAATGAAAGACAAAGCCTTTGCTCGCAGCGTAAAGCGCGAGGACATCGTGAACGGCGCTACGGACCTGGGAGTGGACCTGGAAGAGCACATCGCGTTTTGCATCGAGGCGATGAAGGGCATAGCAGTTGAGCTGGGGCTAGGCTGACCGTGGGTGCCCCGTCCTCGTCGTTCCGCAGTTTGGAACGACAGGGCGGGAGACGTAACAGACCCACCCTGTCTCGCTCCAAAAAACGGAGAGACGAGGGTGGGGCACCCGCTACCGCAACGCCTCGGCCACCTTGCCGCTGGCAATCAGCTCCGCAATCCTCGCGAAATCCTGATACATCACTCGATCTTTGTCCATGGTCGCGCACACCGACCGGATCGCTGCATGCGCTGCCTGTCCGCGCTTCGACGTCTTGAGTGGTGCGAGAAAATCCAGAGCCTGGGCTGCGGCCATGGCCTCGATAGCCATGGCATTGCGTGAATTTTCCACAATGCGCTTCAGCTTCAGGGCCGCGGTCATTCCCATGGAGACGTAGTCTTCCTTATTGCCGGAGGTCGTGATCGAGTCCACCGACGCGGGATGTGACAGCACTTTGTTTTCGCTGACCAGCGAGGCGGCCGAGACCTGCGCCATCATGAATCCGGAATTCAGTCCGGCACCGGGGGCCAGAAACGGCGGCAGACCTTCGTTGAGAGCCGGGTTTACGAGGCGCTCCAGCCTGCGCTCGGAGATGCCCGCCAGAGCGGTGAGAGCGATACCCAGGAAATCCAGGACGAAAGCCAGAGGCTGGCCGTGGAAGTTGCCGCCGGAGATTACGTCGGCTTCAAGGCTGGCGGAGCCTCGTTCCGCAGGGCGGCCTACGTGGGCCTCAGCACTCTTCATGAAGACCAGCGGGTTATCGACCGCGGAGTTGACTTCAATTTCCATTACTTGGCGGCAGTGCGCCAGGGTGTCACGCACCGCGCCATGAACCTGTGGCATGCAGCGCAGAGAGTAGGCATCCTGTACGCGCTCGCAGTCGAGATGGGACTCACGCAGACTGGCTGCCTTCCAGCATCTTGCGCAGATTGGCAGCTGTCTTGAGCTGGCCGGCGTGCGGACGAGCCCTGATGGATGCGTTCGTCGAAGGCCACATCGGTGCCGCGCAGCGCGTCGAGCGAGAGCGCTCCGATTACGTCGGCAGTATCGGCAAGTATTTCCGCCGCGAGCAGCGCGAGGATTCCCACTGCCAGCATCGCCTGCGTCCCGTTGATCAGCGAGACCGCTTCTTTGGCTTCCAGCACCAAAGGCTTGATCTGAGCGCGGCGCATGGCATCAGCGGCGGGAATGCGAGCGCCTTTTTCGTCCAGGCATTCGCCTTCGCCTACCAACGCCAGCGCCAAGTGGGCAAGCGGAGCGAGATCGCCACTGGCTCCGACGCTGCCTTGCGACGGCACCATCGGGGTGACGCCGCGATTCAGCATTTCGCAGATGGTGTCGATGACCACAGCGCGCACGCCGGAATGTCCTTTGGAGAGTGAATTCGCGCGCAGCAGCATCATGGCGCGAGTCTCAGCCACCGAGAGCGGTTCGCCCACACCTACGGCATGGGAGCGCACCAGGTTGATTTGAAGTTCGCGAATCTGGTCGCCCGGCGATGCGGACATCGGCCAGTTTGCCTACACCGGTGGTGATCGCGTAAGACACGCGATTTTCTGCGACCAGAGTGTCGACGACCGCGCGGGCGCGATCGACAGCCTCGCGAGCCTCGCCATGGAGCAGGACGGCGCGACGGTCGTGCGCGACTTCGCGCACCGCTTCGAGGGTGAGATCTTCTCCGTTTATGTGTGAGGCGTTCAAAGGCGGTTTCCGGTTTCTAGTTTCTCGCTTCCAAGACTTACTTCCCTGCTGCTTCGCGGAAATACTTTCACGATGTTTGGCGGCAACGATGACGCCTTCATCTTGGCGTCGAGGATCATGTGCATGGTTTCGCCTTCCGCCAGCACCTGGCCATCGCTGGCTCGCACCAGTTCGTAGCCAAAATGAATCATGGACTCGCGAACGTTCCGCAGATGAGTGCGGACGATGATCTCGTCGTCATAGCGGGCCGGTGCTTTGTAACGGCAACGCGCGTCGACCACTGGGATGAAGCATCCGTGGTCGCGTTCCATGTCGCGATAGGTGAATCCGAGCTGGCGCATCAGATCGACGCGTCCGATTTCGAACCAGATGAAATGATTGGCGTGGTAAACCACTCCCATCTGATCGGTCTCCGCGTAGCGCACCCGCACGCGGCTTTCCGAGACCACGCCGCCTTTGCCATTCCGCGTGTTCTCTTGCAATGCGCTCACTTAGTACTCCAGCGCGGCTTGCGCTTTTCCAGAAATGACGTGATGCCTTCGCGAAAGTCGGCCGTGGTCCGGATGCGCGCGTTGTCTTCGACCGCTTCGGCGATTTGATGGTCGAGCTGTCCCGAGATAAATCCGTTGATCAGGCGCTTGGTCGCCCGCACGGACGACGGGCTGTTCTCCATCAACTGCGACGCCAGTTCACGGGCCCGCGTCATCAGGCGTGATGGCTCGACTACTTCGTTCACCAGGCCAAAAGCGTGAGCTTCGGCCGCGTCAATCAACCTTCCAGTCAGCAGCAGGTCGCGGGCAATCTTGTGTCCCACCTGCCAGACCAGCATGGAAGAAACGATGGCGGGCACGAAGCCGATGCGCACTTCGGTATAGCCGAACTTGGCTTCAGGAACGGCCAGCGTGAAATCGCACATAGTGGCGAATCCCGTGCCCCCGGCGATAGCGGCGCCGTTCACCGCGGCAATGGTCGGCAGTGGGAAATCGTAAATGCGACGAAAGATGCGGGCCATGCGCGATGAGTCCTGCACATTCTCATCGTGTGTCCGGCCCAGCAGGGCCTTCAGTTCGTCGAGATCCATGCCTGCGCAAAAAGCCTTGCCCGCACCGGTCAGTATGACGACCAGGGCCGAAGAATTCTCAATTTCATCAAAAGCGGCAAGCAGTTCGTCTACCAGCGCGTGACTGATCGCGTTGCGCTTCTCCGGACGGTTGAGCGTGATCGTGGCGACGCCGGAATCGTACGCAAGCTGGATAGTCTTAAATTCCATGTTGGCGTCTATCGTCCATTTAATCGGCTGCTGCGGATTCCGTGTACCGGGCGCCGAGTTCCGATGAAATTCGCAACAACACATCCAGCGACTTCAGCGGCGGCAACTCAGCCCCTCTTAGCTGCAAAGCCTCGACAACTTTCTCGGTGGCGATATTTCCCACCAAAGCGTCTTGCGCGAATGGACATCCGCCCAGTCCACCGAGCGCCGAATCAAAACGGCGGCAGCCCGCATCATACGCGGCCACAATCTTCTCCGCTGCCTGATCGGGGCGACTGTGAAGATGCACGCCAATTTCCAGATAGTCGAACTTTGAATTCACTGCTGAAAATAGTTCACGAATCTGCGCTGGTCCGGCCAGGCCTACCGTATCGGCCAGCGAAATGGTGCGAACCCCGAGCGATTCGAGAAGATCCACAGCATCGACCACTTCGCCGATGTTCCAGGGATCGCCATAAGGATTGCCAAACGCCATCGAGATGTAGACCACGGTGTCGAGACCGGCGTGGTTCGCCCTTGTTCGTGATCTTTCTCCAGTTCGTCGATGGCGTCTTCTAAAGACTGGTGCTGGTTATTCTGCAAGAAAGTCGGCGAAACAGAATAAGGGAAACCCAACGTCTTCACCGCCTCAGTTGCGATGGCCCGCTGTGCGCCTTTCTCGTTGACCACGATTCCGATAATTTCGACATCATCCGGCGGATCAAGTTCCTTCAACACCTCTTCGGAATCCGCCATCTGCGGAACGGCTTTCGGCGAGACGAAGGAAACGGCGTCGATGTGCTTGAACCCTGCGCTGATCAAGGCTTTCAGATAGTCGGTCTTGATGTAGGCAGGAATCTGCCCCTTCAGCCCTTGCCAGGCATCGCGCGGACACTCAACGAGTTTTATGGAATTGGACATCAGAAAATCAGCCACGGATCTCACGGATTCGCACGGATAATTCTAATTCGTTGTTTTGATCGGTGAAAATCCGCGAAATCCGTGTCGTCTTGCCTTCAAGTTTGCAGCACTCCAACTTTGAACTCCGGCACATCCGGGTTCAGGGCCGCCGCTTCGAGCGCCTGGGTGATTGCATCGCGCGTTTCCACCGGATCGATGATCTTGTCGATCCACAAACGGGCTGCGCCGTAACGGGGATCAGTTTGTTCGTCGTAGGTTCTCTTCACCGATTCGAAAAGTTCTTTACGTTCTTCGTCACTCAACTTCTTGCCGCTGCGTTCCAGTTGCTTGATCTTGATTTCCACCAGCGTGCTGGCCGCGGAATCTCCGCTCATGACCGCGTAGCGTGCGGTCGGCCAGGCGAATACGAAGCGTGGATCGTAGGCTTTGCCGCACATGGCATAGTGTCCAGCACCGAAGGAACCGCCCACGATCACGGTGATCTTGGGGACGACCGAATTCGACACCGCATTCACCAGCTTCGCTCCCGCCTTGATGATGCCGCTCCACTCCGCATCGCGTCCCACCATGAATCCGTTCACGTCGTGGAAAAAGACCAGCGGAATCAGATTCTGATTGCAGTCCATGATGAAGCGGGCGGCTTTTTCCGCGGACTCGGTGTAGATGACGCCTCCGAACTCAATCCGCTTGTGGCCTTCATGGTCGGTCTGCTGCGCGTGCAGTTTTTGATTGGCCACAATCCCCACCGCAAAACCACCGATGCGCGCGTAGCCGCAGATGATGGTCTTGCCATATTCCGCCTTGTACTCGTCGAAGCGGCTGCCGTCCACGATGCGGGCAAGAATTTCCTTCGTGTCATAGGGACGCGCCGGCGACGAATCATAGATGCCGTAGATTTCTTCCGAGGCGAGCGCAGGAGGCTGTGGCTTGCGGCGATCCCAGGGCGACTGGCGGCGGTATCCCCACTTTTCGATGATGGCGCGGATGCGCGCCAGGCAGGCTTCGTCGTTGGGCTCGCGAAAATCGACCGTGCCGCTGATCGCGGAGTGCATGGCGGCGCCGCCGAGTTCGTCGGCGGAAATTTTCTGGCCAATCGCGGCCTGCACCAGCGCCGGCCCGGCGAGAAAAAGCCCGCTGCCGTCGGTCATGAGAACGTGATCGCACATCACCGGCAGATAGCCGCCGCCCGCGACGCACATCCCCATGATGGCGGCGATCTGCGAAATGCCCATGGCCGACATGACTGCGTTGTTGCGGAAGACGCGGCCGAAATCATCGGTGTCGGGAAAGACATCTTCCTGCAGCGGCAGGAAAACTCCGGCGGAGTCGACCAGGTAAACGGTCGGCATACGATTTTCGATCGCGATGTTCTGGGCGCGAATCACTTTCTTCGCGGTCATGGGAAAGAATGCGCCGGCTTTTACGGTGGCATCGTTGGCAATGATCATCACCAGCCGGGTTTGAATGCGAGCCAGCCCGGTGATGACGCCGGCTGCGGCCGCTCCACCCCACTCTTCGTACATTCCATGGGCGGCGTATGCGCCCAACTCAAAAAACGATCCGGGATCGACCAGCAGGTTGATACGCTCACGCGCGGTGAGGCGTCCCTTGCTGTGCTGGCTTTCGATTGCCTTTGGGCCGCCGCCTTCGCGGATTTTCTCTTCTTCGTTGCGCACCTGCGAAACCAGGTCCGCGAGGAAGCGCATGTTGGCTTCAAAGCGCGCCGAAGTGGGGTCGATATGCGATTCGAGAACGGTGGAGCTTGAGGGCGTTCCGGGATCGATGCGTTCGCTCATGAGTGATTCTGAAAGAAGTTACGGTATATCAGCGGAGCGGGACGGCGCAAACCGCTGTTTCCACTCGGGAAAGATTTCAGATTGAAGATTCTCGATTTCAGATCTAAGAAACAAGTCATCAAATTGCGTATCGCTTAGCTGCTCTTCTCCAGCCACCGTTCCAGACGGCATCCATCTTCCTCCAGCAGGAAGCTACCGGTTCCGAAACACTCCCCAAAAATACGATGTGATTCCGGATCGCGCGCTGCCCGGGGGATCCATTGCTTCCCTACCTGATACTGGCTGGCCGTAAACCATTTCTGCGGCAGGACTTCGACCAGTCCGGCGTTGGGATAGACGACATAGAGCGCGAAGGCCGGGTCGTCTGGGCTTTTCGCCGGATAGCTGGTTGGAATTATGAGTTCGTCCACAGTCTGCAACTCCGGCGGGACTTCAATCTTGTGCATACCGGCAGCGAGGCCGAGCGGAATTTCAAAATCTGCCACTGGCGCTGTCGCTGAATAAATCCGATCAGCTGACGGTTTAAACCAGCCGGCGATTTCGATTAAATCGAAAGCCTTGAGTTGATCGGGATCGAAGCAAATGACGCGAATGCTCCTACCCTCGGGACACCACACTCCCAGGTAAGACGGCGGAACAAAAAACGGGCGGCAATAGGTATTCAGCGCCAGACGGGGCTTGTCAGGTTCCTGTTGTAATCCTAGGCTGACCAGATAGCCGAGCGGCCCCTCGCTGCCGTGATGGGTCCATACGAACCGCTGCCCTGAAACGGAAATGAAGGCGGAGAAAGTCTTCCAGTACCAGGGCGCCGGCCCCACTATGCGCTGGAGAATTTCCTTGAGGCGGGAGGTGTTGATTTCGGCCATCAATATCAGACCGCAGGCACGGCGCGCGGTTTGACGTTGGCGCGAATGAACTGGACGATGTCGTCCATGGATGTGCCGGGCTGGAAAATGGCAGCCACGCCAATCTTTTTGAGGTTTTCCATATCCTGGTTGGGGATAATGCCGCCGACCACCACCAGAACATCTTCCATCTTGTTCTGCTTGAGCAGGTCCATCACGCGGGGAACGATGGCGTTGTGCGCGCCTGAAAGAATCGAGAGTCCGATGACGTGAACGTCTTCCTGCAGAGCGGCGTTCACGATCATCTCGGGGGTCTGCCGCAAGCCGGTGTAGATGACCTCCATGCCGGCATCGCGCAACGCGCGGGCGATCACTTTGGCTCCGCGATCGTGTCCGTCGAGGCCGGGCTTTGCCACCAGCACGCGGATCTTCAGGTCAGCCATCGACTTACATTTAACCACAGCGGGGGCGGAGGCGCACGGTTACTGCTGGTGGAAGAGATTGCAGATTTGAGATTTTAGATCTCAGACTAAACACCACAGCTCCAAGCGAATGGTGGCCTGAAATTCAATCTGAAATCTAAAATCTGCAATCTGAAATGCCGTTCTACATGGTTTTGATATCGAGACTGCGCCACAGATACCAGCAAGCCACCGAGCGGTGCGGTTCCCATGCCTTAGCAATTTTCGCCATGACTTCGGGTTTAGGCATCTTGCGCTTTTTGTAGTGCTTCTTCATTGCCATCTGAATGCCGTAGTCGCCGGTGGGCAGCACATTGGGACGCTTCAGGGTGAACATCAGAAACATGTGCGCGGTCCAGACTCCCACGCCCTTGACCTGGGTCAGGTGCTTGATCACTTCGTCATCGGTCATTTCGGGCAGGCGGATGAAATCGAGTTCGCCTCGGGAGGCGCGAGCGGCCATGTCTTTCAGATAGGAAGATTTCTGTTTGGATAGCCCTACCGAGCGGAGCTGGGCATCGGTCAACTTCAAGATCCCCTCGGGCTTAACGGGGTCTCCGGCAAGGGCGGCGAAGCGTTTGAAGATAGTAACCGCGGCTTTGCCATTCAGTTGCTGATAGACGATGGCCTCCGCCAGGCTGTGAAATTCCGGAACGCCAAACTCCATGCGGCACGGTCCTACGCGCTCGATGATTCCGGCCAGTATGGGGTCGGATTTCTTCAGATGATTGACGGCTTTTCGCATGCTTACGATCAAACGCTCTTAACCGCAAAGGTCGCAAGGTTTCCGCGGAGGACGCGAAGAACTGCATTTTACGAAAGATACTGGACGGTTTGCCAGATCAGCTCGGCCGTCTTCTGGTAAGGATCACCCGCGTCGTCCCACTCCATCGAACAGTATCCCTTGTAGCCGTGTTGCTTCATCATGCCGAATGCCTTGGCCATATCCACATGCACAGTGACACCCTTGCGGTTGGTTTCAGACGACTTCACATGCGAGATGGAGTAGGCGTGGCGGAACATGGCGTCCAAGCCGCGATACGCGTAGTCAGGCTTGTGGGCAGCGAGGGTGTTGCAGAAATCAGGCAGTGTATGCAGCCACGGATCGTTCACTTTCTTGACCAATGCCACCAGAAAGAAAGGGTCTTCACTGACTGGGTTGTCGTTCTCCAGGGCGACAACAATATTCTTCGTGGCCGCGTATTCTGCGACTCGCGCCAGGCTCTCTGCAGTTCGATTGAGATCCGGCTTCATGCCCTTGGCCTGCGCGATGTTGGTGCGAATGCCAGGCGCGCCGATGATCACCGCATTGTCGATCCACTTCCTGCTGAAGGCGATAGCCTGCTCGCGCTCGGAACGGTCGTTCGCGTACGGACTATGCTCGCCATCCACCGCAATGTTCGCTACAGCTGCATTCGCCTGTTCCACGGCCGCGCGAAACTGCTCCAGATATTTCGGGTCGGTTGAGGGAAAGTGCCCGGTCCAGGGCTCGATCTTGTTGACCTGGAACTTCTCGACGACGTGGGCGGCGAAGTCTTTCAGGTCCATGGGCTTCGCGGATTTGCTTTCCTCTCCGGCGATGAACTCCCGGAAAGGATACGAAGCGATGGCAATGCGTTCGCGCGGCTGCGACGGGAATTTTATGTCGGGCGCGGAACTGGCTTGGGCCAGCGCCGGGGCCAGCCACACTCCGGCTGCGGTGGTGGCGCACTGTTGCAGAAAGCGTCTTCGCGTGGTCGGTGACAAGTTGGTCAGTCTAGCATGATTTTCTTGGCTACTCTTCGACGACTTCCGGCACGCGGGCGGGGGCGCCCGCGCCACACATGCCAATGAGCGTTTAGTATTGGACTCATGATCACAATCGTTTCCGGATTGCCGCGTTCGGGTACTTCGCTCATGATGCAGATGCTGGCTGCGGGCGGTATGCCTATTCTCTCGGACGGAGAACGCCGCGCTGACGTCGACAACCCACGAGGATATCTGGAGTGGGAGCGCATCAAGCAACTGCCTAAAGATCCCGCCTGCATTGCCGAGGCAGAGGAAAAGGCGGTGAAGGTGATCTCACAGCTTTTGCTTTCCCTTCCTCCGAAACATGAGTACCGTGTCGTCTTCATGCAGCGTCCCTTGCCAGAAGTGATGGCTTCGCAGGACGAGATGCTGCGTCGTCGAGGTACTTTCGATCCTGGCGAAGATAATTCGGTGGTGGCACGCGCGTTCCAGGACCACCTGTCCGACGTCTACGGGTGGCTCAACGGCAAACCCCACGTGAAGGTTTGCCGCGTGCAATATCACGCCGTGCTACGCGAACCCAAAGCGACAGCGGAGAGTGTTGCCAAGTTTCTGGAAGTCCCTTTGGACATCGAGGCCATGGCGAAACAGGTAGATGGAACTTTGTACCGGCAGCGCCGGAAATAGTTCGTGTGTTTTTGTGTGGTCGCGGGCGACTCGCCCGCGGGGTTTGGAAAATCAACTCTTGCCAGGCGGAAGCTGGAACCCGATCTTTCGCCTCGACGGTTCCTCGGGCAACATAAGCTCCTTGATGGCTTCGATGATGTCCTGAATTGCGGTGTCGTGAGTTTCGAGGCGCCGGTCCAGTTCATTGATCTTGGCTGCAAGCTGACGGTTTTTGGCCAGCATTTCGCGCATGCGAACGAAGGCGCGAACTACAAATACGCTCATTTCGATTGCCTGCTTGGAATTGAGAACGGTGGCCGCCATGATCGCGCCGTGCTCGGTAAAGGCGTAGGGCGGGTAGCGACGGCCACCACGGCCTTTCTTTGAGGTTGCAATTTGCAACCTCAAAGATTCGTTCTCTTTTGCGGTCAGTTGGAACATGAAATCGGCCGGAAAGCGTTCCCGGTTACGATTGACCTGCTGGTTCAACCGTTTGACGGTGATGCCATAGAGCTCGGCGAGGTCCTTATCGAGAATCACCCGCTGGTGGCGGAGGATCAGGATCCGCGATTCCACGGATATGGCGAGTTGTGCCGGGCGTTTGGGCATTGAGGTTTGGAGAAGTATAGCCTTGGTTTTGAGATCACAATTTGTGATCTCAAAATTTATTTGGTTCCGGTTTGAGGTCACAATTTGTGACCTCAAGATTTGAGGGATGCCCGTTTTGAGGTCGCACTTTGCGACCTCAAACAAACGCCATCAAAGGTCGAAGTCAGAAGCCTTCCGGGACCGTGCCACCGCAACACGAGCGAGGCGCTCGCGCCTACATTTCTGCGCAAGCAGGCGGGCGAGGGCGCCCGCCCCACACGTGCGGATTTAGGTGATGCTTACTTCGGTGTAGGTGCCAAACACTTCGCGCAGCGCTTCACAGATTTCGCCGACTGTGGCATAGGCTCGGACCGCGTCCACGATGTAAGGCATCGTGTTGGCGGACGAGATGTCTACCCCTGCCGATATGCGCGGCTCCTGAGCGGCGACTCTTTTCAACGCATCCAGACATCTGCGGACTTCTTCATTCGAACGCCGGGCGCGCAGAGCTTTCAACTTTGCTGATTGCTGTCGAGCCACGCTTTCGTCGATGTACAGCGTGTGCGGCGGTTCTTCTTCGATCACAAATTCGTTGGCGCCTACGATGATCTTTTCCTTGGCTTCGGCGGCGCGCTGGTATTGGTACGAGGCCTCGGCGACTTCTTTCTGGGGATATCCACGCTCGATGGCTTTGACCATGCCGCCCATGGCGTCCAGTTTGCCGAAATAATCGAAGGCGCCATTTTCCATTTCGAGCGTCAAGGTTTCAAGGAAATATGATCCGCCGAGGGGATCGACAGTCTGCGTCACGCCGGATTCGTAGGCGATGATTTGCTGGGTGCGCAGCGCGATGCGGGCCGCTTCTTCCGTGGGCAGTGCGAGAGCTTCGTCGTAGGAATCCGTGTGCAGAGATTGGGTACCGCCCAGCACCGCGGCCATGGCTTGCAGGGCTACTCGCGCGATGTTGTTCATCGGTTGCTGTGCTGGAAGCGATACGCCCGCGGTCTGCGTATGAAAGCGCATGAGCCAGCTGCGCTGGTTCTTCGCCTTGAAACGCTCTTTCATCACCTGGTACCAGATCTTGCGCGCGGCGCGGTACTTGGCGATCTCTTCGAAGAAATCGTTGTGGGCGTTGAAGAAAAAGCTGAGACGCGGGCCGAAGTCGTCGACGTCGAGTCCGCGGCGCTGGGCCCACTCCACGTACTCGACGCCATCGTAGAGCGTGAACGCCAGTTCCTGCAGCGCAGTTGAGCCCGCCTCGCGGATGTGATATCCGCTGATGGAAATGGTATTGAATTTGGGCGTGAACTTTGAACCGAACTCGAAAGTGTCCACCACCAGGCGCATCGAAGGCGCGGGCGGATAGATATATTCCTTCTGCGCAATGTATTCCTTCAGAATGTCGTTCTGCAGCGTACCGGAAATTTTCTTCCAGTCCGCGCCCTGCTTTTCGGCAACCACCAGGTACATCGCCCACAGCACGGACGCAGGCGAGTTGATGGTCATTGAAACTGTCGTTTTCTCCAGATCGATGCCGCCGAAGAGAATTTCCATGTCCTCAAGCGAATCGATGGCGACGCCGCATTTGCCGACTTCGCCCTCGCTCGCTGGATGATCTGAGTCGTATCCCATGAGCGTGGGCAGGTCAAACGCAACTGACAGCCCACTGCCGCCGCTTTCTAGCAGATATTTGTAGCGCTGGTTGGTTTCTTCCGGCGAGGCAAAACCGGAGAACTGACGCATGGTAAAAAGTTTGCCGCGATATCCGCTGGCGTGAATGCCGCGGGTGAACGGCGGCTGTCCGGGATAGCCCAGATATTTGTCCGTGCTCCAGTCTTCAGGAAGGTCAGCCGCTGTGTAAAGCCGGCGAACCGGTGTTCCGGAAATCGTGGTGAAGCGGGCGTGGCCGTGCTCGTCGCGATTTACTCCGGTCGGAGCGCCGATCGGCTTCTCGGGGGCTTTCTCCAGCGTCGGCAGAAGAGTTTTTTCCGCCCACTTCTTCTCAGCCTCGGAGGGGTGGCGCCCTTCGAACACGTCGGCAATCGGGTTTTCCGCGACTTGCGGCTTGGGAGGCTTCTTATCGGGCATACGGACGCTGCCTGTTTCCGATCATAGAAGAGCGGCTGTACGGGGGCAAGGTACCAACGTGCAGTCCGAACCACGTAGTCCGGAGCGCCCACCCTCTTCCGCGTACTTTGCGGAAAGAGTGGGTGGTGGAAATTGACGACGTGTCGTAGAGCGAGACGCTCTCGTTTTTGGATTGATTTTAGGTCTGTGCGACTGCAGCACGAGCGGGGCGCTCGCGCCTACATTCGAACCACTACGGTCCTACGACCGGAGGGGAGGCTGGACCATCGTCCGTGTTCTCCGGCTCGGGCTGCGGAATGCCGGGAGGGAGTACGTTGGCTTTTGTCAGTCCCCCATCTTCACCCAACGCGCGGGTCGTAACTGTGACACCCGATTGTTTTCGCAACTCCGCCAGAATGTCCTGACGATCGTGGCCGGAATACTCGCGGGCAAAGCGAGTAAGCGCTTCGGTCAGGATGTCGTGATGGTGGAGCGTTTCCAGACCAGGTTCGCGCGTAATGTTCAGCCACAGGCGGTGCACCAGGTGAACGTCTTCCGTCTTCAGCGAAGGCGTGTGTGGACCGATGTGGAAGGTGTCCACTTTCTTGTCTGGATAGACCACCTGGAAAATGAATTGCCGCTTGGGCTCGGGCATCAATTCCCAGGCATGGCCGAGATAGAAGGCCTGTTCCTGCGCGGTCATCTTGCTCGAAAGTCCCGAAACTACAGCGGAAGCCTCAAGATTGTTCGCGGTCTGCACGATCGCGGACCACGGATCTCGGGCCGGCACAACCAGCAGCGAAACATGTTTGCCAAAGCCTTCCGCGACCGACACGGCGCGGGTAAACAACTGCTGCTCGTAGTCGCTGAAAATCTGTTCGGTGGAGAGATCGTAGGCGGCGGTGCCGAACTGGCTCACGCGAGCTGACATCACCACGATGTCTTGCTCCTTGGTGTCGATGCGCTCTAGCGCCCACTTCAGATGGTTCAGGGTGTTGTAGTCGCGGACCGTCACCATCACGTTGCCCGGACGGATTCCCAGCCCAGATCGCTCCACGGTGTCGCTCTGCAGCAGTTGGAAGTGCTCCTTCATGTGCTGCTCGGCTGCGGCGTGTTTACTCCGGTTGACACGCTCCGAAATGGTGAAGATCAGGAAAAACGCGCCGGCAAAACCAAGTCCCGCAACTGTGGCGATCGACTTGGTGAACAGGTTCAGGATTGCAGTACAGAGCAGAACCAGGAACACCGAGAACAGTCCAATCGGTATTTCGTGACCGGCGATGGTGATGTTGGGCGGGACTTTCCACCCGCGCTCGCCCTTGTACTTGAAGCGCAGCACCAGCATGGCCAGGCTGTTGAACGTGAAGCTCCAGATCACGCCGAACGCGTACGCTTCGCCCAGCAGGTAGACGTTGCCGTGGCTCACCAGGATGGTGAATATCTGGAGGATCACGACCAGATTGACAATGCGGTAAGTGGTGCCGAAGCGCGGATGCGGCTGGCGGAACCAGTCGGTCAGAACGCCGTCTTCTGAAATGCGGTTGAGGACGCCATTCGATCCGATGATCGCGGTGTTGACCGCGCCCGAAAGAATCAGGAATCCGACTACCACCACGAAGGCGCGGAAGACCAGCCGCAACAGCAGCGGTCCGTACTGATACATGGCGAGTCCGGCGATCAGGTTGTCTTTGTAGACCGGTACCCGCACCGAATCAGGGATGATCATTACGAACAGCAGTGCTGTAAGGCCGGTAAAGACGAAACTGTAAATCGCGATGATGATGGCCGCGCGCTTCAGGTTCTTCAGCTTGGGATGGGCCAGTTCGCGGTTGACCTGGGCCAGCGATTCCTCGCCGCTCATGGCGAGCACGGAGTGTCCGAAGGCGATCAGAATACCAAGAATGGCAAACTTGGAGGCGAGACCATGAGCCAAGTCGGTGTGCTTCAGGAAGCCGAGGGCTTCCTCGCTGAACTTCAGGCTGTCAGCGGTAGGCAAGGGTACCGACTGGTAGCCCTGCTTCAGAAGGGTCAGCGCGGACCATCCAAGCAGGATGATGACCATCACGGTGGTGATCTGCATCACCCGCAGAGCCTTCTCGCTCGATTCCTGAATCCCCTTTGTGTTCTGCCACCAGAAATACACGGTCACGATGAGTGCGAATACGACGGAGGTCCAGTTGACGTCGACGTGCGGCGTCCCGTGAAACATGTTGTGCAGCGCCCGTGGGATCCAGCCGTGGACTTCGGCTGTCGCCATGGTGTCGTTGATCAGGCCGGCGATGTATTGTCCGGCCGAAACGCCCGAGATCGGGCCGGTCAGGATGTAGTCGAACATCAGGGCCGACACGCTGACTTTGGCCAGCGTTCCGCCCAGCGCCTCTTTGACGACGCGGTAGACGCCGCCGCGGACGAACATGGAACAGCTTTCCACGTAAACCGCACGCACCGCGAACGAGAACAGCATCACGGCCAGGATGAACCAGGGCGCTGACTTCCCGATGGCCTGCTCGGCGATGCCGGCGGCGTAAAACGCGGACGACCCCAAGTCGTTCAACACGATGGCTGCCGCGCGCCAGTAGGAAATGAACGTCAGCATCACCGACGTCGCCACCACGATACGAACGCGGCTACCTGTTGATCCTGCGGGTTGTAAAGGAGATGCCATGCGAGGCGGGTTAGCTGATACGCAAACCGGAACCGTCGCCATCCGGCGACGAGCCATAAACGACGCTTAAGAACTGTAGCAGAAGAATTCTATCCTTGAGGAGAGGCCCCATGCGAGCCCAACATGTTAGCCCATGGGACGGAAACTGTATGGATCGAAAAATTGGATAGGGCCCTTCGGTGAAGGGCAGCCTCGGTCGTGGCTCCATTCAGAATTCTTTCACCACTGAGACACAGAGACACGGAGAAATTCAGAAGAAAAACCTCCGTGGCTCCGTGCCTCCGTGGTGAGAAAGACTATCCGAGGTAATTCGAGTCAGGCGCATTTTGTTATGCTGGCAGCGTGTTGCGAATGCATAAGAGCGCCTGGCTTCTGACCCTGCTCTCGGCAGGGCTTCAGATTCTGGTCTTCCCATTGCCCAATCTGTATTTTCTGGGATGGGTGGCCGTCGCTCCGTTGCTGATTGCCTTGCTGAGGGCAAGACAACCGGACACCTTGCAACTGCTCGCGGGAGTCAAGCTGCTGCCCGCGAAACCCGGTCAAGCCTTTCTGTTGGCTTACGTGTGCGGCGTTCTCTGGTATGCCGGCACCTGCTACTGGATCTATAACACCATGCGGCAGTACGGAGGCGTGGGCACCCTCGCCGCCTTGGGGCTGCTTCTGCTTTTCTGCCTTTATCTTGCTATCTACCATGGCGCCTTCGGCTTATTGATCAGCCTGCTGGCGAGTCCGACCGATGGCGATGGCCCAAATCCATTCAGCCGCCAGGTTCTTCTTCTGGCTCCGTTTGCCTGGGTTGCAGTAGAGTTGGCCCGCACCCGCATCACCGGATTTCCCTGGGACCTGCTTGGCATCAGCCAGGTAGACAACATTCCGCTGTCCCACATTGCTACCGTAACCGGCGTTTACGGCCTGTCTTTCGAAATCATGGTGGTGAATACGGCGCTGGCTGCAGCGTTCGTGATTCGCTCGGAGAGAGGGCAACGCAGCAAGCGCAAACCTCTACTGCTGGCGACCGCCGCCGCCATCGTGGTGTTGCAGGCCGGACGATTGATTAGTCCGCCGGCTGTGCCTACCGATCACACCGCACGCCTGGTGCAACAGAACATTCCGGTGCTGCAAGGCAGCGAGTGGACGAAGGAATATTTTGACGGCACGCTGCGGGACTTGAGCGTAGTCAGTTTGACAGCGCCCAGTTTGAGCCTGCCTGGCCAGGATCCGTCGAAGCGCGGGGCCTCGTCTCCGCACCCTGACCTAATTGTCTGGCCGGAATCTCCCGCGCCGTTCTACACCACCGATCCATCTTTTCGCGAGACCGTCAGCAACATCGCTCGAGAATCCCAAAGCTGGATGCTGGTGGGAAGCCTTGGCACGCTCAATGCTGCTCAATCGCCGACGCACGCTACACAGTTGTTCAACTCCGGAAGCGTCCTAAGCCCAGACGGAGAGTGGGGAGATCGGTACAACAAAATGCACCTCGTGCCGTTCGGCGAGTACGTTCCCTTCAAGCGGGTGTTCGGTTTTGCTGGAGGACTTACACAAGAGGTTGGAGATTTCTCGCCCGGTACATCGCGAGCGCCACTGCAGACGGCCAGCAAGCTTGGCGTGTTCATCTGTTACGAATCCATCTTCCCCGATGAGATCCGGCAGCTGGCCGCGAATGGCGCCGAGGTTTTTGTAAATATCTCGAACGATGGCTGGTACGGTGACAGCGGAGCCTACGCCCAGCATCTGAAGCAGGCCCGCATGCGTGCGGTCGAAAACGATCGCTGGCTTCTGCGCGATACCAACACCGGAGTGACCGCGGCAATCGATCCTTTCGGGAGAGTGGTATCGACCATTCCCCGCAAGGTCCGGGCGGCTCTCGATGCCGGCTATGCCCTGACCAACGTAACCACGTTCTACACCCGTCATGGCGACTGGTTCGCTTACCTGTGTGCGATAATTTCCGTAGCGGGACTGCTGCTGAATTTCCGTTCCCGCGCCAGGACAGAACCTCAATCATGAATGAAGAGCTGGAACAGGAATACGCTGGTCTGAAGGACCAAGTCCGTGATCTCCGGGAGTACCTTTGACGCGGGCAAGCTCCGTGAGCAGCTAGCCGAACTCGAAAAACAGGCTGCCGACCCCGCTCTCTGGTCGAATCCCCAAAAGTCTCAGCAGGTCATGCGGCAGAAGAAACGCCTGGAAAACGTGCTCGCAACTGAAACCGATCTGGTGCGTCGCGGCGACGATATATCCGCATACTTCGATCTGGGCCGCGAAGGGGAAAACGTTGAAGCTGACCTGCGGCGCGAAATTGACGGGCTGCGCAACCTGGTCGACCGGCTCGAAACCGAGAGCCTGCTCTCCGGCGAGAACGATGGCCGGAACGCGATTGTGACCATCCACCCGGGCGCGGGTGGAACCGAATCGCAGGACTGGGCCGACATGCTGCTGCGTATGTATCTTCGCTGGGCTGAGCGGCGCGGTTTTCAGACCGTTCTTTACGATTACCAGCCAGGTGAAGAAGCAGGACTCAAATCCGCGACTTTCGCGGTGAATGGCGACTACGCCTTCGGCCTGCTGACCAGCGAAATCGGTGTCCACAGGCTGGTGCGCATTTCTCCCTTCGATCAGGCCAAGCGCCGTCACACCTCGTTTGCCAGCGTTTACGTCTCGCCTGAGATCGATGACAGCATTGAAATCGTGATCAAGCCGGAAGAGTTGCGCGTGGATACCTACCGCTCCAGCGGCAAGGGTGGTCAGCACGTGAACACCACGGACTCTGCCGTGCGCATCACTCATATTCCTACCGGCCTGGTGGCGAGTTGCCAGAACGAACGCTCGCAACACAAGAACCGCGAACGGGCCATGAGCATGCTGAAATCCAAGCTGTACGAGTTTGAACTGGAGAAGCAGCGAGAAGTCACCCGTAAGATTGAAGATTCCAAACTCGATATCGACTTCGGATCGCAGATCCGTTCATATGTTTTGCAGCCCTATCGCATGATCAAAGACCACCGCACCAAAATGGAAGTCGGCGATGTGGACCGGGTGCTTGATGGCGACATCGATCCGTATATCCGCGCCTACTTGCGCATGCGGCGCGGCGAGAAACAGAACGGAAGCAAGAACTAGGAGGAGCTCGGGATTATGTCTCGCATGATCGATCTCATCCGTGCCTCAGCCGTACCGGCGAACCTGGTGCAGTCCGCCGCCAAGGGTTCGCTCTCGGTCCCCCCCGGGGAGATGATCGAGATCCTGGTTCATCTGGCCTTACATAACCGAGTCTTCAGCGAGCAGGCCCAACTCACCCTCGCGGGCTGGGACGAAGGGGCGTCGCGGACCGCAGCCAGCAATTCGAAAACTCCCAAAGAAGTTCTGGACTACCTGATTTCGCCGAAGAACTTGCGCCCGGCGCTGCTGCCGGCTTTGCTGGCAAATCCGTCCGTGTCAGAAAACGCGCTGCTGGAACTTGCGCCCAAGGCCAGTCGCGACTCGGTTGAGATCATGCTGAAGAGCGATCGCATCAATCAATCGCCCCAGATTTTGAAGGCGCTGCTTTCGAATCTGAATCTGACAGGAATTCAGTCCGAGACGATCAGTAACAAGATCGATCCTCCCGCGCCAAAGGCCGCCGAGCCCGAGCTTGCAATCTCCGCGTCAGAGCCCGCGCCTGAACCAACAGAGTTGGGAGCCGAGGAAGTCTTTCAGACGACATCCGGCGACGAAGTTCAGGAAGGCGAAGATGTGCTCGATGAAGGCGTTCTGGCTTACATGAAAGAGCATGCCGGCGAAATCACAGCCGAGGCCGATCACGCATATCAGCCCATCGGCGGCATTCACGATGAATTTTCGACTGCTGAGCCGGCGACGGCGGAAGTAACAGCGGCATCGACCAGCGGCGCGGCAGGAGCTGCGGCCAAGAAGGCGCCAGTCAAGAAAGGCCAGGTAACCCCCAATGAACAACGGGGCAGTGCTTTGCAGAAAATCGCAAAGCTGG
Source organism: Terriglobia bacterium (assembly GCA_963741105.1). GTDB lineage: Bacteria > Acidobacteriota > Terriglobia > Terriglobales > Acidobacteriaceae > JAIQFF01. The sequence continues at coordinate 66,846 of CAVUGT010000009.1, forward strand.
ACATCAAAGGCCGGATTCAGTTGGCAATGAAAGGTTCGAAAGAAGAACGGTCGCTGCTAATCCGCGATGGCACCAAGATCGTCGCCCTGGCGGTGCTGGAGTCGCCCAAGATCAGCGATGGCGAAGTGGAAAGATTTGCTTCGCAGAAGAACGTGCTGGAAGCCGTGCTTCGCGGCATCCCGATGAAGCGGCGCTTCGCCAAGAATTACAATATTATTCGCAATCTGGTCTTCAACCCGCGCACGCCTTTGGACCTTTCGCTGGGGCTCATGAAGAACATGATGATCGGCGATCTTCGTGCGTTATCAGGCAACAAAGAGATTTCCGACACGGTCCGCAAGCTGGCCACCAAGATGTTCAAGCAGAAGATGGACGTCAACAAGCGTTAGAGAACCACGTGGCATTTTCTTTGCGTCCTTTGCGGATGTCGTTGCGATCTTTGCAGTTTAAGATTTTCCGGCTGCGAATCTAAGTCAAAACCTTAACCGCAAAGTCCGCCAAGGAGTACGCAAAGGACGCAAAGAGAGTCCGATCGATCTCCTTGCTGGGCTGGGACTGGCGTTCCTGGCGGGAAGCGCACTACAATCCCCTGCATGGCTTCCTTGCCTGAGTCGGATCCCATCACTGACTTGCTGAAGCGCTCGCATACCATCGCGGTCGTCGGACTCTCCAACAGTCCGCTGCGACCGAGCCACGGCGTCTCCGCCTACATGCAGACGCACGGCTACCGCATCATTCCCGTCAATCCTCAAATCCACGGCTCTCTGGGAGAAAAAGCGTACGCTTCCCTGCTCGAGGTCAAAGAGAAAGTCGACATCGTCAACATCTTCCGCCGGCCGGCGTGTGTGGAAGAGGTGGTCGATCAGGCGATCCAGATGAAGGTACCTGTCATCTGGATGCAGGAAGGCGTGGTTCACGAGAAAGCGGCGCAGAAAGCCCGGCAGGCCGGGATCTTCGTAATCATGGATACCTGCATACTGAAGGAACACCGCGCCCGCTTCGGGTGACGTGCGCTGCATAGAACAAGGCATCAACCACAAAGGACACGAAGGTCCACGAAGGAAATCCGATCTAAATGGGATTTCCTTGGTGATCCTTCGTGTCCTTTGTGGTTGATGCCTTTAAGCGCGCAAGAAGATTACAGTGGCGTCATCGTGCAAGCCTTCGCCATTCGCGAAGCTTCGCACGTCAGCCAGAATGGTTTCCGCGCACGCATCCGGTTGCAGCACGTGGTCGCGCATGCGCTCCGCGCCGTATTCTTCGTCGGACAGGCCGGTGGCTTCCGTAATTCCATCACTGTAGAAAACCAGGCGCGAACCCGGAGAGAGCTGGACCTTGCTCTCGGAAAATTCCCCGGTGCCCAGCCCGAGCGGCATTCCACGTTCGCTGTCCAGAAAGCGCGCACCGCCCTGATCGACCAGCAGAGGCCGCAGATGTCCGGCGCTGGAGAAGGTCAACTCGCGTGTTGATGGATTGAGCACTGCCAACAGCATGGTGACGAACTTGCCAGAAGGAAAATCCTCTACCAGCAGGCGATTCAGGCGAGTGAGAACTTCGCCTGGACCGCTGCAAGTCTGCGCCAGAGAGCGCAGCATGCCGCGTGTGGCTGACATCAGCAGCGCGGCCGCGGTTCCCTTTCCCGAAACATCCGCCAGTACAAGGCCCCAGCATCCATCATCGAAAGAAATGAAGTCATACCAGTCTCCGCCCACGGCGCCTGCGGGAATGGACAGTCCGGAAATCGCGAAGCCCGGAATAAACGGGGAACTCTTGGGCAACAAGGCCTGCTGAATGGCCCGCGCTTCGCGCTCCTCATAGCTCATCCGCTGGCGCTCGTGGCGCTCAAGCTGAAAGCGGCGCGCGTTGTGCACGGCGACTCCGACGTGATCGCACAATGCCTGCAACCATCGCAGATGTTCCCGAGTGAAAGCGTCGAGGTCATGATGAGAAGCCGAGAACACGCCCACCAACCGGCCGTCCACGAGCAGAGGGATCGCCACCTCGGAGCGCGTGGATGGTTCGCAGGCAATGTAATAGGGATCCACGCTCACATCGGGTGCGTAGTACATCTGACCTGAAGATGCGACGTAACCAACCAAACCATCCTTGCCGACCTTCAGCCGTGAACCCTTGCCGTGCATCGTGCAGCCATGAACGCTCGCCATCTCCAACTCGCTGTGCTCTTCGTCATGCAAATAGATAGCCGCTTCGACGCAGCAGAATGCCGCCGCAACGTCGTCCACAATTTTGGTGATCAGTTCATCGAGATCGAGGATGGAAGTAATCTTCTGCGCCCATTTCTGCAATTTGAGCAGGTGTTCAACCTGGTCGAGTTGCACGGGACGGATGGCAGACCGGTTCCGTCACGACAGTTTGTGCACTTGTAGCCATGGGAATCCAGCCTCCTTGCAGAATTTAGAGAAATGAAAAGACTTACATAGGATCAGATGCTCAGGTCTAGTCGCCGGATTCTGTTTTCGGAGGCCGGGAAATGCCCTTTTGGGAGCGTCGCCGTTTGATGTCTTCCAGCCGCTCCCGAATGCGCTTTTCCACGCCTTCGCTGGTGGGCCGGTAGTAAACGCGGTCAATCAGATTGTCGGGTAGACACTGCATGTCAGCCACTTTGTCGTCGAGATCGTGGGCGTATTGATAACCCTGGCCATATCCCAATCCCTTCATCAATCCTGTAGGCGCGTTGCGCAGATGTAACGGAACGGGCTCGGCAGCGGTACTCTCCACATCGCCCTGAATTTCGCCGTAAGCGGTGTAGAGCGCATTCGACTTGGGCGCGACGGACAAATAGACGACGGCTTGCGCCAGTGCCAGGTTCCCTTCCGGCATACCCAGAAAATCCACGGCATCCTTGGCGGCCATGCATTGCACCAGCGCGTTGGGATCGGCGAGGCCGATGTCCTCAACCGCCATTCGCACCACGCGGCGTGCGATGTAAAGGGGATCTTCGCCGGCTTCGAGCATGCGTCCCAACCAGTAAAGCGCCGCGTCAGGATCGCTGTTGCGCACCGACTTGTGCAGCGCGGAGATAAGGTTGTAGTGCTCCTCACCAGCTTTGTCGTAGCGCAGGACTCGTTTCTGCAGTGCATCCTGGATCAACTCATCGGAAATTTCCGCACCGACTTCTTTATTGTCGCGTCCGCGGGCCAGCGAAGCGGCAACTTCGAGCACGTTGTAGGCGCTGCGCGCGTCGCCGCTGGAATACGCTGCGATCTTTTTCAGGACGTCATCCGATGCTCGCAACTTCATCGCACCCAGTCCGCGTTCTTCGTCGGTCAACGCGCGCTTCAGCAACTCGACAATCTGCTCTTCCGTCAGCGGCTTGAGGACATATACACGACTGCGGGAAAGCAGTGCGGAAATGATTTCGAATGAAGGATTTTCCGTGGTCGCGCCAATCAGGCGGATGTTGCCCTTCTCGACGTGCGGCAGGAAGGCATCCTGCTGGGCTTTGTTGAAGCGATGGATTTCGTCGATGAAGACAATCGTCCTCGTGCCGTATTGCTTGGCGCGTTCGGCGTCAGCCATCACTTGCTTGATTTCCTTGATGCCGGTGAGGACCGCTGAGAACTGAACGAACTCGGCTTTGGTGATTCGCGCGATGATCTGCGCCAGAGTAGTTTTGCCGGTGCCGGGCGGTCCCCAGAAAATGAGCGAGCCGATGTCGTCGCGCTCGATCTGAGTGCGGAGCGGCTTGCCCGGACCAACCAGATGCTCCTGACCAACGTATTCATCCAGCGTCCGCGGACGCATGCGGTCGGCTAGCGGACGCGTACGGTCGCCTGGGTTGTCACTGCCCGGGATGGTTTGGAAAAGACTCATACTGACGACATTTCTCTGGTCGAGCGGCTAAGAGCCTTAACCACGAAGGACACAAAGGTACACGAAGGAAATCCCACAGCACCCCAGACAATCGGCTTCACTTCGTGAGCCTTCGTGTCCTTCGTGGTTAATGCCTTTGCCTCATCACTTCATACAGCACAATGCTCGCGGCCACCCCTGCATTCAGCGACTCAACCTGCGGCGCTTGCGGGATAGCCACGACTTCATCCATCTCTTTGATGAGATCGCGGGACAATCCTGCTCCCTCGCTACCGATAAAAATCGCCAAAGCGCCCGACAGTTTCGCCTGATCGAGCGGCGTGCCCTTGTGTGATGCCGTCGCCACCAATCTCAAGCTCTGCTTCTTCATGGCGTCCAGCGCTTCTGACAGTTTTGCCCGCGCAAATGGCAGCCTGAAAACCGAACCGGCTGAGGCTCGCACTACTTTCGGGTTGAATGGATTGACCGTACCCTCTCCAACCAGCACGCCGCCTGCGCCGAAGGCCTCGGCCGAGCGCAGGATTGTTCCCAGATTTCCCGGGTCCTGCACTCCGGCAATGGCCAGCAGCGGCCCGGCCTGAGATCGGGCCAAGACATCTTCGACGGAAAACTCTTTCCAGCGCGCCAGCGCCGCCACTCCCTGAGGAGCATCCGTAGGGACAGAGCTTTCGAATAGTTTGTCGGGCAGGAGGAGGGTCTCGACCTGGGCACCGAGCTGGGACAACAGCTTTTCTGCCCGGCCTGCCGCTGACTCGCTGAAGAAAACGGCCCGAAACCGTACCCCGCTGCGAATAGCCTCCTCCAGGATGCGAAAGCCTTCTATGGCGTAATGGCCATCGGCGGTGTGCTCGCCCTTGGAAAAGGCCTGGCGCAGCTCTTTCACCAGGGCGTTGTGACGGCCTTCGATGCGGCGCAGGCGGGAGTTCGAGCTATGGCCGGCAGTGGTTTTGCTTTCCTTCATGATGGCGCGAGTCGCTCAGAATCATACCTGTTCCTCTCGGCTTTCGGCGCTTTCCCATGTTATGTTAGCTCTCTTGATTTGAAGACCTTGATTTGTCGACCTGACGGGAAGGGACCTGTTGAGTGCGAGTAGAAATCGTCAAGATTAATTGCGATAACCCGGAGCCGTCTCTCATCCGCTACGCAGCGGACCAGATTCGCGCCGGCGAAGTACTGGGCATGCCTACGGATACGTTCTATGGGCTGGCTGCCGATCCCTTTAACTTGCGTGCAGTCGACCGCGTGTATGACATCAAGTCACGTTCGCGGCACAAGCCGTTGTCGCTGCTGATTGCCGATGTCGACCAGGCCGAACAACTGGCGGAGCCGCTTACGGAGGAGTTCTATGCCTTGGCGCGGCGCTTCTGGCCGGGCCCGCTGACCATCATCGTGAAGGCGTCGTCGCGACTGCCTCTCAAGGTAACCGCGAATACCGGCAACGTGGCTCTGCGCATTCCCAAAGCTCCAATTCCGCTGGCCGTGGTGCAGGCGGCGCAAATTCCGATTACCGCAACCTCCGCCAATTTGAGTGGCGAATCCGAGTGCACGACCGCGCTCGCGGTACGCGATCAGTTGCAGGACCGTATTGCGATCATCGTCGATGGCGGCACTTCGCCACGCGAAGTGGCTTCGACCATCATCGACCTCACCGACGAAGAGGCGCGCTGGCGGATCATGCGCGAAGGCGCGATTCCGGCCCAGGAAATCTCCGAGTTTTTCGCGCAAGGATGATCGGCCCAAGATGATCGCCCAAGGATGACCGTGGCAACGAACCGGCAGCGGCATAATCCCTGGCCTTTGTGGGTAGTTGCGGTGGCTGCGGTTCTGCTCGCAGCCTTTCTCGCGATCAGCAGCTTGCAGATCGTGCACGAGGCAGGCACGCAGGAAGTTCATCCCGCGGACGCGATTGTCGTGTTCGGAGCGGCTGAGTATGCAGGACGCCCGTCGCCTGTATTCCGCGCCCGTCTGGATCACGCTTACGATCTCTTCCAGCGCGGTGCCGCGCCCGTCGTCATCACCACCGGTGGGGCAGCAGCCGATCCAAACTTCAGCGAAGGCGGAGTGGGCCACGACTACCTGCTGCGGCGCGGCATTCCCGAACCCAAGCTGATTGCGGAAACCCAGGGCTCCGATACCGCATCGTCAGCAGAGCGAGTCGCGGTCATCATGCGCACCAACCGGATGCGCAGTTGTGTGGCAGTCAGCGATGCCTACCATGTGTTCCGCATCCGCAAATTGCTGGAGCATGAAGGCGTGCAGGTGTATGTTGCGCCGCGTCCGGATTCGCTTCCCAAATCGGCGTGGCAGCGCGGATTAGCCGTGCTGCGCGAAGCTGCCAGCTACACGGCGTGGCGTCTGCATATTTCGTAGTGTCACCCAGATCTGAAATCACGGATCGTCACGAATAACCCTTTTTTGGTTTTTCTTTTAATCCGTGAGAATCCGTGTAGATCCGTGGCCAGTTTTTTTACCACCCCATCTTCTTCCTCAACTCCGTAACGTGGGCTACGTGATGGCGACCGTGCCAGGCGTACAGTCCGAGACTTTTCTCAAGTGGCACGATTCCCAGCTCTGGATGATTGAAGGTGCGCTTCCAGTCCTGAGGTTCAAGCGAACGCAGGAGGCTTACCCAACGGGTGTGCATCGACTCGAGCAACGACAGAGACACTTCCAGCGGGGTGGACTGGACATCCGCTAATTTCGCCCAGCGATCTTCCATGTACGGCTTGATCGTCGGCGCATCTTCGGTCAGGGCCACCCGGAAGCGGATGTACGCGTTCATGTGACTATCGGGGACATGGTGGACAAGCTGTCGCACGGTCCATCCGCCATCGCGGTAAGGAGTTTCGATCTGTTGGGGCGAGAGACCCTTGATGGCGGCCCGCAATGCTGCGGGGGCTTGTTCGATGTCGTCGATTAGTTTGCGACGTTCTTTCTCGTCTGGAGGACCGTTAAAGACGAATTTCCCGATGGGATAACGCGGATCGCTCATGTTTTTCTCCCGAAAGGCTCGCGGGCGAGGGCGCCCGCGCCACACAGACTACAACTCTGCGTGATTACGAGAAAACGCGCAATATCGAATTGCCGTGAACAGAAACATTCCGAGACAGTTACTGTTTCAAAGTGTTGCGAGAGGAATGAAGGGGAGATGCTGACTTACGGTTTTTCCCAGGGTCGCGTACACGGCCACCAGCGCCTTACATGCTCACAGTAGTTTTCATAGTCCGCTCCGAACTTCTTGCGCAGAGTCGGCTCTTCATAGAGAAGCACAAACAGATGCACTGCGACCCCCACAGCTGCCGCAGTGGCGATCGCTCTAAGGTTTGCGTGGCCGAACACGATCCAGAGCCCGACCCAGCCGGTGGCGAAACCAACGTACATCGGATTCCGCACGTAACGGTAGAAACCTGCGACTACTAATCGCTGCGGCGGAGCGAAGGGCGCCGGAGTTCCGCGTCCCGTAGACCCGAAGTCCCAGATGCAGCGCAGGGCCACCGTGAATCCCAGCACGGATGGAAGTGCCGCTATCCATCGCCAACCGACCGCTCCGGCGGTTACCGGGCGAAAACCGAGCCAGCCTGGCAGCAGCCAGAACCATAGTGCGAAAAATGACGCACCCACAAGGAACGACGCGATCACCGTCAGCCATCGTTCTCCACCGATGGTCGGATCGTTTTCTGCGTTTGCAGGCGACATAGGTCGTCCCGGCATAACATGGTACGCCAGACGGGAAGGCCAGAAAAAGAGGATGAAGACGGGAGCGGAGAGCTAGTGGACGAGCGCCAGAATGCGCACCGGAGCCGTGGAGCCTCCAGTCACTTTCACAGGAGCCACCATGGCGACGGCGCCGTTCGCAGGCATGAGATCGAGGTTGGCTACGTTGGTAAGCAGATAGAGTCCGTGCGCCAGGGCATATTGACCGACGGCAAAGATTTTGGCGGAGCCGCGATCGAGATTGGCGGTATCGATGCCGAGGCCGAGGGCATTGCGGCCTTCAGACAGGAACCGGGCTGCATCCTCGGAGTATCCGGGAAAGTGCATGCCGCCTTTCGAGTCTAGGTTGCGGTAGTTTTTGACGGAGTTCCAGCGCGTTCCCCATCCAGTGCGCGCCATCACGATTGCGCCCAAGGGAATGGGACCGTTGGCCTGCTCCCAGCGTGCGATGTCCTGCACGGAAATCTCATAGTCCGGATTGCTTTTGGCGGTGGCGGCGACATCGAGGACCACCAACGGGCCGATCAGGCGGCCAGCGGGAATCTGGTCCACCGTCCACTGGCCTCGGCCAAGTTGTGCGGGAGCGTAGATCCGAGTAGGAAACTGTTCTGAAGCCGGTTCGGACGCTGAAATCCTTTCAGAGAGCGCAACCGTTTCCAGCCGATAACTGGACTTCTGCGGCTTTTCGAGGCCGTTCGCCGGCAAGGCGTGAGTCAGATCCACGACCTCGCGGAAGCCCGCAGGCTGCGCGGTTGTGGGACGCTGCTGGGCAAACAACAACAGCGCCACTGCCAGCACTGAACCGATTACAAACGTCTGAATCTTCATTTACTACCAACGTCTTTCGCTGCTGTTTTCGCTGCTGCTCGGGCTTCTTCGAACCCACTTAAGGGGTGAGATGCAAGCAAACTTTGATCAAGATGCTCCCTGTAATTTTCGCGCGGAGGGTCATCCCCAGCAAGGCCCATCAGTACATGACCTGCCGGGGTAAAACGCGGAGAATTCAGGCGATTGAGGCCAGCCAGAAGGCGGCGATGGCCGCGATGAGCGTGCCGAGGAAGTTTACTAAGTCGTTATTGATCAAATGGCGCCTTTCGAGCCAGGCACCCAGAAAACTGTCCAAAAACATGCCCAGGAGGGCGGAAAGCACACAAATTGGCACCCAACGGCCAGGCATTAATCCGCCGAGGACGCATACAAAGGTTACTAATCCGGCAGCAATTGCCCCCGCCAGGGTCCCGACCAGGCTCACAGCGCCATCGGTACCTGGCGTAACTGGACTCCAATTAGTAACCAGGCGGGCCGTCTTTCCGAAGGCCTGGCCTACCTCACTCGAGGTGGTATCGGCGGCAGCTTCGGAAAGTGCTGCAGCCATGGCCAGCAGGAACGTCGGCCGGTTGTGGCCGAGAACCGAGATTGCCGCACATGCAGTCGCCACTCCCAGATTGGCCAGAACCTGCGAGCCCTTGCGTCCGTCGCGGCGTTCGGCCGTCCCCAGGAGTTGCTTGCGCTTATAGCCCAGCCGGGTGGTGACCCAGGCAAGTGCGAACACCGTGATGAGTGCCACGAAAGCGCTCAGACCTCCGCCCACATACAGCACAAAGCAGCTGATGGCACCGGCAACCGCGCCCGAGGTAGTGACTCCTCTGATCCGGTGAGCCAGGAGGGCAAAGGCGACGGTGAGCAGACCTCCGATCGCCCAGTCAGCTCGATAACCGGCTAAACCTACAGCAATCAAAGAGGTGAATTGAGAGAGGCCATACACATCGGTCACGATAAGGGTCGGGTGTCCGTTTTGCAAAAGGCGCTATTGCTCGCACTCAAGATCCCACCCACAAGATATAGCGTAGTTTGATTCGCCGTCCCACAGCTAGGGCTAGTGCTTCGGATTACCCGTACTTTAGGAATGCATCAAAGAGACGTACGTAGTCTAAACTGCACTACGCTCGGGCTCTTTCTGTTTCGAGGGAAAACTATGGCAGCCTCGGTTTGGTCGGGATATCTCACCTTCGGCTTGATTTCCATGCCGGTGCGTCTTTTCTCGGGCGCGCGCAGCAGCGGCATCTCCTTCAACATGTTGCATCGCGACGACCTGCAGCGGGTCAAGCAGCAGTACTACTGTCCCGCGGATAATCGCGTGGTCGAGCGCAGCGAAATCGTGAAGGGCTACGAGTTCCGCAAGGGCGAGTACATCGTCATCGAGCCGGAAGAGATCAAGAAGATCGAGCCGCAGACCGCAAAGACCATGGAGATCCTGGAGTTCGTAAAATCCAGCGAGGTCGACCCAGTATTCTTCGAGTCCTCTTACTACATGCTGCCGGAAGAAGCGGGACGCAGGCCCTACGCTCTTCTGACCAAAGCGTTGGAAGAAAGCGAGTACGTCGCCATCGCCAAGCTGACCATGCACAATCGCGAGTACACCGTGTTCCTGCGCCCTCACGAAGGTGGACTCATGCTCCACACCATGTACTACGCGGAAGAGGTTCGACAGGTCGAAGGCTTCGGACCTCCCGAAGTCGAATTGAAAGACGCGGAAGTCAAAGTCGCTCATCAGCTCATCGAGGCCCTGGCAGCTGAGTGGGACCCGGAAAAATATCACGACACCTTCCAGGAGAATGTGAAAAAGCTGATCGAGACAAAACTCGAAGGCGGACAGATCACCGAAGTGGAGAAGCCGAAAAAGCTGGCTCCAGTCGTGGACCTGATGGCCGCGCTCAAACAAAGCCTGGCCGAGATGGAAGGCAAGAAAAAGCCAGCGGCGCCAGCCCGGGAAGCGGTCGGAAAGCGATCCAAAGGCAAAGCGTAAAGCAGCTTTTAGCTTTTGGCTCTTGGCTTTTAGCTACCAACAAAACCTACTTCTCACACGGGCCACTTTTGCCTGCCAGCAATTTTCCGGATCACGCTCAATTCCTGAAGGGCAGCCTTTCTCCCGCAAGTTAGCATCAGACCTCAAAGGCCGAGGGCGGTGAGCTAAAGGCTAAGAGCCAAAAGCTAATAGCTGCCTTCCGCTCGCTGGCGCATATTCCTACCAACCATTAGAATGAAACGTCTTTCCGACCATATTGATTCATGGATAGTTCTGGGGTGCGGATGAATTTTCGGCTTACTGCCCGCTTGCTGGGCATTCTGATTCTTGGCCTGATTGAGGTAAGCTGCGGAGACCAGTACCGTCCGGTGGCCGTTCCCGTGATCCCTCCTCCACCTGACCCCCAGGCGGTTCACTTCGTTTTGGTATTCAGCGCCAACGGGACAATCGATCCCGGCGCCAGCAGCCGTGTGGATATTTCCGGCGATTCCAATATCGGAGTGGCTCAGCTCGGGCTGGGCCCCGCGCACGCCACGCTGACTGTAACCGCTGCACGGGTGTACGCGGTGAACACCCTCGAAGACTCGGTCTCTTCGTATTCCCCGACGCCTGGATCGACGGCGACGTCGGTCGTGACGACATCCCTTCCCGCAGGTTCGCGACCCGTGTTTGTCCATACCGCTGAAAGCGGCACGGTATACGTGGCGAACTATGGAAACAATACGGTCGCAGCCATCTCGGCCACAAACAATATTGTTGCGAACCCGCTGATTCTGGTAGGCAATCAGCCGGTAGCACTGGCGGAAACACCAGATCAGAAGAAGCTCTACGCGGCGAATCAGGGCGACGGCACGGTGACCGCAATCAGTCTGCCGGACCGGAGCGTAACCCAGACCATCGCCACGGGAAGCGCTCCCGTCTGGGCTTTGGCTCGCTCCGACAGTGCGAGGGTTTACGTGCTCAACAGCGGGAGCGGCACGGTGTCCGCGATCGACACCACGGCTGACGCCGTTGTCGGCTCGGCAACCGTCGGCGCCGGTGCGAACTTCATGGTGTACGACAGCAAACTGAACCGGCTCTATGTCACGAATCCGGTCGCCAATACCGTGACCGCTGTGAATGTCGCCGCGGATCCGCCGGCAGTTGTGTTTTCGACCCCGGTTGCGGCCGGTCCGACCAGCGTGTCGGTGCTTCCCGATGGCAGCCGGGTTTACGCCGTGACTTCCAGCAAGACTCCGCCCTGCACATCGATTCCGAGCGATACGCAGCTTTGCATCAGCTCAGGCGTCACGGTCATTAACGCCAGCGATGGCAGCGTCAGGAAGACGATTCCGCTGGAATCGACAGTCAACATCACGGCTGCGACGCAAAGCGGAACCGATACGACTTTCACCTACACTCTGATTTCCGGTCCTGCTCTGCGGCCGGGGATGGAGATGGTAATCGCCGGTATGGCCGACGCCGGCAACAACGGGACCTTCACTGTGGCAACGGCAAGCTCGGTAAGCTTCACGGTTACGAACGCCGCCGGTGTAGCCGCCACGAGTCAGAGCGCAGTCGGGAATACGGTCGTCGAGATTTCTACTGCGAATCCGACCGGTTGCGATGTCAGTGGACTGGGCGTTCCGGGAGGAGTGCTCGGAGGCGTCCGTTTCCGTGTCTCCTCGGCTGCCTCGGCCGATAGTACGAAAATAATTGTAGGAAAGTGCGATTCAGGAAGCACCGCAATCGTTCGTACTTCGGATGACACGCCGGTGCTCGACATGCCGGCCCCGTTAGGAACAGTCACTCCGCCGGGCGGCGGAAATGCGCTGCCGCAAAATCCAGTTTTTGTTCTGACAGGACCGTAGGCGGTTTCCAGTTCCGGTTTCTAGTTTCCGGAAACCAGAAACAGGAAACTCGAAACTTCTGCCCCTACTCTCCGGCTGCAGCCGCCGCCAAATCGCCCGGCAGTCGGACGTTGTAGCGCAACGCGATGTTCATGAATACGTTGCCACGGGCGGTCTCACAGCAAATTACCAGAGCTTCGGTGTCCTCGGTGTTGGTGGGGCCGTGTTCGGAGGTATGCAACGCGGGAGGATGCACTCGAAAATGGAAGCCCTGATCGTTGAGGGTGGTGACCGCGTTTCCAGTGACCTGATTGGCCAACTCGCAGACAGTTTCCTTCACCAGGTCGTCTGATTCAGGCAGTTCGGCGCCGGCAAAGAAGCTAGCTACTCGCAGCGCGGTTTCGCGGATCGAGATCGAAGACAATTCTCCCTTCGATGTCGCCGGTGATGGCCACCAGTGCGGCTACACCTTTGCGCCGGTAAGCCTCCTGTTCCATGCTCAGGTTCCCGATGGACATGGGAGTCTGCAGGCCCTGTGCCAGGACGGCATCCGCCGCGTTGATGAACGGCTGGATCAACTCCATTTTCATAAATCAGGCTCCCGCGCCCGCGGCCTGAGCCACGGCGACGTCCTCACCCAGCACGTACTTGATCACTTCGTATAGAACTTCCGGCTTGACCGGTTTCTGCACAAAGTGGCGTGCTCCCCGCTGTAGGGCGGCCACGATGTTTTCCTGGTAGCCCACCGAAGAGACCATGACGATGCGCGCTTCAGGATGCTGGGCACGATCTTTTCCGCCGCCTCGATGCCTTCCATCTGCGGCATGGTGATATCCATGAGCACGATGTCGGGATTGGTGCGGTCGTATTCGGTGATGGCAGTCATGCCATCGCCGGCTTCGCCAGCCACCTGGCCGCCGAAGGTTTCGACCATGCGAGCCAGATTCTTGCGGGCAAAGACGGAATCGTCGACCACCAGGTAGCGGACCGGCTGACCGTCCTTGCTGCGTTTAACGATGCAAACTGCTCCATAAACTCCTCCTGCTTTTATTGCGAAATCGAACCCTACAGCTCGTGCAAACCTATTCCTTCCCGGCGCCTGCAGCTTTGCCGCTTTCGCCGGGCTCACTACCAAATACGCTTCTACGGTCGGCCATGCACTGGGCCTGCAAAGTGTTGGAAAGAACATCCAATCCGACCACCCGGACCGCGAATCCGCGATCAATGGCCGCTTTGGGCATGCCGTACACCACACAGGACTCCTCGCTCTGAGCGATCGTCATTCCGCCCGCGGCTTTGACTGCGCCCATGCCTTGAGCGCCATCGTCTCCCATTCCGGTCATGAGTACCGCGATGCCCTTGGGACCGAACTCTTCAGCCACACTCTTGAACAACACATCGGCAGAAGGACGATGTCCATTGACTCGGGGCTCATCGCTAAGAACAGCCACATCCCCAAGTGGCAGGCGTTTCACTTTCAGATGGCGGCTGCCCGGGCAAATGAGCACCCGTCCGGCCAGCAGCACGTCTCCCGATTGCGCCTCTTTCACGCCGACGGCACAGGTTTCATCCAGACGGCGGGCAAACATTTCGGTGAAGCCTTCCGGCATGTGCTGAACCACAACGATGCTGCCGGGAAAATCCGCTGGCAATTGCGAAAACAGATACTGCAGAGCTTGCGGGCCCCCGGTGGAAACGCCGATGGCCACGACCTTGGTCGGAATCCTCTTGGCGTCGAGCGGGGCCTTCTGTCCTGGCCGCCGAGTGGCTCCCACCGGCCTGACAGTTACGCCGCGGCTCTGAGCCGCAGCCTTGATCTTGCCAATCAGTTCCGCCGCGATCTGCGGCATGCGGGCTGATACGTCGTTGGGCTTGGCGACAAAATCGAAAGCACCCAAGCGACAACGCCTGCAGCGTGACGGAAGCTCCCTGCGTGCTGTGGGAGCTCACGACGATGACCGGCAACGCGATGGCGACGCATGATCTCTTTCAGCATGTCGAGGCCGCCCATGCCGGGCATCTCCAGATCGAGAGTAACGACCTGGGGCTTCAGTTCGTCGATCTTTCTCAGTCCGAAATTTCCGTCCATGGCAGTGCCGACGACTTCGATCGAACTGTCGGTCTGCAGAATCTGCGGGATCAGCTTCCGCATGAGCGCGGAATCGTCCACTACAAGCACGCGCACCGGGTTCATAAAGGCGCCACCGCCGGGGCTTGGACAAACTCTTTGCGGTCAGAGTGCGAAAGCAATATTCCGGACAAGACACCGTCCCCGGCTTGCGGGCGAGCCTTGCTGTGGCGATCCACGATCGCCGGAAGGTTCACGATCAGAACAACGCGGCCGTCGCCAAGGATCGAAGCTCCACTGATCAGGTCGGTAGCGACAGTCTGATCGTCGAGCGCTTTGATCACGAGTTCTTCTTCGCCTTCGAGACTGTCGACGATCATCCCCAGCTTCCGCTCGCCGATGGAAATTACCAGCACAAAAATCTTCCCAGAGCCGCTGACCGCGGCCTCGCCGGGAGCGCGTCCCAGTCGAACCAGAGGCAGGGCGCGGTCACGTAACTGGAGGACTTCGTAGGTTTGCACCTGATGAACGTCAGCTTCGCGGGCGCGTGCGATCTCCGCCACGGCGTTCAAGGGCACGGCATAGAGGCGCTGTTCCACTCGGAACAGCAACGCCTTGATAATGGCCAGGGTTAACGGCAACTTGAGGCGGAAGGTGGTGCTCTTGCCGACTCGAGTCTCGATGTCCACTGAGCCCTTCAGGCGGTGTAATACGGTTTGTACGACGTCGAGACCCACGCCGCGACCTGAAATCTCAGTGATCTCATTCGCGGTACTGAATCCGGGCCGGAAGATGAGGGCGAGAATTTCTGTCTCCCCCATGCGGTCTGCTTCCTCAGGCGTGAGGAGACCTTTTTCCAGGGCCTTGGCTTTGACTTTGTTCGAGTCGATGCCGGCACCGTCATCGGTGATTTCGACGATAACCTGATTGCCGTGATGATACGAAGTGAGATGGATGGTTCCGCGCGGCGTCTTCCCGTTTCGGGCGCGCTCCTCGGCGCTTTCGATGCCGTGGCTCACGGCGTTGCGAACCAGGTGGGTGAGAGGTTCGGCGATGGCGTCCATCAGACTCTTGTCCAGATCGGTGTCCTGCCCGCTCAGCACCAGTGCGACATCCTTACCGCACTGCTTGGCCACGTCGCGCACCATCCGCGGGAAACGACGGAAGAGCTGCTCGACCGGCACCATGCGAATTTTCATGACCGAACGCTGCAGATCGCTGAGCACGCGAGACTGAAACGCCATGGCATCGCTGAAACGTCCGCGCAAAGCTTCCTTGGGAGCGTGGCGGGCGAATTCGGTGAATGCCTGCTGCAACATCGACCGGCCAATAATCAGTTCGCCGACCAGGTTGAGCACGCTGTCGATGCGTTCGGCATCCACGCGCAAGATATTTTCCGCGAGTACTGGATGACCGTGTCTGCCGGCGGCCGTATGTTCGTCACCGGATTCCGGCGACGGTGTCGCAGTGAGGTGAAGATGACGCCGGCAACGCGGCTGCGTTCGCTGCCACTTCAGCGGCAGCCGCCTGCTTGACCTTTATCTCCGCGGCTTTGACGAGTTCCACAGCGACGCTCGAAATAACTGTCGGAATCCGGCACAAGCCGGACAACTGATCCGCTGACTTTTCGGTGGCCACCAGCAGTTCCACGCGCTGCGTGCTGGCCGGTGAACCCGCCTCGGGACGAACACCCAGACACCTCGGCGCATCGAGCCAATCCATTTAGAACAAGTTGCCGGGCCGCGATCGGCATCGCGCAGTGCGAATCGATTCCGGCTGTGACGTGGTAAACACTCTTGCCCCGTGTGACCGCATTCTGGATCGCCAGCTTCTCGTACTCGGTCCAGGCCGCGGGGGCGACCGCCTCTTTTTCTTTGCTCTTGGCCGTCTTCTTCGAACGCTTTTTTCCTTTGGGCGGCTCGGCTAGTTCACGAACCATTTTTGCCAAAGGCGCTGCCGACGGCATCTTTCCTTTGCGGCGATAGGCCGTCAGCATCGCATTGAATGTATCCGCGGCAGTGAAAGCGATGTCTGCCAGGCTGCGGTGTGAGGACGCGGATTCTAGCGCCAGGGCATCTTCCAATTCGTGGGCTGCATTGCTCAGCTCGCGAAATCCGCAAGCTGCGGCATCGCCCTTGAGGGTGTGTACGATGCGGCGAATGCTGCGCACCAGTTCCTCATCCGCCGGACTTTTCTCCAGCTTGAGGGCTTCATCGTTCAGCGACTGCAGCAACTCTTGCGCCGTCTCGAAGAAGAGTTCACGCATTTCCGCGGCGCGATCGTCAGGAAGTTGGGTCATGCGGTCACCTCAACTTTCTGATACGCAGTACCGCTGTTGCGGTGGACGATGACGAACTTGTCGGTCAGGGCCAGCAGGCTTTCGGCGTGGCCGACGAATAGATATCCCTGCAGGTTGAGACAGCGAGAGAACTTTTCCAGCAGACGCTTCTGCTCGGGTTCGTCGAAATACATCATGACGTTGCGGCAGAAGATCACGTCATTGCGCTGCGGCAGGTATTCCGTCTTCAGATTGTGGAAGTCGAAGTGGACGACTTCCTTCAGCGCCTTCTTGACCGCGTAGCGCTCGCCGATCTTGTCGAAGTAGCGCAAGCGGTAGCTGTAGTCCACACCCGTCATCTGAGTTTCGGAGTAAATGCCTTCCTGCGCAGTGCGCAGCACCGAATAGCTGATGTCGCTGGCGATGATCTCCACTTTCCACGGCGGAGGAATCAAGCGGCTTGGGCGACGGCGCAGCAGCCGCCTGAGGATTGCGCAGGTAGAAGTAAGCCAGACTGTCGGCAATCAGCATGGCCAGCGTGTAAGGCTCCTGGCCGGTGGAACAACCTGCGCTCCAGATGCGCAGCGAGTAGTCCTTCTTGGCCTGCTTACGGCGAATCAGTTCATCGAGAATGTGTTTGTGAAACAAATCCAGTTGGGCTTTGTTGCGGAAGAAACTGGTTTCGTTGACGGTCAGATTTTCCAGCAGCTTGGCCAGTTCCTGCTTGCCTTCTTTGCTGATCAGCAGACGGTAGTAGCTGTAGAAAGAATCGAGATGACATTCTTTCAAGCGCCGCTGCAAACGGTCTTGAAGAAAATGGGTGCGCCGCTCGTCGAAGTGCATGCCGCACTCCTGGTAGACGAGCACCTGCAGAAGCTTCAACTCAGCCTCGTTAAACTGCGCAGGTGCGCTGGATGTGCCCACAGTTCCCATGATTTCCAGTTCGTCGTGCTTGCTCGGCCCGTTTCCTGGCCTTCGCGCTCGACGGCGAAACTATTTGCCGGCGGCGGTGCTGCGCGTCTCACCGTTTAAACGTTCTGTTGATTCTTTGTGGACCGCGCCTCTCTCCAGCAACTTGGCCATATCGAGCAATACGATCAGGCGGCCTTTGTACTTGCCCAGACCGGTCACGCAGTGGAGTCCACCTTCCTGCAAAGTTGCCGGAGAAGGCTCGATCTCAGCCGCAGGAATCTTGAGAACCTCCGAGGCGGAATCGACAATCAATCCGCAGAGGCGTCCGCCATGTTCGACAACTAGAATGCGGTTGCGACGGTTAAGAGCCTGTTTCGCCTCGCCAAAACGCTTGCGCAGATCGATGACCGAAACAATTTTGCCACGGAGATTGATCACGCCTTCCATGTAGTCGGGAGCATCAGGAACGGCCGTGATCTCGGGCACGCGCACGATCTCGTGCAAAGAGGTGATGGGCACACCGTAGGTCTCGCGGCCCACCTGGAATCCGACAATGTGTAGTTCAGGACTCATGTTGGACTCCGGTGCTAAACGCGAGCGCCTGCAGCGGCCCGACGAGAGTTCGCGGGCGCCTGATCTTCATAGCGGGATGGAGCACGTTCCGCCGCCTGTTCCAATGCGAAACGATGCATTGCATCGAGCAGTTCACGGGACATCTTCGACATCTGCTCCGCCGAGGCGGCCAGTTCGGTCGAACCCGAAGTAGTCTGCTGCACCAGTTCCCGCATACGCTCCATGGCTTTGACCACAGCCTGAGCGCCGGAAGCCTGCTCCTCGACCGCTGAGTTGATCTCGTGCGTGATTTCGTTCAGCCGAGTCGTCGCCCGGGCGATCTGCGAAGAACCATGCGACTGCTCGTTGGTGGCAGCGCCGATTTCTTGGGCAAACTTGTAGACCTCAGTCACGACGTTCGAGATCTTGCGCAAGGCTGCGTTGAGTTCCTGTCCCAGGCCGAGACCGTCGTTGACAATGCCGGTGCTGCGGTCCATGTTCTCGACCGCTTTGCGGGCTTCTTTCTGAATGCTCTGGATCAGTTCGGAAATTTCCTTGGTTGACTGCGCAGATTTTTCCGCCAGCTTGCGGACTTCGTCGGCAACTACCGCGAATCCCAGGCCATGTTCACCGGCACGGGCAGCTTCAATGGCAGCGTTGAGTGCGAGCAGGTTGGTTTGTTCCGCGAGGTCGTCGATGACTTCGATGATCTTGCCGATGTCGTCGGCCCGCTGTCCCAGCACGTCGATGATTTCGCCGGAAGAACGGATGGTGATGTTGATCTTGTTCAGCCCGTCGGTCGCTTTCTCCATGGTGTTGATACCGCTGTGGACTTCTTCACGCGACCGGTTCGAGATGTCGAGCAGAACTTTGGCGGTGTCGGCGACGCGTTGGATGGAGGCCACCATCTCATCGATGGAAGCAGAAGTCTCGCTGACGCTCGAGGCCTGCGTCTGCGTGTTTTTCACCATGTTCTGCACGTTGACACTCATTTCGTGCATGGTGCTGGTGACTTCGTCGATGGCAGAAGCGGTTTGCAAGCTGACTTTGGCGGAATCGTCGGAAGCACCCGCCACCTGGCTGGAAGCACTGGCCACCTGGGAAGCGGCATCGCGTACGTTGCGCACCAGGTTCCTCAGACCATCGACCATGCGAACGAAGGCATTACCCAGCGTGTCGTCCTTCGAGCGGGGTTTGACTTCAACTGACAGGTTGCCGCCGGCGATGGCTTCGGAAACCGATGCCATCTCTCGGAGGTAGCCAACCATGCTGTTGAAGGTTCGGCCCAGTTCGCCAATTTCGTCTTCCCTTTTGATATCGATTTCGTGATCCAGGTCGCCTGCCGTGCCAATCTGCTTTGTAACCTTCATCAGGTCGCTCAGAGGTTCGGTAATGGACTTGGCGGTGCGGACAGCAATGACGCTGCCGAGAATCAGAGCGGCCAGGGTGCCAAGAAGAGCGATTCCAACTGTCCAATTGCTGGCTGAATCATCACTCTGACGACGTTCTTCCAGAACGCGCTTGCTTTCCTGGTCGGCCAGGTCGAGATATTCAGTCGAGTTTTTTACCCATGAGCCGGCGTCTTTCTGGAGGTAAAAGATCTGCAATTCGGCCACGGTAGAGTTTCCCTGATCCACTTCTTTACGCTTCTGCATGAGCGGATCGGCGAAGTCTCGAGCCCAGCTCTGTTCGGTCTGTTGCACCTTGGCGAGCGCAGTTCTCTGTTGTTCAGAGCTGGCCAGAGCCATGGTGTTCTGCATCCGATCGACGAGAGTGTGGACGCCATCCGTCACATGGTCGGCTTCGCGGCTGTCTCCACTGAGCAGGTAGTTGGTCAGATAGAGGCGGTTCTGCATCATCTGAAATCTGATTTTGTCGGTGGCGTCGGCAAGTTGCAGGGCCTGAGACGCAGCGGCCTTGGCGCTGTGCTCGCGATATACGGCGGCCAGGTTCACGGCAAACAACACCACGACCATGACGAGCACCGCTCCGAAACTCACATAAAGTTTTTTGCCGATCGTCATGCGATTCCTCCGCTCTCTACTGCCACGTTCTGGACGCGGCTCGGACCCTTCCCGCTACCTTTGTGGCTGAAACTTGAATTCCACGATTCCGCTGCTCTCGGTTGGGGCAGCTTCGAATTTCCATTGCTTCATTGCGGTCACGGCAGCGTTGACCAGTAGGGGATGCCCGCCCACGGCTTTCGAGCTCTTCACCGTGCCATTCGGAGCCACCACCACGGCTAACTTGACCGTACCCTCGATATTCATGCGACGAGCCACCTCGGGATACACGGGTGCAACTCGGGTCTTGGGTTTGCGTGCCAGGTCTTCAGTCTTTACTTCTTGTTCCTGGGCATGAGTTTCCTGGGCATGAATCGGTAACGGATTCGCGATCATTGACATGGTCGCGCTTCCCAAAACCGCAGCCACAAGCCATTTCTTTAGTGTCATCAGGCGCACAGTCTCTCTCCCGGTTGACCGCAGTCCCCCACGACCACAAGTGCAATGCCGATGCCAGCTTGGGCAAGGCTACGAAAACCGGCCAAACTAAAGTGTAAGATCATGTTTTTATTAGACTTACGCTCTTGGACGAGGTAGAAACTCGGACGGAATCGAAGATAAGAATTGTCTCATCTGGCCGCTAGTCTCTCAGTTTGAGACAGTCCCGACCGGCCGGTAATGGGATTTCACCATCTCGGCACCCACCTGCTTATTCGCTTGACTCAAATTGAGAATCCAGTCTAATTTGCTGTATATAAACTACTTGTACACTTTGAGAAGGGTTCGGTGGTGAAGCTCTGACTACGTCGGCTGAAGACGCACACGCAGCTCAGCGCAGCAACCCGCGCTCGGACGACGCCTTCCAACGTCTACTCCTCCGATTTTCGAGCGCGGCAGCACAGGGTACCCAGGCGCAGGCCTTAATTCGCTTGTTTTGCCAGGCCACGCGCGAGTTCTTTCAGGTGGATGGCGCCTACTACTGGCAACGGGTTTCCCCGGACGAACTGGTAGGAGCGGAGGCCGACGGTCTCATGGCGGACCGATTCCGAGGAACGAGTGTGAAAGCCAGCCAAAGCTCGGTCGCGATCGCCGCTGAAGCGATCGGCCTGCGGAAAACCGTCTACGAGAATCAATTGGATCCCCGCCGCTATCTCATGGCCACCGAGTACGGCGCGCGATCCATCATGGCTGCGCCTCTTGTGGTGAGCCACGAAGCGATTGGAGCGGCCGTGTTTCTGCACTGTTCGGATCCCGACTTTTTCAATCCAGACCTGGCTGCCAAGGCAACTATTCTCGCGCAACAGCTAGGTAGCCTGCTGGAGGCCAGCCGCCTCACTCAAATCTCACGCGAGGAACACCGGCGAACCAAGATTCTGGCTGAAGTCGCGCAAGCGCTGCGTTCCACTCCTGAGTCGACGGCGGTGGTCGAGGCTGTGGCTGACCGGCTGCGGGTCCTGCTGCGCACCCGACTGGTCTGCATCATGCTCCGGCAAGGGACCGGATTCTCTCTGAGTACTGTGGCAGCCGAGTCCCCGCAGATGGCGGCTTCCGTGCGGGCCCGGCACGATCGCCGGGGCTTGCAGTTCGCTGCGGACCTGGCCAGCCGAGCCGTTGCAGCGGGCGAACCTCTCAGTGTGGCGATTGATCCTGCGACTCATGCTCTGGGAGAGTTGGTCCCTCCTGGAACACTGATCACCGCGCCGTTTCGCACTTCGCTCACTCAGGGCGCGGTGCTTATCTATCCGCGAGCGGAAGGCCCATTCAGCACTGAGGAAAAATCCCTCATCTCCGTGGTCACTGGTTTCGCGGCGGTGGCTATCGCCAATGCCGAGCTTTACAGCACTGCTCGCGCACGTGCGTATGAACTCCACCAGTTGCTGGACATCTCGGCTGAACTCGGCTCCATCAGTCATCTCGATGATTTCCTGCAGCAGTTCGCTTTACGCGCCGCCGATTTCCTGGGCTTCGGACGAGGCTTTATCGGACTCCTCGAAAACGGCGTCTTCCACGTGCGTTGGGGCGCCGAAAATGGCCAGCCGAAAAAGGTCGAATTCCAGCTTCCCTCCGGCCCGGCCAGCCAGGCCCTGCTCAACAAGGAAGTCTTCTGGTCGGACGAGCCCAGCAAAGTTCCCGGCGCAAATCTGGAGATCCTCGGCAAGTTCGATGTGCGGCAATTGCTGACTGTTCCTCTGCTCGATACGGAGGGCGAAGTTCTGGGCATGTTTGGCGTGCTGGACCGGCTGGACCAGTCCGGAATTTCCGAAGAGGAAGTTCGTCGGGCTCGCGCTTTGGCGGCCCAGGTTGCCGTCGCCCTGGAAGTAACGCGCAATCTGCATCAATCCGAACAGCACCGACTGCGGGCTGAGTCTCTGATGGGGCTGGCCCTCGAACTCAACGGCCACTTAAGGCTGCCTGACTTTGCCCGGAATTTTGTCGGACGCGCCGCGAACATCCTGGGAGCGCAACAGGCGGCGCTCGTCGTCAAGCAGGAAAGCGGCATGGAAACCCTGGTCCTTCAAGGCCCAGCGCAAGCAGAGAGTCAGGATCGCTCACTATTAAGACGGCTCAGCCACTCCATCGAAGATGCTCTAAGCCGGCACGAAGGCACGATCATCTCTGCCACGGCAGCGGAATTACTCAGCTCGGGACTGGCCTCTGAACTCGGCGCCAGCAATGCCACGCTGGTACGGCTACTGGGTACGTCGGGAGAGCTCGTGGGCGTCCTGTACCTGGGAGATCGCGAACCGCTTCGTGCTGATGAAGACAAGCAGGTACTGCAGGCGATCGCCGGACATGCCGCTGTGGCCCTCGAAAATGCGCGTCTATTTACACGCATGGACCAAGCCAACCGGCACTGGGTCGAGATTTTCGATGCCATCAGCGATTTCATTGTCGCTCACGACGAAGCCGGCAATGTGTTGCGGGTAAACCGGTCGCTGGCCGATTTCATCGGTGTCGAGCCCCATGCCCTGATCGGCGTCAATATGTCTGCCCTGCTGGCGATGGGCGCCGCTCCGCCCCTACGCTCCTGCCCGTTCTGCCGCGCCACGACTGAGGGAGACGAGGAGTACGTACATCCCGTACTGGAGCGCACCTACCTGGTTTCGACTTCCCGAGTACATGGCGCTAACAACGAGGGCATGCAAACCATCCATGTACTCAAAGACATCAGCGACCGACTGGAAGTGGAACAGCGATACCGGGAATTGTTTGACAACATTCAGGAAGGGCTTTTCTTCTCCACGCCGGATGGCCGATTTATCGAGGTCAACGATGCCCTGGTGCGCATGCTGGGCTATCGCAACCGGGACGAGTTGTTGCAGGCTGACGTCCGCAGCCAGATTTATTTTTCGGCCGAGCGTCATCAGGAACTGGCACAGGAGATGGAAGAGCATGGCGTGGTGCGGAACCGCGAAGAAACTCTGCGCCGGCGAGACGGCTCCGCGGTGTATGTCCTCATCAATGCTTTCGCGGTGCGCGATGCCCAGGGACGGGTGATGCAGTTCCGCGGCCTGATGCTGGACATCAGCGGGCTCAAAACCTTCCAGGCGGAATTACAACGCGAGCGGGACTTCTCCGGAAAGATTCTCAACAACACGCAAAGCCTGATCCTGGTGGCGGACACGGCTGGCCTCATCAGCTATGCCAACCGGCGCTGGCAGGACATGGGCTACGAGCAAAAGCAATTGCTGGGACGGCCGCTCGAAGATCTGGTGACTCCGTCGCGGCGCACCATTCTCACCGAAGCCCTGAGCGCAACACTCGCCGGACGACAGGTAGACAATCTCGAGCTCCAAATCCTGCGCGGAGATGGCAGAATCGGGCACTTTTCTGTCAACTTGAGTCCCATGCGCGACGAGCAGGCGCATGTCAGCAGCCTGGTGGTGGTGATGACGGATGTCACCGACGCCGCCAGCCTGCAATCGAAACTGATGCACGCGGAAAAAATGGCGGCAGTGGGCCAACTGGTTTCCGGCGTGGCGCATGAGGTCAACAATCCGCTTACGGCGATTCTTGGTTTCGCCGACCTGTTGATGGAAAATCCGGAACTGCCGGAGAGCGCCCGCAAAGATATGCGGGTGATTCTGCAGGAAGCGCAACGGACGAAGCAGATCGTCCAGAACCTGCTCAGCTTTGCCCGCCAGATGCCCCCGCAGAGAAAAGCGCTGCAACTGAATCCGATTTTGCGGCGGACTGTGCAGTTACGGTCCTACGATTTCCAAAGTCACGGAGTAGAAGTCGTCGAGCATCTGGACCAAGACCTGCCCAGCGTGATCGGCGACTCGCACCAGTTGCAACAGGTCTTTCTCAATATCCTGAACAACGCCTATGACGCGGTAAGTGAAACCGGGCGCGCAGCACGGATCGAGATCACTACCAAGCGCACCGGAAATTCGGTTGAGATTCTGTTTCGCGACAACGGGCCAGGAATTACACATCCGGATCGGATTTTCGATCCATTCTTCACCACCAAGGAAGTGGGCAAAGGGACTGGCCTGGGCTTGAGCATTTGCTACGGCATTGTGCGCGAGCACGGCGGTGAGATTCTTTGCCAAAACAACACCGAGGGACAGGGCGCAACGTTCGTAGTTCGCCTGCCCGCAACCCCAGAGACGGCCTCAGTCGGGGCCGCTGCCGGAGTGATACAACGATGACCACACAACCTATCAGCAAACCCGAAAGTTTACCGGTGTTGCTCATCGAGGATGAGCCCGCCGTTATGGCATATGTTCGAGCCACGTTGGAGCGCAATGGCTACTCCGTGGTGTGCAGCGAGTCCGGCGCCGATGGCTTGCGGCGGCTGGAGTCGGGAGAATTTCTGGGCGTCGTCTCTGACATGCGCACCCCTGGAGGCGTAAACGGGGCCGACGTGCATGCCTGGGTGGCGCAATACCGTCCTGAACTCGCGTCCCGGATCGTTTTCATTACCGGCGACATTGCCAACGAAGAAACGGTGGCCACGCTGCGCGAAACCGGCGCTCCCTGCGTCGAAAAGCCGTTCCTCGTCCAACCGTTCATAGCAGTGGTCGAGAAGACCATGGGGAAGGCACTGTGAATGAAGACTTACGAATCCGCCTGCTGATTGTTGACGACGAGCAGAGCATTCGCCAGCTGTGCATGACCGTGGGCGAAGCCCTCGGGTTTATTTGCATGGAAGCTGACGGCGGCGAGTCCGCACTGTCGCTGCTCGAAGAACAACCGGCGCACATCATCCTCACCGACATGGTCATGCCTAATATGTCGGGCCTCACATTCCTTGAAAAGGTGAAGAAGATGTTGCCCCGCGCCGAAGTTGCGGTCATGACCGGTCATGGATCGGTGGAAACCGCGGTCCAGGCCATGAAGCTCGGAGCCTACGACTACATCAGCAAACCGTTCTCTCCGCTCGAGGAGCTGCGCATGTTTCTTCGACGCATGGCGGAGAAAGTGCGCCTGGTCGAAGAGAACGAATTCCTGCGCGAGCGCGTCGACACCGAGACGGAGTTGCATGGAATCGTAGGCGCGTCCGCAAAGATACAGGATGTGCTGCGCATGGTGTCGCGCCTGAAAGATACACACACGCCTGTACTGATCACCGGAGAAAGCGGTACGGGAAAGGAACTGGTGGCGCGGGCCATCCACTTCCGCGGCCCGTTTGCCAAGCGCCCGTTCGTCGCGGTGGATTGCGGATCGCTGGTGCCGACCTTGATCGAGAGCGAACTGTTCGGATACGAAAAGGGCGCATTTACCGGTGCAGTGAAATCCCGGACAGGACTGTTCCAGTCGGCAAACGGCGGTACCATCTTTCTGGACGAAATCGGCGAACTGCCGCAGGAAATGCAGGCCAAGCTGTTGCGCGTTCTTCAGGAGAAGGAAGTACGGCCTGTGGGCAGCAATCAAAAGTTCAAGGTGGACGTGCGTGTGATTGCTGCCACGAATCGCGATCTGGAAGCGGAATATCGGAATGGCACATTCCGCAAAGACCTCTATTTCCGCCTCAATGTGGTGACGGTGCACCTGCCTTCACTGCGTGAGCGCCGGTCCGATATCCCCATGCTCGCGCATTGGTTTCTGGAGCGTTACGCTCGCGGCGGATCGATTCAGATCACGACTGCAGCCATGAAGTCATTGCTGCAATACGACTGGCCGGGAAACGTTCGCGAACTGGAGAATTGCATCGAGCGCGCGGTCGCGTTGGGCGATCGGCGCACCATCGATTTCAACGATCTGCCGCCTTCGATCACGTCAGGCATTCCCGCCGACCTGGGCCACGACTCTGTGTCGTCGTCGGGGCTTTCGACCACTGATCTGGAAGATATCGAGCGCGCTACCATCGAGCGGGTCTTCGAGCAAGTGAAAGGCGATAAAGCTCTCGCTGGAAAAATGCTTGGCATCAGCCGGGCAACGCTTTATCGCAAGCTCAAGCGGTACAACATCGGCGGTCGTGAAGTGTCGGCGCCGCTCCAGGCGCTGCAGTAGTAGCGCTGGCATGCCGGCGGGGCCGAGTGGCAGGCGAGACGTCCTCCAGCCAGCTGACAGGACGCTCTCACTTCTCACCCTTTCCGCTCCTGCTCCCCATTTCGCGGTGAGACAGCGTTTCAATCTGAGACAAATGCGTGATCCCGCGACACTCTCAGCTGGTACCTCTACAGAACATTACTCCGTAGAATCAGCAACTTACCGAAACTTCTACCAGGCCCGGACTTTGGTTGCGAGAGTGCATTCCTATCTGGCGATGCGGTCCGGGTGCCCTTGCCATGCTAACCGGCAGGCCCGGGGACCCAGGCCGCGTCGACCCTGGAGAACAGAGGTAAAGCAGTGTCTACACAGGCCACGAGCCGAGCACGTGTTCGGCAGGAGAGCAGCACCGCCAAACTGGCGAAGTTCTTTCCCGAGGCCAGCCCGGTACGCATCCCTGTGCGCTTGACCCGAGTGATCGAGGAAAAGAATGACTGCAGCGAAGACACGGTGATCGAATTCGGTACGCATCGTGAAGTGTTGTTTTCCTCAACCCTGCCGCTGGAATTTGCGGACCGCCTGACGCTGAAGAATTCCGACGGTTCTCTGAATGCTGAAGCCTCAGTGGTGGCCCTGCAATACACCAGCGGACGCACCGCCGTAGCTGCCCGCTTTACCCAGGAAGTTTCCAACTGGATCGTGAAACCATGACTCTGAAACCAAAAAAACTAGACTTGGCCGCGGAGTGGCGTGAAGCGCGCCTTCTCCATCCTTTGTACAGCGCGCTGGGGCGCGAGTTTGTCATCGAATTGCCCTCTTGCCCCGACCTCGAATCCGGCCTGGAAGATCCGCCACAGGAGTCGGTGGAGCAAGCCCGGCAGTGGTTTCTCGAAATGGACCAGAAGATCCAGGTCCATCAACTGCGTCAGTTCCTTCAGACCACGACTCTGACCAGCGAAGAGGGTTTGCAGACTCTGCTGGAGCACCATCTCAACCGCGAGACCCGGATTGATTCCGACCGCGATAAGATTGATTTTCTCCTGGTCCAATTCTTTTCGCACTGTGCGCCATCGCGCCTCGAAGATGCGGACGTGGACCTGAGCTATGTGGCCCAGACGCTGGAACCGGTCCTGGGAGATGTCGATCTGAAATTGCCTTCATGGCTCGAATCGATCGATGACTTCATACAATCCGCCAACGGATGCCACAGTCTGAACGAGTTGCTCACCAGCGGTATTCTCGAAAAAGGAAGAAAGCTGAAAGTCTCCGGGGGAGATGATTACTTCGAGCCGATCGCGATGGTGGCGTTCACTCGGTTGAGCTTCCTGATGCGGCGAGTCTTCTTCCGGCTGATGCATCAGGACTTGAACACAATTCTGGATGGCCTGCGAGAACTGGAAGCACGCGGCGTCAGCACTCTCGATTGCCGGTCCGCTCAATTCTCAGCCGATGAACCTGTAAGCCGGCTGCGCATGATCTGCCAATCCT
Source organism: Terriglobia bacterium (assembly GCA_963741105.1). Lineage (GTDB taxonomy): Bacteria > Acidobacteriota > Terriglobia > Terriglobales > Acidobacteriaceae > JAIQFF01. The sequence continues at coordinate 94,768 of CAVUGT010000009.1, forward strand.
GGAAAGTAATGTTCCACGCGGAGTATTCCTCGGGAAGTCCTCTGCGCATGCTGGTCGACCTGCGCAACGTCGTAGACGCAGCTCTGGCCCGCAGCACCAAGAAAGCAGCGCCAGTTCCTCAGCCTCCTGTGGCCGCGCCTCAGCCTCCTGTAGAGCGCGCCAAGGCAGCAGCAGCTGGCATTCAATTTGCGTCGTCTCCCTCGGACGCCGCTGAGTTCGAGGTGACCGCCGCACCAGACTGGGACCAGGATCCTTCTGCTACTGATGATGAGACCGGGGAGAAAGATCAATAGGCAATGCGTCGAGGCAGTTGAGTATTACTCGACAAAAATATCCTCGCTGAAGCAGAGAATGGAGAGCGGAACTTGGATCAGTCCACGGTACTCATAATTTCAGACGACGCCGATTTTTCACGCGTCGTTATGGACCGTTGGCAAAGTGAACGGAACGCGCCGGCATTTACCCTGATGAGCAGCGACCTCTGCCGCGATCTGGATGCCGAAGGTTTCGACCTGGCGGTCGTGAGCGCGGTGCGACCTGAAATTCTTTCCGCGGTTTTTCAATCCCTCGACCCGGCCGGCAATCCGGTGGTGTTCGTGTGCGATGAGAAGCAATCGATTCAAGAAGCTCGGCAGTTGAAACCGGGGATCAGTGTTCTGCTGCAGTTGGAAGGCTGGCAGGATGCGCTGGTCCTGGTATCCGCGGAGATCTTGCGGCACAGCGAGACTCTGGCTCGGGCACATCGCGCCGAGCAATCCGTAAAGGCTTTAGAGCGGCAAGCAGCGCTGGGCCGCTACATGCTGGACGTGCGGCATACCCTCAACAACGCACTCACGTCAGTTTTGGGGAACTCTGAGTTGCTGTTGCTGGAACCAGAATCACTTCCAGTGCCAGAGCGCGCACAGATTGAAACCATCCGGAACATGGCGTTGCGTATGCACGAAATCCTGCAACGCTTTTCGTCGATCGAAAAAGAACTGAATGCCGTGGAACAGCAGGCGGAAAACGACGCCAGAATCAGGGTTCGGGCTGCCCGCGCAGGGGCTTAAGCAGCCGGAATCGTCCGCAATTCCTTCACTTAACCCAGCTGTTGGTTCTGAGTTCTCGGTTCTCAGTTACGCGAACAAGAATTCTTTCGTTCGCAACTCTTTGATCGTATCCCTGAGCTTCGCTGCTTTCTCGAACTCGAAACGTTTGGCTGCCTCGCGCATGTCGCTTTCGAGCTTCGCGATGTAGGCGTCCAGTTCTTCCTGGGACTTGAAGTCGGGCAAGCCTTCGGTCTCGACGTCGGTGAGGTCGGCGTAGTCGGCTTCGATGATACGAGCGAGAGACATGTCGAGCGGCCGGATGATGGACTCCGGCGTGATCCCGTTGGCTTCGTTATAAGTAACCTGTATGGCGCGACGGCGATCGGTTTCGCTGAGAGCTTTCTTCATCGAATCGGTCATGCGATCGGCATAGAGCAAGGCGCGGCCGTTGAGGTTGCGGGCACAGCGGCCGATGGTCTGGATCAGCGATCCGGCGGAGCGCAGGAAGCCTTCTTTGTCGGCGTCGAGAATTGCGACCAGCGAGACCTCGGGAAGATCGAGGCCTTCGCGCAGCAGGTTGATGCCGATCAGCACGTCGAACTCGCCTTTGCGCAGATCGCGCAGGATTTTCACCCGCTCCAGAGTCTCGATTTCGGAGTGCATGTAGCGGCATTTCACGCCGACTTCGCTGTAGTACTCCGCAAGGTCTTCGGACATGCGCTTGGTGAGCGTTGTCACCAGCACGCGCTCGCCGCGCGCGACGCGTCCGCGAATTTCGTGCAGCAGGTCGTCGATCTGTCCTTTGACCGGACGAATTTCGACCGGCGGATCGATCAGGCCGGTGGGACGAATGATCTGTTCGACCACGACGCCCGCTGATTTTGTGAGCTCATACGGTCCAGGCGTGGCCGACACGTAGATGATCTGGTTCATCCGGTGTTCGAATTCGTCGAACGTCAGCGGACGGTTATCGAACGCTGAGGGCAGCCGGAACCCATATTCCACCAGCGTTTCCTTGCGCGAACGGTCGCCGTGATACATGCCGTGCAACTGCGGGACGGTCTGGTGCGATTCGTCGATGAACATCAGATAGTCGCGCGGGAAATAATCGAGCAGCGTGGGCGGCGGTTCGCCCGGCAACCGTCCGGTGAAGTGACGAGAATAGTTCTCGATGCCATGGCAGTAGCCCATGGCCTTGATCATCTCGAGGTCGTACATGGTGCGCTGGTGAACGCGCTGCGCTTCCACGAGATGGCCCTGCTTTTCCTGTTCCGCTTCCCACCACAACAGTTCCGCGCGGATCGAATCCACGGCCTTCGACCGCGTCTCCGGCTTCATTACGTAGTGGGTCTTGGGATAGATGGGCAGGCGCACATACTTCTGCTTCACCGTGCCGAACAGGGGATCGATCTGCGACAGCGATTCGACTTCGTCTCCCCACAATTCGATGCGGTACGCCATGTCGTCATAGGTGGGGAAAATTTCGATGACGTCGCCACGCACGCGAAATGTTCCACGTCGAAAATCGCCGTCGGTGCGCTCGTAGAGAATTTCGACCAGCTTGCGGGTGATGTCCTCGCGCTTGATCTTCTGGCCCTTCTCCAGGAAGAGCAGCATGCCGTAGTACGCTTCCGGCGAGCCCAGGCCGTAGATGCAGCTCACCGAGGCCACGATCAGGCAGTCGCGCCGCTCGAACAGCGAGCGGGTCGCCGAGAGCCGCAGCTTGTCCAGTTCGTCATTGATGGTGGCTTCTTTTTCGATGTAGAGGTCGGCGGCGGGGACGTAGGCCTCGGGCTGGTAGTAGTCGTAGTAAGAGACGAAATATTCGACCGCGTTGTGCGGGAAGAAGCTCTTGAATTCGTGATAGAGCTGGGCCGCCAGGGTCTTGTTGTGCGCCATCACGATCGAGGGCCGGTTGGCCTGCTCGATGACCTTGGCCATGGTGTAGGTCTTGCCCGATCCGGTAACGCCCAGCAGGACCTGGTGCTGCTCGCGATCGAAAACTCCCCGAACCAGGGCCTCGATGGCCGTGCCCTGATCGCCGCGCGGCGTGTAGTCGCTGACTAGCTTGAAGTCCATAAAATCAATTCTGGCCCCTCACAGAAATGAATTTCGGCGAGTGGGTATCTCTTGATTATAACTCGGTCGGCGAGGGTGGTTTGGCAGGCGCAAATACAAACGGCGCAAGCTTGAGAGCCTTGCGCCGCCGATCTGTGAGTCTGAATGATGCTTTACGGCAGTTTGAAGTTCACTGTTACGCTGGTTTGAATCTCGACCGGCTGACCATTCAGATAATAGGGTTTGTACTTCCACTGCCGCACTGCGTCAATGGCAGCGCGCCCCAGAATCGGGCTGCCGCTGATCTGTTTTATTTCGGAAATGCTTCCCGACTGAGAGATGTTGGCTTGCAGTTCAACTGTCCCCTCGAGATGCATCTGCCGGGCTTGCGCGGGATAGGTCGGCTGAACTCTCTTAACAATCATTCCCTCTGAAACACCCTGCGAAATTCTTACGATCTGCTGGGCCGCTTTCTGCGCGTTGATGGCATTCGTATTCACAATGCCAGACAAGGCGCTGCTGCTCGTGCCAGTCGCAATGCTGGATGCCTCTGGCGCCTGTTCAGGCTCCTGCGTTTCGGGCTGTACCTTCGGTTGAACGGATGATCCGTTTTGCACTACTAAGGCGTGCGAGGGTTCCGCGGGAGCCGTTTCGGGAGTCTTGATCACGGTGACGTCGTCCGCTGTAGGCGCTACCTTGGTTGGCACTGCGCTCTTCGCCCCTGGAATCTCTGCGACTACCGCAGCGGAAGGCTTGGATGAAGGAGCGGCGGTTACACCACCTAAGTCCGTCTGTGACTGTTGAGGCACGACCTCGGCTGTTGCGGATTGAGGGTCTGAAACTGCGGGCTGAGGAGGCAGCGCTGCGGTCCCCGAATTGGCAGGAACTGCGGATTGCTGCACTGCCGGTTGCTGATGGGAAGACTGCATTTTGGTCCAGCCGAAATAGGCAGCGGCTGCAAGTCCGATCACCACGACGGCGATCAGCAGAGTCTTCTTGCTGCCACCCGCGTCGGACGCCTGCTGGCTGCCATCGAGTGAAGTGAAACTTGGTGCTTCAGACGCCGATAAGGCTGAGTTCAACTCCAGGTCCGCGCTCGCCGACCCCGTTTCGATCTCCTTGACCGCTTGAAGCGCTGCTTCTTTAGGATTTGCGGTTATAGATGACGCCGAGATCGCGCTTGCAGTCAGCTCCAAATCGAGGTCCTTGGCGTCGGGCGCCGGAATTTCCTTGGCGCGGGCCGGGGCGGCGGCAGCTCCCGCCTTTCCCGATGCGAAACCGGTTTGTGGACTCGCGTTCTGAACGGATGCTGCGGGACGTGGAGCGGCGGCATCGAATTCGGACTTCCCTGCTACTTCCGCGGCCCGGCGCAGAGCCGACGCCATCGGCTCAGCCATGGGTTTACGCGGTTGCCACGGATATTGCTTCGACGGATCCGATTCCGCTGCGACCTGAGGAGCGTCCTCCGAGCCTGCACGCGGAGAGTCAGGCATGTACTCAAGAAGCGCGGCGTCCACTACGTCAGGCTGGGGCGTAGGTTCCGCGTCCAACACAAAGGCTGAAGCGCTGGCGGTCGGAGGAGTTGCGAAAGATTGCGGCGGCAAAAGAGGTGCCGGAATTGATTGCTGCGGGAGTGCAGTCGAAGTTGCGTTCGGCGCGCCGGCGACAACCTGCTTGGCCGCTTGTCCCTTGCGCAGCAGGCCACGCGCGACTCGCAGCGTGCCTTTGGACTGCTCCACATGAATGGGTTTGGTGAGCACCAGATTCGCGCCCAGGCGGAAAGCTTTGGCTACGCCCGTCTGCCCTTCCACTACGGCGACCGCAAGCGAAGCCTGGTTCGAACCTGAGTTACGCGCGCTTTTGAACAGGAGAGCAGCATTCTGCTCGTTGTCGCAGTCCACCACGAGTGCGTCGAAGTGTTGGACCATCAGTTTTTTCACTGCGGCGAAGGGCTCGTGGCAGGGCTCGACCGTGAACTCGAGTTCGGTCAAAACCTGGCTCACAACGCGGGCGGTTTTTTCATCCGGACAGAATAAGAGCGCTTGGTAACTCATAGCGTTTAATGGTAGGTAGGGCGGTTAGGGCCAGCAAGTTACGGTGGTAATTGGCGCGCGGGGGATTGGCATTGCGCGTGCCGATTTCGACACGAAGTTTGGAGAGAGACGAGCTAGCTATTCCGCGGGCCAGGATTTCGAGAGACGAGGGTCGTCGAAATTGCCAGTGTTGCTACCACTTGGCTATTCTCGGTTCGTTCAGTGTTGGGACGGCGCCGGGGAAACCGTACTACTTCGAGACCAGCGGTGAGCGGACTCAGTTCTAAAGTCTCTACACCATCGTGCACAGACGACGTACTTCGTAGAGCCGGCTGCACATGGCGAGGCGCGTACAGGTGCCGAAAGCTAGCGACTTTCAACCGCTGTCAACGCGCTTTGTGTCGCTTCCAGCAACGCTTCCGGACCCACGGGTCGGCCCGTGGCATGCTCCATCCATAGATCAGGAGTAACGTCTCCCATCTTTGCCATGCGTTCGAACTCGGGACCGATCGATCCTGCTTTCTTCATTTGTTCTTCAATCTGAAATGCGATCAGGTGTCCGATGGGATAGTCCGGCAGGTAGAGAAACGAGTCGATCATGTGTGAGTAAACACCGAGTAGCACGACATCTTTCTTGTGAAAGACCGGAGTGTAGTACTGGTTCCAGATATCCTTCGAAATCTGCACCGTGGCATCGTTGAGTTCTTTCGGCGTGGCGTGAGGATGGTCATACATCCAGTGCCAGGCGGCCATATCCACTAGCGCGACTCCGGCAATCTCGTAGGTGCCCCAGAAATCATTCAGCGTTTTTTCTGCCAGGCTGCGGGCCTTGGGAGCGGGAAGGCCGAGCAGTTCCAGATCGTGTCCCTGAAAGACGAAAGCGAGCGCTTCAGTAAAGGCGGTGTTGGGCACGCCTTTCAGTAGAGTGTGGTCGATGTCGTTGAGTGAGAATGTCTGCTCGACGTTGTGCCCCATTTCATGGACGGCGATGTTAAAGCCCTTGTAGTTCATGCCGCCCTTTTCCACGCGAGTACGCAGATGTGCTTTTTCCGCCCGCATCTCCGCTCCCATGGCGTGCCCCGAGCCGCGCGCCGGATCCACAACAATATTGTTGGCCACGTATTGCGCGCGTTCCGGAGAGAACCCGAGTTTCATCAGGAGATTGGGAATGTCCTTCTGGTAGGCCTGCGCGGTCGGATATTTCTTCGCGACCATCTCATCCAGTTGCGCCTCGGTGTACTGGCTGCCGGGACGGAAGCCGCTGTACCAGACGTCAAAGGGCTCCAGAGGACGTTTCAGCCGCGCTTCGATCAGCTTCGCGACCTGGGGAACCAGAGGCGAGGTCAGGACCTGTTCCAGCATGGATCGGAGCCGCGCTTCGGGAATCTCGCGATCCTCGTCAAAGCGGCGGGCGATCAGCGTCGGTGCCGTCGGCGAGTAAGGATCCGCTTTTTTCGACGCGAAGAATGTCTTTTGCAGCATCGCGTAGCGCGTGTCGGGTTCACGCGCGTTGCTGGGCTTCGACGGCGACGCAGTAGCAGTATCGGAATCCTTGACCGCAGCGGGTGTCACGTCATTCGTGAATGGATTCCAATCGACGGCGGGATTGTTGACCACAACCGCCGGAATGGTCTGCGTAACGATGCGTTCCATCACCTGCTGAATCGTTCGTTGCTTCGCCAGACCGCTCGACGAGTCGGCGTAGTCTGCCTTAATTTCATCGCGCAGGTTCCAGTGACTCAGCAAGCGCATCTTTGGAGGAAACACGCGCTGTCCCTGCGCATCAACCAGGTGATACATCCAGATGTTGTATTCCGCGATATATCGTTCGGCTTGCGCTCCCGCTTGCCCGATGCCCAGGTTCACATCCGCCGGGATGCGCCTGGAGAAACCTTCCGCGAGACGCACCTCGGCCCACTGACGGCGGGACCACGATGGTCCATCTTTCAGACGCTGATCGAGTGTGGTGAGAGGAAAATTCAGCAGCACCACGAAGGCGAGCTTGTTCTGGAAGAAGTCATCGACCACGTGAGCGGAAGGATCGTAGCCGGCAATAATTTCGTCGAAGGGCATCACCGGGCCAAGGTCGAGGTCCGACTGCTGGCGGAATTCACGGTTAATCTCGTGCATGTGCCCGCCCAGTTGCTCCAGAAGACTTTCCAGACGATTGAACATCGTATCCAGCGTGGTCTGATCTCCGGCGAAGTTGGTGCGGACAAAATCTTCGAAGGTGGCCGAGTCGCCATCCTCGGCGCGCCAGAACTCGGCGACCTGCTGCAACCCGCGGCGAGCCCGTTCGCTTTGCGAGTCGCCGTACTTGGCGGCCAGTTCCCTCTCCATCTTCGCGACGGAATCTTTCACCCACGACGGAGTGACTTCCGCAGCAGGCGGCGCGCTGACTGTGGAACCTTGCATGGGAACCTCCCGGGAATGGACTGGTGGTACGAAGACCCCAACAGAGGCGGTGAGCAGAGCAAGACAGATTGCCGATCGCATGGGATGACTCCACCACATCAGACTAAAAGCATGTTGGTCCGGCTAAGACGTCTGCGGCTTTCTCCCGACCGCCGAACCCGGTTGCGGATAGGGTAGCGAATTGCTGATCTCCGAAATATCGGATGGCGCGAAGTCGGGGAACGGCAATTCGTGTTCGTCGCGCCACTTCTGTACTTCCTGGGCTGCTGTTTCCGCCTTCTGCTTGTCTATGCCCGTATCTCGCCCAAGGTAGACAGTCTGCGATGGGAAGGCTAAGCCAGTTCCGGCCGCAGCCACGATGTCCATAATGCGAAGCAGAAGATCTTCCCGGATGGCCTGGAACTCACTGTCGTCGCGCGTGAGAATGTAACAAAATATTTCCATGGTGAGCGCGCTCGCATCGAAAGCGACGAAGCGGCTGCGGGCGCCCTGGGTCTGAACTTTGGGATGTTCGTAGAGAAGGCGACGGACCTGCACGAGAACATAGCGCATCTGGTCCGAAGAAGTCTCGCACCGCAACCCGAGCTTGGTGGTGAACAATATCTTGTCGCGACGGCTCAGATTCTCGACGTTCATCGTCGCCAGCGAGCCATTTGGGATGGAAAGCTCGGTGCGCTCAGGAGTGCGAATGCGCGTCGAGCGCAGGCTGATGTCTTCCACCGTTCCCACGCGATCGCCGAAGCGGCACGTGTCTCCGATACGGATGACTTCGTCGCCCAGGATTGAAACGCCACCGAAAAGATTCTCCAGCGTCTTTTGCGCGGCGAACGCGATGGCAATACCGCCGATGCCCAGTCCAGCGAGAGGCGCGCTGAGGTTGAAACCGAGCGTACCCATCACGGAAAAAATGGCGAGAACGACGATCGCAGCCTTGAGCATGCGCTCGCCCAGAATCATGAGCGACCCGGTACCCATGCGTCCGGCGAGGACAGCCCGTTGCCTGACGTTGTTCAGGACGGCGCGAAGGATCCGCCACAGCAGCCAGTTGAATCCGATGACCGCCACAACGCCCGCCACCTGCTGGTAGTGGTGCCGTTGCAGAACCGGAATGCGGAGGTAGGAAACCAGAACGCCATGAGCGAGCACGCCGAGCACCAGCCATAGCGGGCGAACGAACGAATTCCACGCCGCCGCCACTTCATGTTTACGATAGCGTGCCCACAGATACCAGGGCAGGCGAAGAATCTGGACCGCGAGCCATCCCAGACCTGCGGCGATGGGAACCGCGACCAGGATCGCCAGCCACTGCCACAGTGGCAGTCCCAAAAATGAGTTGCTCACCAGGGCATGCGGAAGATGAGTCTCCACCTGATGCACCGCCGCCTGATCGTAGAGATCGGGAAGGTGGGTCAGAGTGTCGGAAGAAATCAGCCAGATGCGATTGTTTCCGTCTGGAACGCGGACGAGAGTGAGATCAGCCTCGACATCCCCAGCGGTCAGGGTACCGACTCGCTGCCGGTCCAGCGGCACGCCTTCCTGAGGCGTTCCATCGGGTTGGTTGCTAATGCGGCGCAGGTCACCGGTGAAGGCGCGATCAATCACAACCTTCAGTTTCGTGGCGAAATCTTCGCCCTGGGTCTGACGCCGTCCCGAGGACATTTGCAGATACTGCGCAGCAGTAGAGTAGTTTCCGGATTGTGCGGCTTGTAGAAATCCGTAGAGAGTGCCGCTGGGGGTGTCGCGGCCCAGGGGATCGGCCGTGGACGCCGCTGTCCCCGTCTTACTCGGTTCGGCTGGGCAGGAGTTGATAAGCCAGCGCCGGTGAAGCGATGGCCAAGCAGAGAAGCAGCCACCGCGTTCGTTTCAGGAGAGAGAACATGCCGTGTCTAGTGTAATGCTGAAGCGAACTTGTAGCGCCGGCGTCTCGCCGGCTGGTCCGTTGCACTGCAGCACGAGCGGGGCGGTGGCGCCTACAAAGCTCAGGCCTTCTTCGGCCGGTATAGGTCTGTGCTTGTGCCAAAGAAGACTTCGGCGGCCTGCATCACCGTTTCCGACAGCGTTGGATGCGGATGAATCGTCATCGCGATGTCTTTGGCCAGAGCGGCCATCTCCACCGCCAGCACGCCTTCGGCGATGAGTTCTCCCGCACCCGCGCCTACGATGCCTACACCCAGCACGCGTTCAGTCTGCGGATCGAGAATGAGCTTGGTCATGCCTTCGGTCCGATCCACGGTCATGGCGCGGCCTGAAGCCGCCCAAGGAAACTTCGCGACCTTGATCTCGCGGTTTTCTTTTTGCGCCTGAGTTTCCGTCAGACCACACCATGCGATCTCGGGATCGGTAAATACGACGGCAGGAATTGCAGCCGGCTCGAACGCCACTCTGTGGCCGGCGATGGCTTCGACGGCGGTGCGTCCCTCATGCGAGGCCTTGTGGGCCAGCATAGGTTCGCCGACTACATCTCCAATGGCGTAAATCGCCGGATCGTTAGTTTGTAACTGCTTGTTCACCTGAATGAATCCTCGCGGGCCGACTTGCACCTGCGTTTTGTCCAGGCCGGCGATTTCAGAATTCGGCTTGCGTCCAACTGAGACCAGAACTTTGTCGAAAACCTTTTCGCGTTCCTTGACCTCGGGGCCGTCGAAGGTCACGCGAATGCCGTTGCCTTCGTCCTTCACCGCGGCCACAGTCGTGTTCAGCATGATTGACGCAAAGTTTTTCTCGATTCGCTTGTGCAGGGGAAGAACCAGATCGCGGTCCGCGCCAGGCAACAAGCCGGGCAGCATCTCGACTACGGAAACCTTCGAGCCCAGGGCTGCGTACACCGTGCCCAACTCCAGGCCAATGTATCCGCCGCCAATCACCAGCAAAGTACCCGGAACCTCGCTCAAATCCAGAGCGGAAGTGGAATCCATTACCCGCGGAGTATCGAGTTTGAAGGCAGGAATAATCGCTGGACGCGAGCCAGTCGCGAGGATGATGCGATCGAAGGTGAGGGTTTCGTCGCCGCCCGCAGACTTTGAGACCCGCAGTGTGTTCGAATTTTCAAACGCGGCACGTCCCTGAATGTATTCAACCTTGCGCTGCTTCGAAAGCAGGCCGAGGCCCCCGGTCAGCTTCTTGACCACGCCCTCTTTCCACGAGCGCAGGCGGGCAAGATCAATCTTGGGATCGGCGTACTCGATTCCCCAATTCTTGGCGTGACGCGACTCGTCGATCAGTTTGGCCACGTGCAGCAAGGCTTTCGACGGAATACAGCCGCGATAAAGACAGACTCCGCCCGGATTCGCTTCGGGATCGATGAGCGTGACCTTCAGCCCCAGATCGGCGGCCAGAAATGCAGCGGCATAGCCGCCCGGTCCGCCACCCACTACTGCAATATGCAAGTTTGAATTTTCAGTCATTCGAAGAGAAAGGCTTCAACCACAAAGGACACGAAGGTACACGAAGGAAAACCCCAGAAATTCCTTCGCGTTCCTTCGTGACCTTTGTGGTTGAAGATTTTTCAGATTCTACCCCTGCACCGACAGCAGGAATGGTTGCTCGAACGCTTCCGCGATCCAGCGCAGGAATCGTGCGGCGTCGGCGCCGTCGATCAAGCGGTGATCGTAGGAGAGCGAAAGCGGCAGTACTTGCCGAGGTTCGAATTTTCCGTTCATCCAGACGGGCTCCATGCTGGAACGCGACAGCCCCAGAATCGCAACTTCGGGAAAATTCACGATCGGTGAAAACCCGGTGCCGCCGATGCCGCCAAGATTCGTAATGGTGAAAGTCCCGCCTTCCATCTCGGCCGGCGTAAGCTTTTTGTCTTTGGCTTTCTTCGAAAGCTGGGTCAGCTCGGCCGCCAGCTCGACGATGTTTTTCTTGTCGACATCGTGCAGCACAGGGACCAGCAGGCCGCGGTCGGTGTCCACGGCAACGCCGATGTTGATGAACTGCTTGTAGACGATTTCCTCTTTCGACATGTCGATGCTGGCGTTGAATTGCGGAAAGACTTTCAGCGCCGAGGCACAGACTTTCAACGCGATGGCGGTCACTGTCATCTTGCCGCCCGCTTCCTGAGCTTTCGGCGCGAAGCGGGCGCGCAACTGCTCCAGTTCCGTGATGTCGGCTTTGTCCTGCTGGGTGACGTGAGGAATCGTCGTCCAGGCTTCCCACAGGTGTTGCGCCGTCTTGCGGCGCACACCGCGCATCGAAACGCGTTCGACTTTTCCAAATTTGGTGAAGTCGGGCAACTGAGGCTGGGCGAATTGGCGTCCCTGCCCCGATTGGGCCGCGGCTGCCGCGGAAGTCAGTAACGTCTTAGCGTGGGCTTTGACATCGTCCTCGCTGATGCGGCCCCCCGGACCAGAGCCTTTAACGTCGTAAATATCTACGCCGACTTCTCGGGCCAGACGACGCACGTGAGGCGCGGCAGGAGCAGGCGCTCGATGCTCCGTCCCAGCCACTTTGCCCAGCTGTTCCGGCATCGCGAATGATTTAGGCGCGTGCGGTTGGGGCTGATCCGGCAGAAATACCTGCGCGGGAGTTTTTCCCTCGGCCTCAATGGCTGCCTGAACCGACAAGCGTGCCTCGTGCTGTTCGGAAATGTGCTCGACAGGAGCATGCTTCGCCTTCTCCGGCTGCGCCGACGCTCCGCCCTCCAGGGTGAAGATCACCTGGCCAACTTTTATTTTTGTGCCTTCCTTGACCTTGATCTCTTTCACGGTACCGGTCACTGAGGACGGCACTTCCACAACGGCCTTGTCCGTTTCCAGTTCCATCACGGGCTGGCCTTCAGAGACTTTGGAGCCCGGCGAAATCATCAGCCGTACCAGATCCCCTTGTTCGATGTTCTCGCCCAACTCCGGCAGTCTGAAGTCGGACGGACCTGCAACAGAGGCGGGTGCCGATGCGGGTGGAGCTTTGGGAGCAGGCGACGCGGGTGGGGCCACTAGATTGGCGACCGCTGCCGCCTTCGCGGCGGGAGCTTTGGTCTCAGCGGGCTTGGACTCGACGGCCTTCGCCTCGGTAGCCTTGACTTTCGCGCCGGCCCCATTTTCCACGGTGAAGATTACCTGGCCGACCTTTACCTTCTGGCCTTCCTTGACGTGAATTTCGTTGACCGTGCCGGTCACGGAAGATGGGACTTCGACGACCGCCTTGTCGGTTTCCAGTTCCATGACGGGCTGGCCCTCGGTGACACTCGCGCCGAGCGAGATCATCAGCCGCACCAGATCACCCTGGTCAATATTTTCGCCGAGTTCCGGAAGCTTGAATTCTGTCACTGATTATTGACTCCCTGATACTGCCCTCGTAGCGCCGGCGTCTCGCCGGGACGGCGGCTCTACATTTTAAGTATTTGCGGGATTCGCCTTTTCCGGATCGATTCCCAAATCTTTTACGGCCTTCTGCAGTACATCGAGCTTGATCTGCTTGTCGCGCAGTAGCGCCGTCAGCGTAGCCAGCACGATGTGTTTCGCGTCCACTTCAAAGAAATCACGCAACGCTACGCGGCTTTCGCTGCGGCCGAAACCGTCCGTACCCAACGACATCAGGGGACGAGGCAGCCACTGCGCAATGGACTCGGGCAGCACTTTCATGTAATCCGATGCCGCCACCAGCACGCCGGGTGCGTCTTTTACGGCCTTGGTAACGAACGGCACGCGCGGGGTTTCTCCCGGGTGCAGCATGTTCCAGCGATCGCAATCATTACCATCGCGATATAGCTGCTTGTAACTGGTGACGCTCCAGACATCGGCAGCCACGCCGTATTTTTCTTCCAGGATCTGCTGCGCCTTGAGCACTTCGTACATGATCGTTCCGCTGCCGAAGAGTTGGGCGCGCAGCTTCGCATCTTTTTTGGTCGAGGTCCGGAACTTGTAGATGCCCTTGAGAATGCCCTCTTTGACATCCTTGCCTTCGGGCATCGCCGGCATCGGTAGAGGTTCATTGGTGACAGTCAGGTAGTAGAAGATAGATTCCTGGTCAACATACATGCGCTTGATGCCGTCCTGGATGATGACGCCGATTTCGTAGGCGAAGGCAGGATCATAAGCGAGCAGGTTGGGAACGGGCAGGGCGAGCAGGTGACTGTGTCCGTCCTGATGTTGCAACCCTTCACCGGCAAGAGTGGTGCGCCCGGCGGTGCCACCGATCAGGAAGCCGCGAGTGCGCATGTCGGCCGCGGCCCAGATCAAGTCTCCGATTCGCTGAAAGCCGAACATCGAGTAATAAATAAAAAACGGGATCGTATTGATCCCGTGATTGGCGTAGGCAGTTCCGGCGGCGATAAACGAGCAGATCGAGCCGGCTTCGGTGATGCCTTCCTCGAGAATCTGTCCGTCTTTGGCTTCCTTGTAATAAAGGAGGGTATCCATATCGACCGGCTCGTAGAGCTGGCCGACGCTGGAATAGATTCCGACCTGACGGAAGAGTGCCTCCATACCGAATGTGCGGGCTTCGTCCGGGATGATGGGCACAATCAGCTTGCCGATCTCCGGATCGCGCAGCAATTTCCCCAGCAGGCGCACGAAAACCATGGTGGTCGAAACTTCGCGGCCTTCGGTGCCTTTATGAAATTCTTCGAAGTGAACATCTGAAACGGGAGCAATCGGCTTCGACCGCACTTTGCGCTCTGGCAGATAACCGCCCAGTTGTTTGCGGCGTTCCTGCATATAGCGGATTTCCGGACTGTCGTCCGCGGGACGATGGAAAGGCGCGTCCTGCAATTCCTCATCGGCGATGGGAATTCCAAAGCGCGAGCGGAACACGCGCAGTTCGTCTTCGTTCAGTTTTTTCTGCTGATGGGTAATGTTCTTGCCTTCGCCGGCTTCGCCCAGTCCGTAGCCCTTGATGGTTTTGGCCAGAATGACGGTAGGCGCTCCTTTGTGTTCGGTGGCCGCTCTGTAAGCAGCATGCACCTTGATGGGATCGTGACCGCCGAGCCGCATGCGGGAAAGCTGTTCGTCCGAGAGATGCTCGACCATCTTCAGCAGGCGGGGATCGCTGCCGAAGAGGTTGTGCCGGAAGTAAGCGCCGCTCTCGACGAAATATTTCTGGTACTGGCCGTCCGTGATCTCGCCCATGCGCTTGACCAGGATTCCATCACGATCGTTGCTGATGAGGTTGTCCCAGTCGCTGCCCCAGATGACCTTGATCACGTTCCAGCCCGCGCCGCGGAAAATCGCTTCCAGTTCCTGGATGATTTTGCCGTTGCCGCGCACCGGTCCATCCAGACGCTGCAGGTTGCAGTTGATTACAAACGTAAGATTGTCGAGACGCTCGCGCGAGGCCAGCGTGATAGAACCCAGGGATTCGGGTTCGTCCATCTCGCCGTCGCCCATGAAGGCCCAGACTCTGCCGCCCGTGGCTGTTTTCAGCCCACGATTTTCCAGGTAGCGAATGAAACGCGCCTGGTAGATGGCCTGGATAGGCCCCAGTCCCATGCTGACCGTGGGAAATTCCCAGAAGTCAGGCATCAGCCAGGGATGGGGATACGAGCAAAGGCCGCCGCCTTCTTTCAATTCGCGCCGGAAGTTCTGGAGCTTCTCCCGCGGAATGCGCCCTTCCAGAAAAGCACGCGAATAGATGCCGGGTGCAGCGTGGCCCTGGAAATAGACCAAGTCGCGGTCTCCCGACTCTGTTTGGGCCTGCAGAAAGTGGTTGAAAGCGACTTCATACAACGTAGCTGCCGAGGCAAAGGTTGAGATGTGTCCACCAATGCCGCTCTCGATCTTGTTGGCCCGTACCACCATGGCCAGGGCGTTCCAGCGCACCAGGCTCTTGATGCGGCGCTCCATCTCCTGGCTGCCGGGAAAAGGCGGCTGCTGACGAGATGCAATCGTGTTCTGGTAGGGAGTGGTTGCGGTAAAGGGAAGGTTTACGCCGGCAGCGCGTCGCGCGTGCAGAGAAAGTTGCTGCAGCAGGCGTCCGGCCCGCTCGGGGCCACCCTGGGACAGTACATAATCCAGCGAATCCAGCCACTCCCGGGTTTCAAGAACTTCCACTCCGTTGGTCGTCTGCGTCTCAGCCACGTCTGGTTTTCTCCATCAATGAATGCGGAACCTTCCATGATAGTCAATTATCCGGAATTTTGCTGGCCGCCGGGCCCGTGATGCGAAAGCGAGTAAATTTTGGGCGTTCACGCCGATTTTGCAAGCTCTATAATGGGGATTCGCTTCGCTCTCTTGGCTAAATCTTACCAGCAACCAATATCCATCAACGTCCATCTGACACAACCAAGTTCAATAGATTCAAATCAGGAAACTGAAGAGGAGAATTTCGATGTCGAAGAAAACCGCGAGCCACAACGGCGGCATTTCCGCCCAACCCCATTTTGATCAGAGAGCTCCCGAAATCCAGAAGTACGGCACCGTCAGCCACGCTTTGCCGCTGGACCTGGAAGAAGCCGTCCGTCTGGAGATGACCGAGCACCTCAACCAGCTTTTGGCCGATACCATGACTCTCCGCGATCTGTACAAGAAATCGCACTGGCAAGTCGCTGGACCCACGTTTTACCAGCTTCATCTTCTGTTCGATAAGCACTACGACGAGCAACTGGAACTGGTCGACACTATTGCCGAACGCATTCAGCTGCTGGGCGGCGTGAGCTTAGCTATGGCGCCGGACGTTGCCGAGACTACGCGGATCGCACGGCCTCCCCGCGGACGGGAAGAAGTGCCGGTGCAGCTCTCGCGCCTGCTGGATGCCCACAAGATCATCATCGGCCAGTGCCGTGAACTGGCGGAGCGGGCGGACAAGTTGGGCGACGATGGCACCAACGACCTGGCGGTCAGCGACGTCCTGCGGACCAATGAATTGCAGGTATGGTTCCTGAGCGAGCATCTGGTGAATATGCCGCTAGTGACGGCTGTGGCCTAGTCAGACACTATGTGTTGTGTGGGGCGGACACTCTTTTCGCCGCTTTTGACTTAGATTTTGATTCTCCGCTTAAGATCAAAGTCAAAGGCGACGGACAAGAGTGTCCGCCCCGTACGTTTCTGTACAATCTTCGTCAGGTAGAAGAACTATGGAGCAACCAGCCGGAGCGTTCCCGTCTGACCGCAGGTTGATTAGTCGGCTCATAATCGCTGTGATCCTGGGTGAGGCAATCTGGGCGCTGATCGTCTCTGTCATGAACAATCTGGTCGTGCCCTGGCTGGGGGATGTCATGGGCCAATCTTCCGGACTGCCAACATCATTCGTGCAGCGGCCTTACAACTATCCTGAGCTGTTCGTTTCCATACTGGAGGTTTGTATTGCGGGGCTGGTGGCGGCGATTCTTAACTACTTCGTCCAGCGTCCCCAGGGCCAAGGCGCACAGAGAGTCAAGAGCGTGAAGAGTTCGGCGCCGGCCGGGCCGGTGCGGATGTTCCCGGAGCCGGTGAAGATGCCGGCGCCGAGCGAGGCTTCGGTGGCCCAGCCTTTTCCTCTCCAGGCTGTTCAGCACCCGGTTTTCCGGGACGCGCCTCTTCAGAATCAGAGTCGCCTGGTTCAGGACGCGGCGCCGGTTGCACCTGCGCCTGAAATCAAAGCGGAAGCAGTGGTTCTGCCCAGCTCAATAGCCCCCGCCTCAGCGCAACCTGTGCCGATCGAGCAGCCTGCACTTGAAATAAAACCTGCGCCGGTTTCTCCTTCCGTGCCGCCAGCAGCGGCCGCACCGCCAGCCAAGCCTGCGGCACCGGCTCAAAAAACTGTCGCCGCCAAGCCGAAGAAACCCAAAGAGGTTTACTACAACATCGTAGGCGAACCCATGCCGTCCGATGATGACTAAGATTTTAGAGTTCCCCAGCAACGAATCGGGCGAGTCTCATCTCCCCATCGGTATCCTGCAAAATCGGTACGCTGGCGGGCAGACACCAGGGTCTCCACAAGACTAAAAACAAGTCAAAGTGCGAAGAGGGCCACGTTGGTGTCTGCGCCTGACAGTTTTGTTGCGCCAAAAGCCTCCCTCTTCCTGGAGATTCACATGCTGGAGATGCACATGGCTGGCTCCCATGCCGCTTTTTCATCGGTACGAAAGTTGAGACTGGCAGGCAGACGAATTGTGGTTGAAACGATTTTGTTTTTCCTCAAGAGAGTGATTCATTCTCTGGACTAAACTTCGTGCCGGCCTCGCGCTGGACTGAGGTTGTGGCCACCGGACAATCCCTTCTTTCCGCGATGTCCTCAGTCTGCTACAAATGTCCGCATGAAACTCTTTACGCGTTGCTGCGCCGCCGTCCTCGGAGCAGCGCTCTTCTTCCCCGCTGCCGCGCAGACCAACTCCGCATCACAAGCAGACTCCGCAACCTTTGACGCGGACGGCACCGCTCACGTCTATCGAATAGTTCCAATGCCGTCCACGATCAGCCCTGAGGCACAAGCCTGGCTGGCGTCGCTGGCAAAAAAGAAATCACAGACACAGACCCTGGCCGAAAGGCGGATTGCCACGGATGCATGGCGCAAACAGGATTCCGCAGAGGCGCGCCAGCTCTATCCCGTCAACGTCGAAGAGACCAGCATTGCCGGCGTTCGCACCGACGTGATCTGGCCTCTGAACACAACGGAGGCCGAACGTAAGCGAGTGCTGATCAACCTGCACGGCGGCGGATTTGTTTCCGACTCGGGATCGCTCATCGAGGGCATTCCTATCGCGAACCTGGCCAGGATCAAAGTCGTTTCGGTCTACTATCGCCTCGCCCCGGAAAATCCTTTCCCGGCGGCGGTCGATGATGTGGTTGCGGTCTATCGCGAACTACTGAAGACTTACAAGCCGCAAGCTATCGGAATCTTTGGCACGTCAGCCGGAGCCATCCTGACCTGTGAAGTTACGATTCGCCTTAAGCAACTGGGGTTACCTCTGCCGGCGGCACTCGGAATATTTTCGGTGCTGACTGATTTCAGCCGTCCCAGTGACTCACGCGAAATTTTCGCGCTGGATGGTTTCTCGGGCCAGTTGGAACCTACTGACCCAAAGCGCGCGCCTAAAGATCCTTATCCCGGCGCAACCGACCGGAAAGATCCAGTGCTGTCTCCTCTGTTCGCGGACCTTAAAGGAATGCCTCCCAGCCTGCTGATCACCAGTACTCGGGATTTGCTGTTGAGCGACACAGCCATCTTTCACCGCGCGCTGCTGGGCGCGGGGAACGATGCGCAACTGGTAGTGTTCGAGGCCCTGCCGCACGCGTTCTGGTACCACTTTCAGTTGCCTGAGACCAGGGAATGTCTGGGATTGATGGCGAAATTTTTTGATCAGAAGCTGGCGCACTAGAAAATCGGACTGTGCGTGGAATGAGAAGAATGGAGCAGGGTACTCAGGCGTTTTTTTGTGCCTGCTTATTCAACTCCGCCATGACGCTTTGAATTAGCTCCTTCGCGTCGGTGAGACCCTTCATGATGAGCTGGATGTCCATTACCGGTTTGCCGGGCCAGCGCTGGCTCTGGCAGTAGACGCCGTGCTGGCCCACCAGGGCCATGGCGTCGGTGATCATGTCCATGGTGACGGCCAGCCGGCCGCGAGGGACACCCATCATGGTTTCGTAATGCTCCAGTTCTTCCTGCTTTTCGTCGAATACGGGCATGCACTGATTGTATCGAGTGGGCGGGGCGGAGCATAATTGCGGACAATTGCTGTCCAAGTTTTCAGGGGTACGTCAAAGGGATGAGAGCTTCCAGCTCCTGGCTAAGACCTTTGCTAGAAGCTAGCAGCCAGAAGCTAGAAGCTTACTTAAGGAGAAATTCATGAAAATACGCATCGCACTCGTCGTTCTGTTGTTGCCCGTTTTTGCCTTGCTGGCCTGCGCCCAGGACGCGAGTAAGCGTCCCAGCCCTGCCGCTCAGGCTCAATGTAAATTTAGTGACGGCAAGACCGTCAAGTCGGACTACTCCAGCCCGCGTGTGAAGGGCCGCAAGATTTTCGGCGGACTGGTGCCCTACGGCGAGGTGTGGCGAGCCGGAGCCAATGAGGCAACCACTCTGGTCACAGACACTAACCTGAACATCGGTGGCAAGGATGTTCCCGCCGGAACCTACACGATCTTCACCATTCCGAACGCTGACAAGTGGGTGCTGATCATCAGCAAGAAGACCGGTGAGTGGGGCGTTCCGTATCCGGGCGAAGGCGATGACTTCACACGTGTGGACATGAAGGTATCGGCGTTGTCGTCTCCGATGGAGAATTTCACGATCGGATTCGATCAGACCGGCTCGACCTGCGCTATGCACCTGGACTGGGAGAAGACACGCGCCACGGTAGACATCAGCGAGAAGAAGTAGTTTTGAGGATGTGAACGAGTGCGGTGGAATTCAGCGCTTTCCAGACAGCGCATCCACCGCATGCTGTGCTTCCGGCATATCGGGCGACAGTTGTAAGGCAGACTGATATGCCGCGAGAGCTTCCGAGCGACGGCCAGCACTCTCGAGCGCGTGCCCGAGAAGGAGAAATCCTGTATCGGACGGGCGCAACTCAACCGCTCTCGAATAGTTAGTAATCGCTTCGTCCAGCCGGTTCTGCTTTTCCAGCAACTGCCCTAAACCAAGATAGGCATTGGACTGATTCGGATTCAGGCGCAACGCCTGATCGTAACTCTCGCGGGCTTTTTCATTTTCTTCGAGCTTGCGATAGGCGGCACCGAGGTTGGCGTAAGTTGAGGCCAGCAGGCCCGCATCGGAAGTGAGACTGATTGCCCGGTTGTGCTGCTCGATGGCCTCGGGCAGGCGTCCATGCTCCTGCAGGTAGGCGCCCAGGTTGGCGTGGCTCATGGGATCTTTCGGATTGATTTCCGCCGCAGCCTGAAAATGAGGATAGGCTTCGTCGGGTTGGCCCAGTAGTAAAAGGGCGCCGCCGAGATTGTCCTGGGCGACAAAGTTCTTGTCGGTGACGGCAAGCGCGTGAGCCCAGAGATCGTAACTGCTCGACCAGTAGCCAAGTTGGTGGTGGGTCGCGAAAGAAAGAGCCATCAGTACACACGCTGCCGGGATCATCCGCACACTGAAACCGATCTGGAGGGAATCAGCCAGGTCCGCGGCT
Organism: Terriglobia bacterium; assembly: GCA_963741105.1. Classification (GTDB taxonomy): domain Bacteria; phylum Acidobacteriota; class Terriglobia; order Terriglobales; family Acidobacteriaceae; genus JAIQFF01. The sequence continues at coordinate 115,293 of CAVUGT010000009.1, forward strand.
GCCCACGCGATCATCACAAAAATTCCGATGAACGGAACATACGCATAGCGATCTGCCATCGCCTGGTCACCGACCTGCACCAGGCCAATGACCGGAACCAGGGTACCGAGAAACCAGAGCCAGCCCATCAGCAGATATCGTCTGGAACGAAAGCGCAGTACCACTCCGGTCACAGCCAGCAGTGCAAGTGCGGAAATTACGATCTGCCACACCGCCAGCGAATCGCCAGGATGCGGATAGAGCGGCGCCAGATGCGACGGCCAGATCATCTTCCACAAGTACGTCGCGTAGGCCACCACCGCATTTTCGAGACGCACTGCGAGCGAAAACTGCGCGGTGGAGCGCACAGCTCCACCTGCCTGCTGTGCCTTCATGGTAATTACCGCGCTGGCGGCGGAGAGAGCCAGCAGCGGCAGTTTCTCGACGAGCAATCGCGAAAGAGATGACTGTGGAACTTCTGCGTTGGCTGGACTCCCCTTAATCCTGCCCAGCGGCCAGTAGTCCAACAACAACAGCACAAACGGAAGGGTGATGACCATGGGCTTCGACATCAGCCCCAAAATAAATAAGGCAGCGAACGCCAGGTATCGCCGCCAGTCCGGTTTTCTTGCGTACCAGCAGTAGGCGATGAGCGCGGCCAGAAAGAAGAAAGTGCTCAGGACGTTCTTCCGCTCGGCGATCCAGGCCACTGATTCGACACTGATGGGATGAAGCGCGAACAAAGCGGCCACGAACCAGCTCGGTCCGATGCGTCCGGTGGCATAAATCAAAAATAGAAATAAAAGAACGGCATTCGCGGCGTGAATCAGGAGGCTGGTGAAGTGATGTCCCGTGGGATTCTGGTGGAAGAGTTGCCAATCAAGCGCGTGCGATAGCCACGTAACAGGATGCCAGTTGCCCTGCTCCATGGCGGTAAGGGCCCAGGTGATCGTGTCGCCGGACAGGCCGTGGTGGACATGCGGGTTCTCTGTAACGTAGCGATCATCGTCGTAATTGACGAAGGGATGGCGGTTGACCGGGTTGTAGAGCCCCAGCGTCGTGACAATCAGGAGAAGACACAAAACAACATTGCGCTTTTCGGGTGAGGAGAAAACGCCAACAGGCATTTCGGGCGGCTTTCTTGCAGTGGTCGGCAACGAAAAGATTTAATCACAGCTGGCGCGGAGGACACAGAGGCGTTTGTGGTGCACCTTAATGGAATGACGATTACAACGGCGGGGGCACTGCGCTGTCCCCTGTCGTTAGGCTACGGGTTTCCATCTGAGCACAGGCTTGCGCGCCGCAGCCGTTTCGTCCAGGCGGGAAATTCTCGTTGAGTGCGGCGCGTCCAGCACGGTCTGCGGATTTTCCTCAACTTCTTCCGCGATCGCTTTCATGGCTTCGACAAACAGATCCAATTCTTCTTTCGGCTCGCTTTCGGTGGGTTCGATCATCAACGCGCCGGGTACGATCAGCGGGAACGCAGTCGTATACGGATGGAAGCCGTAGTCGATCAGGCGCTTGGCGATGTCCATGGTCTTCACGCCTTTTTTGGCTTGGAGCTTATCGCTGAATACTACCTCGTGCATACTCGGCGTCGAATATGGCAGATCGAAGACACCTTCGAGTCCTTTGCGAATGTAGTTGGCGTTGAGGACCGCGTCTTCAGTGGTCTGGCGCAGGCCGTCGGGACCGTTGGCCAGGATGTAAGCCAGCGCGCGAACGAACATTCCGAAGTTGCCGTAGAACGCACGCACCCGGCCGACCGACTGCGGACGGTTGTATTCGAAGCCTAGCGTGCCATCGGACTTGGTGATAGGCACGGGCGTCGGCAGGAACGGCTCGAGCTTTTGTTTCACGGCGACCGGGCCGGAGCCGGGACCGCCGCCACCGTGTGGCGTAGAGAACGTCTTGTGCAGATTCAGGTGCATGACGTCGACGCCGAAGTCGCCGGGACGGACTTTCCCGACCAGTGCGTTCATGTTGGCGCCGTCCATGTAGAGCAGGCCGCCCTTGGCATGCATGATCTCTGCGATCTTGTGAATCTCCTGCTCGAAGACGCCCAGCGTGTTGGGATTTGTGAGCATGAGGGCCGCGACATCTTCATTCATCTGCGACGTCAGCGCGGCTACGTCCACCATGCCCTGAGCATTCGATTTCAAATTCTCCACCGCGTAACCGACCATCGCGGCAGTAGCAGGGTTGGTGCCGTGGGCGGAATCTGGAATCAGAATTTTCTTACGCGGGCCGCCTTTTGATTCGTGATAGGCGCGGACCATCAGCAGTCCCGTGAGTTCGCCATGCGCACCTGCGGCGGGTTGCAGCGTGATGGCGTCCATGCCGGTGATTTCGGTCAGGCACTCGCTCAAAGTTTTGATGATGCGCAACGCACCTTGCGAAATACGTTCGGGCTGGTAGGGATGTCCGTTGGCCAGGCCCTCGAGGCGCACCACCAGTTCGTTCACCCGCGGGTTGTACTTCATGGTGCATGAACCCAGGGGATACATTCCGAGATCGATGGCGTAGTTCCAGGTGGAAATCCGGGTGAAGTGGCGGATGATTTCGATCTCGCTGACTTCGGGCATGTGGCCGAGATCTTTTCTTTCGGAGGATCCGAGCAGCGCAGCGGTATCGACCTCAGGAACATCCAGCGGAGGCAACTTCCATGCCGCCTTCCCTGCGGATGATTTCTCGAAAATCAAGCCTTCGTTTTGGTTGACATGCCGGGTGGCCTTGGTGGTCTTGGGATTCATCGTGCCACCTCCTGCGCGTCTACTTCTTCCTTGGCGGCGCTCACCGAACGCTCGCTTTCGGCGACAAAGCCGACGGCAGTGTCGATTGCGCTGCGCGTCGTCAGTTCGGTGCAGCACCACAGCGCTGCATTGCCCAACTCGGGATAAAACTTTTTCAGCGGAAGTCCGCCGACGATCTTGTGTCCCAGGAGGCGGCTGTTGATAGCGTAGGGATCTTCGCTGGTCTGCACGACAAACTCGTTGAAGCGCGGCGAGCCGGGGAACAGGACCTTGGCATGCTTGCCGAATTGAGCGGCCGCGTAAGTCGCCTTGGCAAGATTCTGTTTTGCCAGTTCCTTGAGCCCGACTTTGCCGTAGATGGTCATGAAGATGTTGACCATCAACGCGACCAGGGCCTGATTGGTGCAGATATTCGAAGTCGCTTTTTCCCGGCGGATGTGTTGCTCGCGCGTGGCCAGCGTCAGAACAAATCCGCGCTTGCCATTGCGGTCGGTGGTTTGGCCGGCGAGGCGTCCAGGCATCTGACGGACAAACTTTTCGCGGGTGGCGATTACACCGCAGTAAGGACCGCCGAATCCGAGAGGTACACCAAACGATTGCGCTTCCATGGCGATGACATCGGCCTGGCGCGGCGGTTCGACAATCCCCAGCGAAACTGCTTCCGCGATCGATACCACCAGCATCGCGCCTTTTTTATGCGCGATCTCAGCGATGGCGTCGGCGTCCTCAATGGTCCCGAAGAAATTCGGCGATTGAATCAGGACGCAGGCAGTATCCGCCGTAATGGATTTTTCCAGCTCTTCCAGATTCAGGCGGCCGTCATCTTTGAACGGTGTCGTCGACAGCGGAAGATTTTGATGGTGCGCGTACGTGGTCAGGACCTCGCGATATTCCGGATGCACGCTGCGGGCAATGACCACCGAGCGACGTCCGGTGAGACGGACCGCCATCATCACTCCCTCGGCCGCAGCGGTGGAACCGTCGTACATGGAAGCATTGGCGACTTCCATGCCGGTGAGTTCGCAAATCATGGTCTGGAATTCGAAAATCGCCTGTAGTGTGCCCTGGGAAATCTCCGCCTGATAAGGCGTGTAGGCGGTCAGAAATTCGCCGCGCGAGATGAGCGAATCGATGATGACCGGCCGGTAGTGCGAGTAGGCGCCGGCGCCGAGGAAGCTGGCGTAGCTGTCGCCGTTTTCGCGGGAGCGCTCGCGAAACCAGTCTACGATTTCGGATTCCGCCATCTGACGCGGCACTTTGAGGTCGCGCTCCAGGCGATATTCGGCCGGGATGGGAGCAAACAAATCGTCAATCGAACGCGCGCCCATGGCCTGCAGCATGGCTTTACGGTCGGCGGGAGATTTAGGCAAATAACGCATAGGGATTGTTTAGATGTTTCTCGAAGCCAGTTCGATTGTTGCAATTGCCGTCTTGCATCACTCGTCTGCGAATGAATCAGTGTCCGCCTTCTTCCGCTACGAACTTCTCATAGTCGGCTGATGAAAGCAGCGCATTCAGGTCCGCCGGATCTTTTAAGGTGATCTTGATCATCCAGGCGCTGTGCGCATCCTTATTGATCTGTTCTCGGGCGCAGTCGCCAGATCTCCGTTCACTTCGGTCACCGTGCCGGAAACGGGGGCGTACAAGATCCGACACCGCCTTCACCGATTCCACGGAACCGAAGGTCTTGCCAGCGGTGATATCGGCGCCCGGCTTGGGCAGATCGACGAACACGATGTCGCCGAGCGAATCCTGGGCGTAGCTGGTGATGCCGATGGTGGCGTTCTTGCCGTCGGCTTTGATCCACTCGTGCTCTTTGGTGTACTTGTAGTCGGTTGGGAAGGGCATTTTAGCGTTTGGCTCCTGGCTTTTTAGCTGCTAGCCTCTGGCTGCTAGCTTCTAGCTAATCCTTGTTTCCTCTGTGCTCTCTGTGTTTAAGTCTTTTTCGGTTTCTTGTAGAACGGAGTCGGCACGACCTGTGCCTTTACTCCCTGGCCGCGGATTTCTACTTTCAGTTCTGTACCTAGTGGAGCAAATTCCGAAGGGACATAGGCAAGCGCGATGTTTTTCTTTAGAAACGGAGCGGGAGACCCGCTGGTGACGTAACCGATCTCACGGCCTGCGAGGTCGAGGACTTTGTATCCGTCGCGGGCGATGCCTCGGTCTATCATTTCTATCCCGACCAAGGCGCGCTTTGTTCCTTCAGCTTTCGCTTTTTCGAGGGCATGCCCGGCCGATGAAGTCCGGCTTCTCCATCTTGCAGAAGCGATCAAGTCCGGCCTCCCACACGTTGATGGTGTCGGAGATTTCATGGCCGTAGAGCGGCAACTTGGCTTCGAGACGCAGCGTGTTGCGTGAGCCCAAGCCGCATGGAACCACTCCAAACTCTTTGCCTGCTTCGAGGATTTCGTTCCATACCCGGACGCTGGTTGGCCTCGTCGACTTGGAATGTAGATTTCGAATCCGTCTTCGCCGGTGTAGCCGGTGCGGGCGATCAGGATGTTTTTCAGCCCGCAGACCGTGCCGCGAGTCACCCAATAGAACTTTACGCGCCGAGAGATCGGCGTCGGTGAGCTTCTGCAACAGGTTCACGGCCTTCGGGCCCTGAATCGCAATCTGGGTGAAGTCGTCGGAGAGGTGTTCGACTTTGCAATTGAACTGGCGGGTGTGGTCGCGCACCCAGTTGAAGTCCTTTTCGCGCGTGCCGGCGTTGATCACCAGCAAATACTCATCCTCGCCGAGGCGGTGGACAATCACGTCGTCCACGAAAGTCCCCTCGGGATAAAGCAGCGCCGAATACTGCGCCTGGCCGATGGCGAGCCGCGAGGCGTCGTTCATGGAAATGTGCTGGACCGCGGCCAAAGCTTCCGGCCCGGCCAGCCGGATATCGCCCATGTGGCTGACGTCGAAGATGCCCACGCCGGTCCGAACCGCGTTGTGCTCGGCCATGATGCCGCCTGCGGACGGGTATTCAACGGGCATGTCCCAGCCGTTGAATTCGACCATTTTGGCGCCCATCTGGCGATGCACAGAATTGAGTGCAGTCTTTCGAACGGCAGGAGTGGCTTCAACTGCGGGCAAAAGGGGCCTCGATCTAGAGCAGTGGCTGGGCTGCTGAAATGGTGAGACTAATTACCCTAACATGTGCTCGGCGGCGGCTTCAACTGAACTGATTTAGAGCGTGGCAGATTGGCAAAACCGACCACCACCAGGGACACGAAGACTCCTGGAACCTCGCGACCTTGCCGGTTACCAACGGAACCTTCCATCGGTCATTCGACCCGCGCTAGAGTTCGTTCATGGCCACCAGCACCAAAACCAAATATCACTGCATGCAGTGCGAGATGACGGAAGACAAGTGCGATTGCGAAAAGTACTGTTGCTCCTGCCAGGGACAAATCGATGTTCGCCTGTGCAGTGATGGACTCTACTATTGCCCGCCTTGCCGCGAAGCGTGCGGCTACCGGGTTTCTGACTAGCAGTTACCGGCAACCGCTTCCTTCGCGAGCAAACAGCCAGCTGTCATCTACCGGAAATTTTCGTCTATCATTCTGATCTGAATGAAGACCCGCTCCCTATCCAAAACCAATACTGTTCTAACGTTTCGTCCACTGACGGAGAAAAACTGGGCTGACCTGGAAACTCTCTTCGGTCTGCGCGGAGCCTCAGGCGGATGCTGGTGCATGTGGTGGAAACTGCGCCGGTCGGAGTACGAGAAAAAGAAAGGCGCGGCCAACCGGCGGGCATTCCGGAAAATTGTGGATTCAGGAGCACCTACCGGCGTGCTGGCATACGACGGCGGTCAGCCTGTGGGATGGTGCGCGGTCGCTCCGCGTGAGGCATATCCCGTGCTGGCGAACTCGCGCGTGCTGAAGCCGGTGGACGAGCAGGCGGTGTGGTCGGTGACGTGTTTCTATATACCGCGAGCGCGGCGGCGTAGTGGACTTACAGCGCCCTTGCTGGATGCAGCGGTCAAATTCGCAGGCAAGCATGGGAGCAAAGATCGTCGAGGGATATCCGGTTGACCCGCGCTCGGGAACCATGGCCGACCCCTTCGCCTGGACTGGATTCGTCTCTGCCTTTCGCAAAGCCGGATTTGAGGAGGTGGCCCGGCGTTCGCCGGGAAGGCCGATCATGCGCCGGTTTCTCTGAGCTTTGGCTAAATGACGACGGCTTCTTTGTACTCGCCGAAGACTTTTCTCATTGTGTCGGAGATCTCGCCCACGGTGGCGTTGGCTTCGACTGCGGTCAGAATTCGCGGCATGAGATTTTCTCCGGAACGGGCGGCGTCTTCGATTTGCTGCAAGGAGGACTGCCAGGCTCCTTGGTCGCGTCGCACTCTCAACTCTCGCAAACGTTCGACCTGTTTTCGTTCCAGGGCTTCGTCGATGCGCTGAATGGGGATGGGTTTCTCTTCGTCCACGGCGAAACGGTTTACGCCCACCACTACGGCTTCCTCGCGGTCCACCTGCTGCTGGTACTCGTACGCTGCGTTCTGAATTTCCTGCTGCACGTAACCGCGTTCCAGAGCCTTGATCATCCCGCCCAGAGCTTCAATCTTTCCCAGATATTCCGTGGCGCGGGCTTCGATTTCATTGGTCAGGGACTCGATGTAGTACGAACCAGCCAGCGGATCGACCGTCTGCGGGACACCGGACTCATAGGCGACGATTTGCTGGGTGCGAAGGGCAATGCGAGCGGCCTGCTCCGTTGGTAGAGCGAGAGCTTCGTCGTAGGAATTGGTATGCAGCGATTGGGTGCCGCCGAGGACCGCCGCCAGCGCCTGTAGCGCCGTGCGGACGATATTGTTTTCCGGCTGTTGCGCGGTCAGAGTCGAGCCTGCGGTTTGAGTATGGAAGCGCAGCATCCACGAGCGCGGGTTCTTGGCTCTGAAGAGCTCGCGCATGATGTGAGCCCACATGCGGCGGGCGGCGCGGAATTTGGCGACCTCTTCGAGGAAATTGTTGTGCGCGTTAAAAAAGAAAGAGAGGCGCGGGGCGAACTTGTCGACGTCGAGTCCGGCATCGATGGCTCCCTGCACGTACGCGATGCCATTGGCCAGTGTGAATGCGACTTCCTGCACCGCAGTCGATCCGGCTTCGCGCATGTGGTAGCCCGAGATCGAAATCGTGTTCCACTCTGGGACGTTCTGGTTGGTCCAGGCAAACAGGTCGGTGATGATACGCATCGCCTGGGCCGGGGGAAAGATGTAGGTGCCACGGGCGATGTATTCCTTAAGCACGTCGTTTTGCACCGTGCCGGAGAGTTGGCGAATGTCGCCGCCCTGGCGCCGGGCCACCGCGACGTAAAGTGCCAGCAGGATCGATGCCGTCGCGTTGATAGTCATCGACGTGGAGATTTTCGTCAGATCGATGCCATCGAAGAGGCGCTGCATGTCCTCGATCGAATCGATGGCGACGCCGACTTTTCCGACTTCGCCGACGGCCAGAGGATGGTCGGAATCCAGGCCGATTTGGGTGGGGAGGTCGAAGGCGACTGACAGGCCTGTAGTGCCGTTGGCGAGCAGATACTTGTACCGTTTGTTGGATTCTTCGGCGTCGCCCATGCCGGCATACTGGCGCATGGTCCATAGACGGCCGCGGTACATGGTGGCTTGGACGCCGCGAGTGTAGGGGTAATCGCCGGGGTATCCGACCTCGCGTTCTTGATCTTGGGCACTTAAATCGGTTGGCGTGTAAAGGGGGCGGATGGGGATGTGGGAAGAGGTTTCCGGATCGGTTGGCGCGGGAGTCTCGGCTTTGGGTTTATCGGTCATTCCCGTAAAGAGCAAAACCAAGAACAATAACCACCAAGGACACGAAGGTACACGAAGAAATTCTCGAACTCTTCGGAAGGACCTCGAAGACCGTGAGATTTCCTTTGTCGACCTTCGTGCCCTTTGTGGTTCAAGCTCTTCAGCTTTTTTTCCAGACTCTCCAGAACGAGGTGGCGCCGAACCAGGTGAAAGTCAGTGTGAAAATAATTGCGACTGCCACGCGTCCTGCAGTGGTCTGGCCGGCCTGATAGCGGGCATATTCGCGAAAAAAAGCGCCCGCCCCGATGAATGCTAAAGCAAGGAAAACAAAGCCCGTGACCTCCAGCCAAAGCTGGTGCAAAACGCGTCCGAAATGGCTCGCTGTGGCGCGGGCGCCCTTGAGCACCGCGCCCACTGTCCGGGTCCGTCCGGCGTGCTGGGCGGCGATCCGCGCGGCAATGCTCAATTTACGGACCGTAGACACATTTACCATCGGCGTCGATTTTATCAGTGTTCGGGGTTACAATGACGGACACGGCGGTGGCTTGGTGAAGCCTGGTAACCCGATCCGGCATCCAAGTAACCGAGTACTACCGCTACAGGGGGCCAAGTGGACCAGCAACTGAAGCAGCTGATGAAGGAATTGGGCGAGGCCATCAACGAGTCGCTGGCGGACAGCGAACAGATTGCCGAAGTAGTGTCCAAGATCAAAGACAGCGGCTACGACATTTTTCTGGTGCTGGAAGCGACCATCGGGGTGAGCAAGCCGGGCGAAAAGTCCGACGACAAGACCTCCCTGGTAACCACTCTGACCACGAACCCCGAGTTCAAGATCAGCGATCAGGACCTCAAGTTTCTCAAATCGCTGCGGATCAAGATCGAGAACGACGCGGCGTAAGCAGGCGTCGGACCTCGGACTTCAGACCTCAGCGAATCCACGATTCCTTCGTCTTCTACGGATTCCAAGTTTCCTTACCAAATCATCAGTTCTAATGTGGCGTTGCTCGCCTGGGCTTTTGGCTGAAAGCTGATAGCTGATAGCTGATGGCTGGCAGCTGTGTTACAACCACCTCTTGCCTGGCAGCGAACAATCCGGTCTGGTGCGAGCCATTGGACGGTGGAGCCTGGCGGCTCTCGTCATCAACTCCATCATTGGCAGTGGAATTTTCGGGTTGCCTTCGGATGTGGCTCGACTCATCGGGCGCGATAGTCCGTGGGCAGTCCTGCTAGCTGGGGCCGCCGCAGGCGTCATCATGGCCTGCTTCGCCGAGGTGGCTTCGCAATTTACGCAGGCAGGCGGTCCTTATCTTTACGCTCGGGCGGCATTTGGCCGTTTTGTGGGAATCGAAATGGGGTGGATGCTTTGGCTGGTACGTTTGGCTGCACCGGCAGCCACCTCCAACCTGTTTGTCATCTATTGCCGAGAGTTCTGGCCACATGCCAAGGATCCGCTGCCACGATTTTTGATCCTGACATTTCTCTACGGCGTTTTGACGCTGATTAACTATCGCGGAGTTAAGGCAAGCACGCAGGTCAGCAATGTGTTCACAGTGGCAAAACTGGTGCCTCTATTTCTGGTGGCGGTTGCCGGGTCGATCTATCTGCTCGCGGGGCATAAAGCTGCGCCGGTATTGCCGGGCGGCGCTGGGGCGAGTGCATGGCTGAAAGCTTGCCTGCTGCTGGTCTTTGCTTACGGCGGATTCGAGACTGCTCTCACGCCCCTGAGCGAAGCCAAGAATCCCCGGCGGGACGCCGCGTTTGCTCTGTTCAGTGCTTTAATCACCTGCACATTGTTGTATTCGGCGATCCAATGGGTGGTGGTGGGAGTTCTGCCGGATCCAGCGCATAGCGAGCGGCCTTTAGCCGATGTGGCGCGACTCGTCTTCGGAAACGGCGGCGCTGCATTCGTCTCCGTGGGTGCGCTGGTTTCCGTGTATGGATATCTCAGTGCCAATATGCTCGGCGTGCCTCGAATCACCTTCGCGCTGGCCGAGAACGGGGACTTCCCTTCCGTCTTTGCGGCGATCCATCCCCGGTTTCGTACTCCGTATTTTTCGATCATGGCGTTTGCCCTGTTGAGTTGGCTGCTGGCTCTGCTCGGCAGCTTCACCTGGAATGCGACCCTTTCCGCGGTGGCGCGACTCCTTTACTACGGATTGGTTTGCGCAGCCTTGCCCGTATTTCGGCACAAGCAGCCAGGGGCCGCGATGTTTCGGCTTCCCGCCGGAACTTTGTTTGCGGTTCTGGGCGCGGGAATTTGCGCGGTGCTGATTACTGGCGTGAACCTGGGCGGTTCGCTGATCTTGGGGGCGACCGCGCTGGTGGCGTTCGTTAACTGGTTGCTGGTAAGGAAGCGGCCGGAGGGTACAGCGCTCGTCTCGTAGCCAGATCCTCCGGATTCTTGTGCTAGGCGCCGACAAACTGCTAGGCTACGCCGTCCCATGAAATTCAAATTTCTTCTGCCGGTGCTTTGCGGTTTAGGTCTTCTCGCCTCGGGCCAGCAAGCGGTACTCCCTTCAGGTGGCGATTTTGTGATCGAGAAGGACGTCGCTGTACCCATGCGGGATGGCGTTATTCTCCGCGCGGACGTGCTGCGGCCGCGAGGCGATGGAGCTTTCCCTGTTCTGGTCTATCGAACGCCGTACGGAAAAGAGCCCGCCCTGGTCGGAGTACACGACGTTTCGCCACGCGGTCGAGCACGGATACGCGGTCGTGGTGCAGGATGTTCGCGGACGTTACGCCTCCGGCGGCGAGTTTCTTCCTTATCAAAATGAAGGACGCGACGGCTACGACACTATCGAGTGGGCGGCAAGGCAACCGTGGTCGAATGGCGCGGTTGGAACTTTCGGGCTTTCTTATCCTGGGGCGGTGCAGTGGCTGGCGGCGGTGGAGAATCCTCCGCACCTCAAGGCCATGGTTCCGGCCATGACGTTTTCGTCGGCGCAGAATTTCTTTTACGCCGGCGGCCTATGGGACATGTCGTGGATCGAATGGATCTGGGACGACATCGCTCCCGACATTCGGGTCAAGAAAAATCTCCCGGGACCGAAGACGCCTGACGAGGCGAGCGCGGCGTGGGGTCAGGCGAGTCCCAAGATGCTTTACACGGTGCCGCTCGACCAGTTGGAAGAGCTGCGCGGAATCGCCCCTTACTACTATGACGCGCTTAAGCATCCCTACGACGATCCGTGGTGGGACTGGTGCGACCTACGGAACAAGTACGGCCGCGTGCACGCCGCCGTGCTCAATTTTTCGGGATGGTATGACGACAACTATGGCCCTGAAGGCGCTACTACCAACTTTCTGGGCTTGTTGAAGGCGCGGTCTTCCGCTGCCGACCCTGAGTCGCATTTCGCGGTAAAGCCGGACACGCACCTTCTGATCGGGCCGTGGGTACATGGTGTGGCGTCGACGGCGAAGACAAAATCAGGAGATCGGCAGTTTGGGCCGGCGGCGGCGATTGATTACGACGAGGTTGTCCTGCGCTGGATGGACCACTATCTGAGAAGCGTTCCGAATGGGGTGGAGAAAGAAAAACCTGTCCGCTACTTCGTGATGGGGGACGATCGATGGCGTGAAGCCGATGCATGGCCGCCTGTTTCGACGTCGACTTCTTACTATCTCGCCGCTCCGAAATCTGGGGATATCCACGGTCGTTTGTCGACCGAGGCACCCAAGGAGAAGAAAGCCTTCGAATCTTTTCTGTCTGATCCGGAAAAGCCGGTGCTCAATTCGTACAGCCGTTCGGGTGCGCACGACTACAAGAACCTGGTAGAGCGGAACGATGTTCTGACTTTCGATTCGGCCTCGCTGGAGCGCGACATTGAAGTGACTGGGCCGATCCACGCAGACATCTATCTCGCGTGTGATTGTCGCGATACCGATTTATGGGTCCGCCTGCTCGATGTGGCTCCCGACGGTACGGCGTTCAACCTGATGAGCCCCGGATTGGACGTACTGCGCGCCAGCTATCGTGACCTGAAAAAGAGACGGCAGTTGCTTAAGCCAAACCGGGTGTACGAACTGCACCTCGCCAACCTGATCACCAGCAATGTGTTTAAGAAAGGCCATCGCATCCGGGTGCAGATTTCCGGAACGTTCTTTCCCAATTTTTCGCGCAACCCGCAAACCGGCGAGCTGGAGAATTCGTCGGCAAGAATGCAGAAGGCAAACATTTCGATTTATACCGACCGCCGGCATCGGTCGCGCATCGTTTTGCCAGTGGTTTCGCGATAGTACGCGTGAATGCCGCACTAAAATGGAGACTCGGAGGAGTCCTTGCCCCAGCGCCATCGGATTAGCCTGCTCCTGCTGGCCGTCGCTTTTCTGGCGACCGCCTCCTTATCCCAAGCCCAGCGCGAGCCCGTGCTCAAGCAGATCGATGTTCCCCATCCCTACTACTTCCGCGAAATGTATCTGCCACAGTTGACGACGGGACCCAGTGCGGTGGCTTGGGCCGCAGATTCGCGCAGCGTGGTTTACTCGATGGCGGGATCTTTGTGGCAGCAGAAGCTGGACTCGACGGCCGCGCAACAGATCACGGCTGGTGCCGGCTACGACTATCAGCCTGACTGCTCGTCCGATGGACGCTGGGTGGTCTACGCCTCTTATCTCAAAGATGCGGTCGAACTCTGGGCCCTGAATCTCGAAACAAAAGTTACGCGGCAACTTACCACGGGAGGCGCAGTCAATCTCGAGCCACGCTTCTCGCCTGATGGAAAGCGGGTCGCATTTGTCTCCACGTCTTTCAACGGACGTTTCCACATTTTTGCAGGCGACTTCAGCGATGGCGAACTGAAGAACGTTCAACGCCTGACCGGCGAAAACCGCAGCCCCCTGCCTCGTTATTACTACAGTCAATTCGATCATGAGATCAGCCCGGCCTGGTCGCCGGACGGGAAAGAAATTCTTTTCGTTTCGAATCGCAATCACATCTACGGCACCGGCGGCTTCTGGCGGATGAAGGCGGAGCCTGGCGCCGAAGCGCGCGAGATTCATTACGAAGAAACCACATGGAAGGCGCGTCCGGATTTCTCGCCGGATGGAAAGCGAATCGTCTACGCGTCGTATCTGGGGCAACAGTGGCACCAGCTATGGGTGATGCCTTCCGACGGCGGCGACGCCTTTCCGCTTTCCTATGGCGACTTCGACAATGTTGGAGCTCGCTGGTCACCGGATGGAAAGCGGATCGCATTCATTTCGAATCGCGGCGGCAACACTTCATTATGGACGGAGACAATTCCGGGCGGCGCACAGACTCAACTGGTCGCAAAAGAGAAGCACTATCTGAAACCGGTGGGCCAGCTAAGCATCGCAGTGCTTGATCCGGCCGGACATCCCACAGCTGCGCGGATATTTGTCACCGGTGAAGATGGACGCGCCTACGCCCCCGACGACGCCTGGATGAACGCTGACGACAATTTCGTGCGATCCGAGCGGCCATTCGAGGCGCACTACTTTCACACTTCAGGCAACGCCGAAATTACGCTGCCTGCGGGGCACGCAGAAGTCGAAGTCATGAAAGGCTTCGAATACGGCTTCGAGCGACAGACAGTGAGCATCTCAGCGGGAAAAAAATCCAGTCTGACGATTCATCTCAAGCCGCTTGAGCTTCCAAAGGACACAAGCTCGCAGTGGGTCAGCGGCGATGTGCATGTGCACATGAATTATGCAGGCACTTACCGCAACACACCGCAGCATCTGGTGGCGCAGGCTGCAGCGGAGAACCTGCAGATCGTCGAAGATCTGGTGGTCAACAAAGAGGAGCGCATTCCGGACATCGCATACTTCAGCCCCAGTCCTGATCCGGCTTCGACAGCGACCAATCTCCTGCTGCATGGCCAGGAATTTCACACCAGCTATTGGGGACACCTCGGCCTGCTGAATCTCACTCAGCATTTTCTTCTGCCCGGTTACTCTGCCTATCCCAACACGGCGGCGGCGAGTCTGTTTCCTGCTAACGCGAATGTGGCCGACATGGCGCATGAACAGCACGGGCTGGTGGGATATGTTCATCCCTATGATTCGATCCCCGATCCGGTAAAAGATGCGTCGCTGAACCATGAACTGCCAGTGGACCTGGCGCTGGGAAAAGTGGATTACATCGAAGTGATGGGATTCGCCGAGCACAAGTCCACCGCCAACGTCTGGTACCGGCTGCTGAACTGCGGGTTCCATTTGCCGACCGCCGCGGGCACGGATGCAATGGCGAACTTCGCATCCCTGCGCGGCCCGGTGGGCTTGAATCGGGTCTACGCGAAGATTCCTTCAGGGCCGCTCAATATTGATAACTGGCTGGATTCGATCAAGCATGGCCGCACTTTCGCGACCAACGGGCCTTTGATTGGGTTCTCCCTTGGGGGAAAGCAACTCGGGGATGAACTGTCGCTTCCGGCGGGCGAGAACAAAGTGAAGTTCAGCGCCTGGTTGCGGTCGTTCGTGCCTGTCGATCATCTGCAGGTCATTTGCAATGGCGATGTAGTGCGCGATTTGAAACTCAACAGGCGATCGCGAAACCGCTGACTGTGGAAGACACGATTCCAGTTTCGCGCAGCGGGTGGTGCCTGTTGCGGGCCTGGAGCGAGAAAGCTGAGCATCCGATTTTGGATATGTATCCGTATGCGACGACCAGTCCGATTTATGTGACGGTTGCGGGGTCGCATCCCAAGCCTGTCGAAGACGCCGCGTATTTCGTCGCATGGATCGATCGCATGATCGACGCCGCGAAGGCGAATCAGGATTGGAATACGGAGGCGGAGAAGACGTCGGTATTGGACACGTTGGGGTCTGCGCGAGAGATTTATGTACGGATTGGAAAATGAATTTTAGAACTTCCCCGCCCTGTCTCTCCCAAAGAACGGGAGAGACGAGGACGGGGCACCCTCACCTGGATCGCTCTAATTGCAACAGCGCTTCTTTACGCTGCATGCCCCAACGGTAGCCTCCCATGTCTCCAGTTTTACGCACGACCCTGTGACAGGGGATGGCTACGGCAATTCGGTTTGTGGCGCAGGCTCGAGCAACGGCCCGGGTGGCTGTGGGCTGGCCGATGGCTTTCGCGACTTGTTCATAGGAACGAGTTGCACCGAAGGGTATGGACTGCAACTGCGCCCACACTCGGCGCTGGAACGCCGTGGCTTGAATGTCGAGCGGGAGCGAGGTGCGCAGCTTATGGCCATGCATCTGGCGAAGCAGGTTCTCTTTCCAGGTTTGCATGGCAGCGTCGTCGCGTCGCCGGACCGCGAACGGAAATTCATGGCGAAGGCCGTGCTCGAGTTCGTCGTCCGAGTCGGCGAATTGGATGGTGCAGATGCCCTTCTCGGTGGCGGCAATCAGCATGCGTCCCAGCGGAGAATCGGTGCAGGTATAACGGATCGGCGCCGCAATAGCGCCGCGACGATATTTGTCGGGCGTCATCCCCAGTTGCGAAGCGGTGCGTTCGTATAGACGGCTGCTGGAACTGTATCCGGCGTCGTACATCGCGCGGGTGACTGAGTGGCCAGCCTGCAGATTGCGTTTGAGCTGGTTCATGCGGCAAGAGTCGGCGTAGGCTCGCGGCGAAATGCCGAGCGCGGCTTTGAATGAGCGCTGAAGATGGAACGGGCTCTGGTGGAATTCCTTGCCCAGCCGGCTCAGCGTGATTGGTTCATCCAGGTGGCGCTCGATATAGCGGCATACGGCTTTCACCATCTCCGCCTGCCGGTTGCCGCCAATCGCTTTCGGACGGCAACGCAGGCAGGCCCGGTAGCCGGCTTTCTCGGCTTCGTCGGGCTGGCGGAAAAACTTGACGTTTTCCCGGCGAGGGCGCCGTGACGGGCACGACGGGCGGCAATAGATTCCGGTGGAGGAGACGGCAAAGACGAAACTGCCGTCCTGATTGGCATCGCGGGCCAGAACGGCTTGCCACCGATTCTCCGAAGGACGATTTTCGGTGCTGCGCGCCATGTCGCTCACTTCGTGTCTAACTTCGGTCAGGTTGAGTATCGCATTGGCTGTCATAATGACCAAAGCCTAAGCTGGGGCGGCGGCGTGGACTATCCGAATCTTGCGGTCAAATTTATTTTTCCGGGGATGCTTGTGCGGGCTCTGAACCATATACTGCCTCTCGCCGTCATTTTGTTGCTTTCATCAATTGCCATGAGCCAGACGACGCCACCGAAGTGCGCTATTGCTTCATCCGAGATTGTCGCTGCCCACGTCGCTCGCGAGATCAGCCTGGACGCTCGGACATCCCGCCGCCGAATGGCAGCATGCACAGCCCGTAGCCTTCTGCTCCGACTGGCAGGGGAAGAATCCCGACGAACAGCGAGAGACGGTAGTGCGAGTCTTGTGGTCGGCAACAACTCTGTATTTGAGATTCGAATGCCGCTACCGGGATCTTTATGTTTTCGAAGATTCAGACAGCAACGGACGGCGGGACCATCTGTGGGATCGTGACGTGGCGGAGGCTTTTCTGCAACCCGATCCGACGCGTGAGCACAACTACCGCGAGTTTGAAGTGAGCCCCAATGGAATGTGGATCGATCTGGATATTTTTCCTGGCGGACTGGCGGACCTTAAGAGTGGCCTGAAAAAATCTGTTTTGCTGGACGAGAAGGCCCATCGCTGGACGGCGGAGCTGGCAATTCCGATCAAGGCGCTGACCCCGAGTTTTGATCCGAAGGCGGTTTGGCGGGCCAATTTTTATCGGGTCGAGGGTAAAGAAGAACCGCGTGCCTATCTCGCTTGGCATCCGACCGGGACGGCAAAGCCAAATTTTCACGTGCCGGCTGCGTTCGGGCGACTGCGATTTGAAGGTGGGGAGAAATAGCTAAGATCAGTTACCAGTTCCTGGTTTTTCAGTTTTCAGTTTCTGGAGGATGCATGACACGACGTTTGAGTTTGGCAGTTGTGATCTTTGCTTGCCTGGTGACGGTGGCGCAAACAAAGCCTGGGGTACTGAGCGCCGATGAAGTCCGAAAAGCTACTCCTGCGACTTATTTCTTCCGCGGGCAATCAGCCACGGTGCAGATGCGAAACTCGGCGGGATTTAGCGTAGCCAGCGGAAAGCTGGTTCTGGCCGGACTGGTGGACACCTCGGGATACGCCTCCGACGTTCAAGCGAAGTATCAGGGAATGCTGATCACGGAAGTGAAACTCAACATCGAAGGAACGGATTTGCCGCCCGGCCAATATGGTTTTGGCTTCTCGCAGGACGGAAAATTTCTGGTGATGGACGTCGGAGCCAACGACCTGTTCAGCGTTGCCGGCAAGATGGACGAGAAACTCGCGCATCCGGTGCCGTTGAAGATCGTGGAGGACGGAGGCGCCTACCGCCTCTATGCAGGCAGAAAATTTGTCAGCCTGAAGCCTGAGTAGAATCGGACGTCGGGCCTCGGACCTCAACACCATGGCTTTGCTGACGTCCAAGGTCCGACGCCGGGCGCCATTCCCACCATGCTCAATCCAATTGCCTGCCTCAGTGGGCGAGGGGCTGAAACGAGCCCAGCACGGCCGAGATGCCGGCGCGTTTGCGCATTTCGCCCAGAATAGCGCGGGCTGCATTTTGATAAGTCTTGCTCGGGTCAGAAGGATCGGCCCAAACCGCTTCGTAGACAACCTGCGTGGCCTCGGTCAGGTCCATGTGCAGGGCCGCTTCCAGCAGATCAATCCGCTCCTGCAACTTGGTATGGCAGCTCTGGCAGACCGCGGCAGGTTCGTACATGCCTTGATGGTTGGCTTCTTTGTTGCAACTCAGACTTTTGACCGGCGCGATGTCAGCCAGGTCACCTTGGGTGTCGGCAGAAAGGGCCTGAGCTTTGAACTCGCGCAAAAAGCGCTCACGTTCTTCTTCAAGAGCAGCCTCGTCGGGCACGGGCAAAGCAGTTTCCGGAGCGGTCGGATATGAACCGCCGGTGGCCAGGGCCACAATCGGCGAAACTCTTTCCTCTGTCTTGCAAACCGGACACATGGATAGGTCGGCAGCGTAATAGGTCTTGCACTTTATGCAAGGCAAGCCATATCCGATGCGCCGCGGACCGAGGGCTGACGGGAGATTCTCCACCGACGTTGTGGCGCGCTGGAAGCCAATTTCCGCCGGTAGAACAACTGGGGGAAGCGAAGTCTTATCGACCGACGGTGAGGGTGTCGCGGAGTTCATCAGTTGCTCCCGGAGCGAAAATCGTTTTCGCGCCCTGAATCCTAAAAAACATTCTAGGTCTGGATGGCCGGTTCTCCGACGCACGACAGTTCATGTTGGACACTGCCCTATAGTGCATAACGGATGATGGGCCCAGACAGACGAATCAATAAGAATTAGATTTCATTTGCTTTCGCTACCGTTTTGGTACTGCGGACCCGACGGGCCGCACGTTCGACGCCCGCATCAGTTTCAGAAGCTCCTGTTTGCGGTTGCGATAGAGGTCTTGCGCGGGTTCGAGCCGGGCAGCCGTGTCCAGTTCGGTAAGAGCCGCATCGTAGCGCCCCATGCTCATCAGGCAGGCGGCCAGATAGTAATGATTGTCGGCGTTGGGTTGCAGCCGAAGGGCCTGACGAAATTCGGTTTCGGCGGCCTTGAAGTCTTCGCCGTTGAAAAGCGCCGTCCCCAGATAGTGATGGGCCAGAGCAGAATCCGGATCCAACTGGACCGCCTTTCGCAACTCGCGCACTGCCTCGGCTTGCTGGCGGACCAGAAGCAGAGCCTGTCCCAGATACCGGTGCTCGTCGGGACCGTCGGGATTCTGCAGGATGGCAGCGCGCAGTTCCACGATCGCGGACTGGTAGTCGCGCTTCGACATCAGCGCCCGAGCTACACAGCTGTGACCAAGCTGCCAGCCGGAGTCCATGCGATAAAGGTCGCGGAACTCAGTGATAGCGGCGTCATATTCGCTTTTATCGCAATAGGTGTTACCCAGGTTGTTGCGGACGACCGACTCTTCCGGCGCCAGGCGTTTGGCCTCCAGGTATTCCGCGACAGCTCCGTCGAAGCTTTTCAGATCATGCAGGAGCATTCCCAGATTGTTGTGCGCCTCCCAGAGCTGGGGATTCAACGCGATCGCTTTGCGATACGCGGCTGCGGCGCCGTCGATGTCACCTTTGTCGCGCAAGGTGATCCCCAGGTCGTAGTAGACGTCTGCGTTATTGGGCTGCAGGACCAGAGATTCCCGAAAAGCGTGTACGGCAGCTGGATAACGTACGCTAGCGTACAGACCGAGTCCCAGAAAGCGATAAGCCTCGGCGTTCCGGGGATCGATGCTGAGGGCAGTTCGAGCTGCAGCAATCGCGCCATCGGCGTCATCGGCACGATAAAGAAGATAGGCCAGGCGGCTGTGCACGTCGGAAAGGCCCGGCATCAGCTTTTGGGAGGCCTGATAGGCGTCTAACGCTTCGTCCCAGTCTTCCTGCTGCTGGTAAACGTAGCCGAGGGTGAACTCAAGGGACGCATCAGCAGGATCGGACGCAATCAACTTTTGCAATATGGATTGTGCGTCCTGATACTTTTTCTGGCGGATCAATTCGCCAGCACGGGCGAGCGAGGCCGGACAAGCGTCTGCTGGCCTGGATTGGTCGTTGGACTTCAGATCGTTGGACTGCAGATCGTTCGACTTCGAATTGTTCCCCTGAGGATCGAGGGAACGCAGATTTTCGAGTAAGGCCGGCTCGGCACCGGCAGTCTGCAAAGATTGCGATGTCCCCGCATCGAGGGTGAAAGCAATTCCGCGCTGATGAGCAAGCTGGCTGAGTCGCTGGCTGGACATTCCTCCTGCCGTCCATGCCATAAACTGGGTACAACTCACGGCGGAAGCATCGTTCTGGCGTACCGACGCAAATGCCCCGGAGAACGTAAACAACAGAAAAAGCAGGGTCTGACGGCGCACTCCGGCTCCTCGGCCGGGATTCGATCTTCCCGGCTACCTGTGGGCAACATAGAGCCCTAATCCGCGCGCGGGTAGGTCACGGAGGTAACTGTCCCACCTCCCGTTTGAGGTGGCCGCATGGCAAGTTGACGTGATGCGCCGCTTTCGATACTGTTGGGCTTGCTGCCAGCCATCGGCGGCGGAGGATTTTCATGCTTGAAGGCCTGTTTCAACCGATGCATCTGCTGGTGATTTTCGCGATCGCGCTATTGGTGTTTGGTCCCAAGAAACTGCCGGAGCTAGGCAAGGGGATCGGCGAAGGGATTCGCGCTCTGAAAGATGGAATGAAACAAGATTCCGTGGAGCATGCGAGCAGCGCCAGCGCTGAAGCAAAGACCGCGCCCGCGGATGTTTCCAACCGTCCCAGCTAAATTCTGGATCGCGTTCCGCACGCAATCGCTTGCAGGGAATCCTGCATAGCTGACATGGTAGTTTCCCCGGCCGAAGAGCGAACCCTTTGCTCTAACTCCGCCCGTCCCATATAATCTGCTGGCTTTGTCCCACGGATAATTTTTAAGAATGAGCGAGTCACGCAGTTGGCAACCCCCGCTGTTGATCCTCTTCTTTTGAAATTTGCGGCCTTTCAGAAACCATGAATTAATCCACGATTTCTGCAGTTCACCTTTGGAGGGAAGACGTGTCGAAACTACAAGCACTGGGGCTGATTCTCGTTTGTCTGTTGCCAGCATCGCTATTCGCTGACCAGATTGTGTTGAAGAATGGCGACCGCTTGACCGGAACCATTGAGCAGTCGGATGGCAAAGCGCTGGTCATCAAGACTGAATTTGCGGGTGAGGTCACTGTGGATTGGTCGGCCGTCCAGGAAATTACCTCTTCGCAGGCGTTGCACATGACCTTGAGCGACGGTAAGACGGTTTCAGGAACCGTCACCACTTCGGACGGCAATTTTGCCGTGGCCACGGCCAACGCAGGCACGGTCACCGAGCCTAAAGACTCTGTCAGCAAGATATTCGGCGAAGCGCAGCAGGCGGCGTATGAGAAATCGTTGCATCCGGGTCTGCTGGAAGGTTGGCAGGGCGGGGCGAACGTAGGATTTGGTTTGACCCGGGGCAACAGCGAAACCAAGAATCTGGCTCTCGCCTTTACCGCCGACCGCAAAACCCTGCACGACCACCTGGGTCTCTACACCAACAGCGTCTATGCGGCCAACGACGCCCCCGGCGCGACACCTTCCACCACCGCCAACGCGGTACAGGGCGGAATACGTTACGACCACGACTTCACTCCCCGCCTGTTCGGATACGTCGGAGCAGACTTCCAGACCGATGCTCTGCAAACTTTGGATCTTCGTTCCGTGTTTGGTGGCGGTCTTGGCTTGCACGTAATCAAGAACGAAAGAACCACGCTGGACCTGTTGGGTGGCATCAACTACACCCGTGAGAAATATTCGCTGCTCCCCAGCCGCAGTTTTGCTGCCGCGTCTATCGGTGAGGAACTCAATCAAAAACTGGGGAAGAACACCGTGCTGGTCCAAAAACTATACTTCTTTCCCAACCTGAATGAGACCGGCGAATACCGTGCAACGTTCAATTTAGGCACGGTGACCAAGATCAGCAAATGGCTGGGATGGCAGAACGCGTTCGGAGATATCTACGTTACAAATCCGCCCGCGGGCGCCAAGCAGAACGACATTCTGCTGACCACCGGACTGAACTTCTCGTTCACGCATTGATGTGAGGGCTGGAATAGGCCCCCCTTCGGGGGCCGCCATTCTTCCAATGAAATGATCAGGCGGCGGACTACTGAGAGGCCGGCTTGAGTCCCATCCTGGCGCGGAGTTGTTGCCACTGCTCGGTTACGCGAGGCTGATGGGAGAGATCAGAGGCCTCATGCAGCGCTTGTTCTGCTCTCGTCAGATCGTTGAGTTTGAAAAAACACTCTCCGAGGCCCGCCCAGGCAAACCAGTCTTTGGGATAATCCCGGGTAGTTTGTTCCAAGACGGGGATCGCTTCGTCGCATCGGCCTTCCTCATCGAGGCGCATGGCCATCTGCACTCGCGCCCTCGCGAGACTCAGGCGAACGGGCTCGTTGCGGGGTGCGATCTCATGAGCCACGGTGAAGACCGTTAGATCATCCTTCCATGTGCTTTCTTGCCTGACCGTAAGTACAGCAAGAGCGACAGCCACCAGCCCAGCCACGAATAGTAGCGATACGCGATGCTTGTTTGTGACGCGCCATGCGGTGGCGATCAGCAGACTAGAGCGAGAGTGCCCACTATGAGTGCCCGTTGCACTCCCACGGCTTCCGATTCAGAAAGATCACGGCGCCCTTTCTTCCAGCACCAAACTACGCCCCACACGAGAAGCCCTATCACGCAAGACATAGCGAGGGCAGGAAAAAGCACGCCGTTCAGAGAAAATGAGTCGGCTGGGATGGAGTCACCGAATGCGCGCGAGCGCACCGGCCACAGAAGAACCTTGCAATAAAACCACAGGGTGGCCGGCCAGGACAGCAGCACCGTACGCAAGGGCAAACCTTGAGTGCGGGGGGCGATCTCTCCGAGAGCGTTCCGGCGCAGGAGAAGGTATGTCACAGTCACGGCCAGAAACGGAAGAGTTAGGCGAATAGCTCCCAGCAGCCTTGATTTGAGAGTCGTCGTTCCACTGCCGTCACCGATCGGCATGGCGAACGTCAGAGCGAAGATAAAAGTCGGGAAAATGATGCCCGTCTCCTTGGCCAACAGCGCGACGAGACAAGCAGCCGCGGAAGCCACCAGCCAGCGCCATGATCGGGTGCGGTCTACCTTGCGGCCTTTTCTGGTGAGTTGTTGGTCAAAATGTGGAACACAGTAATTAAAGAACAGGATCAGCGATCCCAGAATCGCAGCAGACATCAAAGGATCGGGCACCGAAATCCACGCCACGGATTCTGTGTGAGAAGGATGCAGGGCGAATAAGGTCATCGCCAGCAGGGCAGCGGTGCGATCTTTCAGTAGTCTCCATACCAGGAGACCGAGGCAGATCACGGCTCCCAGATGTTTGGCGACACTGAGAAAATGCCATCCGCCCGCGGACATCCCGAAGAGAATGATGTTCAGGCGCATCCACAAAAGGAAAAGCGGTCGATAGAAACTTGACGGCCCACCCGTGAATTGCGCCCATACAAAGGTTGTGAAGTATTCCCAAATGTGTCCCGAAGATTGCAATCGCGGATCCCCGAGGTAGTGGTGGTCGTCGAGGATAAATTGATAGTCAAGAGTCGGGCTATAGATTGCGAACACGCCCGCAAAGAGAGCGATGATCGAAACAATGAAGACTACAGGAGAGAGTAATTCCGGCGGCCCAGAACGGACTGTCTGGTCCACGGATTTTCGCCGCTTGTTCCGCTTGGAGGATTTCATCGAACAGAAGAAAAAACGATGGCAGTCATCAGTCGTCAGTCTTCAGGAAAACCCGGAGTTCCAGAATTGCCGAAGACTGAAGACTGACGACTGAGAGCAAGCCCCCCTCTCGCCGCTTTCGGCCAGAAGTGGAGATTGATCTTGAATCCTACTTTGCAGGGATGGAGTCGAACTTGCCGGACGACTCTTCGTAGAAAATCGCTCCCTCTTTGGGATCGCCTCCGCTCCAGTGCTTGTGGCCGCCGGGCACCCGCAAGAAAACGCCCGGCCCGATACGCTTTTCACCGGCTTCATCCTTGTATAGATATGCGCCCTTCACACCAACGATCCAGACATCGTTCGTGTGGGTGTGCATGCCGGCATCGTATCCCGGAACAAACTTGCTGAATGTTGCGTGCGCTCCTTTGCTTGAATCGCCAAAGATTGCGGCCATGGAGACACCATTGGTGGTGCCCATAGCCTGGTAATTCGTCTCATCCGCCGAGACGAAGATCACTTTGCCTTTCGACCAAGCTTGTCCCTGCACTCGTCCGATCGACCATGCGATCATCAACGCCGTCGCGAGGGCGACGGTTAACAGTGATTTCTTCATTCTTTCCTCCCAATATTTTGGTCGCTCTGATACCGGGGCGAATTCTATACCACCTCGGCGCAGTTTACGGTGGAATCGTGATTTGAAGTAACATCACGATTTCGCTCATCAACGCAATAATAAAAAACCGCCAACCGAGTACACCCGCTACGATTTTGGCTCCTATGCGTGATCACGCCTCCTCCACGGGACGCACCAAGAATCGGACGTGGTGGATCGCACTTCTATTGGTGTTCGCGCTCGGATCAGTAGTTTATCTTCTCCGTCTCGGAAGCACGGATTCATGGCCAGAAATTGGTTGTACTGTGGCGGGAAGTAGAGTGGTACGGGCAGATGTTGCGGACTCATCTCGTGCCATCGTCATGTACAGCGGAGAGTATCGCCTTCGATACATAGTCGATGGACACGACTACTACGTCTGGGCGAATTCGGGCTGGTTGGATGTCGACAAGGAGTTTGTATTGGGCAAAGTAGACTACCTGCCAACTGAATGCGGTTTTCGGGTTCGCTACAACCCACGTAATCCTTCCGAAGCAATCGCAATCCGCAAGTGAACGCAACTTCCCGAGCTTGCCGTTTAGCTGCTGGCATAACATCGCCAGGTTCCTGCCTTTTGGGCAACCGCCAACAATGCGATTCATTCCCTTCCCTCAGTGCAAAAGTATTCCGTGGCTTGCAGACGAAGCAAAAAGTACGCGAAGACTGCAAATAGCAAGCCATGGAACCCAAATTCCGGCAGTGAATGGAATGCACTTACGACCACATGGAATCCGATCCAAACCAGGGCCAGCCAGCGTGCCCAGTTGCTGCCGCGAAGCATGTACACGCCGCTAAGAATCGCGATCAGCCGGACCAACTCAATTAATAAGAAGTCGTTCTGAAAGGGATGATGCCGGTCGAGTTCGTTCAAGTGGTACACAAGTCCAACTGCACCCGCTGCCACGAGCAACAAACTGAGCAGGGTCACCGGGAGTGGACGTTTCTTCATAGGTTGTGTACGTGCCACTGATGATTGCAGATACACGGCAGCCACTCACCGGGTACCTACGTAACTGAAAACGACGAAATCCGCTTATGTGACGGCCTCAACCATACCAAAATAGATTCCAATATGAAGCATCTATCCCTGTTAACGATGCTGTTCGTGTTGTGTGCCCTTAACCTTTCGGCGCAAGCGCCCCGGACTTTCGACTGGGTACGGGCCAGTGACGAGATCGTCCAACTCGATCCGTCGGACTTCCACACCGGGCGGGTTTACCGGCCCGCGGTCAAGGGTGGCGACATCCATGTGATCATTCACGCCCGCCAGCCAGTGACGCTGGCCATGGCTGGGGCGTCCGAGTGGAATGACGCGCTGCTCCATCCCGAAACACTCGGAAACCTGGAATATCGTTGCTGGCGCGAGCACGTCATGGACACCACCTACGAATGCCATCTTCCCTCCGACCGGCCGATGGTGCTGGTAATCCGCGATGAACGCACTCCGGACCGCGCGATCCTGCAAGGAATCGGAGCGATCGCAGGACGGGTGAACGCTAGGCGATTCATTTCTCCCAACGAAGTACAGATTACCTATCACAGTTGGCAGTGCGTCCAGAACTGCATCCAGCCTGAGTATCAGTGGATGCGCCTGGTGAAGGAAAAATACGATCTCACGCCGGCACCGAAACTTTACAGCGTGCTAACCCCGGAATACGACAGCCAGCGCATGTGGGTAAAGATCAAAGCCGGGGCGCCGGTCACGATTGCGGTATTGCCCTCGAAGACGGCGGATCAGGTTTACGACAATCCAGCCACATTGGCTTCGGCTCTAGCGCAAACCGCCTGCAAACAAAGGGGCGTCCAGTCCATGGAATTCGAGTGCAAGATCAATCGAGCCGATGGCCCGCAGTCGCTGATCGTTTTGCAAGAGTCGCCGGTCCGCTCCCACAAGAAAGCGGAAATCGAGTTTCAGGCCGTGAAGTGCACGGCGAACTGCGAGCTGATCCCGAGCGATAGTGAAAACAGTCAGTAGGCGCAACACCAGCCGGGTGCCCGCTCATTGACCGCATCGTCGGTGTAGTCGCCATCTGTTTACATCAACTATCTTGTGCCCGGGCCGTTTCGCATAATAGCGCGGGCTTAGTAATGGCTTGCTTCCTCTCAACAACGAAAGACCCCTTAAGTCACCTCTGCAAGTGCCTGGAACACGAAAACTGGCCAAGTTGTAATATCTTGCACATTCGCACAGCGCCAAGCCCCGCTAAACCATTTGATTAGTTCAGTTTGCTTGGAGGAAGGATTGCAGAAGACAGTGCAGCTATGTCTAGAGACTGGCGAGTCGATAGCCTGCGTGGCTATTTCCTCATCCTCATGACGCTCACCCACTTGCCCCAGCAACCGCTGGAGCGGTTCACCCAGTACACCTTCGGCTTCGCCTCGGCCCCAGATGGGTTCGTATTCCTGTCCGGGTTGGTATCGGGATGGGTCTACTTGCGGATTCGGAGCAGGCGGGGGCAGGCCGCCATGGAAGCGCGCGTGCTCGGCCGAACGCGCGACATCTATCTGGTCCATCTTCTGCTACTCGCGCTTGGCATCCTCGGTGCGGTAGTTCTGAAGCAGACTTCCTTTCAAGCCGCTCAGCCCCTCCAGGCATTTTTTGCAGGGGCTCTACTCCTGTATCAGCCGGGTTACTGTGACATTCTTCCGATGTACTGCGTTTTCCTGTTGTTTACCCCGCTTGTACTCGAACAAATGATGAAGGGTCGGGCCTGGTTGGTGGGCCTGATCAGCGCATTGCTGTGGTTGGCCTCGCAACGCGGTTTCGGAGACGCTACCTACGACTTGCCCTGGATTTACCTGGGAGGATTCAACATCCTGGCCTGGCAAGCATACTTCTTCGCCGGCCAATACCTGGGCTCGCGGAAACTGCGCGGCGAGGAGGTTGTGCCCAGGTCACGCGCATTGCTGCTGGTCTGCATCGCCGCTGCGCTGTTCTTTTTCCTGGACCGCCATTTCGAATTCATCACTGGCCTGACGCCACCGCTGAAGTTCATCGCCGGCACTGGACAAAATCCCGCAAGGTTCCTCGACGCGGCCTGTCTCGGGTACATCCTTTGGTGGCTTCCGCGAACCTTCGACAGCAAGTTGATGACGCTCCGCCTGTTCAAGTACATGAACCTGCTGGGCAGACATTCCCTGCAGGTATTTGTGTTTTCTCTGTTCGTCACGGCTCCGTGGTCGGAGGCGGGTTTGCCCTATTGGGTCGGCCTGCCTGGATGGGCCAAGTTCAGCGTGGCACTCGCCACGGTGCTTAGCTTGGCCATCCCCGCATGGTTCCATGAGAACTACCGGTCCAGAAGAAAAGACAAGGAACTGCCTATTCAAACTCCGGCGATCGCGCAGATTGGGCCCGTCAGTGTTTGAAAACGCGTAGGACAGGGAGTCGAAGGAATCTTGGAATGCATTGTCTTACAAGGAGGATGTTATGACAAATCAGTTTGGTGTCGAAACCAGTCCACTCCGCCGCCTCATCGACGAGTATTTTGAGGCATGGCGAGGAAGTACCCCTGGTAAAGTCCTGGACTACTTCAGTGACGATGCCGTCGTCACGCTCCTTGGTGACGGAGCGACCCACCGAGGCAAGAAGATGGTTGGAGAACACTGGATCATCCCCATGATGAAAAAGTATTCCAACAATACTCATCACATCACCAGCTTCACGGAAGCCGGTGATCGCGTGGCGGTCGAATGGTTCTATACAGCCGTTCACATCTCAACCGGCAAAGAATTCCGCTTACAGGGATGCTCCGTATATTGGGTGAGCGGAAACTTGATCCAGCGCGGGCACGTCTACTTTACCGGCGTCCGGGAAACGACCGCAGAGTTTGCCAGCCATAGACCTACGCATCCTCAGGCTCACGCGGGTGGCTCACTACCGTCGTAAAATCGCCACTACACTCATTACCAGAATTAGCTATCCGTAGGGCCGAAAGTCGGCCTGCCATTCCCTGCGCTACGGAAAGCGCACATCTAAGCTGTAAATCTCCTGAGTACTCTTGTCCCGCATAATGAGCAGTGAGTCGTCGGAGGCAAGGCCGATCCAGAATTCCCAGGGATCGAAGCCGCGGGGAACATCCTTCAGGCTGAACATGCTTTCCATTTTTCCGCTGGCTGCGTTCACGCGGACGAAGTCATCCACCTTTTCGGGATAATCCTCGGCATAAAGATACTTGCCGTCGTGCGACCAGTTTTCGAAGGCGAAACGCGAAGCCGCGAGCTGTTTCCAGCTTTTCTTTTCCGTGTCGTAGAGCATCAGTTTGCTGGAGTCGGCGGAGAGAGCGGCCACGTAACGGCCATCCGGCGAGCAGCGCGGACTGAAAAGACTCTCTGACTCCGGCAAGTCGGAGATTTGCGAAGTCTTCACATCAACGATATGGACGTTCGGACCCGATGTCGTCCCATATTCCAGCCACGGCATTCCAGCAAACACGATGGAATCGCCATTGGGCATCCAGGTCGGGTCGCCTTGGTTGCGATCGCCCGTGGTCACTTCCTGTGGAGTGCCGCCTGCGGCCGGCATCACGAAAATTTTCCACGGCCGTCCCGGACGCGCGGCCACAAACGCGATCTGGCTTCCGTCGGGCGACCAGCGGGGCATGTGCGCCTGCATCGGCGCGTAGGTCAGTTGAGTGCGGAAGCTTCCGTCCGGCGTGCTGCGCCATAGCGTGAGATCGGGATGTGTGACGTATGTGATCCACCGGCCATCGCGAGTGATGTCGGCCTCGCCTGCCGACACACCGGGAAAGTAGATGGAAAACTGCTGGGCATTGTTGTCCATGTGGACGAGATCGAAGCGGCGCTGCTGGCCGATCACGAACAGCTTCTTTCCGTCCACACTTGGGGTTGGGCTGCTGAATAAGAGTTGTCCGACGGTCAGCTGAGTCGGTTCCACGTTGGCTTTGCGAAATATTGACGTGCTTTCGCGCCGGGCCCAAATATTCTGGGTGTGATCTCGCGTCGACTCAAACAGGAAGTACTCCCCGTTGGGCGTCCAGGTACCGCCAACCTCCTGGGCCGGCCGGTTCCAGTCCGGCAATACCGGGTGCAGGTTCTTCCCGTCGGGAGAGACCTCCCATAGAGAAGACGTGCGCTGGTTGGTATCGCGGATGGTGAAGCGAATCCTGCGGCCATCGGGAGAGAAGCGGGGCGCAAATGGAACTCCGGGCATGGAGACGAGTTCCCGCGAATCGGTTCCGTCGGCATTGCACGAGTACAGGCCCGACTTCCTCACATAAACGATGCGTTGACCGTCCGGCGCCCAAGTGGCTCCGTGAGCCAGAATGTCCCCCACAGGCCTTAGCGATCCTGCGGGAAGCGGCAATATCCAGACTGGCCACTCGGTCTCGGAGCCCTCGGCTACGCCTTTCACCAGAAGCTCGGAACGGCCCGGATAGAAATCATAGATGTCTGCGCTCACCAGAGAAATCGGCACCGGCGCAGTTTCTCCACCCGAGGTCGAAACTTGCCGCAAGACTGAATGGCCGCCGACATTTTCGGAAAAGTACAGTCGGGATCCGTCCGTGACCAGCGAGCGTTTTGAGACGCCATCACTGGTGATCTGTAGCGAAGAAATCACCACGGGCGGAGAGCTTGGGACCCACAAGAACATGGCTACCACAATCACAGGCCGCGGCGACGCATAGACTCATGGCCACTTTGGTCGCAAGTCCGATCCTGGGTTCGGGTTTGACGGTCGTCGGTGTGGCGGCAAAGAAAGAGCGGATACGCTCCTTCGAATCCGGCGCCCGTTTGGCGGACGATCCGAGGGCAACGGTTTGCCCCGAGTCGATTGCCCGGCGAAGGTTTTGCAGATCGGTCCGCATCTCCGCCGCGCTGGCGTAGCGGCGCTCGACATTTTTCTCCAGAGCTTTTCGCACGATGCGTTCAAGCTCGGCGGGCGTTGCGGAATCAAATCGCACCGGCCACTCGGGCATGCTGTGAATCAGGGAGTCGAAGAAGGCAGCGGTAGTTTGTCCCCGAAAAGGCAGGACTCCAGTCGCCATCTCGTAAAGCACGACGCCGAAGGAGAAGAGGTCAGTGCGGGAATCCAGAGGCTGGCCCAGGGCCTGCTCCGGCGACATGTAATGGAGAGTCCCGAGAACGTGGCCGGCACGCTGCGCTTCTTCGGGCGATCGGGTGATCCCGCCGAAGGTGTTGCCGCTGACGCTGGCCTCGTCGCCCACAGCGAGTTTTGCCAGACCAAAATCGAGAATCTTGGCATGGCCTCGCTGGGTGACAAAAATGTTTGCCGGCTTGATGTCGCGATGGATGATGCCGTGGGTATGGGCAGCGTCGAGGGCGTCGGCGATCTCGACGCCGAGATCGAGCAACTGGGACAAGGGCAGCGGCCCCTCGGCGATACGCTG
This sequence comes from Terriglobia bacterium, assembly GCA_963741105.1. Taxonomy (GTDB): domain Bacteria; phylum Acidobacteriota; class Terriglobia; order Terriglobales; family Acidobacteriaceae; genus JAIQFF01. Next base: position 146,034 of record CAVUGT010000009.1, read on the forward strand.
CCGGAGAGTCGTGCCATCCAGAAACTCCATGGCGATGAAGCGCTTGCGCTGCGCCTCACCGACTTCGTAGATCACACAGATGTTGGGATGGTTCAGAGCGGAAGCGGCCCGCGCCTCCCAGCGAAATCGCTCCAGGACCACTGGATCCTGGGCCACCAGTTCAGGCAGGAATTTGAGTGCAACCAGCCGGCGCAGTTCGGTGTCTTCGGCCTTGTAGACGACACCCATCCCGCCGCCTCCCAGTTCTTCGATGACCCGGTAATGCGAAATAGTATGGCCAATCATCTGGGGTTTGAATCTTACGTAGAAGAATCAGGGCAAGTCAACGAACGCTGTGGATGGAATCGTTTTCCAGATCTTTTCACCACGGAGGACACAGAGTACACAGAGGAAACCCTTCAAACTTTGACGAATTTGGAGGGTACCCCATCTGGGGATGGGGTGCCCCATTTCTCGCGTTTTTGCGAGAAGTGGGAGTTGCCGCCCTTTCAGGTCCTTTACGGATTCCTTGGCCTGGCTTTCGCCGTATAATCGCGCAGTACGTGTCCGCCGCGCCGGAGGCGACCATGTCGAATCGCATCTCGATTGTATTGATCTGCTTCTTCCTTCTGCTGGTCCCCCAGATCAACGCAAAAAACAAGAAGAAACAGTTGCTTGCCGACGACGTATTGCGGGCGCAGAGAGTACTGGTCGTCGTCCATCCCGATGCCGGCGAAGGGGTGACCCATCCCTGGGCCAACCGCAACGCCATGAACGAAGTGGAAAGAGCTCTCGAAAAATGGGGACGGTTCAGTCTGGTAACAGATGCGCAAACCGCGGATTTGATCATCGCAGTTCGCGCGGGAAATAAGAGCGGTCCCGTCATCAGCCATTCACCGCTCGACACCCGCCCGCCCGTCTACCAACCCGGCGTCCCGGACGCTCGCATCGGTCAGCCGCAGCAGCCCGGCCGTCCTCCAGACCTGACCGAGCCTCTTCCCGGCGATTCCCGTGACCGGGGTCCGCAAATGGGCAGTCAGGTGCTTTCGTCTGAAGATACCTTTGAAGTCTATCGGGGTGGAGGCGAGTATCCGTTGGACGCCCCGCCGGTCTGGCGCTACATCGCGAAGGACTCACTCAATCCGCCACAGGTTACTGCCGTCGAGCAGTTCCGCAAAGCGATTGAGGAATCTGAAAAGCAGAGCCAGCACAAGCCTTAGACTCCAGCCGTCGTTAGTCGTTGGTCTTTGGTCGTTGGCAAAGACACCAAGTTCCGACGTCTGACAGAGCCGTCGGAAGCCAAACGGCCAAAGACCAACGGCCATGGACCAAAGACCCACCATGAACAAGATCACGCTGTCGCTGTTTCTCGCCTTCGCGATTTGGCCGATGCTCGGGTCGCATTCGCTGGCGCAAGAACCTTCCTACGATCAGCCCTGGCGGCCGCAGTACCATTTCACGCCGCCCGAGAATTTCATGAACGATGCCAATGGCACCGTCTTCTACAAAGGCGAGTATCACCTGTTCTACCAGTACAACCCCGAAGGCCAGGTGTGGGGACACATGAGTTGGGGACACGCCGTCAGCACCGACATGGTGCACTGGCAGAATCTGCCGGTCGCGCTGCGCGAAGATCCCGGTAACTACATGGTTTATTCCGGCAGCGCTGTGGTTGACTGGGAAAACAGCAGTGGGCTGTGCAAGAACCCCGATCCGCAGGACCACTCGTGCCTGATCGCCATCTACACCGGTGCATACAAGAACAAGCAGAAACAGCATATTGCTGTCAGCAACGACCGCGGGCGCACCTGGACGAACTACTCCGGCAATCCTGTCGCCGACCTGGACGCTTCCGACTTTCGCGATCCCAATGTCTTCTGGTACGCGCCGCAACACAAGTGGGTGATGGTGGCAGTGCTGGCCGACGAAAGGACGCTGGTGGTCCTCGACTCGCCCGATCTTAAACATTGGACCAGGCGCTCAACTTTCGGCCCCGCCGGGGACACCGCGGGACAGTGGGAGTGTCCCGACCTGTTCGAACTTCCGGTTGAAGGCAGCGCGGAAAAGAAGTGGGTGCTGATCATCAATCGCAATCCGGGAGCGCCAGCGGGAGGGACGGGGGTCCGCTACGTGATCGGCAGGTTCGATGGTACGGCTTTCACCAGCGAGGTTCCCGACACTCCCGCCCTCTGGGCCGATTGGGGCAAGGACTTCTATGCCACCAACACCTGGAAGGATGTTCCATCGACCGATGGGCGGCATCTTTGGATTGGCTGGTTCAGTAACTGGAAATATGCGAATGCCGAACCGACTGTGCTGTGGCGCGGAGCGCAATCTGTGCCGCGTACTCTGATGCTGCGTAGATACTCGGACGGGCTCCGCCTGGTGCAGCGACCGGTTCGTGAACTGGAAACGTTACGCCGCGAAAAGCTCCGAATCGCGAATGCCAGCGTCGACGAGGCAAACGCAAGAATCCGCGAGACCGGAACCAGGGGCGAAGTTTATGAGTTTGAAGCCGACCTGCAACCTGGACAAGCCGGGGAGATCGGCTTTCGCGTACGCAAGAATAAAGAGGTTGAGACGCTGATCGGTTTCGACCTAGTGCACGGCGAAGTCTATGTGGATCGAACGCGCTCCGGAGAAGTCTCGTTCAGCAAGGATTTTCCGGAACGTCACTCGGCCAAAATCGAGAAGGGCGCCAAACTCAACGTGCGTGTCTTCGTCGATCGCTCCAGCGTAGAGGTCTTCGTAAACGATGGTGAGCGTGTCTTGTCTGAGCGCATTTACCCTCCGCCAGGCAGTGATGGGATTGAGCTTTATTCGAACGGGACGGGAACGAAGGTGAACTCGCTCACGATTTGGGACTTAAATTCCATATGGAAGTAGAAGTTTGTCCCTGCCCGCACCGATATTTTGAGTGAGATTCCCACCTACCTATATTCTTCCTCTACAGATACTGAAGACGTAATCGTTGGTCGCGGAGATGCGTCTAATTCCATAACGGGTTAAGCCATAAGCGATCAGGGTTTACGAAACTTTACAGTAGTTGACCGAGTTTTTACCCGTTGGATAGCCTGCACAGTGTTGAATATATTTATGCTTCCCGTAGTTCGTCGGAAAATCCGGACATGAAAGCAAATACTGAACCGTGGTATGTCCGGACCTCCTGTTTCCAGACCTTGATCGTTGCTGTGCAACTGGTCGCGCTGCTTTTGTTGGCTGCTAACTGGTCACTGGCGCAAGATGCAACTCCTGCGGCAACCCTCTCGATTACCGGAATTGCGAAGTCGGGGAATACTCCGATTCCGGGCGCGACGGTAACCGCGACCAACTCCTCCACCCAGGAAAAAGTGCAGACTTCCACCGACACCAATGGCGGATATTCTCTGCAGGTCACGGGGCAGGGTAAGTATCAATTGCGGGTTGATATGCCGGCCTTCACACCGCTTACAAAGGAAATCGATCTGAGTGGCGCAGGCTCTCGCGCCGACCTGGAATTGACGCTACTCTCGCGGACCCAACAAGCTGCCCACACCCAGGCGCCCCCGGTGCAGACAACGACCCGGGCCGGCGCCGGTCGTGGATTTCAGAGTATGGCCGTGATGCAAGGACTGGCCGCCGCGGAATCAGGTAATGGCGGCGGGGCAGACCAGATCGTGCCGTCGGGAATGCCGGTGCCGGGAATCGCTCCAGACATCGCCACCGAATCGGTTTCAGTCTCCGGAAATAGTTCGGGCGTGGGCATGTTCGGCATGAACACCGACGAACTCGACCAAAGGATGCGCGAAGGACGGGAACAAGCCGGCGGCTTCGCCGGGCCGGGCGCGGGAGGACCCGGCGGTGGCGCTCCGGGCGGCGGGTTTGGTGGATTTGGAGGCTTCGGCGGAGGAGGCGGTGCGGGCGGGCCAATGATGCTGGGCGGCGGCCGCGGTCGGTTCGACATCAACCGTCCTCATGGTTCGGTCTACTACTCAGTCGGAGACTCGGCTCTGGATGCCTCGCCTTTTGCGCTCACCGACAGTTCGACCGAAAAAGCCAGCTACATGCGGCAGCGTTTCGGAGCCTCGCTGGGCGGGCCGCTGAATATCCCGGGAATCTACAAAGGCGGCAGCAAGACATTCTTCTTTGTGAACTACAACGGATCGCGTGGTGATTCTCCCTTTGACGCTTTTTCCTTCGTGCCGACGGCTGCCGAGCGGGGCGGCGATTTTTCCGGATTGTCTGGCGTACAGCTGATCAATCCCAACAACGGACAGCCCATTCCGGGCAATATTTTGCAGAATGCCGGGCTAACCATTAATCCTGCCTCGCAAGGGCTGTTGCAATACATCCCGTTGCCGAATATTACGAATGCGGCTCCCGACCAGCCGAATTTTCATTTTGTGACATCGACGCTCAACGATAGCGACGACCTGAACATCCGTCTGAACCATGCTCTCGGGAGCACCACCAACGGCCGCGGACAACGTGGCCAACGCGGACCACGAAACAGCCTGAATTTTGGGTTTCATTACCACTCCGCCAGCGCGAACCTGACCAATGCCTTTCCGAGTGTGGGCGGCAATACTCATACCCGGAGTTTCGATGTGCCCATCGGGTACGTGCGGACCTTTGGCAAGGTCATCAATAATGCGCGGCTCGACTTCAATCGTTCCCGGACCAGCACTCAAAACCTCTACGCCTTCAATCAGAACATCACCGGAAACCTCGGCATCACGGGCGTTTCCACCAACCCGTTTGATTGGGGTCTGCCCAATCTCTCATTCACACATTTCGGGAGCTTGAGCGATACCAATCCGCAACTATTGCGCAATCAGACCTTGACCTTCACCGACAACCTGATCTACCGCCACGGAAAGCATACCTGGCGCTGGGGCGGCGACTACCGGCGAATTCAGCTCAACACTCAGACCGACAGCAATGCCCGCGGCACTTTCACCTTCACCGGGTTGAACAGCGGCTATGACTTTTCCGACTTCCTGCTCGGACTTCCGCAGCTCACTTCGGTGCAGTTCGGCAACAACAACTATCATTTTCGCGGCGATTCATGGGATCTGTTTGTCCAGGACGAATGGCGGCTGCGCGGCAATCTGACTTTAAATCTCGGCGTGCGTTACGAATACTTCTCGCCGTTTTCCGAAGAGAACAATCGCATCGTGAACCTGGACCTGCCCGAGGCCTTCACTTCGCCGCCAGTGCCGGTCGAAGTCGGGCAGACCGGACCGTACAACGGCAGCTTTCCCGTGACTCTTGTGCGCCCGGATCGAAATAATTTCGCCCCCCGGCTGGGGCTGGCCTGGAAGCCGCTGCGCAACACAGTGGTTCGCGCCGGATACGGCATCAACTACAACACCAGCGCGTATCAAAGCATTGTGCAGAACATGGCGTTCCAGCCTCCGTTCTCGACCACGGCAACCAACACGCAATCCGCGACCACACATTTGACGCTGCAGGATGGATTTCCACCAGTACCCCCGGGCTCCATTACCAACAATTTCGGCGTCGATCCCAACTACCGACTGGGCTATGTGCAGATATGGAATCTCGACATTCAGCAGCAGATTCGTCCCACGCTGATCATGAACCTCGATTACACCGGGACCAAGGGCACGCGCCTCGACATTCTTGAAGCGCCCAACCGCACCGCGACGGGTGTTCTCTTCCCCGGCGTGCAGCCGTTCTACTGGGAAGACTCAGTCGGAGATTCGACCGCCAACGCATTGTCGGTACGGGTCCGGAAGCGCCTGCAGGCGGGCATCTCGATTGGCGGGCGGTACACTTTTTCGAAATCGCTGGACAACGCTTCCACCATCGGAAGCGGTGAGCCACTGGTCGCGCAGGGCGCCGGACGTACTTCGGTTTCCGGCACCACCAACGTTGCGCAGGACGCTTTCGATCTGGCGGCTGAGCGCGGCTTGTCCAGCTTCGATCAGCGTCACAATTTCACCGCCGACTATTTGTGGGAGCTTCCCTTCGGCCATCAGCGGCGATGGCTCTCCGGTAGTTCGCCCCTGCGTGCCATCTTCGGAGACTGGAACTGGAGCGGCGACTGGACTCTCGCGTCCGGATTGCCTTTCACGCCCCGTGTTCTGGGCAGCGTGCTTGACGTGAACCGAGGCACTAACGGCACGGTGCGCGCGGACGTAGTGCCGGGACAGTCCGTCACCGTGGCAAATCCATCGATCGCGGAATGGTTTAACACCGCCGCCTTCGTCGCGCCCACTGGAGTTTTTGGCGATGCCCGCCGCAACAGTATCGAAGGGCCGGGTAGCCGTCTATTCGATATGTCGTTCACTAAAGTCATTCCCCTGAGTGAGACGCGTTTCCTGGAATTCAGGGCGCAGCTCTCGAATGTCTTCAACACTCCGCAGTACTCGGGAATCGACACCGTCGTGAACTCGCCCACTTTCGGCCGGGTGATTTCCGTGGGAGCGATGCGCACCATGCTGCTGACCGCGAGGTTCAGATTCTGATGTATATGCTCATCGGTCGCGAGCGACGATCCATGCGGATTGCGGACGTGTGTTGCTCCATGCTTGCGTCTGTCCTTGTCGTCGTCATGCTAGGCACGGGAGTCATTTCTCAGGACTCGTCTGAGTACACGTTCAAAACTAAAACCGAACTGGTGCTGGTGAACGTGACGGTGCGCGACAAGAATGGCAACCCGGTGCGCGATCTCAAGCGCGAGGACTTCACCATCCTCGAGGACAACAAGTCGCAGCAGGTGATCTCGTTCGATCTGGAGAACACCGACGCTGTGCTCTCGACAGCAGCGACCGAGGCCGCACTGCTTCGTCCTGCACAAACGCAGAAAGTGGGCGCAGCACCATCGCTTGAAACGCGGCCGTTGAAGGACCGGCGGCTTATCATCCTGTTCTTTGATTTGAGTTCCATGGAACCGGATGAAATCGACCAGGCGACCACCGCGGCCCAGAACTATGTGGACAAACAGATGGTGCCCGCGGACCTGGTTTCCGTGGTCTCGCTGGGCAGCACGCTCAGCGTGAATCAGGATTTCACTTCTGATCGGGCGTTGTTGAAGAAGGCACTGCAATCCTTCAATCTCGGCGCAGGGAACGGCTTTGAAGAAGGCAGCACGGGAACGACCGAGGGCACAGCTGAGACCGGCGGATCGTTCACGGTCGATGACACCGAGTACAACATCTTCAACACCGACCGGCGCCTGCAGGCCCTGCGTTCGATCGCGGATAAGCTGGCCTCGATCGATGAGAAAAAATCTTTGATTTATTTCTCCAGCGGCATGGACCGCACCGGAGTTGAGAACCAATCGCAACTGCGTTCCGCGACCAACGCGGCGGTGCGCGCCAACATGGCGATTTACACTATGGACATTCGCGGCCTGCAGGCGATCGTCGCCGGTGGCGAAGCCCAAAACGCCAGCATGCGCGGGACTTCTCCTTATTCCGGCAAGTCGATGTCCAGCGCGTTTGACTCCAACGCTACGACTCAGGAGACACTGGTCACACTGGCGGGGGACACAGGCGGCCGCGCCTTCCTCGACTCCAACGATTTTGGCAAGGTCTTCACCGGAGTGCAGCAGGACACTTCGCTTTACTACCTGCTCGGCTATCACAGCTCAAATGCGGCCCGCGACGGACGATTCCGGCGCATCACGGTGCGGGTCAACCGTCCTGGCGTCAAGATCGATTTCCGGCGCGGCTACTACGCTCCCGCGGACTTCCAGCATTCCACGCGCGACGATCGTGAACGCCAACTGGATGAAGAACTAGCCTCGGATCTTTCCACCACCGATCTGCCGGTGTATCTATCCGCTGCCTACTTCCGCCTGGCGGAACGCAAATTCTATGTGCCGGTGTCGGTGGTCGTGCCCGGCTCCCAGATTCCTTTCACCCATAACAACGATCAGGACCGCGCGACTCTCGACATTCTTGGCATTGTGACCGATCCGGAAAAACGGCCCGTGGGTCAGATACGCGACACCGTTAAGCTGGCGCTGAACGCTTCACAACTCGTGCAACGAAAGAATGTGCAATACAACAGCGGCTTTGTCCTGCCGCCAGGCACCTACCATCTCAAGATAGTGGTGCGAGAGAATCAGACTGGAAGGCTGGGTTCGTTCGAAACCGATCTCACTGTCCCGGATCTGAAGTCGGCACCAGTGAAGATGAGTTCGATCGTGCTGGCCAATCAGTTGGAGACAGCCCCCAAGCGCAAGACTGATAATCCGCTGGTGCGCGACGGCTCCGAAGTCATTCCCAGCGTCACTCACGTTTTCTCCGCCGGACAGCACCTGTATTTTTATTACGAGGTCTACGAGCCGGCGGCAGCGACGACAAACACAAGCACGCCCTCGAATAACCGGAGCAACTCCGCAATCCGGCTGTTGACCAATGTCGCTTTCTTTCGCGGGAACACCAAAGCCTACGAAACGCCGCTGGTCGAAAGCCAGCAGTTGAACGCGCCCGACCGCAAAGCCGCAGTTTTCCAACTCGATGTACCCCTTACCCAGCTAAAACCGGGTTTCTATACCTGCCAGGTCAATGTGATTGACGACGCTGCCGGGCAATTTCGGTTCCCGCGGCTGGCGTTACTCGTTCGGCAGTAACCGGTCGTCAGTCGTCGGTCTTCAGTCTTCAGCGAACCCGTGGTTGGTCGTTGGCATGGCCGTTTGGCTTTCGATGACTCTGGCAGACGTCGAAACCTGGTGCATTAGCCAACGACCAAACGACGGTTTTCAGCGCTTTCCTGCTATAATTGCCACCGAGTTGCAACAAGGACACCCCCATGCCCCTTCCAGAAACTGAGATCCCTGGACGTCTGCAAGCCGAACTTATGTCGCGCGGGCTGCGCATGACGCGCCAGCGCCGGACCATTCTGAGTGTGGTGGAAACTGCCAAGCAGCACCTTGACGCCAGTCAGTTGCTGCGACGAGCGCGACGGATCGATCCTCAGATTGACCGGGTCACTGTCTATCGCACTCTGGGACTTCTGAAGCGGCACGGATTGATTGACGAACTCGATCTCATGCACATGCAGGGTGAGAAGCACTTCTACGAGCGTCGGCCGCAGCGGGACCACATCCACATGGCTTGTTTGCGATGCGGCAAGATTACGGAATTCGAAAGCGATCTCTTTGATCGTTTGAAGGGGCAGATTCAGAGGGATTGCCGCTTCCACATTGTCGTCACCCGGCTGGAAGTCGGGGGCTACTGTGCCCAGTGCCGCACCACGGAACAAGCAAAGGCGTAACCTTCCCTTATCTATTCCTACACTGAGTACTTGTCTTGCAATTAATTGCAACTGCGATGCAGCTATGTAGCGCCGGCGTCCCGCCGGCTGTCTGCCGGGCATCGTGCCCACCCGTCGGGCCGGCGGGACGCCGGCGCTACACAAAATCACACCTCTCGAAAGCCGCCTGAAACGGAACCCTTCCAGAAATGTAAAGTCTTGTAAAAGCTGGAGATAAATCGCAACCGGGATATAATTTATTGCGTCAATATGGGAGCGGATTCTGTGCCGTGAAGAGCACAAATGGAGCACCGCTCGGGAGAGCAACAGAGTGAGCATACGCATTGAGGGCCAGACGGGCGGGAAGCGGCCCAGCGGCCGGCAAACCGGCAAAATGTCTCGCACGCAACTGCTGGCGGGTTTGACTTGCGCGGTGATCGCTGCAGCTTTGTCCCAGCTCGGTTGCAGTGCAGGCTCGAAACCCAGCACGGCTCGCGCCTCCACCCAGATCGTGGTACCCGTGGCGGTTGCCACGGCCGAGCGCCGCGATGTGCCGGTATATCTCAAAGGGCTGGGCAGCGTAACCGCCTCCAACACGGTGAGCGTTAAGAGCCGCGTGGATGGACAACTTTCCCAGATCAATTTCAAGGAAGGCCAGCACGTCAACCAGGGAGACTTGCTGGCGGTCATCGATCCCCGGCCATACCAGCTGGCGCTTGAACAGGCGCAGGCCAACTTGTTCCGTGATCAGGCCCAACTGAAGGACGCGCAACGGAACTACGAACGCTTCAAGAGTCTGTTCGACGATTCGGGAGCGATTTCACAACAGCAAGTGGACACGCAAAAGGCCGCCGCGGATCAGTTGGAAGGAGCGGTCCGCGCCGACCAGTCCCAGATCGACAATGCGAAATTGAACCTGGTCTACTCACACATCACCGCGCCCATCAGTGGCCGCATCGGATTGCGGCTGGTGGATGCCGGCAACATGGTGCATGCGGCTGACACTAATCCTCTGCTTGTGATCACGCAGTTGCAACCGATCGCGGTCGTCTTCACTCTGCCGGAAGACAGTCTGCTCACCGTGTCCCAGCACATGCACCAGAGCACCCTCCCGGTCGAAGCTTATAGCCGGGATGACCAGACCAAACTCTCAACCGGCAAGCTGCTAACCATCGACAATCAGATTGACCAGACCACTGGAACGGGACGTTTGAAGGCAATGTTCGACAATCCGGACGATGCACTCTGGCCCAATCAGTTCGTGAACGTCCGCCTGCTGCTGGAAACACATAAGAACAGCACCGTGATTCCGTCGGTCGCAATCCAGACCGGTCCGCAGGGTAGCTATGTGTTCACCGTGAAACCCGACAAGACGGTGGCAGTCAGCCCAGTCACGGTTTCTTTCACCCAGAATAACGTAGCTTCCATCACGAGCGGAGTCGCCGTGGGGGATGTCGTAGTCATCGACGGGCAGGACAAGCTGCAAGCCGGAAGCAAAGTGGATCCGCACACCAGCAACGGAGGAAAACGTAACGGCCAGCCTTCGGCGGCACAGCCTCCAGATTCATCGTCGTCCGCTACGGGAGCGCCATGAACCCGTCGCGGCTTTTTATTCTTCGTCCGGTCGCGACAACCCTGTTGATGGTCGGGCTTCTGCTGGTGGGCGTAGTCGCCTACACCCAGCTTCCCGTTTCCGCTCTTCCCGAAGTTGATTACCCCACGATCCAGGTTGTGACGTTTTATCCCGGAGCCGACCCCGACGTCATGGCTTCCTCGGTGACGGCCCCGCTGGAGCGTCAGTTTGGCCAGGTTCCCGGACTGAGCCAGATGACTTCGACCAGTTCACTGGGCAGTTCGATCATTACGCTGCAATTCAATCTCAACGAGAACATTGACGTCGAGGAACAGCAGGTTCAGGCCGCGATCAACGCCGCGACCACGTATCTGCCGCAAGATCTGCCCAATCCGCCAATTTACAGCAAGGTCAATCCGGCGGACTCTCCCATTCTCACGTTGGCCCTGACATCGGACACGCTGCCGCTCTCAAAAGTGGAAGATCTCGCTGACACAGCCCTGGCCCAGAAGATTTCCCAGCTGCCCGGAGTCGGTCTGGTTTCGATCAGCGGTGGACAAAAGCCAGCGGTGCGCATTCAGGCGAATCCGACGGCTCTGGCTTCCTACGGACTGAGCCTGGAAGACATTCGGACTGCGCTGGCGGCCGCCAATGTCAATCAGGCCAAGGGAACGCTCGACGGTCCGCGCCAGTCTTTCACCATCGGCGCCAATGATCAGCTCAGCTCGAGTGCGCAGTACAACAGCGTCGTGGTCGCGTACAAGAACGGCGCACCGGTCCGGCTTTCCGACATCGCCACCGCCATCGACAGCGCAGAAAACGTAAAACAGGCCGCGTGGATGAACACAACTCCGGCAGTCATCGTAAACATTCAGCGCCAGCCCGGCAGCAACATCATCAGCGTGGCGGACCGGGTAAAGCTTCTTTTGACGCAACTGCAGTCGTCGCTGCCGGCCGCAGTCAAAGTTCAAGTCCTGACCGATCGCACCGAAACCATCCGGGCATCGGTGAAAGACGTTCAGTTTGAACTGATGCTCACCATCGGGCTGGTGGTGATGGTGATCTTCCTCTTCCTGCGGAATCTTTCCGCGACAGTGATTCCCAGCGTTGCCGTCCCGCTCTCGCTGGTCGGCACCTTTGGAGTGATGTACCTGCTCGGGTACAGCCTGAACAACCTGACCCTGATGGCGCTGACCATCTCGACCGGATTCGTGGTCGATGACGCGATCGTGATGATCGAAAACATCGACCGCTACCTGGAAGAGGGAGAAGTCACCGCTGGACGCGGCTTTGAAGGGCGCAGGACAGATTGGCTTCACCATCGTGTCTCTGACGGTGTCGCTGATCGCCGTGCTGATCCCGCTGCTGTTCATGGGCGACATCGTAGGACGCCTGTTCCGCGAATTCGCCGTGACCCTGGCGGTCACCATTCTGGTTTCGGCGCTGGTGTCACTGACCCTGACGCCGATGATGTGCGCCAAGCTTTTGAAGCGGCATGACCCCAAGCATCAGCAGCCGCTTCTACAATTCAACGGAAAATTTCTACAACCGGGTCATCGAATTTTACGGACGCACTCTGAAATTTGTTTTGAAGCACCAGACCATCACCTTGCTGGTCACCGCCGGCACGCTGGTTCTGACGCTGTTCCTGTACGTGGTAGTGCCCAAGGGCTTTTTCCCCGTGCAGGATACAGGCGTGATTCTCGGCATTTCGGAAGGTCCGCAGAATACTTCCTTCAACGCGCTGGCGAAAAACCAGCAGGCTTTGGCTCAAGTCATTCTGAAAGATTCGGAAGTCGAAAGCCTTTCGTCCTTTATCGGAATCGATGGCACCAACTCGACGCCGAATAGCGGACGCATTCAGATCAACCTGAAGCCGCGCGATCAGCGCAAGTCGACCGCCACCGAGATTATCCGCCGGCTGCAGCCGGAGCTGGCCAAGGTAAATGGCATCACCTTGTATATGCAGCCGGTACAGGATTTGACCGTCGAAGACCGCGTCAGCCGCACCCAATATCAATATTCGATGGAAGATGCCGATGCGCAGGAGCTTGTCAGTCTGGGCGCCGCGACTGGTGGACGAACTGCGAAAGCTGCCTTCCATGCGGGACGTAGCCACCGATCAGCAGAATGGCGGCCTCAAAGCTGAACTGGTCATTGATCGCGACACTGCGTCACGGTTGGGCATTCTGCCACAGGCCATCGACGACACTCTTTACGACGCCTTCGGGCAGCGCCAGGTCTCCACGATCTTTACTCAGCTGAACCAGTACCACGTGGTGCTGGAAGTCGATCCGCAGTTCGCGCAGAATCCGGACTCGCTCAAGAATATATATGTGCACGCTAACGGCGGCAGCCAGGTCCCACTCGCGTCCTTCAGCCACTTCCAGACTGCGAACACCGCGCTGGCTATCAATCATCAGGGACAGTTCCCTGTGGTCACACTGTCATTCAATCTTGCGCCGGGAGTTTCGCTGGGCGAAGCGACGCAGGCCATTCAGAGAGCCGAGCAGGACATTCATCTTCCACCCAGCATCCAAACCAGCTTTCAGGGAACGGCAGCGGCATTTCAAAATTCACTGTCGTCCGAGCCTTAGCTGATTCTGGCTGCGATCGTGACGGTGTACATCGTGCTGGGCGTGCTCTACGAGAGCTACATCCATCCCATTACGATTCTCTCAACGTTGCCTTCGGCGGGCGTAGGCGCCATTCTTGCTCTGCTTTTGACCAAAAATGATCTGGGCGTGGTGGCGCTGATCGGCATCATTCTTCTGATCGGCATCGTGAAGAAGAACGCCATCATGATGATCGACTTCGCGCTCGAAGCCGAGCGCGTAGAGCACAAACCGCCGGAAGAAGCGATCTTCCAGGCGTGCCTGCTGCGTTTCCGTCCCATCATGATGACGACCATGGCGGCGCTGCTGGGCGGACTTGCCGCTGGCACTCGGGAGCGGCACGGGATCAGAATTGCGCCATCCGCTGGGCATCACGATCGTCGGCGGACTGCTGGTTAGCCAATTGCTTACGCTCTACACCACGCCAGTTGTCTATCTGTGGTTTGACCGTCTGGCGCAGCGGTTTTCGCACCTGAATATTGGGAATCCGATCGAGGAACCGAGCGGAGCCTCGGCCGACTAGTCGTTTTGGGATTCGAGCATGAATATTTCCTCGCCATTCATCAAACGACCCATCGGCACTTCGTTGCTGGCCGCAGCGCTGCTGATGGCGGGCGCTCTGGCCTTCAATTTCCTGCCCGTCGCTCCCCTTCCCCAGGTGGAATTTCCAGTCATCTCGGTCGGGGCCGGACTGCCGGGCGCGAGTCCGGAAACCATGGCTTCGGCGGTTGCAACGCCGCTGGAGCGGCAGTTCGGACGCATCGCCGGCGTCAACCAGATGACTTCGACCAGCCAGCTCGGGTCGACCAGCATCACTCTGCAGTTCGACTTGAATCGCAATATCGATGCCGCGGCACGCGATGTACAAGCAGCCATCAACGCAGCTCGCAGCCAGCTTCCCGCCAACTTGCCGGGCAATCCCACCTACCGAAAAGTGAATCCGGCCGACGCGCCCATCCTTATTCTGGCTCTGACTTCCGACATCATCACGTTGCCGCGTATGTACGACGCCGCCGATTCGATCCTGTCGCAGAAGCTCGCCCAGGTGGAAGGAGTCGGACAGGTGTTCGCAGGTGGCGGCGCCAAGCCGGCTGTACGTGCCGAGCTGAATCCCACATTGCTGAACAAGCTGGGCGTGGGACTGGACACGGTTCGCACGGCGCTGGGCAACGCCAACGCCAACCGCCCCAAAGGCGCGATCGACGGGCCGATCAACGCCTGGACCCTCGACGCCAACGATCAGATTTTCACTGCTGACCAATACCGCCGCCTCATCGTTTCCTACAACAACAATGCGCCGGTGCGGTTGGGCGATGTAGGCAGCGTGCAGGATTCGGTGGAAGACATCCGCAACATGGGGATCTCAAGCGGGAAGCCCGCGGTCCTGATCATCGTCTTCCGGCAGCCCGGAGCGAACATTATCGCTACCGTGGACCGCGTGCGGGCCGCGTTACCGATGCTGAAATCTTCCATCTCTCCGGCGATTGATGTGAGCGTGGTGATGGACCGCACCACCACCGTGCGCGCCTCGGTGCATGACATCGAGGTCACGCTGTTGATTTCAGTCGTCCTCGTCATTCTGGTGGTGTTCGCGTTTCTGCGGACCTTCCGGGCGACGATTATTCCCAGCATTGCCGTGCCGCTATCGCTGATCGGGACCTTCGGCGTGATGTACCTTCTGGATTACAGTCTGGACAATCTGTCGCTGATGGCGCTCGCCATTTCAACCGGCTTCGTGGTGGACGATGCCATCGTGGTCCTGGAAAATATCACTCGCCACATTGAGGAAGGCATGCCGCCGGTCGCTGCCGCGTTTCAGGGTGCCAGGGAAATCGGCTTTACCGTGCTCTCCATGAGCACATCGCTGGTGGCGGTTTTCATTCCCATTCTGCTGATGGGAGGCATTGTTGGCCGCCTGTTCCGCGAGTTTGCCGTCACCTTGAGCGTGGCCATCGCGGTTTCGCTGGTGCTTTCTCTGACCACGACGCCGATGATGTGCGCAAAATTTCTGCGCTCGGCGGAAAAGGAAAAGCACGGCCGTATCTATCGTTTCAGCGAAAAAATATTCGACTCCACTCTTAATCTGTACAGTCGAGCGCTCAGGCTGGTTCTTCGGCATCAGCCTCTGACTCTGCTCATCACCATCGCCACTGCGGCACTTAGCGTTTATCTCTACATTGTCGTTCCCAAAGGATTTTTTCCCCAGCAGGATACCGGACGCGTAATGGGTTCGGTGCAGGCGGCGCAGGACATTTCGTTCGCGGCCATGCAGCAAAAGATGACGCAGTTTGTGACTATCGTGATGAAAGACCCCGCGGTTGAGACTATCGTGGGCTTTGCCGGTGGAAACACTTCGACCAACAGCGGACGCATGTTCATCACCCTCAAGCCGCTGGAAGAACGGAAGATCAGCGCCGATCAGGTGATTGGGCGCCTGCGCCGCAAACTGGCAGTAGTGCCGGGCGCAACTCTCTTCATGCAGTCAGCCCAGGACCTTACCATCGGCGGACGCCAGAGCCAGGCACAATTTCAATACACGCTTCAGGGTGAAGATCTGAATGACCTGAACTACTGGTCTCCTCTTCTTCTGCAAAAGCTGCGCGCTCTGCCCGAGCTGCGCGACGTCAACACCGACCAGCAGGACAAGGGTTTGGAAGCGACCGTCATCATCGACCGGGATACAGCTTCGCGCCTGGGAGTAGCGGCAGCCGACATTGACAACGCTCTGTACGACGCCTTCGGCCAGCGCCAGGTTTCGATCATGTACAAGCAACTGAACCAGTATCACGTGGTCATGGAAGTGGCGCCGGAGTTTTCAGACAGCACAGACGCGCTGCAGAATATTTATGTTCGCGCCGCCAACGGCACTCCGGTTCCGCTGGCTGCCTTTGCGCACTTCGGTCCGTCCAACACGCCCCTGGCGGTCAGCCACCAGGGCCAATATCCGGCGGTCACTTTGTCGTTCAACCTGGCACCGAATGTATCTCTCGGCCAGGCCACCGACGCGATCAACAACGCCCAGCGCGCCATCAACTTTCCGCCCACCATCGATGCCAGCTTTCAGGGAACGGCTGCGGCCTTTCAGTCTTCCCTGGCCAGCGAACCTCTGCTGATTCTGGCCGCGCTGGTTACGGTGTACCTGGTTCTGGGCATGCTCTACGAAAGCTATATTCATCCCATCACCATTCTGTCCACCTTGCCTTCGGCGGGCGTAGGCGCAATTCTGGCGCTGCTGTTGACCAACAGCGAGCTGAACGTGATGGGACTGATCGGCATTATTCTTCTGATCGGAATCGTGAAGAAGAACGCGATCATGATGATCGATTTTGCGCTGGAGACGGAACGCACCGGCAAGAGTCCGGCGGAATCGATCTACGAAGCCTGCGTTCGCCGCTTCCGTCCCATCATGATGACCACCATGGCGGCGCTGCTGGGTGGATTGCCCCTGGCGCTGGGCACCGGTACGGGATCTGAACTGAGACGTCCGCTGGGCATCACGATAGTCGGCGGCTTGATCATGAGCCAGGCGCTCACGCTGTTTACCACGCCGGTCGTTTATCTCTACCTCGATCGCTTCCGCCTGTGGATCGGAAGCAAGGGCCACGTGGACCCCAATCGGATCGCGCCACTCGCCCCGCGGCCCAGCGGCGCTGACTGAGGCGCCGTTCCCGAATACATACTTTGGATTAGTGGCGGTGACCGTGGCGGTGAGGATGGGAGTGCATCTCGCCTGAACCATGCGCGTGACGATGAGCGTGAATGAGATTCGTACTCAACAGCAACGGCTGGTCATTCAAAATCTCCGATCGGCGTGCCCGCCGCAACGATGTGTCCGCGTTGGAACACGTGGCAGTAGTCTGCGATGTCCTCTATCAGGTCGAGATCGTGAGTGGCGGTGACCACCGTCTTTCGGCCCCCACTGCAGCCCACCAGAAAATCGATCATCTGGCTTTCGCTTTTTGGGTCAAGCGCTGCAGTCGGTTCGTCCAGCAGCAGGACCTCAGGATCGAGAATCAGAACTGACGCCAGCGCGACGCGCTTCTTCTCACCGGTCGATAGCTGATGGGGCGAGCGGTCTTTCAAGTGCGCGATCTCCATCTGTTCCAGCATCTCAGTCACGCGCGAACGGATTTGTTCTTTCGGCCATTGCAACTGCAGCGGTCCGAAAGCAACTTCGTCGAACACCGTGGGATTGAACAACTGGACGTCCGGATTTTGAAATACCAGCGCCACCCGCCGCCGGAAGGCGTATTCAACTTCTCCGGAAAGACTGCTCTCGGTCAACGGCTCGCCGTGGAAAGCTACGGTTCCCTTCTCTGGAAAGCAAAGGCCGTCAAGCACGCTGAGCAAAGTGGATTTGCCGGAACCGTTCGCTCCCAGGAGAGCGATTCTCTGGCCTGGCATGATGGTCAGATTCAGCCCGATCGAGACGCTGTCACTTCGTGATAGCGATAGGTCACATCGCGCACTTCGTAGACAGGGACGGTCACGGATTTTCCTCGCCCTGGTTTTTCATCGCCCCCACCAGAAAGCTGCGGCCGCTATTGTGATAAGCACGGCTAGCACGATCCAGTCGAACCAGGCGGTCCGGAATTCGTCCAGCGCGTACACTTCGCCCTGAAAGCCCCGCGACCGCATCGCAAGATAGACGTCGCCGCTGAGTTGCATCGTCTTCGACATCAGAACACCCGCACTGGCCGCAGCCGCCTGGCGCTGCTGCCGGCCATCGAGACGTCCGACCATCCTGCTTCGACGGGAAGTGAACATATCGTGCGCGTTCCGCAGTAACAGAAAAATGTAGCGGTAGGTCATGCCCAGGATCACCACCAGCACGACTGGCACTCGCAACACCCGCAGCGCCTTGAGCACTTTGCTCCAGGGGGTACACAACACGAATAGTACGGAAAAAGTAGCGGCCGTCTCCGCACGCATGACCAGGTATGCGGCGGCGCGCAGACCCTGTTCGGTCATCGCCCAGCCGGTAAGGGGAAGACTATAGACCACCCGCCCGGGAGTCAGGAACAGTGCCGGAAGCGAGATCAATCCGGTGAATGTGAGCACGCCCAGCCAAACTCGCTTCGCCAGAGTACTCAGAGGGACCTTCGACAGCACAGCGATCGCCACGGCGAAAATGAAGAGAGCGTCGATCACCCACAATCGCCGTGCCAGAGCCGCGATGACGATCAGCGGCAGCATTGCTAGAATCTTTATCCTGGGGTCGAGCCTTTGCAGCAGGCCATTTTCCTTCGCCAGATACTCGGCATAGAAAGCGTGCTCCATGGCGTCAACGAAAGATGCCAGAGTGCGCTCGACTGCTCCACGTGATTTTCTTCTCGCGCGGGTCACGGTGAAGCCCGGGACGCATCCGAGGCGCGTCCGGCAGCAACCCAGCTCAACAACAGAAATAGACCCAAAATCACGCCAATGCCGAACATGGCCGACATCACATAGCCAAATGCGGGATGGCGCACGAACGGCGGCGCGTACTGGGGAAAGGGCGCGGCCCACAGCGACGACAGTCGGGCCAGGCCCGCCGGCTGTTGGGATGGAGGAGCGACATTACCCGAGGCGGCGGCAATTTGTTGTCGCATCTGTGGATCGGAAAAATCTCGCACTCCCCATTCTCCCCAGGCCGTACCCGCAGCGAGAATTCCAACGGGCGTCAGAAGCATGAGCAGGGCCACGCGAATCCAGAGCGGGCGAGTTGTCTTCCAGCCTGTTGCGACAGGACCACGGACGCCGTCGCCAGTTCCGCTCGAAGGCTTTTGGCCCAGCAGCGCCGGATTTGTCTTCTGCAGGTACGCCACCACTCCGCCAGAGACAAACAGTTCCGCCAATCCAGCGAAGGTCAGATGCCCCAGCATCATCGCCGGGATCGCGATGTGAAGGGCATAGGGAGCATATAGAGGAGCTCCGCTCGCGTCCTTGAAGAACAGGGGCTGAATGCCCAATTCGCACGCAGTAAGCAGGGCTGAAACGTTAATGGCTGCGTAGCCCGCCAGGCCCGCTGCCGCAACCCGGCGTGAGGACGGAATCGCCGACCTGCCCGCGATGCCGCGGTATACGAAATGCGCCACCAGAGATCCGACAATCGCCATGTTGAAACAGTTCGCGCCGAAAGTGGTGATGCCGCCGTCGCCGAAAAATATCGCCTGTATTAAGAGCGCGATCGACACCGACAACATCGAGGCCCACGGTCCCAACACCACGGCCGCCGCCCCAACTCCCACCGCGTGCCCGGTGGTGCCGCCGGGCAGAGGGACATTGAACATCATGATGACAAAGGAGAACGCGCTGGTCACCGCCAGCAGCGGCACCAACCGGGTGTGGAGCAACCGTTTAACTCGCGCGAAGGCCGTATACCAGAACGGTAGGGCAACGCCATAGAGCACGGCGCAGGTCGAAGGGCTCAGATAGCCATCAGGAATGTGCATGCGTCAGGCACTCTGGCCCTTTTCACGGGCCAGGCTAGCACAAGTGTAACCTCGTGCTCCTTGCCGGACAAATGCACGACGACTGTCATTTATTAGGGGAAAACCGCAGTCCGGAAGCGTTACGCTGCGATTATTTGAGAAATGACGGGGGCGAGGAAGACAGAATCGCATGGATAACGGCGGCAGCCTGCCGCCGCTACGGTCTCTGCTCAGACATCCGCGCCGTTTTGGACCTCTGGCTTCCAGCCTTGGGAGAGAATGCGTTGACTGACGAAGCGCTTCCCTTCACTCACGGTGCGGATGGCTTTCAGCAACTCTGCCCCGGCATCCATCTTAGTGACGTAGCCGTGGCCGCCCACACGCAAGGCGTCCTTCACCATTTGCAACGAATCGTGCTGGCTCAGGAAGATGATGTAGGAATCGGGAGAAACTCTGCGGATGCGGCGTCCTGCTTCAATGCCGCTGATACCGGGTAGGCTGATATCGAGCAGCACCAGATCGGGTTGCAGTTCTTCGGCTTTCTCGACTGCCCCTTCGCCATCAGCGGTTTGGCATACTACGTCCAGAGCAGGATCACTCGAAAGAAGCGAACAGATCACCCTTCGGACGACCTCGTGATCGTCCACGACCAGAATACGAATAAGAGACATTTACGCCTTAAAAATGATAAGAATTCGCCGGACGAATCGATTGTAACCAACTGTAACCGTGGTTTCGATACCCTAGAATCTGTATGCCCCCCTACGTTACCCCCTGCAGTAATACCGGCAATAACGGAACCGACATCGGCAACGTCTCCGGCACACCTCGCAACTGGCGGCAGCCCGTCTAGCGGGACGCGCCTTGATTGTCATCGCGGCTCTTGGCCGGCAGCTCCCTCATGAGTTCGGCAAACTGTTCCCGGGTCAATGCCTGGTTATCCTGAAAAAAGCTTGCCACCGCGTTCAGGGCCGCTGCCGGATCGACGACCAGCAGTGGGAATGCGGTCGCCGGAGAGATCGGCAGGGGAAGCTTGCCAGGCGGGCCGGGGTTTCCCTCCAGTCGCCGCAGTATCTCTTCCAGGCCGAGCCTTTCCCGTTCGGCGATTTCAGTGAATTCGATGCCCATGCCGACCAGGGGGTACGACGTACGTACGATGCCCTTGACCTCGACCTGGACTCCTTTCACATCCAAGGCCATGTTCACGGGGGTCCTGACCGGGAGGGTTGCGGCCAACTCCACATAACAGCCGCCCAGGCTGATGTCCGTGAACGTGGCCCAGGTCCGCATGTCTATACCCTGGGTGCGGAAGACTACGCTGCCCTCGCATTTGTACCGCGGACGCCGGCGCTTTTCACGAATACGGCCATAACCGGCGCCCGGGATGGCGGCCGCCGCTCGGGCGACCGGGAGTGGATCAAGCAGGGTCCGGCCCTCATTGCCTTTCTTCAGGGCGCGCAGGTGCTCAGTTCGGCTTAAGGGCGAAGTGTCGGCGCCAAAATCTGAAGTTTTTGTCGGATGGTCCATATTTTGCCGCTTCGGCGAACTCGAAGCAGCCCTTGCCACAGCTCTCCACCTTGAATCGTATTCGAGGCGCGCATGCTGCGGGAAATTACGAGCACCATCTCGTGGGACCAACGGGCACCCTTTTCCCGATTTGGGGCAAGTTCACAAACAGACCTTGAAGGGCTGTTCACCCGCAGTGCCAAGGATTTCTCTGGCGCAGGGTTCATGAGAGAAGCCGAAATCAAGCGAGGACGCCGGGGTGCGCAATTCGCCTCTGTTCAGGTTCGGGACACTTCCTTGTTTACAGCCGTGAATTGCTTTTCTGAGGACTTAATAATCCATGAGTTCCCGCCCCGAAGAGATACTGAATTACCAGCAACGCAATCTTCGACGCGGGCTCGATCCGAAAGACCGCAGCCTCTTCGAAATGCAAACCTGAGATGCTGCAACCACCATCAGTGTGAAATGAAAACCCCTTCCCAGGCGAATCGCAATGTGCAACTCGCGTTTGGGTCCGCCATTCTTGCCCTGTTGCTGGTGGGCGCGGTGTCCTATCGAGGCATGGCCATCTCCGCCTCCAGCGAACGCTGGGTTCGCCACAGTCACCAGGTGCTTGAAACACTGCAAGACCTGCGTTTCGCCATGGAGAGCCTGCATTCAAACTGCCGCGGATTCGTCCTAAGCGGCAATGAGTCCTTTGTGCGGGCTTACCAATCGAGCAGCCTCAGAATTACGCAGGACCAGTCCATGCTGCGGACGTTGACCGCGGACAATCCCGAACAGCAGCGCCGGCTTTCTATCCTCGACTCTCTGGCCAGGCAGGAGATGGAGCGTGCACAGGTAGCCCTGGACCAGCGCCGGAGCCAGGGTCTGGAAGCAGGAGCTGACGCCCTGCGCAGCAGGCCGGCAGAGCCCGTCACCGGCGACTTTCAAACGGTTGTCGGCGAGGCCCAGAACGAAGAGACGCGTTTGCTGGTGTTGCGCGACGCCGACGCGCGCCGGCGTGTGAGCCAGACCAAAACGCTCCTCATCCTTGGAACGGTTCTGTGCCTGATGATGGCGGTGGCTGCCTCCCTGAGCATGCGACGTAGAAATTCCGGACGCAGTCGGGCCGAAGAGGCATTTCGGGACAGCGAAGAAAAATACCGCATGCTGCTCGACGGCGTGCAGGACCATGCGATTTTCATGCTGGATCCGCGCGGCCAGATCATGAGCTGGAACGCCGGGGCCGAACGCATCCAGGGATACGCCTCGGAGGAGATTATCGGGCACAATTTTTCCTGCTTCTTCCCGGCAGAGGACATCCAGCACGGCCGGCCTGAAGCTGTGCTCGCTATCGCTGCCACGAGCGGACGGTATGAAGAGCAAAGCATGCGGATACGAAAAAATGGTTCCCGCTTCCTGGCCAACGTTACCTGCACCGCGCTGCGGGAACCGGGTGGAAGTTTGCGGGGATTTTCCGAGGTCAGCCGCGATCTCAGCGAGAGCAAAGAGTCAGGAGCAAAATATCGCGGACTGCTGGAGGCAGCCCCGGACGCCATGGTCGTGGTCAATCCGGCAGGAGAAATCGTTCTGCTCAACGTTCAGGCGGAAAAGCAGTTTGGCTACCGCCGCGACGAACTGGTCGGACAACAGGTAAAGAACATCATCCCGGAAGGTTTTGCGGAACGGCTCATCGCCGACGGCACCCGCTCCGCGGCCGAAGCGCTGGCCCAGCAGATCGGCACCGGAATCGAACTCTTGGGCCGCCGCAAAGACGGCAGCGAGTTCCCGATCGAAATCATGCTCAGTCCGCTCGAAAGCGCCGAAGGCACGCTGATCACTGCCGCCATCCGCGACATCAGCGTCAGAAAGAGAGCGGATCGTCACCTGGCGCAGATGGAAGGCCGCTACCGCGGACTGCTGGAAGCGGCCCCCGACGCCATGGTCGTGGTAAACCCTGCTGGAGAAATCGTTCTGCTCAACGTTCAGGCGGAAAAGCAGTTTGGCTACCGCCGCGACGAACTGGTCGGACAACAAGTAAAGAACATCATTCCGGAAGGCTTCGCGGAACGGCTCATCGCCGACGGTACTCGCTCCGCCGCCGAAGCACTGTCCCAGCAGATTGGCACCGGCATCGAACTCTCGGGTCGTCGCAAGGACGGCAGCGAGTTCCCTCTCGAAATCATGCTCAGTCCTCTTGAAAGCGCCGAAGGCACGTTGGTCACGGCTGCCATCCGCGACATCAGCGTGCGTAAGAGCGCGGAGCGGCATCTGGCGCAGATGGAAGGCCGCTACCGTGGACTGCTGGAAGCCGCCCCCGACGCCATGGTTGTGGTGAATCCCGCGGGAGAGATTGTTCTGCTCAACGTGCAGGCGGAAAAGCAGTTTGGCTACCGCCGCGATGAACTGGTCGGACAACAAGTAAAAAATATCATTCCTGAAGGTTTCGCGGAACGGCTCATCGCCGACGCTCTGCGCTCCGCCGAGGACGCTCTGGCCCAGCAGATTGGCACCGGCATCGAACTCTCGGGACGTCGCAAGGATGGCAGCGAGTTCCCTATTGAGATCATGCTGAGTCCACTAGCGAGCTCGGAAGGTACTCTCGTGACCGCCGCCGTCCGCGACATCACCACTCGCAAAAAGGCCGAAGCCAGCCTGCTTCAGAAAGTAGAAGAGCTGAACCGCTCCAATGAGGAACTGGGACAGTTTGCCTACATCGCGTCTCACGATCTGCAGGAGCCACTGCGCATGGTGGCCAGTTATACCCAACTGCTCTCCCGCCGTTACAAAGGCAAGCTGGACTCGGATGCCGATGAGTTCATCGCATTTGCCGTCGACGGGGCCAGCCGTATGCAGCGCCTGATCCAGGACCTGCTGGCCTACTCGCGAGTGGGAACAAAAGGAAAAGAGTTGCTCGACACCTCGGGTGAGGAAGCATTGCAACACGCGCTGGTCAATCTGCGCGGCGCCATCGAAGCCAGCGGCGCTCAGGTGACGCACGATGCGCTGCCTGACGTTCTGGCGGACGAGATGCAACTGGTGCAACTCTTCCAAAATCTGGTCGGAAATGCGATCAAGTACCAGCGCGCCGAGATTCCCCGGGTGCATATCTCCGCCGTGCGCAACGACGGCAAGGAATGGATATTCTCGGTACGGGACAACGGGCTCGGCATCGATTCCCAGTACTTTGAAAAGATTTTTGGCATGTTCCAGCGCTTGCACAAGCGCGAAGAGTTCGCCGGCACCGGTATTGGATTGGCTATCTGCAAGAAGATCGCCGAACGGCACGGCAGCACCATCTCAGTCGAATCGCAAGTCGGACAGGGTTCAACGTTTCGCTTCGCCCTGGCTGACAGTCAGGGCAAATCATGAACAGAGACAATGGGAAAGACAACCCGATGCAAGTCTTATTAGTGGAAGACAGCCCCGGGGATGTGAGACTCACGCTAGAAGCTTTTCATCGAAACCAATCCGTCGATCCGCTTGCACGTCGCCAACGACGGCGTGGAGGCCATGGCCTTTCTGCGGCAGGAACAGGGCAAAGAGGACGCGCCTCGCCCCGATCTGATCTTGCTCGACCTGAACATGCCGAAGATGGATGGCCGACAGGTCCTGGCCCGCATCAAGGCGGATGACGATCTGAAAACCATACCCACCGTAATCCTCACCACCTCCGAGGCGGAAGCTGACATCGCCAGGAGCTATCAACTGAACGCGAACTGTTATCTCAACAAGCCAGTGCAATTGGACGCCTTCGAGAGGCCTGGTGAAGAGCATCAACGAATTCTGGTTGACCATGGCCAAGCTGCCGCAACAACCGAATTGATGAACCGGCAAATCCGGCTGCCAGCGGTCTTGGCAGAGCGAGCATAGCGGAGCAGATGTAACGCAGATAGATCTGCAGAACTGACAGGAAAGTAATGAAATCCAGCGGAGAAAGAGTGCATGCCTCTACAAGTTCTTTTGGTCGAAGACAGTCCCGGCGATCTGCGGCTTACACGCGAGGCCTTCCAGGATGTCAACCCGCTCATCCGTTTGCATATGGTGAACGATGGAGTCGAGGCCATGGCTTTCCTGACTCATGAAGGAGAACACGCGAATGCGCCTCGCCCGGATCTCATCCTGCTTGATCTGAATCTCCCCAGAATGGATGGCCGCGAGGTTCTGGCCCATATCAAGGAGCATGCCAGCCTGAGAACGATTCCTACCGTGATCCTGACCTCGTCCGAGGCGGAAGCGGACGTGATCCAGGAGCTATCAACTGCAGGCCAACTGCTATCTCAGCAAGCCGATGCATTTCGAGGCCTTCCACACGCTGGTGAAAAGCATCAATGATTTCTGGCTCACCCGGGTGAAATTGCCGCAGACCGCCAGGACCGTTGCGCCTGGAAACGAGTTTGTAACTGCGAGGAAGACATGATTTCCATCGGAGGAAATGGTATGCCGATACAGGTTCTCCTGGTCGAAGACAGTCCCGGGGACGTCCGGTTAACACAGGAAGCCTTCCGCGATGCCAATCGATCAATCCGCTTGCACGTGGCTGCCGACGGTGTCGAGGCCATGGCGTTTCTACGGCGCGAAGGGCCTCACGGTGATGCCCCTCGTCCGGACCTCATCCTGCTGGATCTGAATCTCCCCAAAATGGACGGCCGCGAGGTTCTGGCCCACATAAAGGAAGATGAACATCTAAAAACCATCCCTACCGTGATCCTGACTACCTCCGACGCCGAGGTGGACATCGTAAAAAGTTATCAGCTCCAGGCCAACTGCTACCTCACCAAGCCCGTGCAACTGGACGCGTTCGAAAGCCTGGTAAAAAGCATCAACGACTTCTGGTTGACCAAAGTCAAATTACCGCAGCAGGAGCTAAGTGGATGACGAAGAAATCCATGAAAATCCTTCTCCTGGTTGAAGACAATCCAGGAGATGCCCGCCTGCTGCGCGAGATGTTAAACGACCAGGGCCTGAACGAAACTGAAATGACCCACGTAGCCCGGCTGAGTGAAGCGGAGAAGCATCTGGAGTCGAACAAGGTAGACATCATCCTTCTCGACCTGGGATTGCCCGATGCGCATGGCCTGTCTGCGGTAAGGCGGGCTCATGCAGTCGCACCCCGCGTCCCCCTGGTGGTGCTTACCGGAATGGACGACGAACTTCTGGCTGCTCAAGCTTTGCAGGAAGGAGCGCAGGACTATCTCATCAAGGGCCAGATCGAGGCGCGCGGGCTGATGCGTGCCCTGCGGTACGCCATCGAGCGCAAAGCCATGGAAGAGGCCTTGTTCGTGGAAAAGGAACGCGCCCAGGTCACACTCAACTGCATCGGCGACGCCGTTGCCTGCACCGACAGTTCGGGCAACATCACCTTCCTCAACCTGGTGGCTGAAAAGATGACCGGCTGGTCATTGCAGCAAGCGTCCGGCTTGCCCATGGCCGAGGTGCTCCGCATTCTGGACGCTGGCAGCCGCGAAACCACTCCGAATCCGATGGAGATAGCTGTCGGTCAAAACCAGACCGTGCACCTGCCCTTGAACTCGATCCTAATCCGGCGCGACGGATTCGAAATTCCCATCGAAGACTCAGTCTCGCCCATCCATGATCGTGAAGGGAACCCTACCGGAGCGGTCATCGTCTTCCGGGACGTGAGCGCGGCCCGAGCCATGGCGCTGCAGATCGTCCATTCAGCAGAGCACGATTTTCTCACCGGATTACCCAACCGCATGCTGCTCAACGACCGGCTGAGCCAGGCCATCACACTGGCACCGCGCCACTTCAAAAAAGTTGCAGTCCTGTTTCTTGATCTTGACGGCTTCAAACACATCAACGATTCTCTGGGACATCCCACCGGCGACAAGTTGCTTCAGTCCATCGGCAAGCGCCTGGTGGAATGCGTGCGCGGTTCGGACACCGTGAGCCGCCAGGGCGGCGACGAATTCGTCGTGCTCTTGTCAGAAGTGGAACGTTCGGAAGATACCGCCATCACGGCCAGACGAATGTTGCAGGCGGTGGCCGAAGCCCATTCCATCGACCAGCACGATCTTCATGTCACCACCAGCATTGGAGTGAGTGTCTATCCTGACGACGGCCTGGACGCGGAGACGCTCATCAAGAATGCGGACACTGCCATGTACCAGGCCAAGGAGAACGGCCGCCAGAGCTACCAGTTTTTTAAGCCCGCCATGAACGTCCGCGCGGTGGAACGGCAAGCTATTGAGGAAAGTTTGCGGCGTGCCTTGGACCGGCACGAATTCGCCATTCACTACCAGCCCAAGGTCAATCTCAAGACTGGAGCGATTACCGGAGCCGAAGCGTTATTGCGCTGGACGCATCCTGTCCGGGGACCGATTCCTCCCGCCCAATTTATTCCGGTGGCGGAAGACTGCGGACTGATTCTTCCCATCGGCAGGTGGGTGTTGCGGGAAGCATGTCAGCAAGCGCGTGCCTGGGTGGATGCAGGTCTGCCGCTCGCCACCATGGCAGTCAACATCTCCGCCATGGAATTCCGCAACGATGCCTTCCTGCAAGGAGTGTTCTCGGTGCTCCGCGATACTGGCCTGGCTCCCGGATTTCTGGAACTGGAGTTGACCGAGAGCGTGTTGATGAAGCATGCGGAAGCCACGGAATCGATCCTACGCACACTTCGTGCCCGAGGGATCCAGTTGGCGGTCGATGACTTTGGCACGGGTTACTCCAGCTTGAGCTATTTAAGAAAATTTCCCATCGACGCGCTGAAGATCGACCAGTCGTTCGTACGCCAGATCACCACCGCCCCCGATCAAACGACAATTGTGACCGCGGTCATCAGCATGGGACGAAGCCTGAAGTTGCGAGTTGTGGCCGAAGGAGTAGAAACCCAGGAGGAACTGGCATTCCTCCAAGCCCATCAATGCGATGAGGCCCAGGGATATTATTTCGGCCGTCCCATGCTCGCCGAGCAATTCGCCCGGCTACTCGAAACCGGTATTTCAGAATCCGTCCTCCCTCTTCGCTCCCGAGCCGTCGGGTCTTCTCTCTAACTCCAGTCTAAACCCTTGAAAGGGTGCCCCACCCTCGTCTCTCCGTTTTTTGGAGAGACAGGGTGGGTGATTCCATCGAATTAGAATTCCCAGATCTACCACACCTCGCTCTCCCACCCTTTCGCAAAAAACGCGAACAGGGTGGTGCACCCTCGCGTTTGCTTCGTGCTTCATTCTCTTATCGCCGTTTCAGGTCCTCGAGTTCTTCGAGCGTGCGGGGCCAGTCCGATCGCAGCAACCGGGAGAGACTTCTGTCTGCTAGAACTTTGCCCCCGGTCTGACATTTCGCGCAATAATTTGTTTCGTTGTTTGCGTAGCGAATGCGCTGAATTTTCTCACCACATCTTCTGCAAGGTTCTCCATAGCGCCCGTGCACCGCCATGTCCTTGCGAAATGCCGTTACCTTTTCCGGAAAACCAGCCTTGGCTTCATCACCCAGCCGGTCAATCCATAGCTGCAAAGTGTCGCGGGTCGATTCGAATAGCCGTTCCCAGTCCTGCGGCCCTAAGCTTCTGAGTCAGCGCGATGGGAGATAGTTGGGCGGCATGCAGGATCTCGTCCGAATAAGCGTTGCCGATGCCGCTGACGATGCGGGGATCGGTCAGAGCTCGCTTCAGGGTCCGGTTTTCGGCCGCGAGCGCATTGCGAAATGACATGAGATCGCTGGCAAAGACATCAATTCCTCCCGGATCGAGAGCGCGCAGGCCCTCCTCGCCAGCGATTACGTGTAGCGACGCGCGGTGCTGGCTGCCGGCTTCCGTGAGCACGAGAGAGCCGTTGGGAAAATCGAAGGCCGCCAGACTCTTGCGACCGGCCAGTTTCGCCAGCGGCGGACGCCAGTGCAACCGGCCCGCAATCATCAGGTGCAGAACCAGCCAGAGATCTCCTTCGACGCCGATCGCGATTCGCTTGCCGATTCGCCGCAGTTCACGCACCACGCGGCCATGCACGCTCGCTAGGGGAGGGTGCGCGGTTCGAAGCAGAAACGGACTTGCCAGACGGACTTGTTCGACAGGCTGCCCAACGATGCGTCGTTCGAGGGCGCCGATGTAGGCAGAGATGTCTGGAAGTTCCGGCATATTGAGCGATTTACAACTGCGCGGGCACCGTTGCCATCTCAGAGTAAAGATACATCATGAAGAATCCGAGTAACCTGGAGGCGCGAGACGTCTCGCATCAATCCGCCGCCCGGTCCATAACCACAGAAGACACGAAGGACATAGAGGAAATTCCCTCGCATTCCTCCTTGTCCTCTGTGGTGAATACCGCGATGGAGACGATCGAACCAGCGCAGGGCAAGCTTGAGGCTCGTTCACTCTCGCGCACTCCGGTTCCCTTAGAATGGTTTGGCATGCGTGCTCGCCTTGCTGTCGTCGTGTCGGTTTGCGCTCTCGTGCTGGGGTTTGTCGTCTGGCATCTGCGATCAGGAAAGCCGGACAATCCGACGGCAGCGCCTGCAACGTTATCGCATGCGATAACCGACCCCTCCGGCCCGCTTACCACCGACGACGCGGCCCCCACCGCCATCTATGCGCATAACCTGATGTTGCGCCGAGGACCGGACTTCCGCGTCTATGTCCGCTGGCTGCGGGGACAGATGATTCGCAGCCGCCCTAACATCAATCCTACCTTCGACGATCCCGAATCGTTTTCTCTTGATATCAAGAGTGGCGTGATTCGCGCGAATATCGGAGATATCGGCATCTTCCTCAATGCGGGAGGTGTGGCCAACTCTCCGCTGAAAAACATTACGCTTCTGGCTGAGGGCGATCAGATCAAACTGAAAGGAACGCTGCACAAGGTGATCCCACTGCCGGTGGAGTTGCTCGGCGGCGTTACCACAACCTCCGATAACCGCATTCAATTCCACGTCACGAAACTGAATGTTCTGAACATTCCGCTGAAGGGGCTTCTCGGAGGATTGCACATTGAACTGTCGGACCTTTTCCAGCCCAAAGGCATTCCAGGCATAGAAGTTTCCGGCAACGATCTATTCTTTGACACTTTTAAACTGCTTCCGCCACCTCACATTCGCGGACAGTTAACGAAGGTGCGCGTCGTTTCCCCTGACATCGAAGAGGTGTTTGGAAACGCCGAAGATACAGTGGCCCGTGTCGAAGAATGGAGAAATTTTCTCCGGCTCAACGACGGCACCATCGATTTCGGAAAACTCACCATGCATCACGTAGACCTGATCATGGTGGACCTGTCCGATGACGCCTGGTTCGATCTGGATCTCAACAATTATCAGAACCAACTGGTGAACGGCTACACCCGCATGACTCCCCAGGCCGGCCTGCAAATCTTCATGCCCGATCTCGACACTTTGCCGAAAATCAGCAAATCAGGTCAGAACATAAACATGGAGTGGCTGAAGCATCGCAATCTGCCTCCTCCGCAGGATGTGAAGAAGTAGATTGCCGACGCCGCCTGCTTATTGAGCGGGAGCGATTACTCCGATCTTCAGATTTTGCAATTTATCTGGATCAAACCACGCGACCTTTCTACCGAACCAGACTGTCTCACCGGACAGGGGAAAAGTCTTCGCAGCCGCTTTCCAGTCTGCCGCACCGATCAAAGCGGCTACCGGACCGTCTCCGAATTTCTCCAGCCTTTGGGCCAGCCATCCATCGCCCTGCGTCGGTGTCGCGAGTACGACCGGTGTGCCTGCAAAATATGCCAGCTTAGCGTTGAGATCTTTGTGCTCCTCAGTGATCGGCTCCTTCCAACCATATGCTTTACGGAACAGCGCTATGGCCGACGTCAAATCTTTCACTCCCACTACGACGACGGCAATCCCGCTCAGTGCTGACCCATGCACGCTCGCCGATGGCTGCACCCTCAAATTGTGGGCCGTGTAATCCTGGATCAGAAACGGCAACACGTTACCCCGTGAGCCGGGCCCAATGGCCGCAGTCTCCCACTTGAGCTCCTGGCCATCAGGACGGGTACGCCCGCCAGGAAAGGGGCCGTCGGTCGCGATTCCGAGTTCATGCAAACGCTTCAACTCGGCTTTGATATCCGATGTCGCCACCGCCCACATGCACGGGCCGGCGCTCTCCGCCAATAGCTTCGCTTCGGACGATTGATCCGCCGATCCCGGTTTCTGCGGGGCCAGCAATTCGAAATAGGATCCATCGTCGAAGCCCAGCAGGGCCATGTGAGTACCAGCGCCTGCGTGCGGACCGCCGTAGTCCGGCGTTAAACCCGCCGAGGCAAACGCTCGCTGAACCGGAGCGAGCTCAGCCACGCAGATCGGCACGTGATCGATCTTAAGAGCTGGCGTCTGGGCCGCAAGAAAGGAAGCTGCGAGGAAAACAAAGAGGGAGATTTCACCCGGGATCGTCATGCCAGAAATCTTACTATCCCGCGATGCCCGGAGGGATTACAGAAGCAATGTTCCTAAACCGTTTGAACCAGGGTTTGCCGTGAATCAAGCAAGCTCATCTAGTTGATGAGACTGGTCATCCTTCTCATCCGAAACATCGCCTGCAACCGGAGTCTGCGGCTTCACTTTTTTCCGGCGGTTTTCGCGCTTCTCTGCCGAATGATCCGGCTGAGCGTCGCCGATACGGCTGCTCGGGTCCAGGCGTTCCGGAAGTTTGATGGGGTCCATAACCGCGCTCGACAAGGTGATCGGCCACTTGCGCCAGAAACTTCAACGATTCTCGGGACACAGGTGACCAAGGTGTTCCGGGCCTCGTAGTTGCCCCTAAAGAGGAGCACTGTTAACATCGACAATCCTTCCGGGGCTGTTGCTCGAGAATTCAAAATCTGCCGGCCTAAAGAACGGGTTCGCTGATGCCACATTCCAGAGTTTTATCGAATCTTGGAATCCACGTATACGGATTCGCCGCCGTCGCGCTTGGAATCATCGGTCTGGTCTGGCGCGACTTCTCAACCGTTTGGCAACCAGTCCCCGCTGGCGTTCCCCATCGCACCACGCTTGCGTACATCGTTGCTGTATGTCTGATTGCGGGCGGAGCAGCGATACAGCGGCGTCGGACCGCGCAGGCCGGTGTCCTGTTGCTGACCATTCTCTATTTCATGAGCGCACTGCTCTGGCTCCCTCGAGTAATCGGGTACCCGCAGATGATCGGCACATGGCTCGGATTCGCCGAACAGTTTGCCCTGGTTGCCGCGGGTGCTGTCGCGTATGCGTCTTTGGCGCCGGCCGGAACGGTGTGGACGGTCAGAACGTTTAGGATCAGTCGCATCCTGTTCGGCCTCTGTGTCGTTGTGTTCGCTCTGGCGCACTTCCTGGCTCTAAAAGAAACCACAGGCATGGTCCCCAAGTGGATTCCTCCCGGACAACGCTTCTGGGCAATCGCGACTGGCATGGCTCATCTGCTGGCAGGCCTCGCCATCCTCACAGGAATTCTGGCCGGCGCCGCCTCCCGGTTGTTCACCGCGATGCTTCTCGCTTTCGGCGTTCTGGTATGGTTGCCTTCCCTCTTTGGCCCAGGGGATGCACACGTGATGTGGGGCGGCAACGCGATCAATCTGGCCTTGGCTGGAGCCGCATGGATAGTCTCTGACTCGATTTACGAATCGAGAAGAGCCGTTTCATGATTCTGATTTATTTGGAGACGGTGCACAGGTTTGATTTCCCTGAGGTGTCAGATCCGGCGTACCAACCCCTGATCAGTAGCACTCGAATTGCGCACCAGCAATAGCACGACGATCATCCCTATAAATGGGACCAGCCCAGCAACGATCACAATCGGATCGAAGGCATGGGTTGTAGTTGCCTGCCGGGCGTCGGAGAAATAGCCGATCAGCTTGAATGCGATGATGGTGCCGATGCCAGCGCCAGTTCCACTCAGCCCGCTGACCGAAGCCACCGCATCGCTGTGGAAGAGATCAGACGGCAGCACGTTCGCCATGGTCGAGAAGGCGGCGTAGGAAAACGTTGCCAGGGCGAACAGGAATGCAATCAGGAACAGATTCGTGGTGAAAATTGTCGGGATGAGCATGGTCACCCCGAGGCCTCCAAAAATAACCAGGGCTTTTCTCGCGGCCCCCAACGACCATCCCCGCTTGATCAGATAGCCTGACGCAGTTCCTCCGAAGAAGTTCCCCAGGTCGGCCGCGATAAATGGGACCCAGACCGCAACCAGGCCGGACTTCAGTTCGATTCCTTTCGCCACCAGATAAATCGGAAACCAATCGGTGACGAAGAACCAGACGGGATCGGTCAGAGCCTTGGCCGCGATCGTTCCCCAGGTTTGGGGAAGTTTGAGAAGCTCGCGCCAAGGGGTTTGAGTCTTGCCGGGTTGCGTCTCATTGGCTTCGGGCTTGTCCGCTGCGATCATCAGACGTTCGGCTTCGCTGATTCGGGGATGCGCTTCCGGCGGGTAGTAGAGCCAGCGCCATGCGATCAGCCAGACAAATCCCAGCAGCCCGGGAATCATGAAAGCGGGACGCCAGCCCCAACGAAAGTAAATCCACAAGACGACGAAAGGAGCGATCGCTCCACCGATCGAAGATCCGCTGTCGAAAATCGCCGTGGCAAGTGCACGCTCGCGATCCGGAAACCACTCCGAGACCGCTTTGGTCGCGGCGGGCCAATTGGCGGATTCGCCCGCTCCCAGCAGAAATCGAAATCCACAGAAACTGAAGAACCCATTTGCTAGCGATGTCAGGATTGAGACTACTGAATA
This sequence comes from Terriglobia bacterium, assembly GCA_963741105.1. GTDB lineage: Bacteria > Acidobacteriota > Terriglobia > Terriglobales > Acidobacteriaceae > JAIQFF01. The sequence goes on from CAVUGT010000009.1 coordinate 179,988, forward strand.
TCCCGCGACCGTGAGCGTGAGGCCGCGTCTGGTGCCAATGCGATCCATCAGCCTGCCGAAAACGGTCTGCCCGATCGAATACGCAACCCGGAAGGCGATCACGATGTTGGCGTAATCGCTGTTGGTCCAGTGGTAATCCAGCTTCAGGTAGGGAGCGAGCAACGCCAGCGTCTGCCGGTCGATGTAGTTGATGACCGTCGAGGCAAACAGCAGCCCCACAATCCACCAGCGCAAACCGGAAATCGGGCGGGTCTTGATGGCGCTTGGCACAGGCATCGGCCTCGGCGGAGGATCAAGTCCGCGGTTATTTACACGTAGGTCCGCAAAGACGAACTCAACAACGCGGCAGAATTTTGATCAAGATAAATGGTTGCATTGGGATGGCGACGCAGAATCGACGCTGGCGCCATCGGACTAATCTCTCCCTCAAAGCACGCTTTCAGCGCCTGTGCCTTTCTGGTGTCAGGCACGACGGCGAGAATCTCCTTCGCCTTGAGGATCTGCTTCACCGACATCGACAGCGCCTGCTTTGGGACCTGTGAGATATCGGCAAACCAAGCTTCGCCGACCTGCTGGCGACGGCACGCCTCGTCCAGCTCGACGACCAGGTAGGGTTCCTCAGTCTCGAAGTCTGCCGGCGGATCGTTGAAAGCGATGTGACCGTTCTCTCCGATTCCGAGAAATTCAATGTCGACTGGCGCCGACGCCAGCGCGTGGCCAACCCGTGCGCAGACTTCGGCAGGATCGGCATCGCCGTCCAGCAGATGATAGTTCTTGATATCAGTCCGCCGCACGAGCAGTTCCAATAGCATCTTGCGGAAACTGCCCGGGTGCGTGACCGGCAACCCTATGTATTCATCCAGATGAAACAGCTTCGACTCGTGCCCAGTCGATATCAGGGGCTTTGACCAGCGCGTCCAGAAACTCCGCCTGTGATGCAGCCGTGGCCGCGACCACGCGGGCTGTTCCACGATCGTGAATCGCGCTCCGAATCGCGGTGGCCGCCTGCTCAGCGGCGGCGGCACCCAGCGACTTCTTGTCCGGAAATACTTTGAGCACCATGCCCATGTTTCTTCCTTGTTCCTTATTTGAGATCAACAGAGTGTGGCGGATTATACAAGATAGAGGAAACCCCAGGCCCACCCTCGAATGCAACAGATAACGTCAAGGGGTGTAGAGATGTCCACAAAATATCGTGTATCTTGACAACGAGGTTTCTGCCGATGAGAACGACTTTCTCCGCACTGATTCTAGCTCTTTGTATGGCGCAGCTTTCCCTGGCGCAAGTGGACACGCGCTGGAGGCCAAACGACCCGGACCGTCCCGTGCCCCCGGTGATCGAGCCGGCCACGGCGAGCACACAGGACTCGCCAGGGCGTCCGCCCTCCGATGCCATCGTATTGTTCGATGGCAAGGACCTTTCCCAGTGGGCTGGTGCTGATGGGCAGGCGGCAAAGTGGAAAGTGGCAGATGGCTACCTGGAAGTTGTGCCGAAAAGCGGCATCATCCAGACGCGCCAATCGTTTGGTGATTCCCAACTGCATGTGGAGTTCGCGGAGCCCTCGCCTCCAGTCGGCGAGGACCAGGGGCGCGGCAACAGTGGCGTCTTCCTGATGGGCCTCTACGAAATTCAGGTATTGGATTCGTATAAGAGCAAAACCTATGCCGACGGCCAGGCCTCCGCGGTCTACGCGCAATTCCCCCCGCAGGTGAATGCTTCGCGTCCGCCGGGACAGTGGCAGACCTACGACATAATTTTCCACGGCCCGCGTTTCGACAAGGACGGAAAGCTGCTGCGCCCGGCGCGAGTCACCGTGCTGCACAACGGAGTGCTGGTGCAGGACAATGTAGAGTTGTCGGGCCCCACCGGTCATCATATGCGTCCGCCTTACAAGGCGACGCCGGAAAAGCTGCCGCTTAGTCTGCAAGACCACGGCAACCCGGTTCGCTTCCGCAATATCTGGATTCGCGAACTGGCTGAAGGCCAGTAGAACCTAAGCGTGGTCTCCAGTCTTCGGTGGCCACGCCGTCTGACCGCCGCGGCTATACGCCAGATTGCCGATGTGCCCTGCGCGGGCGGCCGCAACTCCTGTTTCTACCGGCGCGTTGGGCTCTTTGCGCGACTTCACGCAGGCAAAGAAATTTTCCATGTGAGAGATTGTGCCGTCGCGGAAGCTTTTTTCCGTGAGCACCGGATTCTGTCCGTCCTTCACCCCTTCGCGATAAACCGTAAAACCGGTACGATCGAGCTTTAAAGTTGCTTCCGTACCGCGGAACTCAAGACCTCCATCGTCGATGGAAGAATTCATCATGCCGTCGTATCCCACGTCGAATCCGGGATAACGGAACGCAGCCTGAATCGTGTCGGGACAATCCCACTCCTGAAAGACATATTTGTCGGCCAGCATGTAGGCCTGCCGCGGCTGGTCGGACTTCATAGCCCAGTGCACCACATCGATCCAGTGGCTGAACAAATCGGTCATGGCGCCGCCACCAAAATTCCAGAACCAGCGCCAGTGATTAAACTTCTCTTCGCTAAATGGTTGATCGGGAGCGGACCCGAGCCAGAGCTTCCAATCCAGGGCCTGCACGTCGATTGGTTTCGGCGCCCAGTCCCGGTGATAGTTCTGCCACCAATAGGTGCGCACCTGCGGGACTCGTCCCAGACTGCCACCCTGAATGAGTTCGACTGCATCTTTAAAATGGGTCCAGCTGCGCTGTTGCATACCGCATTGCAGAATCTGTTTGCCGGAACGGACCGCGTGCGTGAGTGTGGCTCCTTCTTCGAGCGTGTGAGTGACGGGCTTCTCCAGATAAACGTCTTTGCCGGCCGCGAGCGCATCGACAGCCATGCGAACGTGCCAGTGGTCGGGCGACGCGATGAACACGGCATCGATTTCTTTTTCGAGCACTTCGCGGTAGTCCAGGTGGGTGGTCGCAAGACCGTTGGACCGTTCCTTGACGATATCGCGGTGCGGTGTGTACACGTCGCTCACAGCGATAATCTGGTACGGAGCAACCTTCTCTGCCGCGTCGAGCAAATTCCGCATGCGGCCGCCGGCCCCGATGACTCCTATACGGACGGTGTCGTTAGCACCCAACACTCGGGTGGCAGAAAGCGCAGTAAGACCACTGGCGATGATGAAGCTCCGGCGATCAATCATACGTGGCGAGCCCTCCCATCCTTTTTCACGTCGATCGTTTTCGCGTTCGATCTTACCAATTTACGGTCCGGCGCGCAGAAAGCTTTCGAGCCTGGAGCAATCCGCACGCTCCCCAAGTTTGCCAAGTGAATGCCGGGCTCTTAGACTGTGGCGCAGTCAAATTGTGATCGAGGACAAGCATGCGTTCAAAACTTTCGCTGTTCACCGCGTGTGAAGTTCATCGCGTGCTGATGATCTTCCTGCTGTTCGCAGCAGTATCCACGTTAAGCCTGCAAGGTAGGGCACAGGAAGTCCGCGTGGATGCAACTCCCAGCCACGTGACTAACACCTTCAGTCCTCTGTATGCGCTGGGCACGACGGTTGACCGGGTGCCAAGCAATGCAACCGATATGTTTTTCCGGCCCGATCAGCTCAAACAGGTCCTGTCGGCGGGATGGGGAGCTGTGAGTTACCGGCAGAATACCGAGTTGTTCGTCCAAGCCTGGCACTGGAATCCCAGGGGAACGTGGAGCGATCCATCGGGCAAAGGTTACTTCACGGGAAACGCAACTCCGACCGCGGACACCATCCGGCACTCTTACGGATATTCGCTCCAGCATCGCGGCTTCACCCGAAACGGCGGAACCGAATTCGACGGCTTCTCGCGCCTCGACGACGAAGATCTCAACACCTACTGGAAGAGTAATCCCTACCTGACAAAAACATTCACCGGCGAAGATGATTCGCTTCATCCTCAATGGGTAGTGATTGATTTGGGGAAAAAGCAGGACGTGAATGCGATTCGGATCGCCTGGGCCGAACCTTACGCTCGCGCCTACCAGGTGGAGTATTGGACCGGCGAAGACGCAATGGACGACCAGGGCCACGGCGAGTGGACGAAATTCGAGACGGGAGCGGCCACGAATGGCAAAGGCGGCACCGCAACCCTGCAGCTGGGATCGACGGTCAGCACGAAATTCGTCCGCGTATTTATGACCGAGTCCTCGAACACTTGCGACACTCACGGCTCGAACGATCGCCGGAATTGCCTTGGGTATGCGATCAAAGAACTTTATCTGGGAACGATGGACTCTCAGGGAAATTTCAAAGACCTGCTTCACCACAGTCCCGATCAGCAGCAGTCGCTGACTTACTGCTCGTCGGTTGATCCCTGGCATGAGCCGTCCGATTTGTACGTTGCGCCCGATCGCATGGAATCGGGAGATCAGCCCGGCCTCGATCTCTTCTATACCAGCGGAATCACACGCGGCCTGCCGGCGATCGTTCCAGTCGCCATGCTTTACAGCACACCGGAAGATTCGGCGGCGCAGATGACTTACCTGAAGAAGCGTCGGCTATCCCGTCTGGTATGTCGAAATGGGAGAAGAACCCGACGGACAATATATGCAGCCCGAAGATTACGGCGCGTTCTATCTGCAATGGGCTACGGCGCTGCATCGCGTCGACCCAACACTCAAACTGGGTGGACCAATATTTGAGGGCGTTACCGAGGACATCAAAGTCTGGCCGGACGCGCAAGGCAGGACTTCATGGTTGGGCCGGTTTCTGGAGTATCTGAAAAACCACGGCCGGCTTGCTGACCTGGCGTTCATGTCGTTTGAACACTATCCCTACGACGGCTGCGAAACTCCGTGGAAGAACCTGTATGAGGAACCACAACTGCTCACCCACATCATGCAGGTATGGCGTGACGATGGCCTGCCCGCCGACGTTCCCTTGCTCGACACTGAAACCAACGCTCACGGCGGCGAAGCATCCGTGGAAATCTTCGGAGCCCTGTGGCTGAGCGATACCTTCGCAGGGTTTCTGACCGCGGGAGGAAAAGGAACTTTCTACTATCACGCGCTGTCATACTCTCCGCCGCATCCTGCTTGCGCCAACAGTTGGGGAACGTACCACATGTTCATGGTGGACCAGAATTATGAGATCAAATTTCGCACTTCTCAATTTTTCGCTGCTCAGCTGCTTACGCAGGAGTGGGCACAACCGGTCGATGCCGAACATCGAATCTTCCCTGCTGCAAGCGATATAAAGGATGCCGAGGGTCACGTCCTCGTGACAGCCTATGCCGTGCTGCGTCCTGACGGCCAGTGGTCCCTCATGCTGATCAATAAGGACTACGACCGCCCTCATCCCGTGCACATCACCTTCCACGACAGCGCTGCAAAGTCAGATCATTCTTTTGCTGGACCGGTGAGAATGACTACGTTCGGAAAGGCCGAGTATCAGTGGCATCCCGGGAGGAAGCAGGGTTGTGCCGATCCCGATGGACCTGCGGTGACGTCGACTTTAGAGGGCAAGGATGGCGCGCAGTATGTACTGCCCGCCGCTTCAGTCACGGTGCTGCGGGGAAAGTTAGGTACACGGTAGATTAGGGCATTGACGCTGAGCTATGAAAATTCGCAACCCGCTCCAGTTCAACCCGCGAGAACGAACTGGGCGGGCTCCCTTCGTCGAGAACTGAGCCATCGCGCCGAGCAATACGCTGTAAAACACGAGTTGCCGTACTGCCTGAGCTATAGTCGATCGCCGACCGTCTGTTTTGAGTCTTACGGAGACTCGCAGCACGGGAACTTTTTGCCCGCCACCTACAAAGCCATTCTTAGAAATCCGAACTGGCGACGCCGCTTGCAGAAGGTCCACTCGCAAGGCCGCAAGTCTCTGCCGCGTTGTGACAATGGAATTCGAAGAGAACTGGACGCCTGCACCAGTTCCGATGCTCTGCTGATGAATATTTTCTGTTATTCCGGCGTCTTCAGGGATGGACGTGTATCTACAATCCTTGGCCTCAAGCCCCGTGCCACCTCGAATTTCGGATTTATGGCACGTGTACCGCTGGCGAATGGGAAATTCGACCGGACAGAAGTCGATCTGCAACTGGGCGATATCTGCTGATCGAAGCCAAACTGACCGAGAGCGACTTTCAGCGTGCTCCTAAATTGACAGTTCGCGCCTATCGTGACTTCAGCGAAGTATTCGACACCGAAAACTTGTCTCAGACAGAGAGCGACTTTCTCTCATATCAACTGATTCGGAACGTCCTGGCTGCTCATTCATCGGGTTGTGAGTTCTGCGTCCTTACTGATGCCAGAAGGCCGGAGCTGATTGAGGACTGGTACGCGGTGATGAAGTGCGTGCGCCCGGTTGACCTTCGTATACGGTGCAAGGTACTGACCTGGCAAGAACTGGTGAAAGCTCTGCCGCCCCGACTGCCGGAATTTCTGAGTGAGAAATACGGGATCGCCGATAGCGGATCATTGTGAAAGTTGATAACGTAAATCCTGGCACGCTATGCCGAAGGTAAAACCCAAGTCCGAAAGCCCGACCCTGAAGGGCTGGGGAGCGATCGCAGACTTCCTCGGTCAGACACCGGCCGTCGCTCAACGCTGGCAGAAAGCGGGTATGCCGGTCACTCGCGAAGGCCGCTTCGTCCAGGCTTCTCCCGATGAGTTAACGGCATGGATCGGCACGGAACGTGGCAAAACAGAACCTCTTCATATTGCCAGTCCGGGTGAGGACCTGATTGCCGATCTTAAACAGGGTCTTTCCTATGTTCGGAGTCAACGGAAGTAAGCAGATTGACTCGCCAGGCCAGCCAATCTATATACCGCACCTTATGCCGGCGCCATTTACGGCAAGAGGCCGCGGCGTAGCCATCATGCACGGAAAGATTTGCCTCAGACCGGCTTACTGTTTTGGACTGCTCTGCTGGCTAGGACGGTTCCGGATCGCGATCAGAGATACCTGCTCGAGATCTGGAAAATGGTCCTCTTTGTCGGCGTTACGCACTGTCGGCGCAATCTGTTCGATCGTTGTCCGCGCCGGCATCATGCCCTTGAAGTATTCAGCGTAGACCTTGTCGAATGCTGACGTGTCCGATAAATCGTCGAGGTAAACGTTTGTAGAAACAACCTGGTCGAAATTCATGTCGGCTTCTTCAAGGTTATCGAGAAGATTGCGCATGGTCTGGCGAAGTTGATGGGTGGTGGTGGTGGCGTAAACACCGCCATTTGGTCCAGGAATGAATCCGCTCTTGGCGGAGCAGTACAGAGTGTCGCGGGCAAATACGCAGGGACTTGCTGTCGGACTGGGCGGCATGTTCTTCGGACGCACCGCCCGCCTCTGCGCCAGATCACGCACAGCCACGCCCGTGTATTCGATGTGAGCGCCGCCGGGCAGGCTCGATACTTCAATGGTCGCTCGCGCAGGGGTGTTGCCGAATTCGAAGCGTAGCGCATAGCGTTGGTTCATGACCCGCGACGGGATGTCCGTCGTCAAATAAGGGTTGACGAAAACCATGTTGCGAAGATCGAGGCCCGCGGCTTCGACCACCGCTTTCATGCGGTCAAGAGCGAGGTCTACCTGGGCTGCCGGATCGTCCGGAATTTTACCGCTCGATGGATCGCTCCCAGACATGCTGGAAACAAACAACCGGTCAGCCGTGAGGACGCCCGGCGAGAATGGTTCTTCCGACTTGTAACCGGCGGGCCGCACGGCTCGTACGTCAGTCAGACTACGAACTGCGACGGCACTGATCTGAATCGATGGTTCGGGAAGTTTGGCAACACCGAGCACGGCTCTTGCGGGTGGCGTCTTCGCTCGAGCAAATACTTCGGCGAAGACCTGATTCATCTCCGCATACTTGCTGATGTCCTCGAGGTAAACCTGGGTATAGACCACGTGGGCCATGGTCAGACCCGCGGCCTCGACAATTGATTTGACGTTGTCGAGAGCTTGCCGCGCCTGTTCCGCAAAGGTTGCCGGCAAACTACCGTCGGGCCGGCGAGGTCCCTGTCCTGAGACATAAACGTAATCGCCAGCGTCCACGGCGGGCGAGCTGAAATGATTGGCGACGGAAGAGGCTGTAGAAGGGACGACAGCTCGCACCTGGGCCTGAAGTCCGAGACTGGAGACGAGCAACAATCCGGGCAGTAGGATTCGCATTCGAGTCTTCCAGCAGATCAGTTTGTGGATTTTGTTTTCTGCGCTGCGGTCAGAATTTCTCGCAATCTTTGTCCCACAATAATTTCCTGACCGGGCTGTATCGTCATGGAAACCAGTTCAATGTGGTCAGCTTCCTTACGTTCTTTCCGATTTGGATTGGGATTGCCTTCGCGAACCGCCGGTACCAGGCTGGGATTGTCCGATCCGAGAACTTCGATCACCGGATCATTGGCACGCAGCTTCAGCACGCAGTCCATAATACTGAAGCCCCAGGCCGCCTGGTCCCATGAGACTTTCAGGGTCGGAAAGCGGTTTCCATCTTCAGGAATGTAGATGTCCGTCTTCACCCCCGGAACGGTGTCAACCAGCTTTCGAATCCGCTCTACGCGGCCGTTCCACTCGCTATAGACTTTTTTCTCATCCAGGTTCAGCCAGGTCTCGAGCGCGGTCAGGCAGCCGATGATCTCTTCCTTGCCGACTTTCATAGGGCGACAAACGGATCCTTCGCGGGGCGCGCTGTTCATCAGGGCAGCGTCGATCAGGTCTTTTCTGCCCAGCAGCAAGCCGCTGCATTGCGGGCCGCGCAAGCCCTTGCCACCGGAAAAGCAGTACAGGTCGAGCTTCATCCGCGCGTAGAGCCTGGCATTGTCAGCCGGGGGAATACCCGCAGCGTCATCCAGCAACATCGGGACTTTGTGATCTTCGGCGATCGCGAGATTGCGCTGGAGTTTCTCGCCCAGATCCGTGGTGTAGATCATGGCGGTGTTCTCATTGATGGCGTTGACGAGTTCTTCCGGAGAATACACCAGCACAAGCTTCGCTCCGGTCAGCCGGATTGCGCTGTCAAAGGCGCTTCGTCCGCCCACCATGATCACTTCATGTTTCAACCCGGTCGTATCGGGCAGTTGCCAGACATGCTTATCGTCAGTTCCGGCCATGCAGGCGGCGGTTGCGGCGGCCATCGCGCCAGCCGCGCCGGAAGTGACCATCCCGGACTCGGCGCCCGTCAACTCCGCCAATCGCCGGCCCACACCACGCTGCAACTCCAGCATGTTGACGAAATGTTGTGCAGCCTCTGCCTGGGCTGCCCGTACTTCCGGAAACTCCAAAGATCCGCTCAGGTAAGTCCAGGTACCACGGCAATTGATGACGGTCCTTACCCCCAGGCGTGTATAAACATTCTGCCGGGGGTCTTTGCCGATCGCGGTGGCGGCTTGCGCATAAAGATTTCGCGCCGCGATCTGGGTCAATAACGGTGCTGCGGCGGCCAATTTAATGAACGACCGCCGACTGGCTCTTCGGGCAACAGCCACCATTCCGATCCTCCTCAATGAAATCGTTGCAGCCAAACTTCCGAAGCCTGATGAACGCTTTCGTGCGATCAGCTATATTTGCAGAGCTGCGTGCCGGGGGCTCGCAATCGATTGCCGGAAGCGAATTTGGTATACCACAGAATAAGCTTGACGCCTATCAATTTATTTCGTTTCATTAGTTTTCATTTCGTTTTCCGACGACCGGATTCAGTGAAGCGTGGAGGTTTTGTGAGGTCAACGGGCGGCTTAAACTCGTCGCGCGATAGCACCAGCAAAGGAGCAACTGTGACCATGCAGCTGCGGACCACCGACGTGATAAGACGCCTTTCGATTCTCACTCTTCTCGGGTGTATCGCTCCGAACTTTGTTGTCTCCCAAGTCCAGATCGGATCCGGCCAGCCAGCCAGTTCCCCTTGTCGTATTGCCGCCGTGGATTACAAGGGCTGGCACGCCCAACAGATATCCAATCGCTGGGTGCAATTGACCATCGTGCCCCAGAATGGTGGCCGACTCATACAAGTGGTTTTCGGCGGCCATCCCTATCTGTTCGTCAATCCCAAGTACGCCGGTAAGTATTTTCCACCGGATCCGAGCCACTGGTTCAACTACGGAGGCGACAAACTCTGGCCCCTGCCCGAGGGCAACGATGATGAACAGCATTGGGCCGGCGGCTCCGACGTGCTCGACGACGGGGCCTACACCTTTCGAAAGGTTTCGGAAGGGCCATCCTGCGAAATAGAACTCACGGGGCCAGCCGATCCGCGGACCGGGATTCAGTACCGGCGCACCATCCGTCTGGACTCCGATTCTCCACGCATCCGTTTCCATGCCAGCATGAAGAACACCAGCGGTCACCCGGTGGAATGGTCGATGCAATCCGTCTCGCAGTACGATACGGCGGACCCGGCCGACCCATCGCGAATGAATCCTGATTTCCGTACGTTCGCGCCGGTGAATCCGGCGAGTGGCTATCTCAACCGCTATCACGTCCGCTTTGGTCCGGCAGAGAATCCTTCTGCCTCTGTGAGAGAGGATGGCCTGTTTTCTGTGCACTATGCGCACATGGCCGCCGAGCTGTGGCTTGACTCGACTGCAGGCTGGCTGGCCGTCGTCGACGGCACCAGCCGCTATGGCATGGTCGAGCGCTTCCACTATGAAGCCGCCCGCACGTATCCCGACAAGGCGTCCATCATCTTTTGGACGAACGGTCCCGAGGTGAAGTTGAAAGACGGCGAGCCCGCGATGAGTTCCGGAGGAGACGGCTCTCCTTATTACCTGGAAGCGGAAATCAATTCTCCTCTTTGCCAGCTACGCCCCGGAGAGAGTTGCGATCTTGAAACCGAATGGTTCCCGACTCGCGCCGGCAGCGAATTTCATGGCGCTTCGGAGGTAGGCATTGTGCTGCGCCCTCTCCGAGCCACGCTACTCGAAAGTGGCAAGGTCGGACTCTCCGGATCCTTTGGAGTTTTCTTTCCCGGACAACTGGTCGCGCATTTTTACGATGAACGCGGCTTAAGCCTGGGAAACGTAAACCTCGCCACTGCCGATCCAACGGAAGCCGTCTCGCTCGAAACAGAAGTTGCTCCCCCTGGGAAGCCCGTGCGCATTTCGCTTCACCTGCAGGATGGCAGCGGGTTAGACCTCGGATCGCTCCAAGAGGTTCAAGTGGGATCCGGGGAGAAGCACTGACATGAAGTCGTGCGGTCAAGCATTTCTGATTTTGCTTTTCATTTTCTCTACGATCTTCTCATCCCGCGCGCAACAGCACGAACAAACTTCCGTGAATGTCAGCGCAAACGTGAGCACGAAAGACTTGCTCGCGCGACCGGTCGGCGCAAACTGGACCTCCTACCATGGCGACTACACCGGACAGCGTTACAGCAGCCTGCGCCAGATCAATACCGAGAACGTCGCGCAACTGCGGGCCGCTTGGGTATTTCATCCCGGAAATTCCTTGAGGCTCGAAGCAACTCCGGTGGTCGTCAATGGCGTGATGTACGTGACTGCGGCCAATGATGCATTTGCGCTGGACGCGCGAACCGGACGCACTCTCTGGCATTACCAACGGCCGGTGAGTTCAGGCTTGCTCGACGATGCTGCCGGTCATCAAAACCGCGGCGTCGCGGTGTGGAGCAACTTTGTCTATATGCAGACCGATGACGCGCATCTACTGTGCCTCGATGCCCGCTCCGGAAACCTGCTATGGGACATAGAGTACGCCGACAAGACCAAGCACTACGGCGCCACCAGCGCTCCCCTGATCGTGAAAGACGAAGTGATCGTCGGAACTTCCGGCGGGGATTCCGGGGTGCGCGGCTTCCTTGCAGCCTACGATGCGCTGACCGGGAAGATGAAGTGGCGCTTCTGGACCATCCCCGCGCCGGGAGAGTTCGGCTCCGAAAGTTGGCCCGGCGATTCCTACCTGCATGGCGGGGGTACAACATGGATGCCCGGCACCTACGATCCCGAACTCAATCTTCTGTACTGGACCACCAGCAACGCGGCCCCCGATTTCTCGGGAGAATCGCGCCCCGGCGACAACCTATACACCGCGAGCGTTCTCGCGCTCGACCCTGATACTGGAAAACTGAAGTGGTATTTCCAGTTCACGCCTCACGACCTGTACGACTATGACGCCACTCAAACGCCCGTGCTGGTGGACGTCGAAGACCGCGAAGCAACCCGTCACTTGCTGGTGCAAGCCAACCGCAACGGCTTCCTCTACATTCTCGACAGAACGAATGGAAAATTCCTAAAGGCAACACAGTTTGTGCAGCGGTTGAACTGGGCCACCGGCGTAGACGCGTCGGGACGCCCCATACTGTCTGGACGAATCCCGACCAAACAAGGAACCTATATTTGTCCGGGCATCACCGGGGCCACGAATTGGTTTTCACCTTCTTACAATCCCGACCTCAAGCTGTTCTATTTCATGGCTCTCGAGACCTGCAATCTCTTCTTCTCAGATCCGAAACCGTTTACCCCAGGCCAGACCTTCTACGCCACAGGTACGAAACTCCCGCCCGACGAACAAGCACAGAAGAAGCTGCTGGCTTACTCCGTGCCCGAAGGAAGACTGGTATGGAGTTATCCCCAAATCGGCCAGGGCGATTCCTGGGGAGGTACGCTGGCCACTGCGGGTGGATTGGTTTTCTTCGGAGATGACGCCGGCTCCCTGGAAGCCGTGGAAGCCAAGACCGGCCACCCTCTCTGGCACTTCAACACCGGCCAGAAGATGCATGCATCCCCGATGAGTTACATGGTCGATGGCATGCAGTACGTAGCGATCTCGGTCGGCAGCGACGTCTTCAGCTTCTCACTTTCTCACTGACAAAAACGAAGCGGACCCAAACCCTTCCACTACTCCCTGAAAGTGTCAACTGTGGGGAGCGTCGTGACGCGGGTTCAAAGACTTACCCGTTTTGCGGTTTTGGCCTATTCAGACGTTTGTTTCTGATGGTTAGAAAGTCAAGCGCGCTGCGAATCTTCGATAGCCCAATACCAATCAACGTCAGGTGATCCGAGCGGCCTGCCTCTGCGTTCCCAATGGTAGTAAGCATGTAAGGCGATTTCTTCTTCGGAGACAGCTCGTACCGCCGAGTGCTCTGTACCTGGCGCCAGGACACTGGCGTAGACAGTCAACGTGTCCCACATAACGAGTTCGTATAGTGCGGAG
>CAVUGT010000010.1:0-269514 GCA_963741105.1 Terriglobia bacterium
AAAAAGACCAATGTTTATGAGGCTGCGCTGTTGGAAACGGGCTTACTCCAGTGACAAAACCTCGGGGGCTTAATTCTTCTCCGGTGCCAATGCTGGAACCATTTTTGCCCCTAAGATATTCGGGACATGTGACTGATATCACGCCCGAAAGTGAAATCTATCCCACTTCAATGCCGAGCAAGCTGAATCTGGCGAGCACCTCGTTGGCCAAACCATGGCGAAATCATTGCTGCGCTGCACTGGCAGTGAAATTACTTTTCTTGTTTGCCGGAAGGCTGAATCTGCACAAACTGCCAGCCGAAACGCCCTTTGATGCAAAGATTGCCGTGAGTCACGCTGTGGTCCAGCGGCGAGGTCACGCGAACGATCTGGCCTTCCTGTTGATGCACGGTGAGATCGCAGCCGACGCCGCAGTAAGGGCAAATGGTGTCAGTCTGGGTCTGACGGCTTTCGTCCCATGTGCCGGCCTGGCGCATGTCATATTCGCTCTTGAACATCAGCGCGCCGGTCGGACAGACACCGATGCAGTTGCCGCAATAGACGCAAGCTGAGTCGGGAAGGGGAACATCAAACTCCGTGGCTATGTGGGCGGAGAAACCACGGCCGGCCACGGCGATGGCAAAAGTATTCTGCGCGTCCACGCCGCAAGCTTCCACGCACTTGTAGCACAGAACGCACTTGGAGTAATCGCGCACGTAAAGATCGTTATCAATCTTCACGGGCTGGGCGACGGTGGCAAGGACTGTGCCGAAGCGCTCGGGATGAGCGCCGAAACGCTCGATGTACTCCTGCATCGCCGGTGCCGTGGAAAGGTCTACGGACGAAGCCAGAAATTCCAGCACCAGTCGCCGGCTCAGGCGGACGCGCTCAGAATCGGTCTTGACCGACATGTTGGGTTCAACCTTGCGTGAACAAGCAGGAACGAGTGCCCGCGAACCTTCCAACTCCACGACGCACAAGCGGCAGGCATTGACGGGAGTGAGGCTTTCCAGGAAGCAGAGCGTCGGAGTGTCAATGCCGAGTTTCTTTGCGGCGTCGAGAATGGTGGAGCCCTCAGCCACTGAAACGGGCTTGCCGTCGATTTTGATTTCGATGGAGCGGCGCTCGGGCTGAGGCGGGGCCTGTGGGACCGGGCCGCGCGGCAGCGGAAGTGTAGGCTGCGGCGCATCCATTATCTGTTGGGTTTCTGATGGAACCTCACTCATGCAAACAGACTCCAGCGTTGCAGAGCAGACTCCAGAGCGCTGGCGGCGGTCTGGCCCAGGCCGCAGATTGAGGCATCGCGCATGGCTTGCGCCATCTCACGCAGCATGGTGATTTCCCGCGCTGTGGAGCCAAGCGGCTTGGCATTGACAAGGCGCAGGAGCGCTTCTTGCTGACGCACCACGCCGATGCGGCATGGAACACATTGGCCGCAAGTTTCATGGCGGAAGAAACTAGCAATGCGCAGCAGGATAAGTCGCAGATCCACCGTGTCATCAAATAGCATGACCACTCCAGAACCGAGAGTCGCTCCGATGGCGCGCGTGTCTTCGAAAGTTAGCCGCGTATTCAACTCCTCGGGAGAAACAAAAGTTCCGGCCGCGCCGCCCAGAAGAACTGCTTGCAGATTGCGCCCGCCAGCTACACCTCCAGCGAGGTCAATGAGCTGGCGCAGCGTCGCGCCCATGGCAATTTCGTAGACCCCTGGGTGAGCCACGTGTCCACAAAGACAAAAGAGCCGGGTTCCGGCGGAGTTTTCCGTCCCGAGCTGGATATAAGCGGCTCCGCCTTCTCGGATGATGTGGGACACGTTCACCAGAGTTTCCACGTTATTGACTGCCGTGGGCTGACGGAAGAGTCCAGACTGCGTGGGGAAAGGCGGCTTGTTGCGCGGTTCGCCGCGATAGCCTTCAATCGAGTTGAACAACGCAGTCTCTTCGCCACATATATAGGCACCGGCGCCACGGCGAATTTCAATGTTGAAATGAACGTCGCCGCCAAGAATGTTGTCGCCGAGGAACCCGTTTTCATTGGCCGACTCGATAGCGAGTTGCATCCGCTCGGCGGCCAGCGGATATTCTCCGCGCAGATAGATATAACCTTGCCTCGCGCCGGTAACGAAACCAGCAATCGTCATGCCCTCGAGAACGGCGAAGGGATCGCCTTCCATCAGGATGCGGTCTTTGAATGTGCCAGGCTCGGATTCGTCGGCGTTGCAGACGACGTAGTGCACACGCGCTGGGTCTTTTCCCAGCAGATGACGCTGCAGGAAAAGCACTTCCCATTTCTTGGCCGTCGGAAACGCCGCACCGCCACGACCCAACAATCTGGAAGCGAACAGCTCGTGCAGAGTGCCTTCAGGGCCAAGATCCAAGGCTTTGCGTAAGCCTTCATAGCCGGCAAGTTGGCAATAGTCGTCAAGATTGCCCGAACCTCCGCGGCTGATTCGATCCAAAAGCCGCAACTGTCCAGATCCTCTTTGTGGCATAGCGGCCTGCGGAACACTGGTCTTGACGATGAAAGAATCCGGCTCGGCCGACATTCGTCCTGCAACAGCATCAGTCACCATAGACTGGACAGTTTCCGCCGATGCCGGCGCCAGCACTCGTCTATGGGATTTTTCGCCAGCCGAGCTGATGAGGGCCGCCGGAGCACGCTCGCACAGCCCCAGACATTGGCTGCGAAGCCAGGTGGCGCGTCCATCGGCGCAAGGTGAACCTGCGGGGCCAAGCGTGTGCTCCAGTTCGGAGCAGAGTTTGTCCGCGCCCAGGGTGAAGCAGGCAATGTCATCACATACGTATGCGACAACGGGAGGACGGGACTCGAGAGAGAACATTCCATAGAACGACGCCACCCCGTGAATTTCGGCGGGGGCAATGTCCAACCGCAACGCGACATAGTTGAGCGAACCGGGGCTGATCCAGCCAATACGGTCGTGCACAGCGTGCAGCACAGGCAGAAGTAGATGGCGCCGGCTCTGGTTGTGGCCGTTGCCGTCGAAAACCGCGCGCGTGTCTGCGGTTTGCCGCTGTCCGCCTTGCCAGCTTGATTCGGGCGCGCCCAGCTGAGAGTCCACGGCAGCGCGTTCTTCTGTGGTCGCTTGCGCGCTAGTTAGATGAAGGTCCACTCAAATCCTCTTACATCTTTTCAATACGGATAGCCGATGCCTTGAACTCTGAGGTTCCTGATTTGGGGTCCACAGCATCGATGGTCAGCTCGTTGGTTGCTATCTGATCGTGAGCGTGGACGGATAGAAACGCGAGGCCCGGACGTAACGCCGAATCGAAGCGAACCGGAGCCAGCAGCGATCCCCGGCGCGACGTCACCCGGACTTTTTCTCCCTCGCTCAATTTGTAATGCAGTCCATCTTCCGGAGAAATGTCCAGCGCTTCCTTACGCCGCAGCGGCGATGAATATTCTCTGGTCTGCACGCCGGTATTGTAGTCATCCAGCCGACGGCCGGTGGTGAGGCGGATGGGATATTGCTCGTCAAGCTGGTCGACTGGCGGCTCAAATTCCACCACGCTGAATGGAGCCCGTGGACCGATCAGCGGATCAGCCCACAACCTTCCGTGGAGAAACAATTCTCCGGGGTGCGACTCGTCATAACAAGGCCACTGCATGCCGCCCATCTCTTCGAGACGACGGTAGCTCATACCACCGTGCATGGGACTCAGCAGGCGCAACTCGTTCCAAATCCCTTCGGAATTAGGCACCCCCCAATCATGGCCGAGGCGACGCGCCAGGTCGAAAATGATTTCCAGATCGTCGCGAACTCCCGCGGGTGGTGGCACCGTACGCCGCACCCGCTGCACACGGCGTTCGCTCGAAGTGACGGTACCTTCGCTCTCGAAGGCGCCAGCGGCGGCGGGAAGCACGACGTGGGCCAGTTCGGCAGTCTTGGTATAGAAAAGGTCCTGTACCACAAGGAATTCAAGTCCGCGCAGTCGCTTGAGGGCGCGATGCCGGTCAGCTTCGGAGTCTGCTGGATTTTCGCCCAGGACGTAGAGCGTAGTAAGGTGCCCGTGTTCCATGGCCTCAAACATATCGCTGAGATGCCAGCCCCGTTTCGGCTGCAGTTTCACATTCCAGGCTTTCTCAAACTTTGCACGCAGTTGGTCATTCTCGACGTGCTGAAAGCCGGTAAGGCGGTCAGGAATGGCGCCCATGTCGCCGCCACCCTGGACGTTGTTCTGTCCGCGCAGGGGATTCACTCCGCTGCCGTAACGGCCCACGTGCCCGGTGAGCAGCGCAAGGTTGATGAGGGCCACCACGTTGTCCACCGCGTTGTGATGCTCAGTGATACCTAAAGTCCAGCAGAGTTGGGCGCGCTGAGCCCTGCCGTACGCATGCGCCATTTTGCGGATGGCTTCAGCGGGCACGCCGGTCTCACGCTCAGCCCGATCGAGCGTGTATTTCTCAACGTGTGCTTTGTAGGCTTCAAATCCACTGGTGGCGTTGCGTATGAACTTCTCGTTGATCAGTCCGGCAGCGATGATTTCACGGCCCATGGCGTTGGCGAGCGAAATGTCAGAACCCACGTCCAAGCCCAGCCAGAGATTGGCCCAGCGAGCGGAACTGGTCCGTCTCGGGTCCACCACGTAAAGTTCGGCGCCATTGTGTATACCCTTTACCAGATGGTGGAAGAAAATCGGGTGTGTTTCCCGCGCATTCGAACCCCACAACAGGATGACGTTAGTGTCCTCAATTTCGCGATACGAGCTTGTCCCACCGCCTGCTCCGAATACCGTCGCCAGACCGGCGACGCTGGGGGCATGTCAAGTCCGGTTGCAGCTATCAATGTTGTTGGTGCCCATGACACTGCGAACAAATTTTTGCGCCGCGTAATT
The DNA here is from genome assembly GCA_963741105.1 of Terriglobia bacterium. Lineage (GTDB taxonomy): Bacteria > Acidobacteriota > Terriglobia > Terriglobales > Acidobacteriaceae > JAIQFF01. The sequence continues at coordinate 4,833 of CAVUGT010000010.1, forward strand.
CAGCTCGTTGGTAGTCTTGGAGCAACTGAACATGCCAAAGTTCCGCGGATCGTTTTTCTCGATGGACTTGCGGAACGCCGCCGCAACGCGGTCCAGGGCTTCATCCCACGTGGCGGGACGATGCGAACCATTCTCGCGCACCAGCGGTTGGGTCAGGCGGGCTTTCGTTAGTCTTGGCATAATGCTCCCAAAACAGATGTGATGAGAATCGTAGCACTGATACGCTACGCTTCACATGAGTAGTGCTGGTATGCCATTCTGATACTGTGATTCCTGTCGAAAGTTGCTGGTGATGTTCTCGACCAATCAATTGTTTCCGCCTCCAGCCAACTCACGAACGATGTCGTTTACAAACGATTTGGCGTCTCCAAACAGCATCAGTGTCTTGTCCAGATAGTAGAGGGGATTGTCGATACCAGCGAAGCCGGGGCTCATGCTGCGTTTGATGACCATGACGGTGCGGGCCTTGTCCACGTCGAGAATGGGCATGCCGAAAATTGGACTGGAGGTGTCTGTACGGGCGGCCGGATTGGTGACGTCGTTGGCGCCAATCACCAGTGCAACGTCGGTCTGCGAAAACTCGCTGTTGATGTCATCCATCTCCACCAGCCGGTCGTAGGGGATGTCGGCCTCTGCGAGCAACACGTTCATGTGTCCCGGCATGCGTCCGGCGACCGGATGGATCGCGAAGCGCACATCCACTCCGCGCTTGCTCAAGGCGTCGTAGAGTTCCCGCACCTTGTGCTGGGCCTGGGCCACAGCCATCCCGTATCCCGGAATGATCACGACCTTGTTGGCGGCGGCCAGGATCGCGGCGGCTTCTTCCGCAGTCGCGCTGCACGCTGTCTTGGCTTCCTGTCCCGCCACAGCCGCTGCCTGGACTTGGCCAAAAGCCCCAAAGAGTACGTTGCCGAACGACCGGTTCATCGCCTTCGACATGATGACGGACAGGATGAAACCCGAAGACCCGTCGAGCGCTCCCGCAATAATAAGGAGCTTGCTATCGACCACGAATCCCATCGCCGCCGCCGACAGCCCGGCGTAGGAGTTGAGCAGGGAGATGACGGTCGGCATGTCCGCCCCGCCGATCGGAATGATCATGAGCACTCCGAACAGAAGCGAAACCCCCATCATCGCCGGGAACACTTGTCTGGCACCGGGATGCAGCACGAGATAGCCAGCTCCGGCCACAGCAACTGCGAGAAACAAGAGGTTGACCAGGTTCTGGCCTTTATAGGTGAGCGGCCGCTGCGGCAGAATCTCCTGCAGTTTTCCCGCTGCCATGAGGCTGCCGGTGAAGGTCAAGGAACCGAGGATGACCTCTGCGGAGAGGACGGCCATGGTAAAGCGGGAGATCCCAGGACTACGTAGATAGAATTCGGCAGTGCCAACCAGAGTGACGCAAAGCGCACCGAAAGCATGGCTGAGGGCCGTCCGCTGGGGAACTGCGGTCATCTGCACCATACCAAGAGGGATGCCGATGCAGGTCCCCAGCACCAGCGCGATCGCTATCCCGGTGTAATCGACGATGCCATGCTGCAACAGGGTCCCGCCGATCGCCAGCAGCATTCCAATTTCGCCCGCCCAAATTCCGCGTCGGGCCGTACTCGGCGAACTCATCCATTTCAGCGACAGGATGAAAAGGATGCTGGCCATCAGGTACGTAATTTCGATAACGGGCTGGGTTACGGGCAGAGTGTTCATGGCTTGGTGGGGCGGCTGCTGTGGAACATCTTGAGCATGCGGTCGGTAATCAGGAAACCGCCGACAATATTGCTTGTGGCGGCAATGACCGCCAGCATGCCGAGGGCATAAGACAGTCTGCTCTCGTGCCGGCCCACCAGGACGATGGCGCCCACCACGGCGATGGCGTCCAGAGCGTTGGTGAGCGACATCAGCGGAGTGTGGAGTAACGGTGAAACCCGGCGGATGACTTCAAATCCGATGAAGGCCGCTAACATGAAAACGAAAAGACCGTTGATCAGCGCAGAACTCATTCTTCCTCCGCCCGAAAGGGTATTTCGTGTTGCCGGCATCCTTGATGCCGACGAACTCTAATGCCCGCCTGCGGGAACCGGCGCGGGTTGCGAGAAGAACTCTCGCACCCGTTGGTTGACCAGTGTCCCGGCCCGGGTCAATAAAGTTTCGCGAATGATTTCGTCTTCCAGGTCCAGTCGCAGCTTGCCGTCCTTCACCAGGTGCAGCAAAAACGCGGTGATATTGCGCGCATACATCTGGCTGGCATGGTACGGCACATCGGTGGAAACGTTGATCCTCCCGATGATGGTGACGTCGTGAGCGACCACGGTTTCGCTGGCGCGGGTCAGTTCGCAATTTCCCCCGCGTTCCGCCGCCAGATCAAGAATCACCGAACCGGGCGCCATCCCCTTGACCATTTCTTCCGTCACCAGCACCGGGGGCTTCTTTCCGGGAATCACGGCCGCCGCAATCACCACATCACTTTCCGCCACTACCCGCCCCAGCAGCTCGCGCTGCCGACGATAGAAGGATTCGTCCTGCTGCGTGCCGTAACCACGCGCGTCCTGGGCATCCTTGGCCTCGATCGGTAACTCAATGAATCGGCCTCCCAGGCTCAGCACCTGTTCCTTGGCCGCAGGACGCAGATCGTACGCCATCGCTACCGCGCCCAGTCTGCGCGCAGTGGAGATGGCTTGCAGTCCGGCGACACCCGCTCCAATCACAAACACGCGTGCCGGCGTAATCGTCCCGGCTGCCGTGGTGAGCATGGGGAAAAATCGGGGCAGGGTATCGGCGGCGATTAGCACGGCTTTATAGCCACAAACTGTTCCCATGGAGGAAAGGGCGTCCATGCTCTGAGCGCGCGTTGTTCGCGGTACGAGTTCGATGGCGAACGAGGTGACCCCGCTGCCGGCGATCTGCTGGATTACTTCAAGTGATCCCAGCGGTCGGAGGAATCCGATGAGAATCTGCTCCCGACGTAGAAGAGGAAGATCGGCCGCGCCGGTGACGTCGTTGGAACCGTAACAAAGAACTTGGACAACAATATCTGCCGCACTAAACACGGCGGCTCGATCGGGGAGAATCTTTGCCCCCTTTTCGATGTAGTGTGCGTCCCGGTAACCCGCTTCAACCCCGGCCCCAGTCTCGATGACAACTTCAAAACCGGCTTTGACCAAACTCGGCACGACCATGGGAACCAGCCCCACGCGCCGTTCACCGGGGTAACTTTCTCTCGGAACGCCGACAATCACTTTGTAATCTTCCTCATTGTTTTGGTTGTAACACAATTAACGAATGCATGCCGGGTTACTCCTGCCGGCCCCAGTTCTTGGGTCGCGCATACTTCTTCTCCGCTGTTAATAGCGCAACAAGGCCGCTGCGCCGTTGAAGCCAGGCACGGAATCTGCTTCAAAGAATAGGATCCCCATCAGTCAATAGAGCTCGGCGAATCAATCCTTCTTCCGCAACCATATAAAACCCTTCGGCGTTTCCACAGGCAACGCAATTGTGACCGGCCGCCGCCGTCATCCGACCACAGGCTCTGCACCCGAAAATCGGCGGATTGCGTCCCTTCCTAAAGTTCGATCGTCACCCTATCAATCTTCCCGGTGAACTTGAACGGCACCTTGTAGGCCTCAGTGACCGGCGTGCACTCATCGCGCCCACGTCGGGGCATTCATCCGCTGAGAAGATGGCAGCATTGGGTTTGGCCTCCTGATCTTGGACCGCTCACCTGGAGCATTCCAACTCACGGCCGCGTCCTGATGGCAGCAGGTTCATACTTGAGCCCGTGGCACGCCGGCACATCGGGCATCTTCCCGTCCAGCAAAGCTGACGACAAGCAAGCCCACGCTCGGGCCATCTGGGAGCTGGCCGAATTGGTTTCGTGATAGTGGTCAGGAATGCCTTTCGCCTTGCACGGATCAGAAGTTTCCTTCAGCTCGCCATGTTCAGCATCGAGCGTGGGGCGTAAGAAGTCATATCCTGGAACGATGTAACCCATCTCGTCAGGGCTCAATCCCAAAATGAATCTGTATTTCCTAGTCATGCGCTCCCAGACTGCGGGTTCAGCCGGCCTTCGCGTATCTGCTGCGGGACAATCCGTACGCCGATGCTTTGCCACTCCGTAGAAAACTTCGGGAAACAACTCGCCCGGAGCGGTAATCAGTTGTGCATCGCCGAACGTGATAGCGTAGACCCATGTGTTGACGGTCGGGAGTTCGCCGTCTTTCGCCATCGGCAGCGCGTTCAATATGCCTTTCTGCATCAGAACCAAATAGCCGTCGTTGTCCATCGGGACCTGAAGCGGCGCTTTATTCAGCTCGATTCCAGACACCGGACTCCACTGGGCCCGCTCCAGCGCATCGACCGCAGCCTTGGCAACCTCTCTTCCTATCGCTTCTGTTCTGGCGAAAGAGACGCTCTTTACCTTATTGTCCTTAATGATTGGAAAATCTAGTCCGTCGAAGCTCGTTCGCATTCCTTGACCGTTGTCCCCCACGATCTCCACTGCACCCAAATCTCCTGAGATATAAATCGCGGTGCCACCATACTTCTCCTCCAGACTTGCTCGGACGGAGTGAGGAAAATCCGAAGTCAGGATCGTGTTCTCATCTTCCATCGACTCCGGGTGAGTGTTCCAGTTCACGATGGTGGCGATGGTTTTGTCTTTCGATCCAGCGACGATTCCGACGAACTGCATAACACGCAGCTCTTCGTCAAAAAACTGCGGAGGACGGCCCTCGGTTCTCGTTTGGAGGTATGCCAGCGAAGGAGAAAGCTGCGAATCGGTGCGCCCTAGTCGCATGCGAGCCGGTTGCGCGGATTGCGCCGCCTGATTGATCGCCTTGGCGATCTCGCGATCCACAAAATGCAAGTATCGGGGATATTTTCCATTGTGGAGGGCATCCATTCCCCAGACCCCAACCGTATCAGGAGCCTCGTGATCGTGGGTGCTGGTAATCAGCACTTCCTGGATACCCAGCGTAGGATCCAGTAGCTTCCGCACTTCTCTTGCCCCGTAGTAGCTCGCGTTCGAGTAATATCCCAGGAGATCCAGGGAAACGATCGCAATACGTTTGGCCCCATATTCGAGGACTAGGGCTCGCGCCCACAGGTCGTCATGCTTGCCGGTTGCCAATCGACCGTTGCCGAAGCCCGCGAGATAGATCCCGTCGTACTTCTGATCGGAGGTGCGGTCGAGCAACGTATTCGCTGGGTCATCTTCGAAGGGCTCGCCCAGGTCCCACCGGCCATTGTGGTTCGTGTCCACGAATTTCTCGCCCCAAACGCCGGTTTCGGTCACACCCCCATCCCAATCGGCATTCTGACCAAACGGAGTGATGGCGATCGCGGCCGCGCCTACGCGGAGCTGCTCTTTGCCCGACGCAAAGGACGATGCCATCAGCCCGAGGATGCACAACAGGCCTGCATAGCAAATCTTTTTCCGCATTCTACGTTCCCCGAAGCCCAACCTGCGAATTCAAGACGACTGCCGAATTGTACAGGGCCGGGCAATCGAGCCTATTCTCCGAAAGTTGAACCTACATAAGTCTCGAAGTCTCGGTATTGGCGATTGGGCGGTAGTGCTCGAGATTGCGAATCTGCGGCAGGTTTACCGAGTACACCAAAGCTCTCGCTGACGACAGATCTCACTGTCACCTTTGCCAGTTCCCAGAATCACGGATCACTCCCTAAGGTTTGTGCCAGCAGAAGGAATATAGACTATGAGTCAGGCAAACCTGCTTGACGCAATCAGAGTGAAAACCATTTTTCATCCTTCGGATTTTTCCGAGGCCAGTGAAATCGCCTTCGCGCACGCCCTGAAAATCGCATTGGTGGCCGGGGCCAAACTTACAGTGCTCCATGTCCAAGCGAGTCCCGGTACCGAATGGCAGGATTTCCCCGGTGTCCGCGACATGCTCGAGCGATGGAAGCTTATCCCGAAGGGAAGTCCCAGGAGTGCGGTTGGGCAGCTCGGCATTGACGTCGACAAAGTTATCGCTTCGAGCAAAGATCCGGTGAAAGCCTGTCTTCGTTTTCTTGAGAAGTACCCCGAGGATCTTATCGTGTTGGCAGTTCACCAGCGCGAAGGCCGCATGCGTTGGCTGGAGAAGGCGGTGGCCGAGCCGATCGCGCACGGGGCTGGGCAAATGACGCTATTCATCCCCTTCGGCGTGGAGGGCTTCGTCTCGCGACAGGACGGCTCAATCTCGCTGCAAAACATCCTCATACCGGTTACGAGCAAACCCCGTCCACAGCCCGGGGTGGAAGCCGCTGCGCGTCTCATCCGAAACCCCCGGTTGCCCGCAGGCATAGTCACACTGCTCCACGTTGGGGCCGCCGCCGAAATGCCTTCGGTGAAGCTCCCCGAGGACACCGGCTGGACCTGGAATCGCGTGGCCAGGGACGGCGAGCCAGTTGACACAATCCTGAAAACCGCCACGGAGCTTCGCGCGGATCTGATCGTAATGACGACCGAGGGCCCCGACGGATTTCTAGACGGCCTGCGCGGGACGACCTCCGAGCGCGTGCTGCGGAAGGCGCGTTGTCCCGTGGCGAACCTGCCAGTGGGATCTATACTGGGCTGAAGTGATGCGCAATCGGTCCTGCACATTAACAGTTCACCAGGCGAGGTGGATTTCGCGGGGAGCCCGATCCACAAGATATTCACAGAAAGGGATTCGCTTTGAAAATAGTAGACTTTTGGCCCAACTCACATCACACGGGGGGACAATGGCATTTTCGGAAAACTTTGGCAGTGAGCAATCGTCTGGGGCGCTTCGGCCCATTGACCGCCTGACGCTTGGATTAATTGGGATGGGAGTGATATTCGCCTCGCTCGGTCTGGGCGAGGCCGTGTACCGATTCGCATTCCTCGACTTCGATGGCGCAACGGATCGTCTTCCAATCGAAATGTTGTTCGGGCTGGCGTTCGCCTGGATAGCCACGAAACTGGCTAGAAAGATTTACCAATACCGAATGGAAACCTCCGCGAGAATCAATCTGATTCGAAATCGCAACTATAAGATTCGTCATGCGGTAGAAGCAATCGCACCGATGCCATATCCGGGTAATCTCCAAGCGATCCGAGTAATTCGTGAAGAAGTGGATCAAATTGAGTGGGTGTTGACCGAGATCATACCGCGCTAGCCGCACGGAAACGGTCGCCGGCGGTCAGGTGGTGAAGCTGGTTGCGCTACTGCAGGACTCTGAGACTTTCTCCGCCTGGCACCGCTTTCCCCTGGGTCCGAGCGGGAAGGCATTCCGCACCACGGTTAAATCTCTCGGGCAGATCCCCATTATCCGCCCGCAGGTACTTCAGATAGTTCGGACGCATGGAGGCGATAAGTTCGCGGCGGCTCCTGGTTACAAGTGGCTTGCCGAAGTGAATTTTGCGCATGTCTTGAAGGATTCTTTCCGGAGCCACACCTGCGAACATCATCAGGGGCCAAGTAAAATTGGGCCCGTTCAGTTTCCGAAGACGGTAGAGCCACATGAATATCGATCCGGCGCGCCAGGCCATCGGCCCCCACCAACTGTACTGGCCCGGGCGCAAGTTGTGCTTCCAGCACTTCATCATGAGTTGCCATTGCAGAGGGCTGAGTTGGCGGGTGCGCGTGACGCCGGTCTGATGCTCCATGCGCGTGTCGTGCAGGGGAGTAAAAATCGAAGGCACCAGAAACGCAAAGAGGTTGCGGCGCTCCATTTCGTATACCAGATCGAGCGTTTCTCGGGTGTCCTGATCGGTTTCGCCAGGGTTGCCAATCATCAGTGTCATCATGGGGAACCAGTTGTTCTGGTTGGCAACACGCAGCCCTTCGAGAACGACACTGGGCCAGTCGTCAATGGAAAATGGAACCCCTTTGCTGGGCATGATCTGCTTGGCCATGCGCACCGATCCCGTCTCGAGCCCGATCAAGGGAACCAAAGCCTTCTTCTGCGGGTGGGTGCTCAGCCGCGGCAGGTGAATCGGACTCTTCGGAAGCAGTACTTCCGAGAGCTGCCGGATCAACTCCGGGTCCACGACGAAAGGCGCCATGGTGCAGTGGCTCAGCAGATGCTGCTCCACTCCCGGGGTGTTGACGATCTCGGTATAAAGGTCCACCAGGGCTTCGCGGTTGGGAAAGAAGAATGGAGTATCCGTGTGCACCTGGCCCCAGATAAACATGTCTTCGGTGGCCAGGGAGATCAGTTTGTTGCCCTGCCGCACGTTGGCACGTACTGCGTCCATGATTCGGGCCTTGGGCAAATCGATCTGCGGATTCAAGTCGGGCACGCAGAACTGACACCGGCGGCCGCATCCGGTAGTCATCTCCACGACGCCGAATGTGGTGCGCTTGTCGGGAAAGAGGATGGCGTCGCGCGAGGTGGGATGAGCCAGGTTGATTTCTCGGGGCAGCGCTTCTCCCGCAATCGCCTTCTGGAACAGGGCAAGAGTGTCAGCGGATTCGCTGCGCCCTTCGGCTACGCAATCCACACCCAACTCCTCGAAGGTATTGGTTTGCGTGATCTGCCAGCCGCCTGACCCACCCACCACCACTTGAAAATTCCTGCGGTAGGGGCTCGCCTTGATCTTGTCGAACATTATGCGCGAGTAAATCGAATTCAGCGGCTCTTTCGACGAGCCGTAAATCGAGGTGTACACGCCCGCGGCAAATGTGACCCCCAACGGGTTGTGCGTGGAGACCGCTACCACGCGAGTATCGGGCCCGATGAACTTGTCGAGGTCGTCGGGAAAGCACGCCACAACATCGTCAGGGCTATATTGGCGCAGCAGGGACTTCTCCAGCACACGCACGCCGGCAGGCATGTAGAGTGCCGAACCGTCCTCGTTGCGCTCAACCTCGCGCCACTTCGGATACTTCTTGTTCAGGACAAACTCCAGCCACTGGGGTATCGAGGCCAAGGCCATCTGGATGAAGAAACCGGCGTGGTCAATCGATTCGGTCAACGGCGCAGTCAGAACGATTAGCTTGCCGCCGGAAGCGGAGATTCCCGAGCCGGTTGCGTTTTCCGACACTCGGTTTAGACGGAGGTCTTCCTTCTCGCTGGACGGTTGCACAATTTTGCCAAGCTAGAGAAATAGCAATAGCGCGCGAACTGTCAAAACTGCCAGCCTTCGATCAGACTGACTGTCGGCGCCGAATACACTTCGCCAATTCTTTAGTGACGCTCGCGCTCGATTCCTGCTGGGACGTGTGCGGTTTGGCACGTTCAAGCTCGGAAGTGTCGTCGGCACGCTGCTCGCGGAGCTGAACGTCCGTCACTGTATCTCTGTGCATGAAGGCCAGCTACGTCGAGCTTTGCGTCGGCAAGGGTTGTTCGGCCCTGTCCTCGATCCAGGCAAGGAACAGCTTGTAGCCAACCGATAAGACGATAGCGCCTACGAATAGGCCGACTAATCCCAGCGCAACGAACCCGCCGACGGCTCCAAGAAAGACCACCGCGATGGGTACGGCCGCTCCTCGCCCCAGCAGGATCGGCTTGAGAACGTTGTCCATCGCACCGACAAACATGCACCACACGAGGAAGATGACGGCCTTCGTGGTGCTCGTGGTGGCGAAGATATAAATCACGGCGGGGATCAGGACTATCCCTCCTACCTGAAGCAAGGCGCCGATCAGGAAGATCACGGACCAGGCGCCGGCTCCGGGTATGCCCACCAACAGGAAGCCGACGGCCGCGAAGGCGGATTGGATGAGGGCTACGCCCAGGATGCCGAAGGTGACGCTGCGGATGGTGGATCCGACTAACTGCTGATACTCGTGACCTTTTTCGCCGAAGATCCTGATGCTTAGGGCGTTGGCGAGTTTGGTGACTGGCAGAGCGTTCGCCAGCAAGGCTCCCGATACCAAAATGGCGAGGAAGAATTGCATCACCGTAAGGCCAACTCCGGCTGAGGCGGAGAGTATTTCAGGGATGGCGGTTTTGATCTCCGGAGCGAACCTGATGAGTAATTGCGTCAGGTCCGTTGAAGCCGCGGTCCACATTCGGCTGAGCGGAGCGCCGATCAGCGGCCAGGTTTCAATGCCTGCCGGCGGAGGGGGGATCAAGAGGGTTCCGTCGTGGATGCGGGCGATCAGGTTCTGACCGCTCTCGACAACACCACGTGCGAACAGGAAGATAGGAAAAATCAGAATCAGCAGCAGCAGCAGGGTCCAGATCACGGCGGTCCAGCCTCCCCGGCCTCCTAGCACATTCTTCAATTTCTCGAAGCGCGGGTAGGATGCGATGGCGATGATTGTGCCCCAGACGAGCAAAGGAACGAACGGCTTCAGGATGAGCAGGCAGGAGATCACCAGCAGCGCGGTCAGGCCGATGTTGATGGAGGCGTCAAGGACGCGGCTCACGTACGTTTTGTCGTCGATGATTTCTGAAACAGAAGCCATGGTTTCCTCCTGATTGAACCGTTGTGAGCCGATTGCGACTCCCAGTCGCGGCCGGGGCGGCGACTGAGCCACCGCATCACGGAACCTTGGGAACGGCGTCATGGGCGGCCAGCGCGAAGGTGGCCGCATGCACGGCCAATGCGATGAGGATGCCGGTGAACGTCAGACCCAGAATCGCGATGAGGATAGCGATTATGCGCGACGTCCGGTTCACCGGACGCAGATCGCCGTAACCCACGGTGGTTGCGGTGACAAACGCCCAGTAGAAGCTGTCAAACACAGTCCACCCTTCCTTCTTTCCCGCAAACTGTCCCAACACCGTAATGCCTAAAGCCAGACTCAGCCAAAGCGGACAGGTGAGCCAGAGACCAACCCCGAACTCGCGCAGGAATGTGATGGTTATTCCCGTGAGCAACATCAGTCACCTTCGTATGTGGCAATCAACATCATTCCGCCCCGCGCCGAGTGCGAAACTGGCAAAAGTGACAGGCGGCTACGAAATCAGTACGGCCGCGGCGTCGCTGCGGGCCGTCGGCAACATCCTGATGACCGCGTGGGTCCCGTCATCGTGATGCTTACCAGGTAGTTACTTCCCGGCCGTCGATCTGACAGTTCTGACAGTATGACGGCCTTCCTTATCTCTTCTACGGTAGTCATATTGCATAGATTTTCTGTCCTCCCATCGAAATGCGTAATGCATAGTTTTCGTTTGGAATGGGTGAGATTGCCTCCGCCAAGCTTTCCAACCCGCGCCGAGAAGGTCAATTTGGTCCCGAACTCCTATGAGAGCGCGACGTAACGACTACACGAAGCACCTAGGCAGAGCTGCAATCCTTTCTTTGCTCTTGGTGTTGTGCCCCGCCGCGTGGCCCCAGTCTGTCACTGGGAAGGCTGCTACCGCCGAAGTTGCGCCCGTGCCTCCCAAGGACACTCTCGGTCGCAGCACACCCCGTGGCGCGGTACTGGGTTTACTCAGCGCCGCCCGAAAAGGCAACCTGGAACTCGCTGCTCTCTACCTGAACACTCCTCTGCGTGGTCCAGAGGCAGCGGATCTGGCGAAACAACTTACCGTTGTCCTAAACCGTCGTCTCCCTGCTCGGCTCGACCAGATCAGCGACAAGCCCGAGGGCTCGATTCCAGACCCCCTTAACCCTAACGAAGACCTGATCGGGATAGTCAAAACCGCGAATGGCGATCTCAAAATTGTGGTCGAACTCGTAGATCGCGGAAAAGCGGGGAAGGTCTGGCTTTTTTCCCAGAAGACTCTCGATTCAATTCCCAAGGCCTATCAGGAGTTGAATACAAATGCCATAGAGGATCTTCTCCCGGATTTCCTGGTCAGCACTCGAGTGGGGAGCGTTCCCCTTTTTGAGTGGCTGGCGCTCTTTGTGGGAATGCCGCTCCTTTTCTTGCTGACAGGAGTATTGAATCGCATTCTTAGTATGGCTGCCGGCGCTTTGAGGCGTCGTCTGCGCGGAAACGCCGATCTGCAGAATCCCCGGATCTTGCGGCCACCGATTCGGTTGTTGCTTGTCTCCCTTGCCATCCGCTGGTTGATATCGAAGTTTCCTCTGCCACTGCTGGCGCGGCAATTCTGGTCAACCACAGCCCTGATGATCGTGGTTGTCGCCATCATTTGGCTGCTGATGCTGTTGAACGGCTGGGGCGAGCGTCACCTGGTTAGGCATCGTCGGGATTTGAGCGGATCCGCTTCTGCATTGCGTCTCGCTCGCAGGGTCATTGACGGGATTGTCCTTTTCGCTGGTTTGCTGTTCACGCTTAGCCACTTCGGCGTAAACGTGACTGCCGCTTTAGCTGGTCTAGGGGTCGGTGGCATCGCAGTCGCCCTCGCTGCCCAGAAGACACTTGAAAACATTATTGCCGGCGTTTCCCTGATTGCCGACCAGGCAGTTCGTGTCGGCGACACTTTAAACCTGGGCGATATCCAGGGCACAGTGGAGGAGGTCGGACTTCGCTCAACCCGTATCCGCACGGGAGATCGTACCGTCGTCAGTTTGCCCAACGGCCAGATCGCGAATATGAAGTTAGAAACTCTGTCCGCACGGGACAGGTTCTTGTTTCATCCCATGGTCAACTTGCGCTATGAAACTACTCCAGGCCAGTTGCATTCGGTCATGGATGCGATTCGCAACCTGCTGAATGAACACGCCCGTGTCGATTCGGATTCAGTGCGCGTCCGATTTGTGCGTTTGGGTGTGTCCTCTCTTGACGTGGACGTCTTCGCCTATGTGTCTACCCACGACGGGAACAATTTTCTCGAGATCCAGGAAGAGTTGCTCGTGGGTATCATGAATATCGTTCAGAAGGCAGGAACCGGGATAGCGTTTCCATCGCAGACCGTGTACCTCGTAGCCGACGCGTCAAAACAACCAGCCCAGGCGATTGCCGATCACAGCGAACGAGCCAAAGCCGGCGCGCTCCATTAAGAAGCCGTCAGCCTACTAGTCCCACGTCTGTCAGAATTGCCAGTCGCAATTTATTGCAGCAGAGGCTGAAATACCGAAAAAGAAGACCATGTGGAGGATGACGATGACCCGTGTAAAGACCACCATATTGTTGGTTGCACTGCTCTCGCTCGCCATCGCTTGTGCCAAGAAGTCTGAACCAACGTCGGCGTCAACCGATGACAGCACGAAGCAAACACAGAGTTCAGACGCATCTTCAACCCAGGCAGGAAGTTCTTCCCCAGATTCGAAACCGCCGGACACTTCCGCCGCCCCGGTAGCTGTGGTGCCGGCACCGCCACCGCCTCCGCCACCCCCGAAGCCCGTGGTGATACCAGCGGGGACCGTCATTACTGTGCGTCTCTCGTCAGCACTGGGATCGAAGACCAGCCAGACCGGTGACCCATTCGGAGCCACCGTGGCAGATCCCGTCGCGGTTGGAGACAAGACGGTGATTCCCACCGGCGCGTCCGCTGGAGGCACCGTTGTGGAAGCCAAGGCGAAGGGCAAGGTCAAGGGCGAAGCACGACTCAAACTCGCGCTGAACCGGGTAACGATTAAAGGGAAGACCTACGAGATTCAAACCACGATGACTGAGCAGACCGCAAAAGGAAAGGGTAAACGCACTGCTGTGGCAACCGGAGGAGGAGCAGCTGGAGGCGCCCTGATCGGTGGCATTGCAGGCGGTGGAAAAGGTGCGGCGATTGGCGCGTTGGTGGGTGCTGGCGCAGGATTCATCGGCGGGAGCATGACCGGCAATAAACAAATCGAATTGCCAGCAGAGACCGTCTTAGCCTTCAAGCTGACAGACTCGATTACCTTGAAATGATTGACGCTGCAGATTAAGCCCCGGACGTTCGCGTTGTAGAAAGTGAGTTTATGAATACTGCCGCTTGCAGAGCGTTGGAAACCCAACCGTGGAAAGAGCTGTTCCAGGCTGCGATTTGCGAATCGAATGTGGACAAGCTGCCGGAACGTATCGATGACGCGGAAGCGGCGCTCGTAATACGCGAGCGCCAATTGTATTGCGCAGCCGAAGACGACTGTGAAGAGAAGGAAAGTTTGGACGATGCGGTATGCATCCTTCAGACTCTGCGGAGGTCACTGAAGCGGCGCCCACCGGCTGTTCAAAGCAGGCCCGATTTGGATTCCCTGAGAAGTGCATGACGCGATTGTTGATGTGAACAAGCATTCACCCTGACGATCCGGTCATGAGTGAAAAACCACGGGAATACGACAGTTCTCCCACTGGCGAAGGTTGTGTCTGTCCCTAATAGTTTTGGCAGTTCCTTTGACGCATCCCTGCTGTAACAATCACAGGTAATTATTCACACTCATTCGCCAGCTTTTTGGAGGCAGTCGTGGAAAACTTCGCCGAACTCATCCAGAGACTACTTGAAATCCAAAGTGGCGGAAGACCAAGAAGCCCAAAGGTGGTTGCGGAGGATGAGATTTTGATTGATCGTCTACAAAAGAGAGATCTGACAGGAAAGCTCCCGCGACGGGTAGAACCTGGGCAAGACAGGTCCGAGCGGCCACGATTCAAGGCCTGACTTTTCTTCCACCAGATCCTTCAGATCCTTGCTTCGGGCTCTGCAGAGCGATACCCCGCCAAGCCGGAAAGAGGAGCGCCGCTGTCACATTTGACAGTTTTCCTGTTCGATTTCGGCTCTTAGACTCGCCGCTCAATCGGGGTCATTCCAATGAAATGCCGACTCATTTTCGCAGTGATCACTGTGCTCCTGATGACCAGCACTGGAATATTTGCACAACAGGATGCTACAGAATCATCCGCTGACGTTGCTTTTTGGGTTTCTTACTGGGCTCGACCAAGAGTAGTTCTGTTCGGTCCCGAAGAGGAAGCCTTCAATCAAAACGTCAACGAAGTCCTGTTTCCCTGGAATGACCATGACGAGCCTTCGAACCCCAACGTCCTGGACGAGAATGTGGAATGGTTGAAGAATCATCCGCGCGCTCGCTTTTACATCGACGGGTACGCGTCCTCCAGAGGCGAACTGATTTACAATCTCGCGCTTTCACAGCGACGAGCGGATTGGGTCAAACAAACTCTGATCGCCAAGGGCATTCCGGAGACTCGCATCGTGCTGGCGGTGGGATGGGGGCAGTTGTACCCGGTCTGTCCGGAAACAAACGATGAATGCTGGAGTAAGAACCGGCTCGTCCGCTTTTCTTACTCTCCAAACTGAAACAGGTTCGCCCGATTGATAGTGACCTGCTCTATTCCGCTGTTCTGGAAAACTGCGTTGTTGTGACAAATCTTGTCTTAGCTGAGGGGAGTATATGGTCAGACTAACCCTGAAACACCTGATGGCTGGTGCATTGCTGGCGGGGTCTCTGAATGGAATTACGGTTCTGGCCCAGGATGCGACCTCGCGGCCCGTACGGCATCTTACCTCTTCCCAGAAGGTGGAGCCTGCCCCCAGTGAGGATTTTCAGATGCCTTCGGATGAGCAGATCCGGTTGCTGAGAAAGGACCTCAGGGACCAGAGGAAACAGATCATCGCTGCCAACATGAAATTGACCGGAACTGAGGCGGAAAAGTTCTGGCCCATTTATGAGGCGTATGTCGACGAACTCGTTACTATCAACAAGACCAAATACGACCTGCTCAAGCGTTACGTGGCGGGTTACGACAGCATGTCCGACCAGGATGCGCAAAACTCCGTCGGACAGTGGGTCGGCGTCGACCAATCCGTCGCTCAACTAAGGCTCAAGTACATTCCGATATATCGCAAGGTGCTGTCGGCCCGGAATACCGCGCTGTTCTTCCAACTGGACCGGCGGATCCAACTGATGATCGACTTGCAGTTGGTATCACAGCTCCCGCTCATCGAGCCGTAGTGCGTGTCCCATGCAGTTCGAGCTGGAACACAGAAAGCGTCCAGCCTGTCATTTCTGCCGGTGCCCGGACAACAGAGGGCCATCTACCGTCATACTAGCCAAGCCGAACGGGTATTCATGCGCAATAGAGTGATGGTCGCCATTCGTCTTACTCTACCGCTGTTGTTCGCGTTTATTCTTCTCCCCTTGCTTGCTCAGACGTCGTTGCCAGATCATCCGCAGCCTCAGCCCTCTTTGCCAGACGCTCCCTCCGCGTCCCGGCCTCCGTCACCAGAAGGTCCCAAGCCCCAGGTTGCCGTCGGTGCGACTCGCTCCGAGCAGCGCGTCGACGAGGCATGGCCTCGCAAAGCCACACGCGGAGACGAGACGTTCTCCATGTACCAGCCACAACTCGAGGCTTGGAATGGCGACGAGCTACGGGCCTATGCAGCTCTCGCGGTAATGAGCACGACGAATAAGACATCCAAATACGGAGTGGTGTGGTTCACGGCCCGAACGGAGGTAGACAAAGTCAACCGCCAGGTAACGTTGGATGACTTCGAAATCACCAAGGTCACGTTTCCCATGATGAAAACCAAGGAGGCTGAATTTCAGGCCTTCCTGCAGGCAAAGCTACCAGGGAAGTCCAAGGTGATAGCACTCGATCGCCTGGAAGCCGCGTTAGCGGCGAGCGATTCGGAGCAAGCTGGGGTTGAGGCGTTGCCCGTGAACAATGATCCGCCCAAGGTTATCGTTACCACGAAACCATCGCTACTTGTCCTCATCGATGGGCCACCGAAATATAGAGATGTTGGTGGAACCGACTTGCAGCTAATGCTCAATACCCGAGCCACGATTCTGTTCGACACCAAAATGAAGGTGTACTACCTGAGTGTTATGGATGGTTGGTTGCAGGCCCCGGACCTCGTGGCAGGTCCCTGGTCCTACACCGCGAAGATCCCCGATGATATGAAGGAAATCACCAAGGGCATTCAGGAACGCCAGACACGAGAGGCGGAAGGGAGCAAGCCGCCCTCGCTGAAGAAGGCGACAGAAGAAGGAAAGGTTCCGATGATTTATGTGTGTGTTGGCCCCGCTGAGCTGTTAGTAACCGAGGGCTCGCCGCAGTTTGAGGGCATTCCAGCCACCACACTGGAGTACGTGAAGAACACGAGTGCCAACATTTTTCGAGATACCAGCAGTCTCGAATATTACGTTCTCATGGCGGGGCGCTGGTTCCGATCGAAATCCCTGGAGAGTGGTTCTTGGGTGTTTGTTGATAGCAAAAGTCTGCCTGTGCAGTTCGCCAACATTCCCGAAAATAGTCCCAAAGCCGGTGTGTTGGTGTCGGTACACGGAACCGCTCCTGCCAAGGAAGCGCTGATCGCGAACTCCATACCGCAGACCGCCACCATAACTCGCAACCAGGCCCAGTTGCAGGTTAAGTACGATGGAGATCCCCAGTTCAAGAAGATCGAAGGCACAGACCTGCAGTACGCGGTAAACACCGCGACCCCGGTCATTCAGGTAGATGACAAGTACTACGCCGTCGAGAATGCAGTCTGGTTCGTGGGGGCTGCGCCGGTTGGGCCGTGGGCAGTGGCAACCTCAGTTCCGCCAGCGATCTACTCAATTCCTCCCAGTTCCTCTCTCCATTACGTCACCTACGTCAAGGTGTACCGCTCCACGCCAGATGTCGTTTACGTGGGCTACACTCCCGGCTATTACGGCACGGTCGTATCTTCTACCACTTCTACGGTTGTGTACGGCACAGGTTGGTACTATCCGCCCTATGTGGGCAGTTACTGGTATGGAGCGCCCTACACTTACGGAGTCGGCGTGGCGTCCACGTGGAGTTCGGGAACGGGTTGGAGCATCACGATCGGTGTCGGCTACACCTATGGTTATCCTTACTACTATCCCTGGTGGGGACCATGGGGCTACTACGGAGCTTGCTGCTGGGGGCCGGCCTGGGGGTACGGATACGGCGGCTATGCCGGCGCGAACGTATACGGACGCTGGGGGAATACTGCTTACGCCAGTACCCGGGCCGCCTGGGCGAATCCCTACACGGGGAACTATGGTGCGGCAAGCCGAACTGCTTTCCAGAACACGCAACGCGGCACTGTGGGCGTAGCGGGCCGCGGCGCCAATGCCAACATCTACACTGGCAACACCGTCGCGGGGCGCGGGGCCGTCGGCTATAACCCGACGACCGGCGTTGTGGCTGGCGGCGGCGCCGGATACGCGGGCAATATGTACAGTGGCCAAGGAGCGGCTGGCCGTGGCGGCTTTGCCTACAACACAAACACTGGCGCCGGGGTCGCCGCAGGCTCTAACAACATTTACGCTGGAAAAGACGGCGACGTATACCGCTATGACCGTCAGTCGGGGAATTGGTCTCAAAACAGCGGCAACGGATGGAAGTCGACGTCCAAACCCCAGGCCAATCTACAACAGCAACAGCAGGCACGTACCGTAGGTCAGCAGCGCACTCAGAACTTCAGCGGATCGATGGGTGGTGGAATGCGCGGCGGCGGAGGCCGGAGGAGATAACCGGTCCCTGCGCTCCTGGCCTGACTTGCCTCAGAAGCGGAACACCGGATCCACGGAGCCGAGCTTGAGGTCACCGTGCCGGCCGTGGTGAAACTCCAACCGGAGCTCCGAAGCGCGTCAGCGCACGCGAAGTGGGGAATGCGACGATCCCTGTCACTGATGACAGTGTTTTCTTTCGCGCTCAGCTCCTAGACTCGCCTGCATACCGGAGGCGTGTCCATTCTATGCAATGCCGACTCTTGTGGGCTGGGGGCTCGGTCATCAGTAGGTCATCGCCATCTGTTGGATCCTGCTGATCGAATGGCCTGCCTATCATGCGATACTTCACTATTAGAATCGCCGTCATCAGCCTTCTTGTCGTTGTCTCGTGCGTTTCCGGCTTTTCCCAGTCCACACCGGCAGCGCCCCGTCCCAAAGTTGGCCTAGTGCTTGAAGGTGGGGGTGCGCTCGGGTTGGCGCACATCGGCGTCATACAGTGGCTGGAAGAACATCGGATCCCGGTGAACTACGTGGCCGGAACCAGCATGGGCGGTCTCGTCGGCGGAATCTACGCAACCGGTTTATCGGCTATAGAAGTCAAAGAACTGGTCAAGACCATCGACTGGGACCAGGTACTACAAGGTCAGACTCCTTACAAGGATCTTTCTTTTCGCCGCAAGCAGGATGCCACGGAATACCCGAATCACCTCGAGTTCGGACTCAGAAAAGGACTCCAGTTTCCTGAAGGATTCAATTCCGGCCAGGAAGTCGTGATGATCCTCGACCGGGTTGCACTGCCATACTCCGAGGTTAGGGATTTCAATGATCTCCCGATTCCATTCGCCTGCGTCGCTACCGATCTGGTTGAATCGCGACCATTCGTATTCCGCCAGGGATCACTTTCTCTTGCGCTACGCTCCACCATGTCACTGCCCGGAATCTTCAGTCCGGTTAGATGGGAAGGACATATTTTCGCCGATGGCGGACTTATGAATAACCTTCCAGTCGACGTTGCCCAGAGCATGGGCGCTGACCTGACTATTGCCGTTCACCTGCAAACCGCGAAGCTGGATCCCACCGCTACGCTGTCTAGCTTCGGAGTGCTAGGCCGTTCTGTCAGTGTTCTGGTTTCGGCCAGTGAAATGCGCGGAATCGAAAAAGCCGATCTGCTGATCTCTGTCCCCCTCGAGGGGTTTGGTTCAATGGAATACAACCGGGTCGAGGAACTTATTAAGCTTGGGTATGAAGCGGCGCAAGCCAAGGCCACACTGCTAAATACCCTTTCAGTCGATGAACCGACCTGGCAAGCTTATCTGGCGCAGCGAGCGGCACGTCGCCTCACAACTCCAACTCCCCACTTCGTCCAAGTCGCTGGAACCAGCCCGAAACTAGCGAAGGCTATCGAAGACGACCTGAAGGACAACATTGGAAAACCGGTTGAGACGGAAGCCCTTCAGAATCAGTTAATGGATCTCAAAGGCGAGGGACGCTTCGTAAACCTGAGTTACCAGATGATCAGCCGGGAGGGGAAGCCCGGCCTTCTTGTCACTGGCGTGGAGAAGCCGTATTCGCCGCCGATTGTCCAGCCACTTCTTCTGTTCGAGGGTGCAAATTTCAGCGGCGTCAATTTCAGCATGGGTGCGCGTATTACATTTCTGGATCTGGGTGCTTACCGCGCCGAACTGCGCAATGATGTGATCGTTGGATCGGAGTATGGCATTCGCAGCCAGTATTACCGTCCGTTCACGGCCACCAGCAAGTGGTTCATAGCGCCGGACGTCTTCGCCGATTACAAGCAGTATCCGATATACCAGAGGGACGTTTTCGTTGCCGAGTATCGCAAGACTTCCGCCGGAGGAGGTCTTGCACTCGGTTACGAATTCGATCGTACTGCGCAGCTGACTTTGGGTTACACGGCCGCCTATCAGAAGTTTGTTCCCAAGATCGGGGACCAAACTCTTCTGCCCAATGTCTCTGGCCGTTTCGGCGGTACTACACTTCGTTTTGCGTTGAATGGTCTCGACAATCCGGTCATCCCGCGATCGGGACAATACATGGACATCAGCAGCGTATGGGTCGATGCAAACCCGGGAGCGGGTCACTCGTTTCCCATGTCCGAAGGCCGATTGCTCAAATTCATCAGGCTGGATCAGCCTTCCTCCATCTACCTTGGAGCGCGTGGCGGAACCACCTTCGGCAATCAATTGGTGGGGGTACCGCCGTTCTCTCTGGGTGGCTCCAATTCCTTCGCGGCCTATGGTCAGAACGAGCTGCTAACCAGCCAGTATTACCAGTTCCGGGCAGGGTACCTTCGCAAGGTGGCCAAGATCCCGGTTCTGCTGGGCGAGGGACTTTATTTCAACGGAGGGTTCGAGGTGGGCAGGGTCTTCTTCCCGCCATTTGAGTCACAATCTCCTGGCGATGCGGTTGGCGCACTCATAGTCAATACGATTTTTGGACCGATTGAGATAGGTGGGGCGGTCGGAACGTCCGGGCACAAGCGGGTGTTCTTCAAATTGGGCCGAATCTTCTGATGGGCACGGAATAATGTAGCAACCGCGGGTCAGACGAAGAAGATGGGCTCGTGGCAGAAGGCTGTCATTTTTTCCCAACGAACTTCCTCTCCACATCCGGTCCGAACTCGTTAACGAGTTCATCAATCATGCCGAACGGAATGGACATCCCGACCCGAGAGAATGTTGCGCCCACGCCGCGCTTTTCCTCAGGATAGTAGGCGTTCGAAAGACTGCTTGCAGCAATGCTGCCCAGGAGCCCAGACCAATTGAAGGCGCGTCCACCGGAATCTTTGTGCGTCAATATGGGTCGGATGAGTGCATGTCCGAAGCGCCTTTGGAAAGACCCGGTACCCAGGCGATAGTAGCGTGGATCTTGATGCAAGACGGAAGGAAACAGAAAAGTTCCAAAGAATCCGGCTGAGGTTTCATCTGCCAATCCGGCGCCGAGTCGCTTGCCGTACCCGGCAGCGCCTTGGCCATATGCGGCAGGATCATTGTTCGCCTGCGCGATACCGGCCGCGAAGACTTCCCAGCCAATCGTGAAAGGATCGGTCTTGTCCTTCACAAACAGTCGCAATTTTCCATGCGCCGTGAGCGGACGAA
Source organism: Terriglobia bacterium (assembly GCA_963741105.1). Taxonomy (GTDB): domain Bacteria; phylum Acidobacteriota; class Terriglobia; order Terriglobales; family Acidobacteriaceae; genus JAIQFF01. The sequence continues at coordinate 26,166 of CAVUGT010000010.1, forward strand.
CTGACTTGCTGTCAGCGACAGTGTAAGTTGGAAGAAGCCAGAACAGTCGGGGATGTTTTTCTTCAGGCTGCGGACTCTTTGAAGGAGCGGCCTGCTGTGTCACAGGAACGGCCTGCTCGTGCGAAACTACCAGCGTACTTCCCGGTTGAGTGCCAGCAGATTCCTGCGCGCGAGCAACGCTTGCGGACAGAGAGAGAAGTAGTATGAAGGAGAAGCTTCTCCGCATTTGCTTTTCCACGTCTCAACGCCCAGAAACCAGCCCCCTGGGCTAGGGTTAAACAACCTGGTTGGCGATAAACGCCGTTTCACCAATCTTCAGAACCGAAACACAGGGCCCACCACAACCTCGCCTTGAGAAACTGCACTGCCACTTAACTGCACGACACAACCTCCTCCACAAACGAAGGCGCCGACCCCGGGATTGACTACGATTGGCAACCATTCCGCCTGCATCCTCAATCCAACGTGGCGTGTGAAATAGACTTTGAGGCCGCATCCCAGCCCGAAGGAAAAACGAGTGAGGCTGCTACTCGTCCCGCCGCCGATGTGGGTAGCACCGATGCTTCCCATCACGAATGGCCGCGCCCAACGAGGCCACTGATCCACGATGGGCTCGTACGAGAAATCGCCATGGAATTGGTCCAGGACCACCTTCTGATTCGGGAACGGAGCCTCACCTTCCAGATGAACAAAAGTGTCCTGTCTTGCCCATCGGATTTCGACCAGTTGTTCTTCATTGAGGCGCCCGCCGATTGCGATTCCGTAGCTTGGTTTCGCGTCAAGGACGAGATGGGGAGCCGATTCCTGAGCGACCTGTTCTGTCGGAAAGGTGATGCTGCTTCGATAACCGACAAGCGGGGTTAGATCGAAGCGTAGGGGCTTGGTCTGAGTCTGCTCGTCGGTAGTGGTCTGAGACGAAAGTCTGCCCGAACCGAGCATGACCAGGAAGACTAGAAAATACCCTCGCAAACACCCTCGCAAGCACCCTCCATTTCTTTCGTCGAGTTCCAGGATCAGCCCGGCGCGGGTTTTTGCGCGGACCACCCCGCACCAATCGGCATACCTGAGTTCCTCACGAATCCGACGCCAGGCTTTTGATCTGCCTGCACTAACGTTAAGCGGTGATCCGCCATTCGGGGACTGGTAGAGGTGACAGTCATCCGTCGTCAGCGAAAGATACGGAGACAGCCCCCGCTGTGAATCCCAGCAACCACCGCGAGGCGAAATGAATCGGCACGTTGCGGACTGTAACTTCTTCCAGTGTCGCTAATTTCCGAAGCACCCTAGTCTCTTCGAAGGGTTTGGCCGAAGTCATGATGGCCCAGCCGCGATGCCACGACGGAGAGAAATCCATGCGCACTAGACTCACGCTCACACACTTCACGAGTGGAATCTCACTTCTGATTGGTCTGCTTATGATCGCTAGCATCCCCAGCCTTGGGCAACGGGGAAGTACCGAAACAATCGATGCCACGGCCTTTGGCACCAGCACTCAGATGGGACGAAACTTCGGCGTGAAAATCATTATCTACGAGTTCTCCAGTCCGGAAGATAGGGACATCCTGGTGCAGTCGTTCTCGAAGGGTCAGAACGAAGGACTGGCGAATGCTCTTGAGAAGATGAAAAGCGTAGGACGGATACAGATCCCCGGCACGGTTGGATACGATCTTAGCTTCATTCGTGAGATCTTGACGCCGACCGGCAGGACCATCCGTTTTGTTACCAACCGCAGGATTGCTTTCGGCGAAGCCTACTGGGATAGCCAGTCGAAGAGTTTCAATCTGACCGCTGGTGAAATCAACATTAATGATAAGGACAAGAGCAAGAGTGACGGTGTTCTTTTCCCTGCCACGCAGCTCATCGTAAATAAGGAAGGAGAATTGCAATGGGAGCTTAACCAGAATTCTTGGAGGCTGACCAACATCATCGAGTGGAATTGAAATCGCGACAGACGCCGCGCGAGGAGGGGACATCACTATGACAATTCAACGGCAGTTCAACATTTGGAGTTCGTTGCTTTGGTTGTCCTTCTTCGTTCTACTGAGTTCTGCAATCGTGCAGGCGCAAAAGAAAAGTAAATACGCATGTGATGAGGAGCAACCAGAGAGTTTGTGCAATGCGGCCAACACCTGTGGTTCGGCTTCGTCTGTGTGCACGATTGACGTCAGAAGGTCGGCCGACTCCGCCAACGTCAAGCCTGGCATTCCGAACGCCAAGAACAACCAGTTCTTCTGCATCAAGGCCGGTACAACCGTAGTGTGGAAAAGCTCGAACAAGAACAATGGATTCATGGTCGGGTTTGGTACCGACTCGCCGTTTGATCCAGACGGCCCGATTATGGGAGGCGGTAACAAGCCGGTAACAACCAAAGCAGTCACCCCCGGCTGCTACAAGTACGATGCGGGTGCGTTCCGTTCCGGAACGGTCAAAGGAATGAGTGGCGGCACCAAGCCGGAACTAGTCATTCTGCCTTGACGTGTTGAGCCGGCGGCAATGCTGGGTTGGCCGCCGCCACAAGGAAGTCAGGGGGCGCAAGCGCTTGAAGATGATGGCGGCCGGAGGCCCTTTTAACCGGTGTTACGAAGAGCAATCAAGATCAAGAGGAGACATAAAGGTATGACCCAATTCAATCTAACCAGAGTCGCGTGCGTAGCAGCTTTGTGGCTGATCGCTCTGGCGTCGCTAAGCACAACGCTTGCCGCGCAGTCCACTAAGGTCGAGGCCTTATCAAGGCGCGAAACGGTGAAACCATGGTCGTACAAACTTCGGAGTCGCCGAACCTTGTCGTCTTGCTGACTGATAGCACGGAGGTCGGACAGGTGCAGGGCGCGATGAAGGTCCGGAGGAAGGAAATGTCGATGGCTGCGCTCATTCCGGGGCTCGCCATCAAAGCAGAAGGAACTTACAACGCTGAAAACCAACTGGTGGCGAAGTCGGTCTCGTTCAAAGGCAACGATCTGGAACGAGCTAAATCGATCCAGGCCGGCCTGCACGAAAACAAGGAGCTGACGCAGCAACAGCAAGTGGAGTTGGAAAAACACAACGCTGAGCTGCAACAGCACCAGCAGCAGATTTCGGCAAATAAGACGGCCGTGGACGCCGCGGTCGCGCGCTTCGGCCAACTGGACGATTACTACATCTTTGATGAGATAACCGTTTATTTCGCCAACGGCAAAATTAAAGTTGATCCCAAGTACCCCTCTCAACTACTGGCGTTGGCGGAGAAAGCCAAGACCATTAACGGCTACATGATCGAGGTGAAAGGCTACGCCTCGTCCGTTGGAAGCGTGGAAGTGAACCAACGGCTCAGTGAGGACCGCGCTAATGCGGTGACCAGGATCCTGCTTCAGCAGGGCAACGTTCCCCTCACCCGAATGCTGGCACCCGGCGCGATGGGGGAGAGCCAACAGGTTGGCAACGACAAGACGGCCGAAGGCCAGGCGGAGAACCGTCGCGTCGTAGTGCGTGTTCTTCAGAATAAAGCTATTGCCGGCATGTAGGGTCTGTGTATGACGATGCAAGAAACCAGAGCCCCATGTGAGGACGACCCTCATCTGAATCTTCTGCTGTCCAACTCCACACTGGAGCAGCCGCTGTGGAGGTCTCTGTTTCAGAATCTTGACGAACTCTTCTTTGCGAAGAAGTTGCCGCCGCTGGTCCTGATTTCCAAGCCGCTTCCAGTCAAGGACATTTGGGGTTTCTATGACTACAAGAAGAACGGCGTGCTGGGTTCGACTGCGGTTCATTTTATAGTCGTCGCCGCGATCATCGGTGGAAGCATACTGAGTCGTCAGGCGGTGCAACAGATGGCAAGGCCGCAAGCCACCGTTACTCTGATAACGCCCGACGATATTCCTCCTCTTCCGCCCTCCAAGACACAGGCTGGCGGGGGTGGTGGGGGCGGTGATCGCGACAAGCTTCAGGCACCCAAGGGTAAGCTGCCAAAGTTCGCAATGCAACAGATCGTGCCGCCAATGGTGGTGATCCGCAACGATAATCCCAAGCTGAGCGCGGAGCCTACCGTAGTGGTGCCGCCAGAAATTCGTCTGGCGATGAACAATCTGCCCACCTTGGGTGATCCCATGTCGCGCCTGGCTTCCGGTCCACCTTCGAACGGCACTGGTTCAGGAGGAGGCATTGGCTCGGGGAATGGTGGTGGTGTTGGATCTGGCGAAGGACCGGGGGTAGGTCCTGGGCGCGGAGGCGGAGTTGGCGGAGGCATATTCCGTGTAGGTGGGGGCGTTTCGGCACCTCGCCCGTTGTTTGCCCCTGATCCGGATTACTCGGAGGAGGCCCGCAAAGCAAAGTATCAAGGTACCTGCGTTCTTTGGATGGTGGTGGGACCGGATGGCAGGCCTCGAGACATCAGAGTAGCCCGTACGCTGGGGTTGGGACTCGACGAAAAGGCTATCGAAGCCTTGAAGCAGTGGAGGTTCGAGCCCGGCATGAAAGATGGCAAGCCCGTGGCGGTGCAGATCTCCGTAGAAATTAGCTTTCGGCTGTACTGAGGCAATTTAGTTACTGTTGCAAATGCCGCCAAATAACTGCGGCCGCCTTCGTTTTGGTTTTGAAGCTCCCACCGATGCCAGCGACGTCCCTGTCACAATTGACACTGTCTTCCTGGGCGTTTAACTCATAGACTCGCCCGAGATCGAAGGCCGCACTACCCCGACCGGAATCCTTTCCGGAAGGCGGCGGTGCTGAGGCGGGCGTGTTATGTACGGATGGCCAGGCGTGATTGTGCTGTGCGCAGCAGTTCTTTGTGCTCCCGGTCAGACACCCCCGTCTGAATATCAACCAGGGACAATCACCGCCATCGCACCCCACCCGAGTTCGAGACAACAGGAGAACAATGTCCCGCAGTACGACCTCTCAGTGAAGGTAGGCCATACAACTTACCTGGTGTTGTATACGCCGGCCAATCAATCCGACGTTGTTAAGCGTTGGGTGGGCAGCGACCTGCGGGTCCTGGTGGGAAGCAACACGCTTACGCTTAACAGCGCGGTTTTGGGAGAAACCGAGGTGCCAATTCTGGGCCGCGAAACACTCCCAGCCCAGGGTCTCGATTGGTCGCAGGCCTGCGGCCAGTATTTCAGTAATAAGCTGCCACGTCTCTTGGAGATCCTGGCACTCACCCAGGGTCAGCAGGCTGAGGTCAAGGCGATCCTGGAACAGGAGACTGAGGAAGTCATAAACATTTGTTCGGATCCGGCGTCTTCGCGCGTGGACAAAGTCAACCAGTACAAGAGACTTGTGCGCGCATCGGACGAAAGGATGAAACCGGTGTTCTCTGCAAGCCAGTTGCAGAAACTTCAGAATCTGCGCAAAGAGCAAAAACAAGACTTGGAAGAAATCATCGCAAAGCAGTCCTCGATGCAAGCTAGTGACTAAGCCGAACAGGCAGCGAAATCACACTTGTTAAGCACGTCCACGGTTCATCCGGGGATGTGAAGGAGGCATTCCGTGAGCATGAAAACAAGTACCCGGCAGGCGAATGACGTCACCATCGTGGATTGTAGCGGGCGCATCGTACTCGGCGAGGGTAGCGTGATTCTGAAGGACGTGGTTCGCGAACTGCTTTCCAAAGGGCAGAAAAAGATCTTGATCAATCTGGGAAATGTGAACTACATCGACAGCTCAGGTATTGGTGAACTGGTCAGTGCCTTTACGACCGCGCGCAACCAGGGCGGAGACCTCAAGTTGCTTAACCTGACCAAGAAGGTCCACGATCTCCTGCAGATCACCAAGCTCTACACTGTCTTTGATGTGAAGGACGACGAAGCGAGTGCCATCAAATCGTTCAACGCCGCCGCTGCCTAGTGACTGTACCGATCGGAGTGCCTGCGTCCGCGCTGCGCGTTCCGGGATCAGCAGGACCCTCAGCGTTGCAACGACTCTGTTGGGTTTTCGATCAATCGTAATCAACTGTGATGGTGTAGCCGACGACCTGAGCATCCAGGAGGCGGAGAATATCGGTAGCAGGCATTGGACTGGTCCGCTCGCTGGCCATGGCGAGGAAATCTGATGCGCTGACATCTCCGTGGATAAAGGGATCTCTGACTTCGACGTGATACCGATTCTCGGCGGTTTTTGTGATGTTCATTTTGGTCATGGCGGCTCGGTACTACTCAAGCCTGGCGAATGCGTTCGGTTACGCAAACGCAGACGATGATCGCCACGAATGACATCTACTGCCACTGCGAAAACTGCCAGTGACGTGAGCAATACCGATTGGCGCAAGAAGGGACTGCAACTTTTGCTAGGTGGCGACACACCTCATCGATCGTAGCCTGAGGTCGGTGAATTCCTTCGGGTCGACCAACAATGGTTAGAGCCGTCGGAAGGTAGTCGGCGGAATTCTTTGAAGGTGGAGCGATGAAAATAAGAAGCGCAATTCTGTTCAGTATTGTTCTGTTCTTTGGTACTGCCGCGTTCTCTCAAATGTTTGAAGTCTACGGGGAGTATTCCTACCTACGGTTTAATCCGACGTTATCTGGTCTTAACAATCGGAGCTTCAACGGTGCAGGTGGCGGAGCGACGTTCTACTTCGCCAAATATTTGGGGAAGCGAACAACAAATTTGTTACTTGGTTTCAGCGCTGGCGCACAGAACTCAAGAGTCGCGTCTTGGATGAACACACACTCCGAGAAGAAGGCCAACAGCAAGCGCCTTCCGGGCAAGAGACTGACTGTCAAGACTTAGCCGGCACTCTCTCCACAGAGAAATGACGGTGAGTGAGTGCGAATTTCCCCTAATACATGGGCAGACAAATCAACCAATGATCCTTTCGCACACCAACTTGCCGAACTCTTCTGTGACACCTGTGAACCTAAAAAACAGTCCGAGGGTCGATCCAATCACGGCGGGGCTGACTGATGTGCAGTAAGGCTTAGGTAAGGAGCGGGCATGTCTAATCTCAGAATTCTCCTGGCCGTCGTTTCCGCGATCGTGCTGTTCTTGTACGGCTTGGAGTCATTCAGTCAGGAAATTCAGAGAGTTGGTGGAGATGTCTTAAGGAAGTGGCTCGGACGGCTGACCGAAAGTCGCTGGCGGGGAGTGGTGCTGGGCATGGTGGCGACTGCAATCGTTCAGTCCAGCAGCGCGGTTACGTCGCTGACCGTGGCATTGGTAGACGCTGGAGCGATGTCGTTTCGCTCGAGCTTAGGCATTTTGCTGGGTGCGAATATCGGCACTACGTCCACAGCGTGGCTGGTTTCGCTCAAGCTGACGTCGATCGGCCCGTTTTTTATAGTGCTCGGCGCCCTGCTGAGCGCGCTTCCGACCCGGTTCAAAATACTAGGGAAAGCCGCATTCTATTTCGGATTCATATTTTTCAGTTTGGACGTGGTGGGCTTTACGTTGAAGCCGCTGGCACAGAATCCAGTCTTCGCGGAAGTGCTCGCGCGGTCGAGCACGCCGTTCATGGGCGTAGTTGCCGGGATGCTGATTACCGGAATTGTTCAATCCAGCAGTATTACAACCGGTCTCTGCATTCTGCTCGTCCAACAAAACGTCCTGCAGGCGACGGCGGCGATTCCCATCGTGATTGGTGCAAATATTGGCTCGACTGCGACCGCCCTCCTAGCCAGCACCAAGATGCGAAGGACGGCGCGACGCGTGGCGGTGGCCAATCTCTGCTTCAACGCGTTTGGCGTATTGCTATTCCTTCCCTTCCTGCGGCAGTTCGCAGAGAGGGTGGTTGAGTTTGCCGGCGAGCCCGGAATGGCAGTTGCATGGGCACAATTGATCTTCAACATCGTGATGGTGCTGTTGGTGTTGCTCCTGCTGCGGATCTTCGAACGGAAACTGGCTGGCTTCGATTCCAGCGAAGACGGTGCACAATATCGGGAGAGTGACCGGGGGAAGATTGCCGCTTAGACTCGCATCGAGCCCAAGACAACAGCTCGTCAGGAGAAAATCGTCGAGATCCAGTCGAAGAAGGAAGGGAATCGGTCATGGAAATCAATGAGATGACTCAGGATCACCGAATGGACATTCGACCCAGAGAGAATGAGCACTCAACCGAGGGAGCGCTGCTATTTTTGACAGTTCAATAACTGCTATTGCAGCTCTAGCCTAAAGCAGTGTGCGGGGACGGGCGGAAGCCCACGGACTGAGTGGAAGCCAGGACCAACCATTCCCTTCGTGTTGTCGGTCGTCACGTTGCATGCATTGGCAGTCTTGAAAGCCTGAGGCAGAGTACCCGTTTGATTGTGTCGGGCACAGACTACCGGTCAGGGTCGAGATGGCAGTCAATGAACAAAAACGCTGGATAGCCGCAACATTCCCGATTCTGACCCTTGCGCTGGCATTGGGCTGCAATGGTTTCTTTGTGGATCCGGTTCTAACCGGCATCGCGGTGGGGCCAGCTCTGACAATCCAAACTGGCAATACCGTGCAGATGAGTGCGGTCGGAACCTACGACGACGGGTCACACAAGACGCTTTCGTCTAATGTCTTCTGGAGCAGTGGAACCGACACTGTCGCTACCGTCAGCAAATCTGGCATGGTGGCCGGAGTCGGGCCCGGGCAAGCGACGATTACTGGCGCGTCAGGCACCGTAGTCGGAAGCGCTACGATCACCGTGACAATCGGAGGCCTGACGTCCATCCAAGTGACTTCTCAGGACGGCCTCAGAAACATCACTTACGGCAGCAGCGAACAGTTTGTGGCCACCGGCACCGCCAATGGGCAGCAAATCAATATCACGGATTCTGTGACCTGGAGCACGAATCCCAGTCCTCCGAGCGTGAGTATTGACTCGAGAAGTGGCCTTTTGACGACGACTTCGGGGCCAGCAACAGCGGTCCAGTTTGAGGTGATCGCAACCGACCCGACGACGGGGATCTCAGATAGCATCAACTTCACAGTTACTCCATAAGAGTTTCCATCGCAGCGTCCTACTGCGGTCGGGACAGTCTGTTTCCCGATACGCGTTTTATTCGTACCGTAAGCTGTCAACCGGGTCGAGGTGGGCCGCTCTGGCCGCGGGAAGCGTGCCGAACAAGACTCCCACCAGGCAGCAAGCTCCTATCGCAATAATTGCGGATAGACCAGAAATCGGGATTGTGTAGTCGGTGAAGAGTCGGAGCAAGAACGGAAGTCCTAAGCCTACGACCATGCCGACGCTTCCGCCGACAAGGGAAATGAACATTGCTTCGGCCAGAAACTGCAGACGTATGGTTCGGCTGGTGGCGCCCAGTGCCTTGCGAATACCGATCTCTTGAGTGCGAGCGCTCACCGTCGCCAGCATGATGTTCATGATGCCGGTACCACTGACCAGCAGAGTGACGGCGGCAATGAATAGGAGCACAAGGGTCAGGGCGTGAGCTGTCTGACCGGCTACTGCCAACAATTGTGTCAGATTGTCAACCACGTACACCGACTCCGGACGATGTCGTGCCTGGATCACACGTTTGATTTGTTGTGTCGCCGGGATAACCATGGTTGAATCTACAACAGAAAAATAAAATTGCTTTACGCTGTCTGTCTCGAGAAAAAAACGACTCACGGTGTACGGGATCACCACTGTGTCGGTTGTCAATTCAGATCGTCCAAAGGTGTTCACCCGTTCTCTGAATGTGCCAACTATCGTGAAGGGCAGACCGCTCAACTTAATTACTTTTCCTATTGGCGACGAATCTGAGCCGTATAGCTGTTCTGCCAGCTCGTTTGTGATCACTCCCACCTTATTGCGGGCTGCCAGATCCTGTTGATCGAAGAAACGCCCTGAAAGAATAACCAGGTTCCGCACTCGTTCATAGTCCGGATAGACTCCCAAGACTTGAACGTCGCGCTCCTGGCCTCCACCTATGGGAATGCGGTCTTGGAGCGGCACAACGGGAGAGGCAGCAACAATTCCTGGTACCTCCCGCAAGACAGCGTTCATGTCGTTGATCGTAAGCAGATCGGGGGAAGCATCGGTAATGCGCCGGGCTGCTGTGTCGTACTCCGCGAAGATCCAGTTCACACCGATCCCATCGATCTGCTTCATGACGAACTGTCTGCCCGCCAAGCCGATGGTTACGACGAGAATCAGGGCTGCAGTGCCGATTGTCATACCGAGCGCTGAGAGCACAAACCGGGTTTCATTGGTGCGGAAGATGTCGTAGACAAACCAGAGGTATTCGCCAACTGCTATCTCGGATCGGAGCCTGGAAGACATGGCCAACTCGACTATCCGAAGAGAAAATCGCCAGCAAACTGCTCGGCACAGCAGCCGATGCTCTGGAATCAGAGCTACTCCGTATACAACACTAACAAGACTCCAAGGAGTGTGACGCAACCCGGCCAGACGTGCAGCGCAAGAGACCGACGCCACAGCGCGCCGTCAGACATGAATTTGAACAGGGCCACGGCCACGCCGACAACAGTGAACCAGAGGTGCTGACGTTCAACCTTGAGCATTCCTTCGGACATCTCGTGAGAGTGTGCGCTTGGATTGTTCGCATCGTGCCCGGGCATTTGTTCCATGGAGGCTGATGTACCGGACTGATCGCCCACCCGCGAAGAATCGGACTTTGACGCATGGTGATGCATGCCGGCCATCGAGTCAGGGGAGTCTTCGGTCCGTGTGGCGACCTCCGCTGAAACCATGTACTGACGCGCCTCAGGAGAGGAAGCACCCGACGTCGCCCCATGATTGTGAAAAAGCAAGAGAACAGCACCGAGCAAGGCCAGGAGAGGAAACGCGGAGATGCGCCAGAATCGGCTGAGCTTGCCGCGGGCGCGTAGATACTCAATGATTCCAATCAGTATCAGCAAGAGGGCATAGATCTTGTGCTGGCGTGCCTCCAGGTCGTGATGTATCAGAAAGCCCCAACTCAGGTTACCGCGCGGCCAGATTTCAGCGTCACTCCAGGCAGCCAGAAACAAGCCGGCCGCCACAAATAGAAATGGCCAGACGAGTTGTAACGGTCGAAGCTTCTCTGATGAATACCCAGCGATCACCATTGCCCCGATGGCAATCAAAGCGTAACCAGCCAGATGGTGGTTGAGTTCTGAACCTGTCTTGTTAGGGTCCTATTCTGTGGTGGATACCGCAGACGTCAACAACATGCCGACAGTCCGCTGCGAGTAAAGTTGTGCGGGTGAGCCAGCGATACCGCAGACCAGCAGGAATATCCCCAGCCGGGAAAACGCTCGTGTCGAGAAGGAATTCTTCATGACGTCGGTCTTTCCGCCAAAACTTAATACGGCCACTTCCACGCCTCAACGTCGGGTCTATCGATGCCATGTTCGTAGGCGTAATTCTGGCATTCAATCTGACGATTGCGGAATTCCTCTTTTGCATGAGCTCCGATTCTCTGCAGTTTCGGAACGCGGTCAATCGCATCAATTGCCAGGCTGAAGCGATCGATCTGGTTCTGGATGGCCAAATCGAGTGGCGTGTTGATGTTTCCTTTTTCCTTGTAGCCGCGAACGTGCATGTTGTTGTGGTTCGTACGCCGATAAGCCAGGCGATGGATCAACCACGGGTAGCCGTGGAAGGCGAAGATGATGGGTTTGTCTTGAGTGAACAGGCTGTCGAAGTCCCTGTCCGAGAGGCCATGAGGGTGCTCGGTAGCGGGAACGAGCCTGAAAAGGTCCACGACATTCACGAAGCGGATCTTGAGATCGGGGAAGTGCTGGCGCAGCAGCACGACCGCCGCCAGCGCCTCTTTGGTAGGGATGTCGCCGGCACAGGCCATCACCACGTCCGGCTCCGAGCCTTCGTCATTGCTCGCTTTCCGCCAGATCCCGATGCCCTTGGTGCAATGAGCAATCGCCTCGTCCATGGTCATGTACTGCAAATGCTTCTGCTTGTCGGACACAATGACGTTGATGTAGCCCGTGCTCTTAAGGCAGTGATTGGCGACACTCAGAAGGGTATTCACATCTGGCGGCAAGTAGATCCGGCAAACATCCGGGCTCTTGTTGACCACCAGGTCAAGGAATCCGGGATCCTGATGGGTGAAGCCGTTGTGATCCTGTCGCCAGACAGTAGAGGTAATCAGCAGGTTAAGTGACGACACCGGCGCACGCCAGGATAGTTCCTCACACATCGCGAGCCACTTGGCATGCATATTGAACATGGAATCGATGACGTGGACAAAAGCTTCATAGGTGGAGAAGAATCCATGTCTTCCTGTGAGAAGGTAGCCTTCGTGCCAACCCTCGAGGGTGTGCTCGGAGAGCATTTCGAGGACTCGGCCATCGGGGGACAACTCGCCTCCGTCAGCGTCTTCAGGCAAATAGTCAGCCAGCCACAGTTTCTTGCTTACCTCGTAGATTGCATCGAGCTTATTCGATGAGTTCTCGTCCGGCCCGAAGACGCGGAAGGTCTTCGGGTTCAGGCGCATCACATCGCGCAGGAATCGGCCTAGGGGGCGGGTGTTCTCAGCCGCAATCCACCCGGGCTTCTCCACTGAGATGGCGTAATCGCGGAAGTCTGGTAGGCGCAGGGCCTTTCGCAACAATCCGCCATTGGCGTGAGGGTTGGCGCTCATCCGCCGTGTGCCTGATGGGGCGATCGCCCGTAACTCTGGAATCAGCCGCCCGCTTTCATCGAACAACTCTTCCGGCCGGTAGCTGCGCAGCCAGTCTTCCAGCAATTTCAAATGAGCCGGGTTCTCGCGCACGCCCGCAAGCGGTACCTGGTGAGCACGCCATGAACCCTCTACTTTGTGACCATCCACATCCTTGGGGCCGGTCCACCCCTTCGGGCTTCGGAGCACGATCATGGGCCAATGCGCCCGGCGGGCCTTGCCGCTAGAGCGGGTTTCTTGCTGAATGCGGCGAATCTCCAGCACGCAGTCTTCCAGCGTTCCTGCCATCTCCTGGTGCATCAAGGCGACGTCGTCACCTTCCACAAAATGCGGCGTCCACCCGTAACCCTTGAATAGGTTCTCCAATTCCTCGTGGGGCACGCGCGCGAGGAGCGTAGGGTTGTTGATCTTGTAGCCGTTCAGATTGAGGATCGGCAGCACGGCGCCGTCGCGGATGGGATTCAGAAACTTGCTAGAGTGCCAGGAGGTAGCTAGCGGACCGGTCTCTGCTTCACCATCACCTACGACGACCGCAACCAGCAGGTCGGGATTGTCGAAGGCAGCTCCGAAAGCGTGGGAGACGCTGTAACCCAACTCGCCTCCTTCATGGATGGAGCCCGGAGTTTCCGGAGTGCAGTGGCTGCCGATTCCGCCAGGAAAGGAGAAATCTCTGAAGAACGTACGCATTCCTTCTTCGTCTTCGCTCTTGACTGGGTAAATTTCGGAATAGGTACCTTCCAAATACACCGGACCAAGCACGCCGGGTGCGCCGTGGCCGGGTCCGGCCATGAAGATGGCGTTGAGGTCGTATTTCTTGATAAGGCGATTGAGGTGAATATAGGTAAAACTCAGAGCGGGGCTGGATCCCCAGTGGCCCAGCAGTCGATTCTTGATGTGCTCTGGCTTCAACGGTTCACGAAGCAGGGGGTTTTCACGCAGGTAGATCATGCCCGCAGCCAGGTAATTGCATGCACGCCAATATGCGTCGATCTTGCGAAGCTCCTCGGCAGATAGCCGGTGCGTGGTACTTGGGAGCACGCCACCCGTCGTTCGCGTATTTACATCAGCAAGTGTTGCTTCCATAACTCCTCCAACCCTTGCGGTTTATTGCACCGCCCATCCCGTTCTAACGATGCCGCCGCTTGACGTGCAACTGTGCGAGCGAACGAGCTAAAGATGCGTTCACGGACGCAACTTCTTCCGAAGAGAGTTTTTCGCGGAGCCGGGCAGCCGCGCGCTGGCGAGCTTCTTCAGCCGCTGCCTCGTCGATCTTGTCGACAGCAATCGCCATGTTGGTCACGATGGAGACGCGTTCGTTCGTTATCTCGACGAGCCCTTCGCCTACGGCCATGAATTCGTCGTGTCCGCCCTTGTGGACAATCAGTTCACCCGGCACTAATTGCGTCATCAGCCGGACGTGCTGAGGTTGAACTCCCATTTGGCCCTCTACCCCCGGCAGAGTGACCATATCCACATCTTCGGAGTAAACGGTTGCGTCCGGCGTCACAACTTCCAGTCTTATGGTGTCGGCCATTTTTGAGTACCTGTTGCGCGAGGTCCTTCGGCTCTCAACACTCCACCTTCAGCTCTGTCTGATCTCCTCGATCGCGCCCTTCATGTAAAAGTTGCCTTCCGCTACGTCGTCGTGTTTGCCTTCCAGGATTTCCTTAAAACCACGCACCGTCTCAGCCACGGGAACCTGTTTACCCTCTCGGCCGGTGAACACTTGCGCCACACTGAACGGCTGGCTGAGAAAGCGCTGAATCTTGCGCGCACGAAACACAGTCAGCTTGTCTTCGGGAGAAATTTCATCCATGCCCAGAATCGCGATGATGTCCTGCAGGTCTTTGTAGCGCTGAAGTACCTTCTGTACTCCACGCGCTGTGTCGTAGTGCTCCTGACCTACGATGTCGGGGGCCAGAGCGCGGGAGTTCGAGGCCAGGGGATCCACCGCGGGGTAGATACCCAATTCGGCAATCGCGCGCTCCAGTACGATAGTCGCGTCCAAGTGCGCGAAGGTGGTGGCTGGCGCCGGGTCGGTCAGGTCGTCAGCCGGAACGTACACGGCCTGGAAGGAAGTGATGGAGCCTTTCTTGGTGGAAGTAATCCGTTCCTGAAGGGCACCCATCTCTGCGGCGAGCGTCGGCTGGTACCCGACGGCGCTGGCGGTGCGACCGAGCAGCGCAGAGACCTCGGAACCGGCCTGAGAAAAGCGGAAAATGTTGTCAATGAAAAGCAGTACATCCTGGTTCTTTTCGTCACGGAAGTATTCGGTGATGGCGAGACCAGACAAGGCCACGCGCAAGCGGGCGCCCGGCGGCTCATTCATTTGGCCGTATACGAGGGCGATTTTCGACTCGCGCAGATTGTCCTGATTGATCACTCCTGCTTCGGACATTTCGTGGTAAAGATCGTTGCCCTCCCGGGTGCGCTCGCCGACACCCGCGAAGACGGATACGCCGCCATGGAGCTTGGCGATGTTGTTGATCAGCTCCATGATCACGACCGTCTTGCCCACTCCGGCGCCTCCGAAAGCGCCGACCTTGCCACCCTTCAGGAAAGGGCAGATCAGATCAATGACCTTGATGCCGGTTTGCAGCACCTGAGGAGAAGTCGCTTGATCCACAAGTGGTGGCGGCGGCCGATGGATCGGGTAATACTTTTCTGCCTCAACTGGTCCGCGTTCATCCACTGGGTTTCCGGTCACGTCGAACACCCGCCCCATAACGCCTTCACCGACGGGCATGGAAATAGGACCGCCGCTATCCGTGACCTCGAAGCCGCGTTTGAGGCCCTCGGTGCCAGACATGGAGATTGCCCGGACCCACTTGTCGCCGAGGTGCTGTTGCACTTCGAGCGTGACTTTAGCGGGCTGGTTCTGAACTTTGTACTCGACGGTCAGGGCGTTGTAGATCCCCGGCAGCGCGTCCGGAAATTCGACGTCAACCACCGGACCGAGAACCTTTACGATTTTTCCTTTGTTACCAACTTGCAATGGTGTGCTTGTCATCGATCTGCCTCATTCGGCCTGCCCGCCGGCAATCTCCAGCAATTCCTTGGTGATGTTGCCCTGGCGCAGCTTGTTGTATTCGAGAGTCAAGTCTTTGATCAGGCCCTCAGCATTCTCCGTAGCGTTCTTCATTGAAACCATGCGGGCGCTTTGCTCACTGGCCTTGGCATTCAGTAAAACCTGATAAATGCCGATGTCGAGATAGTGCGAAAGCAGGTAGCTCAGAACGAACTCCGGGTTGGGCTCGAACAAAGACTCAGTAGTATCGGCAGCGAGTTCCTCTTCGGACCTTGCGCCCGGCATCTTCATTGCCTTAAGTTCTCCCACCGGAAGAAATTCGAGGCAGAGCGGTTGCTGGGTCAGGGTGTTGACGAAACGCGTGGCAATGATCCGCACCTCGTCCACTTCCCGTTTCAAAAAGAGGTCGCGGGCAAAGGCGGAAATCGCCCTGGCTTCCGGGAACTGCGGAGTGTCGGTGTAAGGGAACTCGGCAATCAGCTGCCGGCGAGTGCGGGCGATGAACTGCGCGGCTTTGCGTCCGGCCGTGATGAAGACCGTAGTCTTGGGATCAAACTCGGCCGCCAGCCGGAACACATTGCTGTTGAGCCCCCCACATAAGCCTTTATCCGCGGCGACCAGGATGACGGCGCGCTTGTGGACTTCGCGCACCTGGAGCAAAGGATGGCTGAAGTCGCCTATTCGCGTCGCCGCTTCACGCTGGATACGGTACAGTGCTTGGACGAATGGGCGTCCAGCAAGGGCGGCTTGTTGCGCCTTGCGCATCTTCGATGCCGCCACCATCTGCATCGCTTTGGTGATCTGAGCGGTGCTGCTGATGGAGCGGATCCTGCGGCGGAGTTCGCGTGGACTATGCATAAACTAATCGTTCCAGGTCCCAGAATTCGCAGGACAAAAAATCAGAAATACCGAAAGCCGGTGGAGAGGTTGGTGCGTCCTTCATCATCTCCAGGTTTCCTTGAACTGGTCAGCCGCAGCTTTCAACTCGGCAGTCAATCCGGCGCTCATCGCCTTTTCCAGAGCAATCTTCCCCAACAGTTCGGCCTTGCGTGTGGTCAGGAACTCGGTCAACTTGGCCTGAAACTCCTTGACCCGATTTAATGGCACGTCATCCATATATCCGTTTTGCACTGACCAGATCACCGCGACTTGCACTTCGACAGAAATGGGGCTGTACTGAGGCTGTTTAAAGACCTCGGTAATGCGCTTGCCGCGATCGATCTGAGCTTGCGTCTTGGCATCCAGATCTGATCCGAATTGCGCGAAGGCCGCCAGTTCCCGAAACTGAGCTAGGTCTCCTTTGAGCTGCCCGGCAACCTGTTTCATGGCCTTGAGCTGCGCCGCTGAACCAACCCGGGAGACCGAGAGACCCACGGAAATCGCCGGGCGCACCCCCTGGTAAAACAAATCCGTTTCCAGGTAGATCTGTCCGTCGGTAATCGAGATGACGTTGGTGGGGATGTAAGCCGAAACGTCGCCAGCCTGGGTTTCGATAACGGGCAGCGCGGTCAGCGAACCATCACCATACTTTTTCCCGACCCGTGCCGCCCGTTCGAGCAGTCGGCTATGGAGGTAAAACACATCGCCAGGATAGGCTTCCCGACCCGATGGCCGTTTCAAGATTAAGGAAACCTGCCGGTAGGCCACAGCGTGCTTCGACAGATCGTCGAAGACAATCAACGCATCCATGCCGTTGTCCATGAACCATTCGCCCATCGCCGCACCCGCGAAAGGTGCCAAATATTGATTGGTGGCGGAGTCGGAAGCCGGCGAAGCAACGATGATGGTGTAGGGCATTGCTCCAGCCTGTTCGAGTGCGGTGATCAGGCGGGCGATGTTCGACTGCTTTTGACCGATCGCAACATAAATGCAATAAAGCGGGCGATAGTCCTTATCGCCCGCAGCCTCCGCGGCCCGGTTGAGACGAGCTTGGCTGATGATGGTGTCGATGCAAATCGTCGTCTTACCCGTGGACCGGTCGCCGATGATCAATTCGCGTTGACCACGGCCGATCGGAATCATCGCGTCGATAGCCATAATGCCGGTTTGCACTGGCTGCCTGACGGGACTGCGCCGGATAATTCCCGGAGCGAGTTTTTCAACCGGATAGAAGACGTCACTTTCAATCGGCCCTTTTCCATCCAAGGGTTCTCCCAGAGTGTTCACAACCCGCCCCAGGAGCCCCTTGCCCACCGGTACCTGCAGAAGTTTGCCCGTGGTGCGGACCTCGTCGCCCTCCTCAAGCTGGGTGTAGTCGCCTAGAATGATTACTCCAACTTCTGTTTCTTCCAGGTTCAACGCCAGCCCGGTGATGCCGTGGCCCAGATCGAGCATCTCGTTGACCATCGCATCGGCCAGACCCTCGACTTTCGCTACTCCGTCTCCGACTTCGCGGATGACACCGACATTCTGTCGGGCCGTCGCCGCCTTGGCGCCTGCGATTTGAGCTTCAATTTCCTTTAATAGGTCTGGCATATGAGCTTCACCTTAGTTCACTGAATGCGAAGTTCCTGATTTGCAATCAGGTCAATGCGTTCCTTCCGTTCGCGCCTGCAATTCCAAAACTTTTCTCCAACGCAGCCAACCCAGACCGCACGCTGCCGTCATAGACATCGCTGCCTACGTGGATGCGCATCCCCCCGATCAACGCCGGGTTGTGTACGAACAATGCGCTTATCCCTGGACCGTACACGCCCTCGAGTTCAGTCTGGACCTTGGCTCGCAAATCAGCCGGCAACGGAACGGCGCTCTCTATTTCGGCGGTGTGTTGGGCATGGTCGAGCCTTAACAAGCGCTGAAAATAGCCCAACAGAGCCAGGTACCCACGACGCTGGGACTGAAGGACGCGCTGCACGACCTGGCGGACACGGTCTTCGTCCACCCTTCCGTTGACGAGACACAAGCGGAACAGTCGCTTGGCATCACGCTGAGTTTGTTTGGTCGTTGTCATCTTGACGCCTAGGCCCTGTCTTTCACTAAGCCGCCAACTGCTTGCTGGTTTCCTCGGCCATGCGCTGCTGATCATCTGCAGTCAGAATTTTGCCGGTGACTTTGGCGGTGGCTTGCACTACCAATCTGCCCACCTCACGCTTTAGTTCGGCGAGCATGCGGGCGTGTTCCTGTGCTGCAGCCTCACGCGACTTGGCGATGATCTGTTCCGCGGCGGCGATGGCCTTCTGGGTCTCCTGCTCATTCACCCGGGCCGCCGCCGTGTGGGCTTCCTCGATCACTTTGGTCGCCCGGGCGTCGGCCTTCACCATGACTTCCTGGCGCTGGGTTTCGGTCTGGGCGAGTTCGGCCTTTATCTTTTCGGAGTTTGCAATTCCTTGTGCGATCTGCTGACGCCGATCCTCCAGCATTTTGAGAATTGGCTTGTAGGCAAACCGATGAAGAAGAAGACAGACAATGGAGAAGCTGATGATCTGGGCAATCAGATGAGACCAGTCCACGCCGAACGTCCTGGCAATCTGTTCGACTTGCCCCCCACTGTCCGCTTCTGCCAGCAAAACCAGAGCATTCATAGTCGTTTCTCACGCTGTGCGGGCGCGGCCACTTTCAGGCATTGCGCCCAGCAGTTTTTTCTACTTGACCAGAAACAGGGCGTAGAACACGATCGCTTCAGCGAAGGCAATCGACAGGATCGACTGAACTAGAACCTTCGTGGCGGCTACAGGATTTCGCCCCACCGCTTCCGAAGCTTTCATGCCAATCAAGCCCACGCCAATTGCCGCCCCTAATGCCGCCAGACCTACGTGTATGCTTCCGTTCATACGATTTTCCCCTCTTCTTTCCCGAAGGCTCCCGCGATTGAACACGGTCAAGCCGTCGCTATGAGTCCGTCAACTATTTGCAGCCACTGGTCCCTCTGTCTCGTGCTGGCAAATCAGCATGGTGAAGACAGCAGTCAACAACATGAAAACCATTGCCTGAACCAGACCCATCAGTAATTCCAGAAAGTAAAATGGAATCGGTACCAGCCAGCCAAAGCCAGGGACCAGCTTGGCCATAGCTTCCAACAGGTTCTCCCCGGCAAAGATGTTGCCGTAGAGACGAAAACTCAGGGAGATCGGCCGAAATAAAATAGAAACGACCTCCAGACAGCCGGCTGCGAAAAACACGACTATCATCAGTAGTCTCATCACGCCTTGGCTCTCGCCCTTGGGCGCAAACAACTCTTTGAAAAATCCCACTGGACCAACTTCCCGAAGGGCCCAGAAAATCCAGCAGGCGAAAAACACCAGAGCCATGGCCAGGGTCATGTTTACGTCTGCATTGGCGCCACGAAACAAGGGTTGGTCGATCTTGAAACCATGAGAGGTCTGCTGCCCCCAGCCCATCGAACCAACTCCTGGAATCAGGCCTACCCAATTGGCGGAGAGAATGAAGATGAAAATGGTCGCAAAAAACCAGAACGTCCGCTCGGCCAGATGAGGGCCGATAATGTCGGCTATAAACGTGTAGAGGCCGCCGACCAGCCACTCCAGAAAATTTTGTGCGCCTGAGGGAACCTGCTTCATGTTCCGCGTAGCGAACTGGGCGAATATGATCAGGCCCAAGGCAACGATCCAGCTGACCACCATGGAATTGGTGATCGGAAAGTTAAAGAGACGCGCGAACTCCACGGCCTTTGCAGAAAGACCGTGTTCCGCAGGTTCGGCCGGAACCGCAACTGATCCTGCCGGTGGTGTCGACGTCGCTGGGGCAAGCTGCGACTTCGCGTCCAGTGCTAAGCTCAAGTTGGTGCCGAGACACATGAACACGGTGACAAGAAGGAGCAGCACCACACCGCGTCGTTGATAAACAACCATTCTCATGGGCCTACCCTGGTGCCAATGCTATTCATGCTGCGAGCTCGCCTTTACCAGCTTTCTGATAGCCAATCAGGGTGAAATACAAAGCGCGGTCAAAAAACTGGTTGAGCTTGTGCAGTAATATCACCCCGCCCCAGAACTCAACTGGCTCTTCCAGTAAGCACTCCTGCTGCATGTAATCCCAGAGATAGTCGCGGGCTATGCACACCGCCCAGAACATCTCGCTGAACGGGACCCCCTGATGCGCACGCTGAATTCCCAGGTCGACGTAGCGGAGTTCAACGAGTGAGTCGATCTCTACTGCCAGCCAATCCATCAGGTCTCTATAGATTTCCAATGTGTATCGCTTCTGTTCCTCGGCCGGTACTCTGCGTAGTAGGTCGCCACAACGGTCGCTGCTCCGGATCCTCTGGATCAATTCCTCAGAGATGCGATCCGCGTTGGCTTTCATGTACTGAACTAATTTGAGGGCACGCATTCGCTGTCCTTATCTATCTATATGGTTGCGATCAGGCTGCACGCTCGGCCTGTTCCAACCGGCCTGGGCGCCGCCACAACCGAGGCTGCAAGCTCGAAGTGAGTCCACATCCTCGCATCAACGAGCAAAGGCTAGTGGCTGAGCCGTATCCTGCATACTGGCAAAATCGACAGTGTTTTTTGGGAGTACCGGGCGGTTTCCTAGCAGTTGATTGACAAACCAACCGCTCCAATCAGACATGAAACTCTACCTCGTGCGATTGGCTGATCATGTCGCGACCAATTCGACAAGAGGGATCTTCAGGACTGCTAGGTGAGGGAAGGTTCTTCCTTAGAAGTCAATGTTGGTGCGGTACTCTGTCGAAAAAGACGGGAAAGCGGAGCTGTAGCCTTCCCGTCTCCTTCGATTCAAGCTAGCTCTTCACCTTTGGAGGATAATTCTTCAGCAGCTTCGCAATGGCTTTTTTCAGGTTCTTTTCCTGCTTCTCGGGTTTGGCCTTCTGATCGAGGGTCTTGCTCACCACCCCGCGCCACGCCAGATCTTTGTTTGCCGAATCGTACATATCTAGCGCCAACTGGCCTACGTAGATGGTCGAGGTCTGTCCGGTGGTCGTGCTCATTCCGCCCCCGCCACCGTACCACCCGCCGCGGCCCCATCCTCCGCCATAGCCCCAGTCCGAGTTGTACGACGTGAATTGCTTCTCCTGGCCAATGCCAGCCTGATAGCCGATGTACAGGTCAGCATTGTCGCCATCGACTTTGGACAGTCCTTTCGCCGCCAGTTCTGTGTCCACTGTGGCAATGATCTGCTTATCGATCAGATCATTCGGCTTCGCGGCGTCCTTGATGGCTACCCATTTGTACGTCTTGAATTTTGAGAAATCGGCGTTCTTGTCGAAGTTGTACCGAACATCCTGGCCGAATCGCGCGCACTTGCCGCAAGCAGGATTGTTAGCATCGATAACAGTGAAAGTCTCTTCATAGGAATATCCTCTCGGTCCGCATAATTCAGCATTGAGCTGAATCAACGTGTCTTCGGGTCAGCTATTCGTACGGGATTTAGGTGCCACTAAAGACGACGACTAACGGCGAGAGGCAGTCGCAGAAACTGTCAGAACTGACAGACAAAAGTCGCCGAAGGCGGTTCGCACCAGACGCGCATGGCCCGGCGACGCAGTTTGCCCGCGAGAACTGACAGAACTGCCAGTTCCTGTGCTCGTGGCAGCATTGCAAACTCACCGTCATGGCTCTGGAAGTGTCAGGAGCGACCTGTACCTACACCGGAGGTTTCTGTGCCGCGTAATAAGCCGAGCAAGAAAGACAGTAATGATGATAAGAAGAAAAATGGCAACGACCAAGCAACGGCGCCGCTCAAGAACAAAGAGTACGAGAAGGAACTACGCAAACTCCAGACCAAGCTAGTCCAAATGCAGGAATGGGTTAAAACCACCGGCGCCAAAGTCGTGGTTGTGTTTGAGGGCCGCGACGCTGCCGGCAAAGGGGGCGTCATTCATCGCATCCTCGAGCGCGTAAGCCCGCGCGTCTTCCGCCACGTGGCGCTGCCGGCCCCGACTGATCGCGAAAAGTCACAATTGTATGCCCAGCGCTACATCGTCCATATGCCGGCTGCAGGCGAGGTGATCATCTTTGATCGCAGTTGGTACAACCGTGCCCTGGTGGAACACGTGATGGAGTTTTGCTCGGACAAGCAATACGCAGACTTTATGCGTATGGTCCCGGGGTTCGAGGGTCTCCTCAAGAACAACGGCATTATTCTCGTCAAGTACTGGTTTGAGGTCAGCGAGAAGGAGCAGCACAGGCGATTCCTCAGACGCATTGAAGATCCCATGCGAAGATGGAAGCTCAGCCCCATGGACCTGGAATCGCATCGTCGCTGGTACGACTATTCCCGTGCCCGAGACGCAATGTTTGCCGCCACTGATACACCTCAGTCTCCCTGGTATGTGGTCCAAACTGATGACAAAGCGCGGGCTCGATTAAACTGTATTTCTCACCTGCTTAATGTGGTGCCGTGGAAAGAAATTCCACAAGAAAAGGTCAAACTGCCGAACCGACAGAAGCCAAAAGGCTACAAAGCCCCTGACTGGAACTATCGTTGGATTCCGGAGAAGTACTAGCGCCGCGGATCCAAATCGAATTCGGCACCATTGATTTGACGACCCATTTACGCCGGCCGAGCGAACCCCACTCTTGCGTGCGAAAGCGTCGGATCACTAATCATTGTTCTTCCAGGAATTCCCGTAATGGGCCGCAGTTCCCATCAGTCCTGAGAGTACGGTACCGTACCGCCCTTTCGTGCTATTCTCTTCGCCTTGCCCCGAATAATAGGTTCAGGATAACGTTTAACGTTCAGCGGAAGCGTGAAACATTTCTGACCGGCGTGTCGTGAGTTTGCTCATGCTCGTAGTTCAAGGCGCTGAACGAGTCGTTTGCATGTTGAGGGACCGAGGATCTCGATTGGTCATGTCAGACGGAGAGCAGAGTCTCATTGGTTAAAATGATTCCGCTGATACAGTGCGAATCCTTGTGGTGGATGACAATGAACCATTTCGGCAATATGTTGCCTCCACGCTCGACGATCAGAAGAATTTGCAAGTCATTGGCGAGGCTGGAGACGGATTAGAAGCCGTCCAGCGAGCTGAGGCACTGCAACCCGACTTGATCGTTCTCGACATCGGCATGCCAGGACTGAATGGTATCGCCGCCGCCCGGCGGATAGGTGAACTCGTTCCCAACGCAAGAATTATCTTCCTCAGTCAAGAATCCTCGCCTGATGTGGTGCATGAAGCTCTCAGCCTGGGTGCGTTGGGCTATGTGGCCAAGGTGCACGCTGGGAAGGATTTGCTAGTCGCTGTGGAGACAGTTATGCAAGGCGAGCGTTTTGTCAGCACCGATTTGGACGGGCACAAGAAGCCCGACACGGCGTAGCTCCTGCGCACTAGAAATCAAACCTCACCGCCAACTGTCCGACTCGCGGATTTACTGCTGTGCTGCTGATGACACCAAACGTCGGTGATGTGAAGTCGGAGTCAGGGTTGGCGAACTGCGGATGGTTCAGCGCGTTATAAAACTCGGCACGAAATTGAAGACTACTTTTCTCCACCGGCCAGTTGAGCGCCACAGTTTTTGAAAACGTGAGATCCAGGTTCGCTTGTCCGGGACCGTTAACGATCCCGGTCGCGCTGTTCCCGAATGCCGTACCAATACCATCTGCTCCGATGATTGGCGGAGTCGTAAAGCAGGATGCGTTGAAATAGCCGTTCAGTTTCGACTCCACCGCCCCACCCCTTACCAACTGGCTTTTCTCGCATTGACCGCGTAGTTGTGCGCGATCTTCGCTGATTCCGAAGACATTGGTGGAATTTGTCTCGGCGATGGTAAGGGCGCTGCCGGACTGCATGGTTGCGATCGCGGCCAGAGACCAGCCGCCCAGCAGGGCCCGGGGCAGACCGTGGGGTGGACTGGGGAGCGTCCATGTTGTACTGAAGATAAATCGATGAGGCCGATTGAAACTGGCCCGCCCCCATCGCTGTCGAGGAGAGTTTTGGTCTCCGAGTGTCAGTGCATTTCCGCTTGATGTTTGGTTAATACTGGCGCCGTCCGTATCCAGGGTCTTGGAGAAAGTGTAGGAAGCGAGGAATTGAAGGCCGTGGCTTAACCGCTTGGTCAGGCTCGCTTCCAGCCCGTTGTACCAGGAGCTCCCCTCGGACTCCATTAGCAAAAGAGAGTCTGGAGGTACTCCGGGAACGGGAAGGCGCAGCGGAATATTTGCGACCGTGTTTTCGGTGACCCCTCTTATTGGATTGTTGGCAGAGGCCGGTAGCGCCTGATTCAGCGAGCGTTGACGTACCAGGTGTGTGCCGCGAGTGCCCACGTATCCAACTTCCAACAACCAACCCTCATACAACTCAGCCTGAACGTTCGATGAATACTGCTGAATCATGGCAGGCCGAAAACCGGGTGCGACGGAGTAAATAGTCGTGGTGGTGGTGGGAGAGTATGCGGGGAAGGAGGGAAAGGACTCTGGCGTAGGGAACGGCTGCGGGAAAGGCGCTTGAAAAGTCGCATTTGCGTTTGCCGCTCCGGCATTTAACCGAAACACGGAAAACGGAGCGCCCAGCACGTTCTGATAAAAGGCCTGGCCCGTGGGCCGGGAATAATACGTGCCGTATCCCGCTCGGAGCACCAACCGACTTGTTCTGGGCAGAATCTGCCAGGCAAAGCCAATTCGCGGTGCAATCGTATTCTGTCCCGCACCATCGTTCCCGAACGTGTTATCCGAGCGCACGACACCCGGTGGAGTTACACCTGGAAAGTTGGAAGCCACTATGTAACCTGCAACGCTCCCGCCGGGCGGAGGATTGGGATCAGCCCCGTCGATATCAAAGCTTGCGTTCCTGCCTAGTCGGTCCCCGAATTGGCCCAGGCGCTCGTAGCGAACTCCAATATTCAGTGTCAGTGACTTTCTGATTCTCCAGTCATCCTGTGCGAAGCCTGCACCTTCCCAAGTCCGGTATTCGCGGGTTGTCAGGCCAAAGTCATCGAACGACGCGAAGACGTTACTGAACCCGGTACCGTTGCCGGCTGCGCTAAGGCCAAGCAGAAAATCAGGCCAGCTCAGAAACTGTACGAGCGATCCAAGACCCACGAGATCAATGTTGTCTTGTAACCGGGTGAGCGATCCTCCCAATCGGACAGTGTGCGCCCCGTGCACGAAGCTGAGGCCGTCACTAAAGACAAAACTGTTTTGCGTGATGGTTCGTGGAAACCCGGAGGCGAAGCTGACGGAACCAAGAATTCTCAAACTGGGGAGGTCGTTGTTTCGGCTCATTTCACCTTCGGCAACGCCAACATCCGACCAGTTGAACGGGATCTTGGCCTCAGTGCTCGCCTTGGTGCGGACATATCCAATTCGCGCCTCGTTGAGCCAGGCGCTGCTCAAGGCATACGAGTGGGCAAGAGAGAACACTCTGAAGTCAGAATCGCCAGGGCTCGGAAACCCAGGGATGTTGCCTGACGGATTCAGGCCGTTTCCGGGAAACGTAACGGTCTGATGGTCATCGGCCACGAAAAATCGGACCGCGATTTTGCTGTTCTGCCGAGCGAGATAGTCAATATTGGTGGAAAACTGGTCTTCACTGAAATGGCAAGGTTCCGTGAAGACTGAGAAACCCTGCTCGACAAGTGGTTTTGTCGGGTCCACAGTTTGTGGTGGCGGGATCAGGAACGTTCCATCGGAGACCTTCAGGTTCAAGAGGGACAGGGCCACAGGATTAATGTTGGAACCATCGGCGTTGATAGCCACGCCACCCTGCGCGCCGCTCATGCCACCAAACATTTTCCCGAGCGCAGCGGGTGTCCGGTCATTCGTTAACGGCGGCTCAGTCAGGCTGGCAGCGCAAGCAGTCCTCGACTGACCCGCAGCCACAGCGTTAACCTGGCGCGTCCCCTGATACGAACCAAAAAAGAGCAGCTTCTCTTTCTTGATTGGCCCGCCAAACGCAAACCCAAACTGATTCTGCTTGAGCACAGGGCGGGGTTGGCTGGCCCGGTTCGAAAAGAAATCGTTGGCGTTAAGTACCTCGTTGCGCAGGAACTCAAAAATCGCGCCATGGAAAGCGTTGCTGCCCGTTTTTGTAATCAGGCTGACGTTGGCGCCGGCATAACGCCCGAAGGCTGCATCGTACAGGCCGGTCTGGACCTTGAATTCCTGTATGCTGTCGGGGCTCGGAATCGGAATTCCGCCACTCCCTGCCGCACTGCCCTGCACGTCATTCACACTAACGCCGTCCAGTTGAAAGTTATTGTCATAGGATCGCGCTCCGTGCACGAATATCCCATCGTTGGAGCTGGCGATCTGGGACAACGCAGTTCCCCCCAGTCCAAGCCCGCCTGCGTTGTAAACGCCGGTAATAACTCCTGGCGAGAGGCTGGCTAGTTGAGCGAAGTTCCTGGTCACCAGCGGAAGACTACTTACTGCGGTTTCATTGGCCACTCGGCCCAGAGCGGAATTGTCGCTTTGGACCATCGTCGCCTCAGAGGACACCTGCACGCTTCCAGTAACGGTGGCAAGTTGGAGATGAAGTTCAAGTCGGAGAGTTTCTGTTACGAAGACACGCTGGTCTGTCTGACGCAGCAATTGGAAATCTGTTTTGCCGGCCTCCAGCTTGTAGTTCCCGGGTGGTAGCAGAAGGAATGCGAACCTTCCCTCGTGGTCGGTAGTAGCGGAGTCTGTCGCGGATGTTTCCTGGTTCACCAGATCGATCACTACACCCGGAAGAGCGGCACCCGAAGGATCCAGTGCAACACCAGTCAAGGCGCCGGTTGAGGCGGTCTGGCTAGCGAGGTGACCGACAAGAACAACCGCAACGACGGTAGTGCGGAGGAGCTTGCGAGACCGTAGGGTTGCAAGTGGCCGGTCTGGGTTGGAGCTGCTCGGCAATCAGATACCTGCCTGCCCAAGGGCGACTCCGCGCTGGCACAGCGCCGTTGCCTGGAGTAAGCTACCGCCCGCCCCGCATGGATACTACGCCAGTCGACCTTGCTTGACAACCTTCGAGTAGGGTGTTACAGAGGACTCGCCGGTACTGTAAGACCTGACAGGTTCACCTAACGAAGATCTGAAGTAAATCAGAAGCCGTGGGACCATGCGCTGCAAGGCGCTGGTAATCTCCCTATGCCCTCGCTTCATCTGCCAATGCCAACGGGATCCTTACTCGGAACTCCAGGTCGCGGACTATTTCCACCCCAACAACCTATCCGAAGACGATGTGTTAGCTGGAAGCTGACCAGTCTCTTCCTAGTACTGGCTGCGACCTATTGCCTGGCACAGTCGGCTGCCTCTGCACCAGCGAAGGAAGTTCGGCGCGTCCTTATTCTCAATGTAATGGGGCCGCTTTCGTCTCCCGGCGTTAGTGCGCTGGATGATGCGATCGTGGCGGGTCTGCAAAAATCGCCTTATCAGATTGAGCTCTATAGCGAGGATCTGGAGGCAACCTTGTTTCCGGATGAAGCTTCCCAGAGGCAATTCCGCGAGTGGTACATCCGTAAATACCACGATCGCAAGCCCGACGTGATCATTGCCGTCGGGCTCGAGCCCCTCAAATTCATGATCGAATCGCACGAATCGTTCTTCCAGAATATCCCGATTGTCTTTTGTGGAAGTACAGAGGAGATGTTAGGCGAACTGAAACTCGACTCTCACTTCACCGGAGTGTGGGCGGTGGCGCAGCCGGAGGAAACCCTGAAGGCGGCACTGGCACTCCAACCAGGAACCAGGCACGTAGTCGTCACGGGTGGTGTGGGCGTGTATGACCGGCACCTTGAGGCCCTTGCCCGGGAGAGTTTTCGCAAATACGAATCGAAACTTGAGTTCACATACCTCACCGACCTCGGCATGCCCGCGCTGGTCGAGCGTCTCAAGCACCTGCCGGATCACACGATCGTCTACCACACATCCATCATGCAGGATGCCGACGGAACACGCTTCATTGATGCCACCCAGTCCGTTCCCATGGTTGCCAGCGCCGCACGTGCGCCAGTCTTTGTCGTGGACGATGTGGATCTCCGGCAAGGGAACAGTTGGTGGTTATCTGGTGAGCTTTGCCGCTATGGGGCAGGCCACTGCCCAAATGGCTGTGAGGGTTCTCAACGGTGAGAAGCCGCAGGACATTCCTATCGTCAAGAGCGCCAATGTCTATATGTTCGATTGGCGAGCCCTGCAACATTGGGGGTTGAAGGAAAGCAACCTTCCGCCCGGTAGTGTGGTGCTAGACCGGCAGCTGACTGTCTGGGAATTGTATGGGTGGTACATCATTGACGCTGTTGTCTTGCTCTTGTTCCAGACGCTGCTCATTTTTGGACTGGTGCGGCAGCGGGCGAGACGCAGAAAGACGGAAATTGAACTGGGAATTACCAACGACCGGCTTCGTCAAGCGATGGAAGCTGGGAAAACCTTAGGGTGGGACTGGGACGTCAAGACTGGACGCGACCGTTGGTTCGGCGATCTGCGGACAATATTTGGGATCCAATCGGACACCTATTCCGGACACGTGGAGGACTTTCACCACCTCGTACACCCGGAGGATAGAGCACGGGTCGGGAAAGCGGTTGCGGATGCCAGGCAAAGCCGGAAACCATACGCCGCAGAATTCCGGGTGGTGCGTCCTGACGGAGCCGTACGCTGGATCACGGCCAGAGGACAGTTCTACTACGACGCCAACGGTGACGCCGAGCGCATGCTCGGCATGTCGGTGGACGTTACCGAGCGCAGGCTGGCGGAGGAGGCGGTGAAGAAGTCAGAGGAGAAGTTTGCCAAGGCCTTTCGGCAAAGTCCCATGTCTCTCACCGTGACCAGCGCGAAAGATCATCGCTACATCGAAGTCAACGAAACCTTCGAACAAATCACCGGTTGGCAACGTGATGAGGTAATCGGACGGACCCCGTTCGACCTCAACCTGTGGGTCGATCCTGCCCAAAGGACGGCAAATGGTAGAATGAGATTCAGACCAAAGGCACGGTTCGGAACATGGAGTTCAGGTTTCGTCGCAAGGACGGCGAGCAACGCGACGGGATGGGCTCGGCAGAATTGATCGAAATCGAGGGCGAACCCTGCCTCATGTCCGTGATCGCGGACATCACCGATCGCAAACAGGTCCAGGAGCAACTACGTGCAAGCGAGGCCAGGCTGTCGGCTATCGTTGGGTCGGCTATGGACGCGAGTTATCGCCATCGACGCGGAACAAAAGATTGTGCTTTTCAACAATGCCGCGGAGAAAGTGTTCGGCTGTGCTGCCGGCGAGGCCATTGGAACTGCCATAGAACGGTTCATCCCTGAACGCTTCCGCTCTGCACACAAAGCGCAGATACACCGCTTCGGTGAGTCTGACGGTTGCCAATCGAGCCATGACTACACCGGGCACATTGTGGGGTCTCCGGGCGAGTGGGGAGGAGTTTCCTATCGAGACTTCGATCTCACATTTAAGCGCGAATGGCCACCAGTTGTTTACCGTGGTCGTCCGCGATGTCACCGAGCGTTACAAGTCCGATGAAGCCTTGCGTAGCAGCGAGCAGAGATTACGCCTGGCAGTTCAGGCAGGAAGAATGTATGCGGACGAGTGGGACGTTGCGAGCGACACGATCGTCCGGTCTCTGAGTACGTGGATATTCTCGGGACGGATCAACCGATGACAGACCAGCCGCCGGGAAGCTACTAAATCGGATCCACCCGGACGACCGCGATCAGGTTGCAACCAAATTCGCCGAAATAACACCTGAAAGACCCTGTACTCTACGATCCCGCTATCGGTTTCTGCGCTCCGATGGCACTGCGATCTGGCTGGAGAGGAATGCCAGGGCGTTCTTTGACGACAAGGGCAGGATGCAACGCATGGTAGGTGTAATGGCAGATATCACCGAGCGCAAAAAAGCGGAGCAGTCACTTCGCGAGAGTGAGGAACGCTTCCGCCTGGTTGCAAACACAGCACCAGTGATGATCTATATGTGTGGCACCGATAAGCTGTGCAACTACTTCAATCAACCCTGGCTGGAATTTACAGGTCGGTCCCTTGAGGCAGACATTGGGAATGGCTGGACCGAGGTAGTGCACCCCGAAGACCTGACTACGCTTCTGGACATTTATACGCAGGCGTTCGACAGGCGGGAGCGTTTCGAAATGGAATATCGGCTACGGCGGCATGATGGAGAATATCGCTGGGTTTCCGATATAGGCGTGCCAAGATTCAACCCGGATGGTTCTTTTGCCGGCTACATAGGTTCTTGCATGGATGTGACGGATCGCAAACTCGCGGACGAAGCCCTGACCAGTATGAGTCGCAAGTTGATTGAGGCCCACGAAGAGGAACGTACCTGGATCGCCAGAGAGCTACACGACGATATCAATCAACGGATTGCATTGATGGCGATCGAACTGGATCGATGGAACCAGACTTCCCGGGTCGGGGGTGGATATCCACGGCTCATGTCCAGAACATCAGCCAACGCATCGCAGAAATCGGGAAGGACATTCAGTCTCTATCGCACCGGCTTCACTCCTCCAAGCTCGAGTATTTGGGTATTACGGTCGCGGCTAAGAGCTTCTGCAAGGAGTTATCCGAGCAGTACAAAGTACAGGTCGACTTCAGCCATTCCGATATACCGCATAACCTGCCGAAGGAAACCGCACTTTGCTTGTTCCGAGTCTTACAGGAGGCGTTGCAGAATGCGGCGAAACATAGCGGTGGTCAGCACTTCAAAGTGGAACTCCGGGGTGCGCCAGAGGAGATCCAACTATCTGTGATTGACACCGGAAGTGGCTTTGACTGGCAAGATGCCATCAACCGTCGAGGGCTGGGGCTCATCAGCATGCGAGAAAGACTGCAACTGGTGAGCGGCGAACTTTCCATTACGTCGGAACCGGGTCACGGTACTACGATCTACGCTCGTGTGCCTGTGGAGCCCAAAGAACTTGCTCGAGAGAATCATCGTCTAAAGGTGGGATAAGGCGAGAAGGGGAGAATGTTCGTAATGCGAACTCGACGAAAACCGAATCCCAATCAATCTGCCAAAGTACCATCCTCAATAGTGACTTTTTCTGCATATTCACTGAGAGAACTGACAGTTATGGACGTGGCGTCCCGCGGCTACCATAAGCGCGAGTAAGTTTGTGGACCAACATATCTGGTGGCCCCGCGGCAGTAGCGCCAGCTGTGCTAACTGGAAACTCGCATGGAGCATCGTCACCGCGCCAGACTGCTGATTGCCGATGACCATACACTCGTAGCTGAAGCCTGCAAGAACCTTCTCGAGCCAGAGTTCGAGGTTGTGGGTGTCGTCGACAACGGACGAGCTCTTCTTCAACTGGCGTGCGAGCTGAAGCCTGAGGTGGTGATCCTCGACATTGCCATGCCACAACTGAACGGGCTTGATGCAGGTGAAGAGATCAAGCGCCTGCTGCCCGCTACAAAGCTGGTTTACCTGACCATGAACATGTCGCCGGACGTGGCGGCCGAAGCGTTTCGCCGGGGTGCCTCCGCATATGTAGTGAAGCACGCTGCAGCGTCAGAACTGACTACAGCCGTTCGACGGGCTGTGAGATCGGAATCGTACCTCTCGCCGGCCATTACGAAGGAAACTGTAGACTACCTTTTGAGGAGCGGAAGTTCCTACGAGAAGGAGAAGCGGATTACACGCCGCCAGAGCGAGGTCCTGCAACTGCTTGCCGAGGGAAGGTCGATGAAGGAAATTGCCAGCATCTTGAACCTGAGACCTGGGACCGTTGCCTTCCACAAGTACCGAATCATGGAGACCCTCGGTCTGAAAACCAATGCGGAACTGCTTCAGTACGCCATCAAACATCACCTGGTCGGCTGAGGGCGCAATGCCTTACTAAGCGGGCATCGTCGCAGCTATCTGCGGGCTATACCAATTTCCTCTGCTGTTTGGGCGACAAGGCTGGCAATTTTGCCAGTCGCGTACTGACGAAAAAACGATTACAAAAGTGCCTGAAATCAGACGCGAGGCTCTGGCTCAACGAAGCGTTCGCTCGAAAATGGACGATCATGATCTCGACGCGCGTTGTGCCTGATGACAAAGAATGACTATCACTCTGGTTTTGATCGCAATATCAACGCTGCTCGCACTAGGACTAGTGTTGTACCTGGTCTATCTCGAAACGGCGACTGATCTGCCCCCAAGCCGTCACACGCACCACTGCCTGGCGGCGCACCATGGATGTGTAGTTCAGGACGCCGCAGATGTTCACTATTCGCGGGGGAGGCGGAGCGCTTGAGGTGCCTCTTTCTATGGCGGGTCTGGTGTTCCTGCTCTGGATTTTCGACTAGCAAAACTGACAGTGCCCACTAGATAAGGACGCAGACTAGAAAGGGGCACATCATGACGATTTTCACACCTACGTCCAGCTATGTTCCCACCACATCAGAAGGTCTTGCGACCGGCAACCCGTAGGGAGGGTGTCGGGTGGTCATCCGCGGTCCGACGAATCATTGCGATATGCGGCCTGGTCGGGATTCTTTGTCCGAGTGCACTCGCACAAGGCGCCAGTGAACATGACGCCGATTCATCGCCAGGCAATCAGTCCATCGCCAGTGAAAATACTGGCGTTCCGGTGGAGATAGATGGCAGACCGATCCTGATCGTTTATGCACAAATTGCAGGTGTCACTCCGGAAGAGCGGGCTGAAGCGATACAGCGGCGCATTATAACTCTGTGCAGGAGAAGGGACATCACGCCGGAAGCGATTCGTGCGGAAGAGCGCGGTACGTGGATCGAGATTCTGGCCGGCGACGAACGCATCATGGGGATAACCCAGGCCGATGCCGCAGCTGCAGAGCGAGGGCGCGCCGAACTTGCTGCAGAGTACACAGAAATCATCCGTCTGGTCGTGAGGCAATATCGGGTGGACCATACGTGGTCGCGATTTCTGTGGGCGGTGCTTTACAGCGTTCTGGCGACAGTCGGGGTTGCCGGGGTGGTCTTCCTCCTGTTCTGGATCCGGCATCGCATTCGCTCCAGGTTAGAGCGTTGGCTGGGCAGCTCGGAAACGGAGATTTCAGCCCGGCCAACCAGACTATGGCTCAGACGGTACCTCGGCCAGCCACTGGTTGTGGTGGGTCACGTAGGTTTCTGGATTTTGGTGCTAGCTCTGATACAGGGATATGGCACGCTCGTGCTGAGTTTCTTTCCTTCCACTAGGTACACTTCGACCCAGATTACAAACTGGCTGTTTTACGAACTCGCAGCCTTCGCGAAAATGCTGATCGGCTATATCCCAAATTTGATCCTGGTCTTGATCATCTGCCTGCTCACGTCCTATCTCTTGAAGGTGAATCATTACATCTTTGACGAAGTTCGCGACGGGAGGCTCGCTGTTCGCGGCTTCTACCCGGATTGGGCAGAACCCACGGCCAAGCTGGTGAGGATTTTGATCGTCGCAGCGGCCGCCATCGTCGTCTTCCCCTACCTGCCCGGGTCGAGCAGCCCAGCGTTCAAGGGGATTTCTGTATTTCTGGGGGTCCTTCTGTCGCTTGGTTCCACCTCAGCGGTAGCACATGGGGTCGCGGGAACCATTCTGACTTATATGCGTGCCTTCCAAGTGGGAGATTTCGTGAGAATCGGGAACGATATGGGAGAAGTAGTAGAGAAGACTTTACTGGTGACGCGCATCTGCACTCAGAAAAAAGAAGTGGTCACGATTCCCAATGGCACAGTGTTGGGTGGCGTAGTCGTCAACTACAGT
This sequence comes from Terriglobia bacterium, assembly GCA_963741105.1. Classification (GTDB taxonomy): domain Bacteria; phylum Acidobacteriota; class Terriglobia; order Terriglobales; family Acidobacteriaceae; genus JAIQFF01. Next base: position 60,285 of record CAVUGT010000010.1, read on the forward strand.
GCCGAGGCCAGACAAAAAGGAGTGATCTTCCACACCACGGTGACGATTGGCTACAACGCTCCGTGGCGAAAGGTTCATGAGCTGCTGCTAGCTGCTGCTCTCGCCACAGACGATGTATTGCACGATCCTCCGCCGTTTGTGCTGCAAACGGCGCTGAACGATTTCTATGTTGCTTACGAGCTCAATGCCTACACAGCCAAGCCGGCCGATATGCTGCACACATACTCAGTGTTGCACCAGAACATTCAGGACCGGTTCAACGAAGCTGGTGTAGAGATAAATTCACCGCATTACACATCTCTGCGAGACGGCAATCAAACCACGATTCCGGAGAACTACTTGCCCAGAGATTACAAGACGCCGATATTTGAGATCCGAGAAGTCAACAGCTCTCAGCCCGTGCGAGCACAGGGTCGTTCGTCGGCGGAAGAAACATAGGAAGAGCTGAAGTCGTAAGTTGCTGACAAAGAAGACGATAGAGACAGTCTTCTAGAGGTCGGCCGATACCCCCGTGCGGGAACTGGTGCCATAAAGCTTGATCTGATTGCCCGGGTAGAGCAAGTGCCTTTCCCCGGCCCGGGGTTCGGCAGGAAGAGTGAGACGATTCCAGCTGTCCATTCTGACATGCCGATCCATTAGGAATCCTGCTAGTGGCCGACTGGTAATAATGCTAGTGGCCAAGGGTAAGACCTCGAGTTACCCTAACCCGTTGCTGGCATGGCATCAGGCTCGACCGTGGGAACGGCCCACAGGTCAAGGACGAGAGAGACTACTCCCTGACTGTCTGCTCAGCATCCGCTAGCCTCTTGGCGCAGGAGTTCGAATATGATTACGAACATGCGAAGGAATCTCCCCAGGATTTTGATTGCCGATGATCACGTTCTCGTGGCCGAGGCATGCAGGAAACTCCTCGAGCCCGAATATGAAGTCGTGGCCACGGTAAGCGATGGCCGTGCCCTGGTCCGAGCCGCCGCCGAACTGAAGCCACATCTCATCATTGTGGATGTCGCGATGCCGATACTGAACGGCCTGGATGCGGGGCAGCAGGTGAAGGAATTCTTACCCGCAGTGAAATTGGTTTACCTGACGATGAATCACGATGCCGACCTGGCGGCCGAAGCGTTCCGTCGGGGAGCATCAGGATATCTGCTGAAGACCTGTGCTGCCTCGGAACTTACGACTGCGGTCCGGGAAGTCCTCAAAGGGAAGTCCTACCTCTCGCCTACGATCGCAAAAGACACCGTCGAGTTCCTGTTGCGGCAAGGCAAGAAGCTGATTGAGGAAGGGGAACGGCTAACGGAAAGGCAACGGGAAGTACTGCAACTGCTGGCCGAAGGAAAATGCATGAAGGAAGTGGCCGACGTACTGAACATTACGACCCGAACCGTTGCTTTTCACAAGTACCGCATTATGGAGATACTCAACGCTAAGAGCAGCGCCGAATTGGTTCAGTATGCGATCCGGAACCACCTGATCGCCGCCTGAGGAGCTCTGTCACTATCGACTCCGCAGATTGCGACGTCGACCTACATTCCTCGTAAACGCTTCTGGTGCTTCCTAAGTCTGCACCAGACCACTACGGGTCTCTCACCATTTCATTCCGTCCGCAATTAGCCCGTGGATGCACAACTGCCACTCTATCGCGACGGTCATTCCTCAGAAAAGAAGCGAGCCTCAGAAAAGAGAACGAGCCCCAGAAAAGAAAACGGGCTCGAGATAGCTGGAACAGCGGCTTTCTCGAACCCGTTATGGATTAAACAATACTGCGAATTGCTCTCAGGCCGAACGAAGACAAGAGAGCAAGGCTGCCCAGCAATCCAATAAGTGGCAGCAGACTTGCAGTCTTGGGCAATTCTGCTGGAGCTGCCGGAGCAGCCGGAGCAGGCACAGGCTCCGCGGACGCGACCAGAATCGGTACATCAGCAGGTGGCGCCGGCGGCGGTGGGGGCATGCTGCCAGTTACCCTGCGTTGCTCTTCGACCACACTGATGGGCTCCTCCACTACCTTGGTCGCTGAGATGTTCATCCCTTTCTTCAAGCCCCAAGCGTCGGTCTCTTGGCCGTCTACGTTGAACTTTTGGCCCTTTGGGATCTTGAACTGCTGGTTGGTGCCATCTTCCAGGGTGAGGATTACGGTGTTTGGTGGACTCACATGCCACACCTTGCCCGTGACGCTCTTCACTGTCGTGATGGTCTTGGGGGTTGTGGTCACAGTGATCGTACGTTCGAGCTTCATGCCTGGTTTCAGGTCATGAATCCCGAGTTCCTGGCCGCCCACGTTGACCTTAGCGCTCTCCGGCACGTTGGCAAAATGTCGGATCGTGCCGTCTTCCATTTTCACCACCAGATCATTTCCCGTAACGTATACAACTTCACCGCGTTCGACCGTCACATCGTGTGAATGCTGCCCCGCGGTGGTGGAAGTTTCTGTTTTCACTTGTGCGCTCATGCTCAGGGCAAAGGCCAGGCACACCCCCGCCACAAGCACTAGCCACACTCGTGTCCTTCCGATTGTTGAGTTCATCGTGTTTTCTCCTTGTTTAGCTTTCGCCATGAATTTGAGTCCTGTCAAAGATCGTTCCAAACAAGTTCATTTTCGTCCTGCTGCTGCCGTCTGCTCCAGTTCGGATTCCGCTCGCTCGCCAGGCCAACTACCACCGGTCTTCGAGGCTTGAACGATGTAGCGCTCGGGGGCGCTGCCCACGTAATAGAACGGGTAACATGTCACCAGCGTGAGTGACGAAACCGAGCGTGGTTGCAAGACTGAAACATCGTCAGGGCGCACGAGCACAATCCGGTCCACAATGTAGGTATCCGTGCGGGTTGGAGTCGTGAGTTCAAGTGTGTCTCCTGGGCCGATATCTTTCAGCACCCTAAAAAATCCATCCCGATGGCCGGCAATTCCGATGTTCCCGTCCCTCCCCGGGGGAACTGTGCCAGCGATATGGCCTACCCCTCGGTTTAAGATGAGATCGTCAGTTCCCTCTAAAACGGGTACCTCAAGGTGGACCTTAGAGATGCGCAACACAGCCAAGGGTGGATCGATTTGCTCCGTCAGGCTGTGTTCGTACTCCGCGATCCGTTTCTCCGACCAGAGACTGAAATCGAAGTCGACATGGGTGCCGGGGCGGAAACCGACGGGCGTTCCGATCGGTTGTCCTGTTTGAGCGTTCTGGAAACGTCTTAACTCGGCATGGGACAAGATCGTCCTGTGGATATATGCTGCCACGTAAATCGCGATCAGCAACACTCCAGCGATCAACAGCAGACGTTCTATGCTCCTTGAGAATCTCATCTCCGATAGCCTTGTGCTGGTGGGCGAACGAAACTTCGCGCTTCAATGCAACCGTTCATCGATCTGTAGCAGACTTCTAAGCTGCCAGATATCCCAACGCCAGCATGAGAAGTCTAGGCAACATGTCGAGTGGTCGTAACTGTTAGTAATGACAGTGGGCGGGCATAGAGACCCAGCAGATAGGTGCCGAATGGCAGATGTGCCTTTCCCAATGTCGCGAGTTCTCAGTGGCAGTCAATCCAACCTGGGCGCGCCACGGATTCTGCTTTCTTGCGTAGACCTTCCTCACTCATGCGGTAGGTACCACTGGTCTCTGTCAACACTGCTAGTTGTTTGACTCTCGTCAATTTCATATAAGGATTGTGTGCGACCAGCAACCGGTCAATCTCTTATGGCCAACCCCACAGAGCGCGAGCAAAATGGTGGAAAATCGGCTCACATCGGTGATTTTCGAGTCTGGGCGGAGATCGCCTACCTGGATTCGTCCACCGACTATCGTGAAGACCTTCCGCAAAGCTACGACCGCTCGCGTCTTTATTCCTGTCATCCCATCATCAGGCTGGATTCTTGGAGGTCTTTGTATCGATCAGTTCCCAAGCGGGTGACGGGCTGGCTGGCGCCCGCGTTTCTTCTCTTGGCCACGTGGCTATTCATGTACGTTGTTTGGGAGTCTTTCTAGGCGATAACCGAAACGAGAGGCCCGCGTCGATATCCGAGAGTTAGAAATCGAGACCTCGCTATTTTGCACGAGGCGCCTCACAAGAGTCTGCACGAGTGCACGGCCTTCCGATCTGTGTTGTGCAGGGCTGGCGCCATCCAATAAACAACCGAATCCGATCCTCGCTGGAAAGTCCACTACAGATGACCGGAAGTGACAAAATGGCCGATCTCGCACATGCAGGTCAACAGCTATTAGCGCGAGCTAGGTATTGGAGGCGAGTATACGGAGGGGGAGATGAAGGTGCTACCTTCCAGAACCTTCCGGATGGCCGGGATCAAATCTGTGGCCATAGATGGCTTTAGAACGTAGCCCCAGGCTCCCACAGACATCGCAGCTTCCACAAAATCGAGATCTCGGTGCACAGTCAGGAAAATCACCTTTGCCGGCGAACCTTCCTCTAGCAGCCGTAGGGCAGCTTCGATTCCAGTCACTACCGGCATGGAAATATCGAGAACAATCACATCGGGAGAAAGGGTGGGAGTGAGTTCGAGGACACCTGCACCGTTTTTGGCTGTGCCGACAATCTGAAAGTCGTCGTCAAGAATCTGCGCGATGGTGCGCAGCACTTCTTCCTGATCGTCAGCCAAGAAGACCCGAGGAATCATCGAAACTGTCCTAGGTGGAGGCCCTGTCTGCTCCAGGGTGGTTGGATGCTTCAACTCGACTTGGGAGGCGCACGCCATAATCAAAACTTAGCAGGTAGCAACATCTGTGTCTGCTATGAAGATGAGCAGTATTATCTGTATTTGTTCTTAGTCTTGTCCCTGTCGAGACATGGCGTTTGAGATTCGGTCAATGATTATGCGCTGGCGGCACATCCCACGGCGACGTCAGTCTTAGGTCCTGCTCGCATTCCCAAGTCGGGGCCGGCAAACCAGAATTGTTTCCGCCGAGGTTATTGCTCAACCCTCATCTGGCGCCATAGCGGACAGCCTAACTGTAACTTCTGCCAGTTTCCCGCCCACCGTGCGCCTTCTACTCTTCCCTCGATCTGCGGTGAATCCGGCACTACCCGCGGCTTCTACGAACATGAGAGGCAACCCTGCTCGCTTCAACGTTGTGAAACGGCCAGCTGACAAACCTTTTGTGATGCAGCTTAGCCGATCGGTCCGGAACGAGACTCTCATGGTTCTACTAGTCACGTTCTGAGGAGTTTGCCATGCGAATTGAACCTGAGTTGAGTCGTTTCGAACGACATATCGAAAATGCAATCTCCTGGCAACCATCAAGGCCGCGTTATCGGTGCGCTCGTAGATGCATGGTCAGTACGGCCTTGTTCCTCCTCGCAGTTTCGCTGACCGGATGCTCAGAGAAAGTGGCACCTGTGGCAGCGGCTCCGCCCGAAGTGGTGGTTGCTTCGGTTCAACAACAGGATGTTCCCGTCTACGGAGAGTGGGTGGCGCAACTGAACGGTCCGGTGAACGCCGACATCACACCCAAGGTGCAAGGGTACCTGCTCAGCCAGGACTATGTGAACGGATCGTTTGTGAGGAAGGGGCAACTACTTTTTCAGATCGATTCGCGGCCGTTCCAAGCTGCATTGGATCAGGCGAAGGCAGAAGTAGAGAAGACCGTGTCATCGCTGTCGAAGGCGACCAACGATGTGCAGCGCGACACTCCGCTGGCGACGCAGAACGCGATTCCACAGAAGCAGCTTGATGATGACATCGCCAATCAGGCCGCAGCCCAATCGGAATTGACAGCAAAGAAAGCGGCGCAAGAGCAGGACGAGCTGAATCTCGGATGGACCAAGGTCTATTCGCCGCTGGATGGCATCGCCGGAGTCGCAAACTCTCAGGTCGGCGATCTGGTCGGCACGACCACCAAGATGACCACAGTGTCGCAGATCGATCCCATGTGGGCGTACTTCAACATTAGCGAGAGCTTGTATCTCGGCTTCGCGCCGCAGATCTCAAAGGTCTTACAAAGGTCCGCGGTCAGGATCCCTGTTCCGGTTGAGTACATTCAGGCCAATGATGCTCCCTATCCTTTCAAGGGAAAAATCATCTTCGTAAACCGCGAGATTACGGCTGGCACAGGAACCATCCAGTTAGCCGCTGCATTCCCGAACAAAGACGCAATCCTCCGTCCTGGGGGATTTGGGCGCGTGCGTGTGCAGACCAGCACCAGCAAGAACGCCTTGCTGGTTCCGCAGGCGGCCGTTATCGAAGTGCAGTCGCAATACCAACTCTTTGTGGTCGGGTCTGACAACAAGGCCACGGTCCGGCCGGTCAAAATGGGAGATCGTGTCGGCCCGAACTGGATCGTCACTGAAGGATTGAAACCGGGCGAGCGGGTGGTGGTCGAAGGCATCCAGAAGATGCAGACGTTTGCAGCGCAGGCGCCGGAGTCGGCAAAGGAAGGTATCCCGGTCAGTCCCAAAGTGTACGCGGCCCCTGCCGGCGGGAGCGACTGACCATGGCGAAATTCTTTATCAATCGGCCCATCGTCGCGATCGTCATTGCCATATTGATGGTGCTGGTCGGCGTGGTCTCTATGCTCAGCCTGCCCACGGCGCAATTTCCCAACATTGCCGACCCGATGATCCAGGTGAAAGCCATCTACCCTGGTGCGGACGCCCAAACGATTGCCGAGTCAGTGGCGACTCCGATTGAGCAACAGATGTCCGGCGTCAGCGGCATGAACTACATGTATTCGTTGAGCGCCAGCTCGGGCGGAGGGGGTACGCTCTACATAGACTTCCAGCTCGGGACTGATGTCAACACGGATCAGATTCTGGCGCAGATGCGGAGCGGGCAGGCTAACTCGCAATTGCCCAGCGAAGTTGTCCAGCAGGGGGTGCTCGTGCAGCCGGGTACGACGGCGCCTTTCATGCTGCTCGACCTTTACTCACCCGGTGGCGTATACGACAATATTTTCCTGGCGAACTACGCCATCATCAATCTGCAGTATGCTCTGACACGCATCTCCGGTGTCTCACAGGTTCAGATTTTCGGCGCTGGGCCTTATGCTATGCGCATCTGGGTGAATCCTGATCGGCTGGCTAGACTCGGAGTCACGGTCTCCGACATCACCAACGCGGTCAAGGCCCAAAATAAGGTCAATCCGGAGGGCCAGGTCGGAGGTGAGCCCGTTCCTTCGGGTCAGCAATTCACCTATAACGTGCGGGCCCCCGGACGCCTGCCTACGGTTGAGGAGTTTAATGACATCGTCGTCCGTGCACAGGCCGACGGCTCAATCCTCCGGCTGAAGGACGTGGCGCGGGTGGAAATGGGTTCGCAATACTATTCCTATCTGGCGCGGTTGGGAACGTCAGGAGAAGGTAAACCCGCTCAGCCCGCAGCCCTCATCGCGCTCTACCTCACCCCGGGCAGCAATGCCCTGCAGACGCGAGACGCCGTCCTCAAGATGATGGAGGAGGCGAAAGGGAGGTTTCCCCAGGGACTCGCCTACATTGTGGCACTCGATACCACGCTCGCGGTCAGTGAGGGCATCCACGAAATCTACAAGACACTGGGCGAGGCTTTGATCCTGGTCATCCTAGTGGTCTACATTTTCCTCCAGGGCTTCAGAGCCACTCTGATTCCGCTGCTTGCCGTTCCTGTCTCTCTGATCGGAACCTTCGCGGTTTTTCCGATGCTTGGATTCTCCATCAACACCCTGTCGCTTTTTGGGCTCGTCTTGGCGATAGGACTGGTCGTCGATGATGCCATTGTTGTCGTGGAGGCGGTGGAACACCATATTGAGCACGGAATGTCGCCTCATGACGCGACCGTCAGAGCGATGGAGGAAGTCTCCGGGCCGGTCATCGCTATCGCACTGATTCTTGCGGCTGTGTTTATTCCCACGGCCTTCGTTCCCGGTATCACCGGCCAGCTCTACAAGCAGTTTGCGGTTACGATCGCCGTTTCGGTGCTCTTCTCGGCTTTCAACGCACTCACCCTCAGTCCTGCACTTTCCGCCATGCTGCTGCGCCCAAGGAAGCCGGCGCGGGGGCCTCTGGGAGCTTTCTTCCGCTGGTTCAACCGTGTCTTCGGGCGCGCCACGGACGGCTATGTGAGTTGGTGCGGACTCCTGATCCGCAAGGCCGGCGTCGCCTTCATCTTGCTCGCCGCGCTAACCGTAGGTGCGGGTTTCTTCGGGAAGAGCGTTGCCAAGAGCTTTCTCCCGGATGAAGACCAGGGATACATCTATGCCGGCTTGCAATTGCCGAATGCGTCGTCGCTCCAACGATCCTCTGAAGCTGCTCGGGAAGTCGAGAAGGCCATCCTGGAGACTCCTGGCGTCGAGTATGTCAGCTCGGTCATGGGCTTCAGCATGCTGAGCGGCGTCAACGCTACCTACAGTTCATTCTTCTTCATTTCGCTGAAGCCGTGGGAAGAACGCAAGACTCCCGAAACAAGCTACGAAGGAATCAAGGCCCACCTGCAAAAGGCGCTCTCAAAAGTCCCATCGGGAATTGCATTCTCATTTTCACCACCCGCGATTCCGGGCGTAGGGACTTCAGGAGGAGCCACTTTCATTCTGGAAGACCGGTCGGGTGGAGGCGTTGATTTTCTTGCGAAGAACGCGCAACTGTTTGTGGCCGAGGCCCGCAAGCGACCGGAGTTAGCAGGGCGTCATGACCACGGCTCTGTTCGGCGTCCCGCAGGTCGGGGTAAAGGTGGACAACGCCAAGGCAATGACCCAGCAGATCCAACTGAGCAGCCTGTACGAGACCGTGCAGACGTTCATGGGCGGCGCGCTGGTTAACTATTTCAATCGCTTCGGCCTGCAATGGCAGGTATACGTCCAGGCCGATGGTGACTTCCGGAACAAAGCCGAAAATGTGGGCAAGTTCTACGTCAGGAACGCATCGGGCGGAATGGTTCCGTTGAGTACGCTGACTACCACTTATCCCCGCAATGGCGCCGAGTTCATGATGCGCTACAACCTGTTCAACTGCGTGCAGATTAATGCCGCGGCGGCGCCCGGCTACAGCTCAGCGCAAGCCATGGCGGCACTGGAAGATGTCTTTCACAAGTCGATGCCGAGCCAGATGGGCTTCGACTACATGGGCATGTCGTACCAGGAGCAAAAAGCCGCGCAGGGCAGTTTCAGCCGGGACCATCTTTGGGCTGGCCTTCTTCGTGGTTTTCCTCATCATGGCAGCGCAGTATGAGAGCTGGACGCTACCGTTCAGCGTACTCCTGGGAGTTCCCATCGCCGTTTTCGGCGCGTTCGCGACACTCTACTTTCGCCGGCTCGACAACGATGTGTATGCCCAGATTGGCCTGGTCATGCTGATTGGATTGTCGGCCAAGAATGCCATTCTGATCGTCGAATTTGCCAAGGCGGAATACGAGAAGGGCAAATCCCCGATGGATGCCGCACTGATTGGCGCCAAACTGCGATTGCGACCCATTCTGATGACCGCATTCGCCTTCATTCTGGGTTGCGTGCCGCTGTGGACGGCTTCCGGAGCGGGCGCAATCTCGCGGCAGGTTCTGGGAACCGTGGTCATCGGCGGAATGATGGCAGCTTCGTTGCTGGCCATCTTCTTCATCCCGGTCAGCTTCGACGTCGTAGAGCGGTTCGGACTATGGGCATCCGGAGAGAAGAAACATCCACAAGAAACGCTACCCGAACCGCTTCAAGGAGCCGCCGATGACTAGGAAGGCTGCCCTTCGCGGCATTGAGCTCGGATATCGTGGACCGGCCATGACCAGCAGGCATTGGCTCGTCGCGCTCATGTTTCTCCTGCTGACTGGATGCAAGGTAGGACCCAACTACCAGCGTCCGCCGGCAACAGTTCCCGATGGCTACCGGGGCCTTGCGCCAGACACTAGCCAGCAGACGGCAGCTTCGCTCGGGAATGAAAAGTGGTGGGCAGTTTTTCAGGACCAGCAATTGCAGGATCTGATCCGGGAGGCACTCGCCCAGAATTATGATGTGCGCATAGCCGCAACGCGCGTGCTTCAGGCACAGGCCGTAGCAGGCATCACTCGCGCCGACCAGTATCCAACCATATCCGGGGGCGCATCGGCCAACAACCAGCGTTTTCCCAGGACGCCAACGACACGTGAGTTCGAGACCAGTCCCTTCAATGTCAACCTTTCACTATTCTGGGAACTGGATTTCTGGGGAAAGTTCCGGCGAGCCACTGAATCGGCGCGAGCTAGTCTGCTAGCCACGGAGTGGGCTCAGAAGGCTGTGATATCGAGCCTGGTCAGCAATGTGGCTTCGGCGTATTTCCAGTTGCTGGAACTGGATTCAGAGATGAACATCTCCAGAAACACACTCGCTTCTCGAAGAGAATCGTTGCGCCTGGTAGAGATCCGCGAGAAAGGAGGCACAACCTCCTTGCTGGACGTTCGCCAATCTGAGCAACTGGTTTATACGGCTGCCGCGTCGATTCCGGATCTGGAGCGGCGGATCGAGCAGCAGGAGAACCTGATAAGCATTCTGTTGGGTAAGAATCCAGCACCCGTCACCCGAGGAAAACCCCTGGTGGAGAACCTGGTGCTGCCGACGGTCCCGGCCGGGCTACCCTCGCAGCTGCTGGAGCGGCGTCCCGATATTCAATCGGTGGAGCAACAATTAATCGCCGCCAATGCCCAGATCGGAGTGGCAAAAGCAGCTTATTTTCCGCAGATCACGCTCACCGCTGTCGGCGGCTACGAGAGTAGCGCCTTCACGGACTTGTTCACTGGGCCAGCTGGTTTCTGGAGTTTTGGTGGTCAGTTGGCTCAACCCATTTTCACGGCCGGAAGAATCCGCTCCAACGTGAGGCTGACGGAGGCGCAGAAAGAGCAGGCAGTCCTCGTCTACCAGCAGTCTATCCAGCAGGCCTTCCGCGAAGTGGCGGACTCGCTGGTCGCTTACCGTAAGAATCAGGAGTTCCGCGCACAACAGGAGCTGCTCACCGTAGCGGCGCAGGATGCCACACGGCTCTCGAGCGTTCGTTACCAGGGAGGGGTCACGAGTTACCTCGAAGTGCTGGACAGCGATACCCGCTATTTCGAGGCCCAACTGGGTTTGGTGCAAGCTGAACTCAACGAACGACTCGCCCTGGTTCAACTCTACAATGCGCTGGGAGGTGGGTGGCAGCAGTAGGGAAATGCGTGACCACCATGCCTGAGAACCTGATCAGATCCTCAAGACGCAAGCTCGAACCGATGGAAAGGATCTCCGAGGTTCTGTTCGGGCTGATCATGGTTCTCACTTACACGTGCTCATTCAGTGTCGCCGGGGCAGGCCGTGAAGAAGTACGTACGATGCTGGTCGGTGCATTGGGCTGCAATCTGGCTTGGGGCTTTATTGATGCGGTCTTCTATCTGATGGGAAGTTTCGGCGTGTTCGGTCAAGGCATCCTGAAGCTAAGAGCATTGCGACAGGTCGCCAACCCTTCCGAGGCGTACCAGATCATCGCCGACGCACTGCCCCCTCTACTGGTGTCAGTCCTGTCAACAGCAGACTTTGAACATATGCGCCAAGAGTTGAACCGTCTACCGAATCTGCCGTCACGTCCACGACTTCAAAAAGATGATTGGCTTGGCGCCATCGGCGTGTTCCTGATTGTAGTAGTGGCCACGTTCCCGGTGGTAATCCCATTCGCTCTGATCAGTGAACCCCGGCATGCCTTACGAGTCTCGAATGGGATTGCTATTGCGATGCTGTTCCTGACTGGATATGCATTTGGGCGCCATGCTGGACATCGTCCGTGGGGGATGGGCCTTGCAATGGTGTTCCTCGGCGGCGTCATGGTCGCAATCACAATTTCCCTCGGAGGATGACAGCCACGCAATCTCTGGCGATTCTCGCGGTAGCAATTCTCCTGGGCGGCCCAGTATGGGCACAGACCACGAGCAGCGCGCCAACCAATTCCACCGAATCTCCTCCTGACCAGTGGGCATACTCCTTCAACATCTTTGGATATATCGTGCCCCATGACCGGTCTTATGCTTCTCCGACATTCGCCGCGGATCGCGGACGGGTACACTTCGGAGCGCGGTACAACTACGAGGACAAGGAGACTGGCTCGCTGTGGGTTGGCTACAACTTCAGCGCTGGTGACAAACTGGCGCTGGAAGTTACCCCAATGATCGGCGGCGTCTTCGGGAACACAACCGGGGTTGCTCCTGGATATATGGCATCACTCGCCTGGAAGCGGGTTGAACTCTCGACGGAAGGTGAATATGTATTCGATACGAAAGATCGCACTGGCAATTTCTTCTATAGCTGGATGGAACTGAGCTATTCCCCGTTGGAGTGGTTTCGCGCGGGTCTTGTAGCGCAGCGGACAAAGGCATATCACACCGACCTCGACATCCAGCGTGGACTGTTGATCGGCTTTTCCCACAAGAGGATGGACTTCACAACCTACGTATTCAATGCCGGCTGGACTGACCCGACTGTGGTGTTGTCTCTCGGGTTCAGTTTTTGATCAACTTAGTTCCTCCCCCGCTTGGGACTACCAGGTTCCGACTCGCAGGACAATGCCAGTGGTGAAGCGCAGACCTTGGTTGTAATCCGTTCCGGCCACGGGTTGTAGCCATGAATGCATGTAGTCGAGATTTGCCACGCGAACTGCAAGGGCGTTGTTGAGCTTGATATCCAGGCCGCCACCGGCGGAAATCGAAAAGCCGGTGCTCTCGTAGTGTCGGGCCTGGAAACTGGGTTCACTCTTGCAAGGCTTGCCCACGAACAAGCCATCCGGATGGACACCGTCGACTTCGCAATGATCCCGAGTAATTTTCTGGCCGCCGGCACGGAAGTGGACGTGGGGGCTCCAGCGGCTGGAGTTGTGCATGATCCACTGCGGGCCGGTGTTGAAGATCAGGGAGTCGCCACCCCAATGCTTGGGTAAGCTGGGAGCCAGATTGCAACCACCGACTTCCGCGGTCCATTGCCAGGAATCGTCGATGCGGAAGCCGGCGACTCCGCTGCCGCCCAGACACGATTGTCCCCCCATTCTCGTTACAGAGGGCATGGCCGCCGTGAGTTCAAATTTTGGAACCAGCGAGGGAATGAACCTAACAGAGGCAAGGAAATCCGTCCGCGAATAGAGCTGGCCAGCATATTCGGTAGGGCTTGCCCGGTTTTCGCGATGCCACGGCTTTTGCATCATCATCATGTTCGCAAAGGTTTGGGGAGGATTGATGAGTGACCGAAGAAGGCTGCGAGTCGTAATGTTTGTGGTGCGATCCTCGAGCGGGCGGGTCACGTATCTGTCGATAATGTCGCCTCCCACCAGCCAAACCATGCCAAAGTTTGGAGTGACGACGTGGTCGACGAAACCATAGGCGCAGCAATAGCGCTGAATCTGCCCGATGGATGCTTCGCTGAGCAGGCCTACTTCAAACTGCTCGCTGAAGGCCCAGGAATAACCATAGGCGCGGAGGCGGCCCATCCAGTAGTCACGGCTCTTCCCGAACTCGACGTTGCGGTAGCGTGGGTCATTGTGAATCCACACATAGTCGGTAACACCGCCCTGGATAGGGTGACCCAGGTAGTTCTCGTAGTAGCCATCACCGTCCGACCAGCCGTGCATCGATCCCAAGGCTTTGAAATATCCTCCGACGATACTGTTGTGCAAGGCTTCGCGGGTGCCGCCCTCGGTGCCAAGGCGGAAACCTTGCATGACCCCCAGGAGGAAGAGAGAGTTCTTCGTCAGCGTCTTCCACTGAATGTTCGTCTCTGATTGATCGGAGCGCTCGATCACAGGCGCGGGAGCCGGGGAGAAAGCGAACGAGAGCCTGGCGGATGCCGGGCTGGCACTGCTAGCGCTGTCCGGCGGCGCGTCAGATGGAGCGAAGTGCTCGACTTGCGCCGTGGCCGGGTAGACGGCAATCACAAGCAGAGCCACAAGAATGAAAAAAAAGATGCCTTTCACGTGAGCCTTTTAGTGCGTTCGTGGACTGCTTCCGACTTAGCGACGCCACAAAGACGCCACAAACTTCGTCGCGTCGACACACCCACTTAAACAGGCCCCGGGAATGGCAGTAACCTGTACAGAGTTACAGGAAATGCATTCGGCACTACTAGTGTCACCGCTTCGAGCCGAGTCGGCATTCCAAGTGTTCACGCCTTTTCATTCGCCTCAGCGAAGCCTCAGCCAGAGAACTGTAAGTTCTGTCAGTAGCGGCTGCAGTGTCCTGCTCCTAACGTGTTTGGTGCAAGAGATGAGAGATATCTAGCGTCTCGGCGATGAGGGTCGACCGACTAATCAACGTACTCGCGGAAATCACACTCATCGAAATGATGGTGACAATCGGCTTAGGCGTGACACTTTCTGATGTGTTGCGCGTAAGCAGGAACTATGGGCGGGTCGCGCGCGCCGTACTGGCAAACTACATTCTTGTCCCTGCGGCGGCACTCGGCTTACTCCTGTTGTTTCATGCCAGCCCCATGATCGCGGTCGGACTTTTCGTCGCTGCGGTCTGCCCGGGGGCACCCTACGGGCCACCGTTTACCGCGATGGCCAAGGGAAATGTGGCGGTCTCGGTGGGACTTATGGTTATTTTGGCGGGTTCATCGGCTGTCGTCGCGCCTCTATTGCTCCGATTTCTGCTTCCCATGGTGGCGGGATACATCCCGGTGAAGATCAATGTGATCAAGATGGTCGGCACTTTACTCGGAGCGCAGTTACTGCCCTTGTGCGTGGGGCTCATGGTGCGCCAGCGATACCCCGCGTGGGCGGAGAGATTCCAGAAACCGGCGAGTGCACTAAGCGTCTTGCTCAATTTACTAATGCTGGCGGTATTTCTTTTCGTTCAGTTTCGAGTTTTGGCGGAAATTCGTCTGGTCGGTTACGTCGAGATGTTGTCCCTCGTGATTGCCGCCGTGGTCTCTGGGTGGTTGATTGGTGGGCGCGAGAGCGAGGGCAGAAAGAGCATGGTGCTCACGACATCCGTACGAAACGTTGGCGTCAGTCTGGTAGTCGTGACCGGAAGCTTTCCCGGCACTCCCGCTGTTGGCTCGGCAACCGCCTATGCATTGTTTCAGACGATTGTGATCGCGTTACTTGCTTTGGCTTGGGGCAGATTTACGCCAGCAAGCATCGAGTCAGTGAACATGAAGGCTGCATGAACAACGGAACTTCCCATTATTTACCTGGCGCGGCACGGAGAGACTGCCTGGAGTCTTACCGGCCAGCATACCGGACTTACCGACCTGCCTTTGACTGAGCAGGGCGAGCAAGTCGCCCGGCAATTGGGGAAACGGCTGCGAGGGCTTACGTTTGCCAAGGTGCTTACCAGTCCCTTGCGTCGCGCACGCCGCACGTGCGAACTGGCGGGCTTCGGAGATGTTGCTGAAATTGATCCCGACTTGGTCGAATGGGACTACGGTGAATACGAGGGTCGCCGAACCGAGGATATCCATGTCGAGCGCCCAGACCGGCAACTGTTCCGCGATGGTTGCCCCGGGGGCGAATCACCGCAGCAGGTGGCAGCACGGGCTGATCGCGTCATTGGCCGCTTGCGCTCAGTCAACGCAGACGTCTTGCTTTTTTCCAGTGGTCACTTTATCCGCGTATTGGTCAGCCGCTGGCTTGGCCTCGAGCCGTCCTCCAGGGCAACGTGTTTCATGCTAAGTACAGCAAGTCTGAGCGCGGTGGGCTACGAAAACGACTTGTCGCGGCCGGTGATTCGACTATGGAATGACACTCATCACGTGGCAGCGTAGGAAAGAAGCGCAATCAACAGCAAAGAAACAGAGCCCCAGGACGAGGCCAATTCGATGAACACAAGAAGTGTGACGAGCCCCAAGAGTCCCAAGAGCACAAGAACCGCGGCGGTGGTGCCAATCCCAACTGTAGCGGACGGTGTTTCGAAGCTCCTCGAGCAATATGGCTGTGGTCCGGTTCAGTTTTCGGGAACAGACAACTCGCTGTATGAGCGCCACCTTGTTTTTGACAACGTCACGGATCTCAGTGCGGCCGACGCCCGGGCCCAGTTTGAGGCATTTGCTCATTCCGTGCGTGACATCCTCTCGCAGCGATGGATCCGTACCGAAAACACATACGAACGCGAAAATCCAAAGCGAGTGTATTACCTCTCGATGGAATTTCTGATTGGCCGCTCGCTGGCTAACAACGTGACCAATCTGTTGCTCGATCCGGTGGCGAAGCAGGCCATTCAGCAAAAAAACATAGATTGGCTCCCTGTGCTGGAACAGGAGCCCGATGCAGGCCTGGGGAACGGGGGGCTTGGACGCCTGGCAGCCTGTTTCATCGACTCGTTGGCGACCATGCAGCTGCCGGCCATGGGCTATGGATTGCGCTATGAATACGGCATCTTCAAGCAAACCATAAAGGACGGATGGCAACACGAAGAGGCAGACAATTGGCTCCGTCGCGCCGATCCGTGGGAAGTGGCTCGCCCACTAGAAAAGGTTCAGATCAACCTGAACTGCTCGTTTGAGATACACGGCGGGAGCCTGCGCGCAATTTCGCATCGTCCCTCGAGTTTGATTGGTATTCCGTTTGATCGGCCAGTCGTAGGTTACGGCGGCCAGACTATCAATACTTTGCGACTCTGGGCCGCGGCCGCGCCTGACTACTTTGATTTTCAGGAATTCAGCAGCGGCGATTTCGTCGCCGCACTGGCTGAGACATTAACCGCCGAATCCATCACCCGGGTTCTGTATCCGGACGACTCCACCAGCAGGGGGCAGGCGCTTCGCTTCGTGCAGGAGTATTTTCTGGTGGCCGCTTCGCTGGCCGACCTGGTGCGACGCTTCCGGCGCACCAATAAAGATTGGCATGCGCTCCCGGAGCAAGTCGCTGTTCAACTCAATGACACACACCCAGCTCTGGCTGTCCCCGAGTTGATGCGAGTTCTGCTCGATGAAGCGCATCTCGGCTGGGACGAAGCTTGGGATCTTACCCAAAGAAGCCTGGCCTACACCAACCACACTCTTCTACCCGAGGCCCTGGAGAAGTGGCCGCTGGCCTGGTTTGAAACCATGCTGCCAAGACATCTGGAGATAATTCTGGAGATTAATCGGCGCCTTGTCGATGACGCTCGTACTCGTTTTTCCGGTGATGAGGAGCGGGTCGGAAAGATAACTCTGGTAGAGGAAGGAGATCAGCGCCAAATCCGAATGGCAAACCTTGCAATCGTTGGCTCGCACAGCACTAACGGCGTGGCCGCCATCCACTCTCAGTTGCTGCGTACGACCACAGTGAAGGATCTTGCCAAGATGTTTCCTGAACGCTTCAACAACAAGACTAACGGTGTGACCCCACGACGCTGGTTGCTGCTGGCGAACCCCGGCCTGGCTTCCGCGATCACAGATGCCATCGGGGAGGGATGGATCACGGATCTCGGCCAACTCCGTGGCCTCAAGAGTTTCGCTGATGACAAGAGCTTCCGGGAGACGTTTCGCAAAGCCAAGCACGAGGCCAAGGTACAGTTTGCCAACTGGCTCAAGTCCACCTCAGGATTGGCGATTGACCCAGACACCATCATTGATTCGCAAGTCAAACGCATTCACGAATACAAGCGTCAACTGCTGAATGCGCTACGTATTGTCGTGCTTTACAACCGTTTGCGTGACAACCCGAATATGGATATGGCGCCGACCACCTTTCTATTTGCCGGCAAGGCTGCCCCGGCATACCGCCTCGCCAAGCTCATCATCAAATTCATTAACAATCTAGCGGGCACGCTCGATGGAGATCCGGTTGTGCGAGGGCGTCTCAAAGTTCTTTTCCTGCCCGACTACTGCGTTTCATTGGCGGAGAAGCTGATCCCGGCCTGCGATGTGTCCACCCAAATATCTACTGCAGGCTACGAGGCCAGTGGCACCAGCAACATGAAGTTCATGATGAACGGCGCTCTTACCATCGGTACCAGGGACGGTGCGACGATCGAGATGGCGGAAGAAGCCGGCGAGGAGAATTTCTTTCTCTTCGGACTGACCGCAGACCAGGTCGTCAACAGCCGCGGATGGTACAGCCCGGACTGGCACTATGAGAACGAACCTGAGACCCGTGCAGCGCTGGACCTGATCTTCTCCAACCACTTCAGCAGCCATGAACATGGCGTGTTCGAGCCTCTGCGAGAGACACTTCTGACCGGTGGCGACCATTACATGCATTTGGCAGATCTGACTTCGTACCTCCAGGCGCATCAACGAGCGGGAGATCTGTATTCCGATGCTGATGCTTGGACGCGGAAAGCCATCCTGAATGTGGCGGGGTCAGGGAAATTTTCCAGCGACCGTACGATTGCGGAGTATGCAGCCGAAATCTGGAAGGTGAAACCGTGTCCGGTGTCGTAGAAACCCGGTCAGGAACGAGTGGTGGTCAATGGGCGGAGCCAGTTGCAAATAGAGTAGCTAGCTGAGTGGACTCCCCAAAGTTGAGGAGACGAAAGGGGAAGCGTATATGGCCGCACAGCCACAAGCAGTTACCAGTGAGCTGCAAACGAAGCGACCGGTATGGAAAGGTCTCGAAACCCACTATAAGCGGGTTCGGGAACTACATCTCCGGGATCTTTTTGCCAACGACCCCACCCGCGGGGAACGCATGGTAGCCCAGGGCGCAGGCATCTACCTGGACTACTCAAAGAATCGGATCACCGACCACACCCTCAAGCTCCTCACGCAACTTGCAGAAGAGTCTGGTCTGCAGGCGCGAATCGATGCGATGTTCCGGGGGGAGAAGATCAACAACACCGAAAAACGGGCCGTGCTGCACGTGGCGCTGCGTGCTCCAAGAGGCGCGTCCATTTTCGTTGACGGCGAAAACGTGGTTCCGCGAGTTCATGCCGTGCTCGACAAGATGAGTCACTTCTGTACTCGCGTTCGTAGTGGCGATTGGAAAGGCCACACCGGCAAGCCGATTCGCAACGTCCTCAACATTGGCATCGGAGGCTCCGATCTAGGCCCGGTCATGGCATACGAGGCGCTGAAATACTACAGTGATCGGTCAATCACGTTCCGGTTCATCTCCAACGTTGATAGCAGCGACTTTGCGGAAGCTGTTCGTGATCTAGACCCGTCCGAAAGCCTGTTCATAGTTTCCTCGAAAACTTTCACCACATTGGAAACGATGACGAATGCCTATGCCGCTCGTGCCTGGCTTCTCGCCGGTTTGGGAGGAGACGAGAGCTCGGTGTCCAAGCACTTCGTCGCAGTCTCAACCAATGCGGCGGAGGTAGCGAAGTTCGGTATTGATGCCTCGCACATGTTCGAGTTCTGGGACTGGGTCGGAGGGCGCTACTCCATGGCTTCGGCGGTAGGCCTATCTACGATGCTTGCAATTGGCCCGGGGAATTTTCGCGCCATGTTGGATGGTTTCCGCCAGATGGACACGCACTTCATGGCCACACCCTTGGAGCGCAACCTGCCGGTACTGATGGGTCTGCTGGCCCTCTGGTACAACAACTTTTTTGGCGCCGAGACGGTCGCAGTCTTGCCATACGACCGGTATCTGAAGCGATTCACCGCGTACTTGCAGCAGTTGACGATGGAGAGCAATGGTAAGCACGTCACGCTCATTGGGACAGAGGTCACGCAGGCAACCAGCCCGATCTACTGGGGCGAACCAGGCACTAACGGTCAGCACTCGTTTTACCAGTTGATTCATCAGGGGACCAGGCTCATACCCTGTGATTTTATCGCTTTCGCACGGCCACTGAATCCGTTGGGGCGCCACCACGATATGCTCCTGGCCAATGTCTTTGCTCAGACTGAAGCGCTAGCCTTTGGCAAGACTCTGGAGCAAGTCAAGGACGAAGATACTCCGGACTGGCTCGCGCCACATCGCGTCTTCGAAGGCAATCGGCCGTCGAACACCATCCTAGCTGAGAAGCTCACGCCGGAAACGCTGGGCAAACTCGTTGCCCTCTACGAACACTCCGTCTTCACTCAGGGAGTGATTTGGAACATTAATTCATTCGACCAGTGGGGCGTCGAGCTAGGCAAGAATCTGGCCCAACAAATTGTTCCCGAGCTGGAAAGTAAGGAAGAACCCCACCTCGAGCATGACAGCTCAACTAACGCTCTGATCCGCCGATATCGGCAGCTCAGGGAGAAGGCTTGAAAACGAGCAGGAGGTGAGTTATGCCCGTCACTCTTGAAAACGCAACCGACGCTGTAGAGTTCAGGCGATCGGCGAAGCCCGAAGAGAAACCGATTACTAAAACGACCGGTCAAAGCTCTCCACTTGGCGCTACGGTCAGCGCCAATGGCGTCAACTTTAGTGTTTTCTCTCGCAACGCCACAAGCATCGAGTTGTTGTTCTTTGAGCGGGAGGACGACGCCACGCCAGCACGAATCATTCGCATCGATCCCGTCACTAATCGTACCTACCACTATTGGCATGCATTCGTCCCGGGAGCGCAGGCAGGGCAAATCTATGCTTATCGCGTCCATGGGACATTCGATCCAGCCAAGGGATTGCGACTCGATCCCGAGAAGCTCCTGCTGGATCCCTACGGCCGTGGTGTTGTCGTTCCCAGGAACTACAGTCGCGGTGCAGCTCGTCAAAAAGGCGACACCGTAGCCACGGCTATGAAGAGCGTGGTTGTTGACCCACACACCTACGATTGGGAAGGTGACACACCGCTCGCGAGACCATCCTCACGGACGGTCGTGTACGAAATGCATGTCCGCGGTTTCACCCGACACCCCAGTTCCGGCGTCGCAGAGAACCTGCGTGGCACCTATGCGGGCCTGATCGAGAAGATCCCCTATCTTCGCGATCTCGGCATCACTGCAGTCGAACTGCTTCCTGTTTTCCAGTTCGACCCCCAGGATTGCCCGGAGGGAGTCGTCAACTACTGGGGATACGCACCGGTTTCTTTTTTTGCGCCGCATCAGGCTTACAGCTCACAGCAGGACCCGCTTGGCCCGATCAACGAGTTTCGTGACATGGTGAAGGCATTGCATCGTGCGGGCATAGAAGTGATTCTCGACGTTGTATATAACCACACTGCGGAAGGGGGGCACGACGGGCCGACTTTGAGTTTCCGCGGTTTCGACAACGAGGCTTACTACATCCTGGAGCAAGACCGCTCGAAATATGCCAACTTCAGCGGATGTGGCAACACTCTCAATTCCAATCATCCCATTGCTCGCCGAATGATCATCGACAGCCTGCGTTACTGGGTTGGCGAGATGCATGTTGACGGCTTCCGGTTCGACCTCGCCTCGATTCTCTCGCGCGATTCGTCTGGTCACACCATGTCAACGCCGCCCGTGCTGTGGGACATCGAGTCGGATCCGACGCTCGCTGGCACCAAGCTCATTGCGGAAGCCTGGGATGCAGCCGGTCTCTACCAGGTGGGCAGTTTCATCGGCGACAGCTGGAAGGAATGGAACGGACGATTCCGCGATGATGTCCGAAGCTTTTTCCGTGGCGAGCAGGGAATGGTGACGCGCTTTGCGGACCGGATACTGGGAAGCCCCGAGATTTACGCTCACAAGCAGCGTGAAATGGAACAGAGCGTTAACTTTGTGACCTGCCATGACGGCTTCACGCTGAACGACCTGGTTTCCTACGATCAGAAGCACAACGAGGCAAACCTCGAGGAAAACCGCGACGGCAGCAACGACAACCGAAGCTGGAACTGCGGGGTGGAGGGACCAACTGAAGACCCGGTGGTGGAGAGCCTGCGGAATCGACAAGTGAAGAACTTCCTCACTGTGACCATGCTTTCACTCGGCATGCCGATGATCCTGATGGGGGACGAGATTCGGCGCACTCAGGACGGCAACAATAACGCTTATTGCTACGACAACGCCAACAACTGGATGGACTGGGGCTTGCTGGAGAAGCATTCCGACGTACATCGTTTCACAAAACTGCTCATCGCGCGGCGCCTGCTGCGAGGCGTAGAGGCGGAACAGCAGCGCAAAAGCCTGGATCAGATGCTCCGGGAAGCGCGCAAAACCTGGCATGGTGTGAAAGTCGAGCAACCGGACTGGAGCGATTGGTCACACAGCCTGGCGTTTGGAGCTGAGCTCAGGAATCAAAAACTGTACTTCCAGTTGATGATGAATGCGTATTGGGAGCCTCTTGAGTTCGAGTTGCCATCATCGGATGAACGTGGAGGAAATCCCTGGCGCCGTTGGATCGATACCGCGCTCGATTCACCTCTGGATATTGTCGAATGGCAAAAAGCACCCGCCATTTCGGATCACACCTACCGGGTGGAAGCGCGATCTGTAGTCGTGCTTTTCCGCACTCTGGACGCCTGATTGTTCCGAGTCAGTCATGGACAAAGAACAAATCAAATCGCCTGCCTTCCAGAACGCTGAGTTGCAGAGTGAACGTCTGCGCATCTTCGGCGTTCTGGGATTCGTTGCCATGTTCATCGTGGTGACGGCTATCCGGGTATTTGTTATTCGTACCGCCACTAACACTCCTTGGCCGTGGACCTTCCTCCTGGCCGCCATTGTTATTGCGTACGAGTTTTGGATACTGCGGAGAGTAGAACTTGCCTTGAAGACAAACGGCAGTCTCGGGACGCGCTTCTGGATATTGAGCACGATTGTGGAGACCTCAATCCCGGCATTCGCAATCGCGTTCCTTACCAGCGCGCAGGTTGAGGTCGTCTATCGTCCTTTGGCCAGTCCGGCAGTGCTTGTTTTCTTTATCCTTATTATATTGTCCACTCTGCGATTGAGCTTCTGGATCGGTGCTCTTTCCGGCGTTGTCGCAGCCGTTTCGTACATTTGCGCCGCTTTGTACCTGGGCTGGCGACTGCCTTTTCCCGGAGCACATGCTCCGGTCACTCAAACCAGCGTCAGCCTCTATGCCATAACCCTTCTTTTCGGTGGACTGGTTGCTGGTGCGGTTTCGGGACAGATCCGCAAGCATGTCCAATCAGCTCTTCGCGAGGCAGAAACCAAGCGGGAGCTGGAGGCTGTGCAGCATGACCTGAGCGTAGCCCGCTCGATCCAGCAATCACTCCTCCCGCAGCGACAGCCTGGAATTACGGGGTTCGATATTGCCGGTTGGAACCAACCCGCCGATGACACCGGGGGCGACTATTTTGATTGGATTACGCTCCCTGATGGAAAAGTGATTGTCAGCCTCGCGGATGTCACCGGACACGGGATCGGCCCTGCGCTACTTGCCTCTATGTGCCACGCCTATGCGCGGTCCAACTTCAGCATTCCACAGAACCTTTTGTCAGCTTTCGAACATATCAATCAGGAGCTTGCCGCCGATCTTGGGACCGGCCGCTTTGTAACGTTCGTGGCCGCCACCTGTTGTCCTGGTTGCGCGGATGTGGAGATGCTCTCTGCCGGTCACGGTCCTCTCTTCTTTTATTCGCGTCCAGAGGACAGGTTTACGACGATGAATGCGCACGCGGTCCCATTGGGCATGTTCCCATTTTTCAAATCTGATCCCCCAGCTCGTCTCCACCTTCAAAAGGGCGATCTGGTACTCCTGGCCACGGACGGTTTTTTCGAATGGGAGAACGATGAGGGCGAACAATTCGGAGCGCAGCGAATGGAAGGAGTCATGCGAGCATCGCGAGACTTGGCTGCCTCAGAGATCATCTCGCAGCTCTACGACGCCGTCATCAGGTTCTCCAATGGAACCAAGCAGCAGGATGACCTGACCGCGGTGATCATTAAGGGCCTATAGCCGAGGTGATGTTTAACGATGGGGGGCAGAATACGATGCTGTGCGATGAAGTTTTGCCGAGGGCACTTGCTTTTGCTCGCCGGTCTTGCATGTCCTCTGGGTTGGGGCCAGGACCTGGCTCCCCGCGCCTATATCATCACACCCATCCATACGAATGCTGTCACCCTGGCCTACTCTTTCTCGACGGGCAACCTTATCTTCGACGGCTCGGTCCCGATTACTGACGCCACGGCGAAAATCAGCACGCCGATCTTCACTTTGTTTCACACACTGAGCTTCTTCGGACGCTCGGCGAACTTGACGGCTTCGCTGCCCTATGGGGTGGGGAACTTCCGAGGAACAGTGGCTGATGTCGAAGCCCACGCCTACCGCTCGGGCTTACTGGATTCCTCGTATCGTTTCTCTGTGAATCTGAAGGGTGGGGTGGCGATGGACCAGCGAGACTACGTTAAATGGCGGCAAAAGACTCTTGTAGGTGTGAGCATCAGGGTGGTGGCTCCGACCGGGCAATATGACCCAGCCAAGCTGCTCAATTATGGTTCCAACCGCTGGGCCTTCAAACCGGAAATCGGCCTGTCGCAGCGCAGGGGGCATTGGGTGGTGGACACTTATGGGGCGGGGTGGTTTTTCACCGCCAACCACGACTTCTTTTCGCCAAATCCGGCTTCTCCGAAGAATACGCGAACGGAAAGCCCTGTTTTCGCTTTCGAAGGGCACTTGAGTTACGACGTCAAGCCTCGGCTGTGGGCTTCTCTCGACGGGAATTTCTGGGCTGGCGGCAGTACTAGCGTGAACGGCGTTGAGAAACCCAACACCGGGCAGAGGAATTCGCGCATTGGAGCCACCGTGTCTGTTCCGGTGAACCTGCACCAGGCATTGAAAGTCAGCTACAGCCGTGGCGCTTACATCCGGTACGGCGGGAACTATGACACTTTGTCCGTAGCGTGGCAGTACTCCTGGCAGGGCAGGCCGAACTAGAACGTGGCATTGCGTCTTTATGGAAATTGAGCGGTGACAATGCACTCAATGCGGTTCATGGGATTAAGTGGGCTAGAGGATCGCCGGTAATTGCTTCGGCGCAAGCGGTGTGGGTTGAAACCTCAAGCCTGCAGGAAGAGCATATGAGCGTCATAAGAGACTTTCCACTTCTCGTTTTCGTGTTGTCTCTCATCGTCTTGTGGCTCTCCGCACAGGCCGGCGATCTCTTTCGCAAGAGGTCAAGACAGTTGGAAGAAGGTGAGCGGATAGACTTATCTACTGTCTTGACCGCTACCCTGACCTTGCTCGGCCTTATCATCGCGTTCAGCTTTTCCATGGCCGTCACCCGGTACGATCAGCGAAAAAACTACGAGGCAGAAGAGGCCAACGCGATCGGGACCGAACACGTCCGTGCCGCCTTGTTACCCGCCACCCAAACGGAAAAAGTGCATGAGCTGCTGAAGCGTTACCTACATCAACGCGTCCTGTTCTATGAAACTCACAGTCAGCGCCAGCTAGAGCAAATCGAAAAGGATACCGCTGCACTCGAGGTTGAGCTGTGGTCCAGTGTGTAAGCTGCTGCTGCGGCGGAGCCCAACCCGGTTATGGCCCTTGTGGCTCAAGGAATGAACGACGTTTTGAATACCAGGGGATACACTCAGGCCGCCTGGTGGAACCGCATCCCGACTGCTGCGTGGGGTCTGATGGTCGCCATCGCGATCTTTTGCAATCTATTGATCGGCTATAGCGCGCATCGGAGAGGGATCGTTCTGTTCCTGGTTTTGCCACTGGCTCTCTCCATCTCATTCTTTCTCATATCCGACATAGACAGTCCGCGTGGAGGCGTGATTCGCGTGCGTCCTCAAAATCTGGAAAGCCTTGCTCAGTCGCTGAACGGATAATAGTTGAGACTCGATGAACAAAAGGAGCAGGTCTCATGGAACCTCCCATTTCCGCTCTACTTTATGCTGTGCTGCTGTTCTTCGGCATGCTGATCCTGCTGGAAGCCGGCCGTCGTCTTGGTATCAGGCGCCGGCCGAAGGAGTCAGAAGGCGAGCGGGGAAACCTGGGTCCAGTCGAGGGCGCGGTTTTTGC
Organism: Terriglobia bacterium; assembly: GCA_963741105.1. Taxonomy (GTDB): domain Bacteria; phylum Acidobacteriota; class Terriglobia; order Terriglobales; family Acidobacteriaceae; genus JAIQFF01. Next base: position 85,926 of record CAVUGT010000010.1, read on the forward strand.
TCTGTTTGGATTGATGGTGGCATTCACTTTCTCCGGCGCGGCAACACGGTTCAACGAGAAACGAATGTTGATCGCCGAGGAAGTCAATTGCATTGAAACTGCGTATCTGCGGTTGCATCTAGTGCCCCAAGAGGCACAGTCCGCATTGCAAGAGTTGTTTCGTCAGTATGTGGACTCTCGATTGGAGACCTATCGCAAGCTGCCAAATATGGAGGCAGCCAAGCCGGAAATGGCCAAATCCAAGAAACTCCAGGAAGAGGTTTGGACTGAAGCAGTGGCCGCTACATTACTCCCGAAGTCTCACCCCGACGCGGGCAAGCTGCTGCTTCCCGCGCTGAACAACATGATCGACATCACCACCACGCGCACGATGGCACTGCAAACCCACCCCCCCAGAATCATCTATGCGCTTTTGTTCGGACTTGGTCTCATCTGCTCCCTACTGGCTGGCTATCGGATGTCAAGCGCCCAACACCGTAGTTGGCTTCACATCTTCGGCTTTACGGTCATAACGGTCATCATCGTCTACGTCATGCTCGACGCTGAGTACCCGCGTGCCGGACTGATCCGTCTCGAGACCGCCGATCAACTTCTGGTCGACCTCCGTAATGGCATGAAGTGACGGCGAGGGCATCGCAATGTCTCGCGACTTTGTTGAAACCGCGAGCCACGCACGCCGAGACTTATGCAACATCTGCTTCCAATTGCTGTGTTCCTTTTGATGGTTTCCGTGGGTATGAGCATCAGGCTCACAGAAGTGGCTGCGCATTGGCGGCGCCTGGACTGGGTTACGTGGTTGGGCTTGGTGATAGCGACCTTCATACTTCCTCCCGCGCTCGCATTGCTGCTTGCGAATCTATTCCACCTGACGCTGGGAGAGACAGCCGGGCTTTTCATGGTCGGTGCTGCGCCGGGGGCGCCGCTGCTTACGCGCAACCTGGCGCGCAAAGGCTTTGACATGCATATGGCGGCCAGCTATCAGGTGTGGGCCGCGCTGATGGTTCCGGTCATGATCCCGATACTGGTCGCGTCGGCCGGCAAACTATACGGCCGGGACATCTGGATTCCCCCGGCTGTGCTCTTAAGGCAGATCGCGCTGAAGCAGTTCCTGCCACTATCGGTTGGGATGGCAGTCGCCTGGTTTGCTCCGAGCAAATCGCAGCGATTTCAGCCAGTCCTGAATGTGCTCGGCAACGTGTTATTTACGGCGATGACCGCGGTCGTCTTGTTTAAGATGGGCCCCGCGCTGAAGGCCATCACACCTCTAGTTCCAGTCGCCGCATCGTTATTAGCCGTAGGATCCATGGCCGCAATTTTGTTGCTCCGGTTCCGGGATGTGCTGGTCAGGGACGCGTTCGCGATCTGCAACGCGAACCGGCATGTAGGGTTGGCGCTCCTGCTGAGCGGCCAATACATGCACGCACGAAGCGCACTGCCGATAGTGGCCTGTTACGCGCTATTGGCTCCCCTGATTATGTTTGCTTATGTAAAGTATCGCAACTCAGCAGTCACCAGGTCGGAAGCCTGATGGGGACCGCAATGCGAGAGATTTGCTAGCTTTAAGTTGTTCAAGGTCGGCCCTTCGCAAACCGCACAATAGGTCGGCCTTGGTTGTTTCTGCTCACTGCGGCTCCAGCAGCGCCTCGTCACTCTGCATTTGCTTCACCACGAGTTTTACCAGTCCGTTGATCGCTTTTTGTACATTGGACGGATTGAAGGTGTCAGTGACGCCGGTCCAGACGAGTTCTCCCTCCTGCGAAGAGATCACATAGAGGTTTGTCTCGATGCGTACCTTCTTTTCTTTCCGCAGGTAGTCGGACGAATAGACCACGGGATATACCGCACCGTAGTAGCCATAGAAACTGTTGTAGTAGGGGAAGGGAGCGACGTAGGCGCTGCCGGGGACATAGGTAACGGTATTTTCGATCTTGATCAGGCGCGACACCACGACCGCATCAATCTGGTTCTCCCGAACCTGTGTCTTGAGGTAATTCAAATCGAACTGTGTCCCCTCAGGTCTCAGCAGGATGCTATTACCAGGAATCGCCTCCACGCCTGCGGCCGCCAGTTGTTCTGCGAGCGCGTCTTCGAAGTTGGCACGAACTCCTGTCTTATCGCTCAGCCCTAGCGCCAGCACCCGGTGAAATTTCCTTGCCGTGTAGTTGGGGTTCTTCCAGCTCATCATCATCTTGCTGGATTTGGTGGTAGCCAAAGGGATTGCCAAGAGGACGATCACAATGGTCAGAATTGTTCGTTTCAAAGCGCAGCCTCAACTTTAGTCGTGGGTGACAGACCCACTTCTCGATCGTTCGGGTTGTTTCTAGATACCGATCTTCTGCCCAATGACTTCACCCGACACGACGATTTCAACCCGCCGGTTTTTTTGTCTACCTGCGGCAGTGTTGTTATCAGCAACCGGCTCAGACTTGCCAAAACCTTGCGAGGTTACACTGTCCGGAGCCAGTCCCTGTTCAGTCAGGTAGCCGCGCACCGCATCAGCACGGTCCTGGGAGAGCTTTCGGTTCAGTTCGTCGCCTCCGGTACTGTCCGTGTAGCCTTCGACGGCGAGCTTTAATCCCGCGTGTGCCAGGACAATACCTGAAAGTTTAGCCAGCTTTTCGCGTGCTTCAGGACGCAGGTCAAACTTTCCAGTGTCAAACAATACGTCCCCCATATTGACCACCAGCCCACGAGGCGTATCACGAGTCTCCAGAACGCGGTTGAACTGTTCCAGCAACTGAGCGCGCAGTGCTTCCGCTGCCTTACGGGCTCGCTCGGCTTCAGCTTTTGCAGCTTGTTCCTTAGCCTGCAAAACCTCTTCCTTGGCCGCGGATAGCTCAGCCTGGTGCTGAGCCTCCTCATCGGCTTTACGCTTGGCCTCAGCGGCTTCCACCGCCGCTTTGCCTTCGGCTTCAGCCTTGGCCTTCGCGGCAGCATCCTCACGCTCCTTTGCGATACGTTCTTCTTCCTGGCGCTGCACAGCCAGTGCGCGTGCATCCTCTGAGAATTGCGCAGTCTGCCGGGCCGTTGAAATGACCGTGTTCTTATCGGCCTTGGCTGCGAGGGAGTTCTCTACCATCTGCAAGCTGGCCTCCGCCTTGGAATAGATCTCGGGAGCGTATTTGTCCGCTCCCCGCGACTTTGCGATATCCACGGCGTTGCGCGCTTCGTACACCTCTAACGGAACATTTGGATCTGGCGTCAGAGCCAGGGGGTTCCCCATCTTCTCGTATTGTCCCCGCTTCATGAGCTTGTACTGACTAACCGGGAAAATCTTCCCCTTCGTGTCTTTACGAGTCTCGCTCTGAAGAACTACCATTTCACTCGGCACGCGGACGGCAAAATACGGCTCGGCTGTAACGATCAACGAGAACGTTTGTCCCGGTGTTGTCGCACTCAGTTTGCCCTCTCCATTCTTGGAGAGGAGAATCTCTCCGGTATTGCCAGTGCGCCCTTCTGGGGTGACTACCCAGAGTACGTAGGTCAGAAATTCTGCTCCGAGCTGCGAGGGCGGCCTCATGTCTTTCAGCTCGACCTCAACGTTTGTTCTCCCCGCCTTGGTTTTGGCCTCGACTTTGGCCACACCGTTGGCTTGAGGCATCAGCTCCGTGGCCTTCATATCGACCTTCGTGCTGCCACCACCCACCGTGTAGCCGACGGCACTGACGGACTTGGTGATGACACTGGACGGAGGGACTTCCTGATCTGCTTGAGCTGCCGCTCTGCCTGAGAAACCCGATAACCAGCACAGCAGTACGGCAAGGGTTATCATCTTTCCATTGGGTGCCTTCATGGCGCTACCCCTTTCAATTTTGAAGTCATGTGGAACAAGCGTCAGCTCTGGCAGCTGCACGAGTTGTTTTGTTGTTCCGGGGATACTCTGAAGACTCCAGTGGGCGCAGCACGTTCTGCGTCGCGACAAATGCGGATAAATACGCATCCCCTTTCTCATGATCGGAAGGTGCCGCCTGAAAGTGAACTGGCAAGACTGACAGTCGGGAGTAAGTCAGCTTGTATGCGTGGCCGGTGTTTGGCTAATCCGCCGCCGCGCGATCCTATTCGAAAATGCCCGCGACAGAGCGTAGGGAAGCGAGATCAGGACTGGACCCAGCAACAACGCTGCTCCGGGATGGACCTCGCGAAAGATTAAAAACTGCGAGACGACATCGAGAAGAATGGCTATCGCTACCAGGTTACGGATGGATGCAAACATATTTCGCAACAGTGCCGCCCGCTGGCCCCCGTGAAACGCCAGCGCATGAATAAAAGGAGGGAGCCCCGCCCGGGCATCCTTAACACCGTCACGCGTACCCAGCAGGATTGCCACTGTGGGCTGGAAGATAAGCCGCATCTTTCCAGGACCCGATAGACGCGCCAACATGTCGGCAAAGAAATCGTGGGTGAACAAGTACAAATTTCCGGTCTGTATGATCCTCCGGATCGCGCCGGGCACGGCCGCCAGAAGCACAGCAATCACGATCCAACTCAAGACCGAACTGCGAGAGATGGAAGCCATTTTTGTCATAAACCTTTGCTACTGGGGCCACACGCAATGCTATGCTCAACTGAGAAGGCTCTGCACGAGTCTGCTGCTACATATCCGGTGTGCGAGTTCACGAAATTGCTCTACATCTTCGGGTGGCGCGAACAGACCTTGTTCTTCTTCTGTGATCTCACCCGGGGGCGAGAGCGGTAACCTGACACGGCGGCTGACAAGGTCATACGTGCCGAATACCACGCCCAGATCCGGGAACCTCGTGCGAAATTCCTGGCGAAGGCAGTAGGCGCTCCAGGCGCCGTTCAAGGCCACGGCCGCTTCAAGTAGTGCGGCATGACACTTCGGGTTACGAGTGACCTCAAGGCCGTACAGCGCTTCCATACTCATAGCAGCTGCCCGCACCGCGACCAGGATTTGGTCCTCAATAGACCGGATGGAATAGTCGGTTGCGATCTCCAGATAGCGGCGCGGCTCAAGATAGAGGTGCACTGCTTCCGTGACCGCACCGCACTGACCGTGTGATAGCACCACCACCAGTTTGAGCGTGGTAGGAAAATGACTCACCGCATACCGCAGACTGCCCAGGCATTCCTGGCCGAGCACATTGCCGGCGACCCGCACAACGAAAAGTTCGTTGCAGCCCTTGCTGAACACCATTTCTGTTGGAACCCGAGCGTCCGCGCATCCCAGGACGGCAGCAAAGGGGGCTTGCACGGGCGCGCCACCGTTCCCAACGCCCCAGCCAAAAGCCCGTGGATCAAAAGGGATGACATGTGACTTTTTGGCGGTTATACGGGCGTCCGTCATTTCCGCGAAGTCACGATTGCCTTGTACCAGGACCCTGCAAGCCTCTTCCGAAGTCCGGGGAGTCGGGTACGACTCAGTCTTCGCAGGATCGAAACGATAGACGAGCTCGAACATGGTGTTTGGTCCTGAAGGAGCAGCACGCTTTGCACGAAACCGGCACCGAACCCGGCATGGTTAGCCAAGGGTAGTCTTTCGGACTCACCGCGATTCAACTCGCCACACGAAGGACTCGCTTCCTCTGCTCGATCAGGACCGCAATACTCATGCGCTGTGCGATCCCTGGAATCCTCGTTTCGAGTCCTTCGGCATGCAACAGATCGCGCACGTCTCCGTGAACCTCAGCCAGTACGAGCGATGCCCCCGCTTTCGCCACTTGCTCGCCCAGTTCGCTGAGCATCCGCACTCCTGCCAGGTCGATGTTTGGCGACGTGGAGAGATCGATAACCACCAGATCCACGACACCTCGTCCACGCAGGTGCTCCAGCACCTCGTTCTTGACGTTCTCCGCATTGAAATAAAACAGTCCTGATTCCACGCGCAGCACCAGCACCTGCGGAATCGTTTCACTCTCGGGATAGCGCGCAGAATCGGCAAACCTGTCAGTTCCGCGGAGCTGTCCCAGTACGGCGATTCTGGGATGGGAGCCCAGTCGCAGCAGAAGCAGAATGGAAAAGATAGCTGCCAGCAATACGCCCTTCAGGATTCCAAACGCCAACACCCCGATCATGGCCACCATGGCCACACGAAATTCCATTCTGCTGACCTGGTACAGATGCCAGAGTTCGCGCGGCCGGATCAGTCCACCGACTGCTATCAGCACGACCGCAGCCAGAACCGGCTCGGGCAGGCTTTTCATCAACCCAGTCAAAAACAACAGGACGATGCCGATGCCAGCCGAGGCCACAACCAGGGCCATCGGGGTTTGTGCGCCGCCCTTTTCATTCACCGCTGATTGCGACATACCTCCAGCGAGTGGATAGCCTTGCCCTACTCCTGCTGCAAAGTTGGCAACGCCCAGCGCCAGCAACTCCTGGTCCGCACTGATGGGATAGCCATGCTTGATGGAAAACGTCCGGGCGACCGAGATACTTTCCACGTAAGACAACAGAAAGCATGCAAGAGCGACCGCGAGCAGGTTGTCCACTTCGCTCCAGGCTACGACCGGCCAGCCGAGCTGAGGAAACCCCTGAGGAATCGCGCCCACCATCTTCACGCCCCGGCTGGCCAGGGAGGAGTAGGACATCACCACGATCGACAGCACAACCACAAACAGTGCGATCGGGCGCCGGGGCAACAGTCGTTCGCCGAGAACAAGAAGTGCGAGAGCACCCAGTCCAACGCCCAGGGTCGCCAGATTGGTATCCCCGAGGTGCCGGAACACTTCGATAATCCGGGTGAAAAAATTGCTGCCCCCGCTGCTGAAGCCGAATAACTTTGGAAGTTGCGTCGAAGCGATGACTAGACCTGCTCCAATCTTGAACCCGCTTAGAACGGTCTCGGAGACAAAGTTGGCTATGTTGCCCAACCGGAGCGCCCAGGCAATCATTCCGATAACACCTGCCAACACCGCGACCGCCGCCGCCAGGTGGCTTTGGCGCAGTGCATCCCCTGTCGCCAACGTACCGATGGCTGACCCGATCAAAATGGAAATTGCCGAAGTAGGCCCGATGGCCAGCTGTCGGGAGGTTCCGAAAGCTGCGTATGCAATACCACCCACTAGGTAGCAATAAAGACCAGCTTGCGGGGGCAACCCGGCAAGGGAAGCGTAGGCCACTGAGACCGGAACTGCGTAAGCTGCCAGAGTCAGCCCCGCAACCATGTCAGGACGTAGCCAACTTCTCTGGTATTGCGGCAACCAAGCAATGACGGGAAGCGCCGAACGGATACGGCTCCCCCAAGCGTGCCCCTTGTCAGGCTGTGTATCCACTCGGCGCTTCCTTCCTTAGGCGCGTCTGCACCATTTAACCCGCAACTTGCTGGCGAGTGATCTCAGCCATCAGGTCTGACTTGGCTGTCTTGAGCATATCGACCGGTTTCACACGTGCGAACAAATCGAGCGAGCGTGCGATCGTCCCCGTCCATCCGGTCTGGTGGCTTGCCCCAAGCCCCGCGCCGTTGTCCCCGTGGAAATATTCGTAGAAGAGGATGTAGTCCTTCCAGTACGGATCGTCTTGGAACTTCTTGGTTCCGCCGTAGACAGGCCGGTTGCCGTTTTCATCGCGAAGAAAGATGGCCGAGAGTCTGTGGCCAATCTCTTTTGATACTTCGAACAAGGTCATGTATTTTCCCGAACCGGTGGGACATTCGACCTTGAAGTCATCGCCGTAGAACTGGTAGAGGTTCAGCAAACCCCGGATCAACAAAATGTTCACCGGCATCCATATAGGCCCTCGCCAGTTGGAATTGCCGCCGAACATTCCCGTGTTCGACTCCGCCGGCAGATACTGAACTTTGAATTCCTGCCCGTCGAGATTGAACACGAATGGATGCTCCAGGTGGTAGCGTGACAGAGACCGTATGCCGTAGGGACTGAGGAACTCGTTCTCGTCAAGCAAGCCGGCCAAAATCCGCTCAATCTTCTCCTTGTTACAGACCGACAACAGTCGCCGGTCAGCGTAGCCCTTGAACTTGCCATCAGCCGGAGCGATATGCTTCAGCAAATCCGGATGGCGCTTTCTGAACAGCTCGATCAATTCCACCATTCGAGGATGGCGCGCCAGAGCACCGGATTCAAACACCGTCGAAGCGCATAGCGGTAGCAGTCCCACCATTGAGCGGACCTTTAACCGCTTGGTATCGCCATTCGGGAAATGGAGTAGATCGTAGAAGAACCCGTCCTCGCTATCCCACATCTGGTCGTGGTGTTCCCCGATCCGATCCATGGCGTAGGTGATCCAGAGGAAGTGCTCGATGAACCGGTAGGCAACTTCCTCATACATGGAGTCGTAGTCTGCCAGTATCACGGCGATCTCCAGCATGTTCTGGCAGTAGAAAGCCATCCAGGCAGTACCATCGGCTTGATCGAGATGGCCGCCCGTCGGGAGCGGAGAACTGCGATCGAACACACCAATGTTGTCCAGCCCGAGAAATCCGCCGGCGAAAACGTTCTTTCCCTGCGGATCCTTCCGGTTGACCCACCAATTGAAATTCTGCATCAGACCTTGAAACGACCGTTCCAGGAAGCGGAAGTCAGCCCTGCCCAACTCCTTCTCAACGTTGTAGAGGAACAATGTTGCCCAGGCATGCACTGGCGGGTTCACGTCGCTGAAGTTCCACTCGTAGGCCGGAATCTGCCCATTGGGATGCGAATAGAGATTCCGCAGCATGAGCAGCAGTTGGTCCTTGGCAAAATCGAAGTCCACCAGTGATAGCGCAATCGTGTGAAACGCGAGATCCCAAGCCGCGTACCAGGGATACTCCCATTTGTCGGGCATTGAAATAATGTCGTTGTTCAGCATGTGGAACCATTCGGAATTACGGGAGGTCCCGTTTACCAGATCCCATCAGGGGATGAGCGTTGTGCTCCTCCAGCCAGCGGTCGAGGTCAAAGTAGTAGTACTGCTTGGTCCATAGCATTCCGGCCAGAGCCTGGCGGTGTATGCGACGTTCGTCCTCGCTCAACGACCCCGGAGTGATCCGGTCATAAAACTCATCCGCGTCAGCGAGACGCGCGACAAAGACCTGGTCAAAAGTGCTGAATGCGTCGGCCGTTGCCTTCGCACTCAGTCTTAACCGCACGACCTTGCTGCCGCCCGCTGGCACTTCCAGTCGATAGTAGGCCGCCGCTTTTGTGCCGGTTTTGTAGGGACTCACGGCCTCTTTTTGTCCTGAAACGACGTACTCGTGAAATGCGTCCTTCACATATGGAGAAGGATTCGACTGCCCCCAGAGGCGGCTGGCATTGGATTCATTTTCCGTAAACAGGAGTTCGGGGTTCCCTTCGCATTGAAGAGTTCTCTCGCCCAGCTTGCCGTGCGAGGCCAGGACCGTCCCGTTCTTTCCCTGGTGTAGAGAGGGTTTGACTGCGTCCTCTTCCCACGACCAGGTATTGCGAAACCAGACTGTCGGAAGCAGATGAAGCTCCGCCGTTTCGGGACCGCGGTTGTGAACCGAGATCTTGATGAGAAGGTCTTCGGGATCCGCCTTGGCGTATTCGACGAACACATCGAAATACCGATCGGCATCAAATATCCCGGTATCGAGCAGTTCATATTCGAGCTCTTCCCGCGACCGGCTCCGGTTTTTATCGATGAGGTCTTTGTATGGGAACTCCGCCTGAGGATACTTATAGAGGTACTTCATGTAGGAGTGCGTCGGCGTGCTGTCGAGGTAGAAGTAGTATTCCTTAACATCTTCGCCGTGATTGCCTTCGTTGTTCGTAAGACCGAACAGGCGCTCTTTCAGGATCGGGTCCCGTCCGTTCCACAGAGCAATCGCAAAGCACAGTTGCTGCTTGTCATCGGAGATGCCAGCCAGGCCATCTTCTCCCCAATGGTAGGCGCGGGAGCGAGCTTGATCGTGATTGAAGTAGTCCCAGGCGTTTCCGTCCTGGCTGTAGTCTTCGCGAACCGTCCCCCACTGTCGTTCACTGAGATACGGCCCCCACTTTTTCCAGGGGACGCCGTTCTCACGGGCTTCGTTCAGGCGCTTTTGCTCTTTAGTTTCGATATAGGCAATTGGAGACTTCTCGCTCGGTTTCATGGGTCTTTTCTTACTTAGTTGTGTCGTCAGTCGATCGTGGGGTTATTCCCGTATGCACTTTTCTCACGCGTCCGCGTCTTCGGGAACTGTCGTTTTTGCCAGTATTTCTTTTTGGCGTTATGCGGCCAAATGCTACGCATCGGTTCCGCGGCGGCAGAGAACATGGCGGAAGAAAGAGAAACCCAATGAAAGCCCTGGCGATACTTCCGATGCTGACCCTTGTAGCCGTGTCCACGATAGCGCAGACTCCATCGCCTGGCAGTTCTGCGTCGTCTCCAGCAAAGAGTATTGGCCTGTTTGCTTATCCAAAGAACCAACAGAGTGCTGAGCAGCAACTCCGAGATGAGAACGAGTGCTACAGCTCCGCCAAGCAGCAGACGGGTGTTGATGCGCAAGCTCCGCCACCCGCAGCACCTAGCGCGGAGGAGCAGAAAGCCGCTCAAGAGCAGGCTGCGAAACAGGCGGCCGCAGCAGCACCCAAGGGAGGGGCAGTAAAGGGTTCCGCTAAAGGTGCAGCCGGGGGCGCAGCCATTGGCGCCATCGCTGGGGATGCCGGTACGGGTGCCGCCATTGGCGCAACCGCCGGAGCTGTGCGCGGCCGGCGCCAGCAGAAGAAGGCCCAGAAGGGAGCTGAGCAACAGGCAGCCAGTCAAACTGCTCAGGCGCAACAGCAGGCGCAAGCGGAAGCCAATGCCCAGCACCAGGGGGCGTTAGATACATTCAAGAGGGCATTCTCAGCATGCATGGATGCTCGCGGATACTCCGTCAAATGAGAGGTGTGGCAGCCGTTCGATTCTTCCGCGAGTGAAGATACTCTTCTGCCTGGCGGGCGCCGCTATCACTTTTGACAGTTCAACAGTTCCCTGCAGGTGTTTAACCTGACCCTGCTTCGCCCCTTGATTCTGGCGTTGGAGTAGCCGCGGAAGAGTCGTCGTCCACTCGATAGGACGCAGTGGAAGTCCATGTTGAGCACTTCTTTTCAAGTCTCAGATTGAAGACGCTGGCGGAGGTACATTCATGCGGTACAACTTGCGGAGCGCCTCGCTGGCGTTTCTGACGCTGCTGATCATGTCAGGGAGCATGGGGGCGAAGCAGGCTAAGCAGCAAACAGAGACATTGGTGATAAATGGACAGACCGGAGAAGCGGCGGTCGTCCACGTAGATGGGCGTACCTATGTCGACGTGGAAACACTGGCGCACATCGCGAATGGGTCTTTATCCTTCAAAGCAAATCGGATCGTCTTGAATCTGCCGCCGTCGAGCGCAAGTACTCCAGCAGCCGTTGGCCCTTCAACCCAAGCAGAAGACCCCGGCTTATCGCGGGATTTCATGCGGGCTGGAATGGAAACGATAGCACTGATGAGGGAGTGGGCTAGTCCATTGGCTTCCGCTATTCAGAATGGATATCCGGTGACGGAAAATTTGGTTACCGGCTACCGCGAACAGGCCGCGCACGGTCTCGGCCTCGCATCGGCGGCGGCCGTTACAGATGCCGATCGAGGCGCCCTTCAATTGCTCACCAACGAGTTCGAGGCCGTACGAGAGTGGAGCAACAAACTGGTGGAGGCGCGTAAGTCCATGAACACAGCGCAATATTCCGTATCTGCTAGTGCGCTGCGGGATGATCCGCTGTCTCAGAAAATTGTCGCTTGTGGAAGGTTCCTGGTGCCGATGTTGGCGAGCGGAAACATTCAAGATGATCCGTCGTGCCATTGAATTGTTGCGTGAGCAACGACCGGGTTGATTTCAGCACTTGTCTGTTCGGGGACTAGTATTTGTGCTAGTTCAGGGCAGTTCCACCCAGTAGAAAGCGAGTGGTGGGAGTATGCATAGATGCCAAAGGTGGGCACTCTTGCTTGTTCTAGGGGTTTTGCTTTCCAATCTGCCAAAGCCTATAGCGCAGGTAGAGAAAACGATCGGTCCGGAAGCTATCCAGGTTCAGAAGGCGAAGCACGATGGCGGTAAAGATGACATTCAAGCCATCGGCAATCGGAAGGTCGGCGGGAGGGGACTAGGAAACTGGTACTCGCTGGAATCAGAGATCGGCATTGGCCGTGAGTATTCCCAGGCAGTTGAGAGCAGTTCAAAGTTCGTGGAAGATCCGGTGGTCACAGAGTATGTCAACCGGATTGGTCTAAATCTGGCGCGCAACTCCGACGCCAAGGTGCCCTTTACCATCAAAGTGATTGACTCCGATGAGATTAATGCCTTTGCCTTCCCGGGTGGATTCCTGTTTGTGAACTACGGAGTCATTCTCGCGGCACAGAACGAAGCAGAGTTGGCCGGTGTCATGGCGCACGAGATTGCCCACGTCGCTGCCCGCCACGCCACCAGGCAGATGACTCGAGCACAAATGTTCAACTTGGCCTCTATCCCCCTCATCTTTGTCGGTGGTGGTGTAGGCCTTGCTGTGCGAGAGGTGGTTGGGCTTGCGATACCGTTGAGCACGACCAAGTTTGCACGAAGCTTCGAGGCGGAGGCCGACTACCTCGGAGTGGAATACCTCTACAAGGCAGGGTACGATCCTGAAGCGCTCGTCTCATTTTTTGAGCGAATTCAGGTGCAAGACGAGGAACAGTCCGGACTCGTAGCCAAGGCCTTCTCCACCCATCCACAAACCACCGATCGCATAAGAAGGACACAAAGAGAGATCGATGGAATACTTCCGGCCCGCGAAACTTATGTTTTATCCACCTCGGAGTTCGAGGACGTGAAATCGCGTCTTGCCATTTTCCAGAGAAATCATGAGACGACCGAGCCGGTCGCAAATCGGCCGATTCTTCAACGTAGAACTCCCGGAGAAGACGACTCCACAAGCGACGATCGGCCACCAACACTAAAACGGCGTCATGATTAGTTGATGCTTCTAGCCAGCATCAGGAATTCCCGCTTCTCCTCCCACTTATTCCAGATTACTTGCGGTGGTCACCGTCATGAACCTGAGTGCTGTGGACACCGACCGTCGTAGTAGCGATACGGGACATGATGCCACCAGCAGGGTTAGTCAGTCCGACGTCAAAGATTATTAGTGGTCGAGCCTGTTCAATTCGCCAGTTCTTTCACAGAGACAGCTCAGCGGACAATTGCCCAATATAGGCAAGCAGGCAGACTTGGTCGGGTTAAAAAGGTAAACGTCGGTCGCGCCAACCCGCATCTTGCGATCTAGGTGATGAGCGAGAGGTCATGATCACTAAGTGTGCGAATCCGTCCTGCGATAGTTCGTTTCGTTATCTTCGGGGAGGAAAGCTCTTCCTCGTTGAACCGCAACCCGTCAGACCACCGCGGGAAAACGAATTCCAGGGAAGCTTTCAGCGGAGCGAGTACTTTTGGTTGTGTCAACAGTGTGCCCGTACCATGTCCATCGCTTTGGACCGGAACGGGCACACGGTAGTAGCCTGCCCCGCTCGTTCTCATATTCAACCGTTGTGAATATCGGTAAAGGGACATCCCCGGAGATTCGGCTCCGGTCTGCGCTGTTCCGGAGGGCCTGCTGTTCTGCTCAAGAAACTGTCACTTTTGTCAGTCGCGCTCCGCTTTGTCGCGAGTGATCATGCCACAGGTCCGACGGAGCTTATCTGATCGGCGAGCAACCCAGCCCAAAGACCCGGTGCCGATTCTTTGCGTCGCGCCTTAGCGATTCCGGGACCGGACCGTTGCGGTCAGATAGCGAGGGCATTCCTTATGAAAGTTTCCTGGTCAGAACTCTCGATGCGCGTCTTGCGAAACCTGGTGGCCATCATCTGTGCAGCAATACTTGTGCCGGGCGACATGAGCGCGCTGGCGGGGCCGGCGTCGCCACAGGCAGCCGCAGCCACCGAGGAAGCGGCCCGCATTCCAGCCGAACAGCTCGATTCTCTGGTCGCTCCAATTGCGCTCTACCCCGACCCCATGTTGAGCCAGACCCTGGTGGCTTCCACCTATCCTCTGGAAATTATCCAGCTTCAACAGTGGTTGGCGAAAAACAAGGGCTTGAAAGACAAAGCCCTGGCGGACGCGGTGAAAAAACAGGATTGGGATCCAAGCATCCAGGCCATGGCAGCACTTCCGGAGGTGGTAAAGCAACTGGCGGAAAACATCAAGTGGACCACGGATCTGGGCAACGCTTTTCTGGCGCAGCAGGGCGATGTGATGGATGCGGTGCAACGCATGCGCAAGAAGGCCAACGATGCGGGCAACCTGAAATCCTCTGAACAGCAGAAAGTGGAAACCAAAGTAGTCGAAAGCAAACAGGTGATCGTGATCCAGCAGGCCAGTCCGGAAGTTGTTTATGTTCCCAGTTACAATCCCACCGTGGTGTACGGCGCGCCGGTTTATCCGTACCCCCCCATTGTTTATCCGCCAGTCGGGTACTACGCGGCTGGTATGGCGATTTCATTTGGTGTAGGGATGGCAATGGGTGCGGCCTGGGGTGGCGGCTGGGGCTACAACAACAACTGGGGCGGCGGCAACAACAATATCAACATCAATAACAACAATACATTCGTAAACAACTCCAACCGCCAGAACAACGTCTCGAACCGGCAGGGCAACGGAAACAGCAGCTGGCAGCACAATCCGCAACACCGCGGAGGCGCTCCCTATTCAAACAAGGCGACGGCCAACAAGTATGGTGGCACAGCTCGCGGAGATTCAATGTCCAGCCGACAGTCACAGGCACGTCAGAACCAGGCGCAAGGGGCGGGCCGGCAACAGGCAGGGGCCAGCGACCGGAGCTCTTCAGGAGGCCGGAACCAGGCCAGCGACCGGAGCTCTGGTGGTAGAGACGCCGGCAACCGTGGCGCGGGAGCCGGCAATACCAGTGCGAATCGTGGTGGAGGCGGCGGAGGTGGAGACCGCGTCGGGAACCGCAGCGTTCCAAGTGGCAGCGGTGGTGGCGGTGGATCTCGCAGTTCCGGCGCATTCAGCGGCGGGTCAGGAAGCAGCGCGCGAAGCAGCAGTTCGCGCGGCTCATCCAGCATGGGCGGTTCCCGGGGTGGCGGCGGCTCCCGGGGCGGCGGCGGGCGGCGGCGGTGAGTAAGCCATGACTAAGGAGGAACACATGAAAGCAAGACCATCTAACCCTATCGCATGGAATGCTCTTCCCGTGCTCTTGGCTGCTCGTCTTATCGGTTGTTCTGGCAGTCCCTCTCGACGCGCAGCCGAAGGAAAACGCAGCCGCTGCCTCAGCGTCTGTACAAAAGGCATTTGACACTCCGCAACAGGCCGCTGAAGCGTTGATCCAGGCAACGGCCAGTTATGACATTCCCGTCCTGCTTGAGATCTTCGGTCCGGACGGAAAGGATTTCATTTCCTCGGCAGACCCGGTTCGCGACAAGACCACCGCTGCCGCTTTTGCGGCGAAGGGTCGCGAGAAGAATTCGGTCACCATAGATGCGAAAAACAAGAATCGAGCCATCCTCACGGTCGGCGATGACGATTGGCCGCTTCCGATTCCGCTTGTCAAACAAAAAGGCAAGTGGCATTTCGACACCAAGCAAGGGCGCGACGAAATTCTCTTCCGGCGCATTGGAGCCAACGAACTCGACGCAATTCAAGTGTGCCGCGGCTTTGTGGAGGCGCAGGAAGAGTACGCCTCGGAGGTTCACGACGATTCAGGAGTCAATCAGTACGCGCAAAGGATTATCAGCACCCCTGGAAAGCGCGATGGTCTCTATTGGAAGAACGAAGATGGTACTCCGGGCGGTCCCATCGGCGAGAACGTTGCGCGAGCTATCGAAGAAGGCTATTCCAGCAAGACGGAGCCGTACCACGGTTATTTCTTTAAGATTCTGAAGGGGCAGGGTCCTGCAGCGCGGCTGGGGCAACTCGACTATTTGGTCGACGGAATCATGATCGGTGGCTTCGCACTGGTTGCGGTTCCGGCAGAATACCGTGTCACGGGGGTCAAGACTTTCATGGTCAGCTACGACGGAATCGTCTACGAGAAAGACTTGGGTCCTGACTCGCTCAACCTTGCCAAGAACATGAAGCGATACAATCCGGACAAGACCTGGCATCGCACCGATGACCAGTGGCCGCCTGACAGTTTGGCTAGCGCGGACTGATCGTTTGTTCTTGACTGGGTATTACGTCGTGAGCACGTTTGTTGCACTCTTCCTCGGGCCCAAACGGGCGGCAGCAGCGCAATCTGCCTCCAGTCGCACATGCCAATCCGGTGCGCCGCACTGGAGCTCACGCATCCGCGAACTGAATCCCCAGAATATTACCGAAAGAACCGCAGAACTCCAGAGGTACGTCGCCGCAAGTTGGACAGAACGCTTCGTCCACAAATTGCGCTGAATGGATCGAAATGAAGGAATTGCATTGGCCGCAGTGCCATAAGCTGGCATCCATTTGCATTTGTGGTGCCGTGGTTTGCCGGTTCATGATTCCCATGTTGAACATTGATGAGACTCCTTGCCTGAAGTTGACGCGAGACTATATCCGGGGGCAAAGGGCGCACACTGTCAGTTGTCACAGATTCTCATTGATTAATGCCCAATCTTGGTCAGGAGCTTTCAATTGCTCAACGAGCCGGAATGGCAAGATGGCTGAGGCGGCTAGCGGAAAGGGCGGCGGAAACAGGACAACGCCAGGCCTGTAACTAGTAACAGTTCTCCTGCTAGATATGTCTCTACAGACTAAAGCCTTGATCGAATCTTTTTGTCCTTGCGATGATTGGGGAGGCTGAATGAACTTCGCCCTGAACAAATGTCGGTTGTGTCTCCTGATCGCGGTAATGATGACAACCAATACCTTCGCCCAAAAGGTAAGCGTGGGATATGACAAGAGTGTGGACTTTTCCAAGTATAAGAGCTACACGTGGGCAAAGCCTGAGCGGACCCCCGCGCGACCATTACTCTATGCAAGCATTGTCGGCACGATCGATCAAGAGCTGAAGGCTAAGGGTCTAGCGCGGACAGATAGCGCCGGCGATCTCATCCTGATTCCTGCCGGCGGAATGGAGTTTGGCCTCACCAGCGTTGCAGGGACGCCGATTATGCCCAGCTATGGCGGTGCACCAATCGCATTTGACGCCACCATGTGGTCCGGTGCGGGTGGGTCTGGTAACCTTACATCATCATATGTTCCAGAAGGCACCTTGGTTCTTAATTTCGTTGACCGGGAAGCGAATAAGGTGATCTGGACAGGCACCGTTAGCCAAAAGCTTGAAGTGGAAAACAAGAGGAGGTCTCTTGAGCTGGTAGATAAAGCCATCGCAAAATTGATGAAAAAATACCCACCTCAGAAGAAGTGAGGCTGTGGCTCAATGAATTGAGGGACGATCGATGGTGTGCCGTAGTTCTCTTGCTCGCCCCAATTCCGGTGATGGGCAATGTCCCCGATGTTCCAGCACTGAAAATAAATCAGGGTTCAACAAGCGGAATCTCAGAGGCCAGCTGTAGATCCATTATGGATCCAATCCGCCGGTCCACTTGAAAGAATCGCGCGACCTTTTTCCCCGGCAGCACCTTTAGAAAGATCGGGAGGTACTTCATTCTCAGCTGGACGGCTGACTCGTCGGCGTCGGTCCACTTCTTTACCAAGCCTTCAGCTTGAGCATCGCTGAGGTTCTGAAAGTTCGCAGCATATTCCTTTATGACCGAAAGCTTTGCGTCGTTGATCTTGCTTCCTTCGGCCGTGTATTGATCGTAGACCGGCCAGAACTTCTGCGCTTCGGCTTCAGTCAGAGTCATGTTAACAGCAACAATTTGCTTCTTTTCCGATCGCAGGTCCTTCCGGAGTAATTGGATGTCCTGGTCGGCCGCGGCTGGAGTTGCGGCACTTTGCGCCGACAATAGCAGATAGCTTGGCAGGATGCCGGCCAATACAAAAAGGGCAATCACGATCCTCTTCATTGCTTCCCTCCACGGAACGACATGAGACTTCTCGGGTTATCTTCCGCTCAATACCGTTATATTGATTACTCATGTCAAAGTAGGTTCAAGGATTGTTCGCCGCTACTGGCAAAAGTTACAGTCAACCGGACGCAACCCAGCTCTACCCACCCTCAGGCTGAGGCTGACAGGAATGATAGGATTTTTTCGGATCCTTCTCACCCTTCGTGACGGCCATGTGGTTTGATCCTACTTGTCCCGCCGGCGCATAAAGTGCGGGTGAGCGTTGATATTGGCGGCCAGTATCGCCAGTTCGAATCGGACTCCATCCGAACATTCAAGGCATGTAGGAAATATGTCAGCGTAGAGAACCGTCACGTAGTGCGGCTGAGCGTGCTGTCTGGCATGGACAACTTTGTAAACGCCGGAGTCTGGCGCTCTATCTCCTGGTTCAAGAATCTTTGGCATCCCACTCCTTGCGTCACAGGCAAATGACGATTCACGGCTGAGTCCCCTTGTGCGCGCTCCTGCAACCCTCAGGCCCTTTAAGGTCGCTCGAAAGGTTCAAGCGTAAATCTACGACAGATGTCTGCGGAGGTCGTTGCTCAAGCGCAATCAACTGGTTTGCGAAGGGCAGGGAAGAAGAAATGAAAGTGGAAGCCGGGAGCAGACCGAATCTAGGAGGGAAACAGCTGCTCCGGATGACGAAGCAGTATCCTGCCCCTGGTCTTTTGCACAGCGCCGCTTCGTTGCCACTCGCTTAACAGGCGGCTTGCCGTGAACAAGGTGATGTTCGCTGTATTAGCCAACTGTTCGTTGGTGATTTCGAGGTGGATCCCATCTGGACATTTCCTGCCAATGCCATTGGCTAGACTGACCAGTACATCGGCAAGTCTTTGGCGAGCAGTATGGCAAACCAGACCCAGGTGGCTCGCCAAGTACCACGTCAGGTAGTCGGTCGCAATGGCCAATCCATTCCCCAGCAATCGTGGATATCGTGCTGCGAGACTTTGTATCGTGTCGCGATCCCATACGAGAACGCAGCTGTCCTTCACAATTTCCGTTCCAACCAGAAAAAGGGAAGGTTCAGCCAGAAGGGCGGCGCCGCCGAATACCTCTCCGGGCGCAAGCCAAAGCAGATATATTGTGCGACCATCCGGCGTGATGAAAAAATAACGGGCAGAACCTTTGATCAATAGAAACATTTGATCTGCTGGCTCTGCCTGATTTGTAACCACTGAGTGACGGGAAAGTCGCCGGTACGAGGCGGCCGCCAAGACGGAATGCCGTTCCTCTCTGGATAGCCCCTCCAACAACCGTATTCTCGACGGATTAGCAGCCGCTGAATCGACGTCGAAGCGAAACAGTTGATCAGAGCCAACCCACCCGTGTGGAGGGCTATCCTTTACAACGGTGCCGTGTGGCTCGGGTTCGTATTTGTGCTGAGGACTCACCTGCGCCCCTGGCGCCGAAAAGGCGCGACAAGAACAGTTTTCCAGACGGTTAGGGACAAGAGACAACTGCAATTCTGCAGGTGATGTTAGATGACTTGCCACAGAAGTTCGCACTGGCAGAACTGCCAGTTTGCGAGGAGAGGTCAACTCAGTCATTCTGCGTCCAACTTGAAACCCACTTCACACCCCGATCCTTTGTCGTCCCCGCAACGAACCGCACTTGTGGTCGGGCCAGAACCCGACTTCGCCGCCACGGTCGCGACCATCCTCCCCGATTGGAAAATCGAGCGGGCGCGCGACAACGTGGCGGCGCTCGCCTTGATCGAATCGAGAGTATTCGAACTGGTCCTTACCGGAGAAAGTACACCGGGCAAGGCTGATGTAGAGCTATTGCGGAGAATTCGATTAATCCATCCCCATACGCGATTGATCATTCTCACAAATGAAAGCACACCAACCGATGTTATTGACTCCATGCGCGAACACGCTTTCAGTTATTTCTCGAAACCACTCTGCTGGGCCTCGATTTCTGAGATGGTGCAACTAGCAGCTGAAGGACCGTGCTGGGACGATGGTATCGAGGTTCTGTCGGCGACGCCGGCCTGGATTCGGCTAGCCGCACGTTGTGACGTGAAAACGGCAGACAGACTTATGCAGTTCTTTCACGAGATCGCAGATTTGCCCGAGCCAGAAAAAAGTAATGTAGCGAGCGCCTTGCGTGAAATGCTGCTGAACGCTATCGAGCACGGCGGGCAATTCGATCCAAACCAGTACGTCGAAGTCTCCTATCTGAGAGCACGCCACATGGTCATGTGCCGTGTGAAGGATCCCGGTGAAGGCTTCGCGCTAGACGAAATCCGTCACGCCGCTATAGCCAATCCACCCGACGATCCGATCCGCCATCAAAGCTATCGGGATGCTCAGGGACTCCGTCCCGGTGGTTTTGGAGTGCTCCTTACGCGCAGTCTTGTCGACGAGGTCATCTATAGCGAGAAGGGCAATGAGGTTCTGCTCGTCAAGTATGCCGACTCCCCTCGGCAGCGCACAGCGTGACGCTCGACAACATCGAGGAAGCAACGGAGACTGCCGCCCTTTATCTCGTCCGAATGTGGCGCACCTGGTTGAAGCATGTGATTTTGGCCATTACATTTGTTACTCGCCATCCATGAAGCTGTGTCCATCCAGGCTGCGACTAAGGAACTTCTCATACCGAACAACCGAGTGGATGGCTGGTATCAACTCCCGCGCGGCATCAGTCTTCAGAACATAGCCCCATGCTCCCACTCGCCACGCAGCCTCTACGATATCGGGATCATGTTCCATGGTCACGAACACTATTTTGGTGCGAGGCGCGACCTTGCGGATCCGTCCACCCGCCTGTATTCCGTCTAATCTTGGCAGGCCGATGTCCAGCAACACTACGGTGGGCTGAAGTTTCTCCGCTGCTTGAACGGCTTTCAACCCATCCCCGGTTTCAAAGACTTCAAATGACGGGTCCGCCCGTAACATAAAAGAAACAGATGTCCGCCAACCCTCGACATCATCAACCACGAGAACACGAATCGACGACATCCTGCCAAAAGCCTCCACTATGTTGGAAAGTCACACTCAATGAACTGCACGGTGAACTGGAATTCTTATGGAGAGTTACACATTGCAAGGCGGGCGTCGTTGCTCACGAACAACCAGGAGTTCGCCCCAGGTGGGTGTGCGAAGGCCAACGGCGCGAACTAGGGGTTCCGGGTGTAATCGCGACTACGACAGAAATCCGCAAGCTGCAAAGGGCACAACTGGATCGCGCCAGCTAAGGCTATGACTTGTGACAGTAAGCCCAGGCATGCCTAAATGATCGGGTTCGGCAGGCTGGAGCGGCCCTGGACTGCTGGCAAAAGCGACAGGTGCAAACGGACTCCGGGGGAGAGACACTTCTTGTGACTTGGTGTCGTTGGGCGCTGCGATGATAAAGAAAATATTGCTAGCAGCTTTTTTGGTCACTTTGCTGAATCCGGCATGGGGTAAAGCTACAACGAAATTACCATTGGGTCGAAACCCGTGTTCGGTCTTCATCGTCGGACCCGGAACGATTGTCTCCGTTGACCAACTGGACTTACCATTCATCGGGCTGCACTATGCGGTCAAGTACAAGACGGACGACGGACGGCTGATCGAAGTGTGGACTCCTGGGAAGGGCATTGTGCTGTTAAAGGGGATGCACGGGGAACTAACCTACTCTACCCATCCGGAGAGGATTCTTAACTTTCGACCGGTCAGGCAAAAGTTAACAGACCCAAGCGGTCCTTCACCCAATATCCGGTGAAGTGGGGAAACGCGTGGAGGTCTCCCCCATCGCCAGAACAACACAGCTGAAAATCTCTGTTCGGCCTGGTCAGTAGGCTGCGTTGCGACGATATTCTGTCGTGTCACTCGAGCTGGTTGCCGCCTTCTTGTGCTTTTTTGCCAAGGCGCGGCCAAGATCGGGGAGGAATTCCTTCACGATGCCGAAGGCCGCATTGCTGCCCATGGTGACGCCGAAGCTGACGGCGCCGGCACCGGCCGAATTCTGACTTGGGGGAAGCCAGACCCGGGCCAGGAATGCCCCAGCCGCAACACCGCCCACTTGGGAGATGGAAAAGTGCAGGCTTCCATCATCGTGGCGCGCCAGAATGGCACTGGTAAGCGCATATCCCGTGCGCGCCCAGAAGCCTTTCCTTCCGGAGTTGAAGTAGCGGTTGTCCTCGTGCAAGGCGCTGCCCAGCCCGTACGTCACAGTGCGCTGGATGGAGTACTGCCCCAGGATGTTGGCAAATCTCTTCCCGTATCCCGACGCCCCCTGCTCCCACTCCGTGGGTTTGTCGTTCGCCTGGTCAATTCCGGCGGAGAAACCGGACTTAACGAAACCTAAGGGATTCACCATGGTCTTGACGTAGAGGCGATTGCGTTCGGGCTGGGTCAGGGGCCGAAATTCGTCCGACTTCTTCGTGCCTGCCATGTTGAGGTAGTTAAGCAGGTAGCCAATGAATCCGGAGTCCGTCTTGGGGTTGGCGTCCGTCTGCTCCTGCGCCACGAGCGGAGAAGTCCACAAGGTCAGGAAGATCATGAGAAACCACGGAAAGTTTCCGATGAACTTCTTTGCGCGCACCCACTCCCCGGAGTTAGGGTACGCGTGTCTTGTCATGCTCTTCATGTTGCTACGGCATGCTCTTGCTGCCTTTGTGCCCGATCTCCTGCTGCAAATTCTCCTCGCTGGGTTTCAGTGTCCGATCTGGGTTCCGATAATCTCGCCGGAGACGATGATTTCCACGCGGCGGTTCTTCTGACGACCCTCGGGTGTGCTGTTGTCGCCCACCGGGTTGTTCACGCCAAGGCCTTGCGCCGATAACGAACCGGCATCCAGTCCCTGGTTGACCAGGTAGCTGCGCACGGCGTTGGCACGCTGTTCCGAAAGGGCCTGGTTGACTTCGGCTTTGCCGGAGTTGTCGCTGTAACCCTCAATCGTCAAACGCAGTGCGGGGTAGTTGATCACGATGCCGGAGAGCTTGGCCAGGTCTTCACGCGCTTCGGGGCGGAGAGTGGTCTTGCCGGTATCGAACAGCACGTCGCCCATATTGACGACCAACCCCCGGGGTGTGTCAGTAGTGGGCATGACGCGATTAAAGTTTTCGAGCAGGCGGGCACGCAGGACCTGCTTCTCACGATCGAACTGTTCCGTGGCCTTTCTCTGGGCTTCGGACGCGGCTAGTTCGGCATCCGCTTTCTTTTTCGCCTCCGCACCTTCCTCCAGTGCCTCCCTCCTGCACTGCTCGCACTGGGCCTGTGCCTTGGCTACTTTCTCCGCCTCAGCTGCGGCTCGTTGCTCGTCCGCCTTCTGCTTGGCCTCCGCAGCCTCCTTTGCCCCACGTTCCCCGAATGTGTATGCGATCCCGACGCCGAGACGTATTCGGCTCTGTCCCGAATCGGCGAAGTGAGTGCGAAGAAAGTCGATATTAAAACGAGTCACCCAATGGGGCGACAACCGGTAATCGGCTCCGCCGCCCACCATCCATGCAAAAGCGTTGTCCGAGGCCGACTGGCTGGCACTCGCCGACGGGTCTTCCAGGGTCGAGCTCAGATGGGAGATGCCGAGCTTTACCTCTGCGTAGGGCCACAGGCGCGGAAGGTGTGTCTCCGTGCTTTTCAGCGCACCTGGGAAAGAGATGCGCGGGCCGCCGAGAAAGTCCTGCATGTGACTCTTCGTGATGATCGTTCCTGTTTGAGTCAGTTCGAATGCCCCGAGATGCGAGTTGTCCCAGCCGCTGTCATAGTCAACGGCGAGCGCAATCCTATGCGTGACCCACGCGGCTGCTCCAATGTTGAAGCCATCGAGACCGCCATCACCCGAAATGTGCGCATACCCACCGCCAACTTCCAGGCTCTGGGCAGATACCAGCAACGGCGATGCAAGCAGCAAGAGCAAAAACATACATAGATTCTTCATAGTCTGCCTTTCGTTAAGCCCATCGGGCATGTCCCGGAGTTACAACTTCAAACAGAGAAACGGGAGCATGGAGCTTTCAACAACCGCTATGCTGAAGCACGTGCCTAAAGAACTTAGGCGATCGGAGAGTGCACGTTAACTGTCAGAATTAACAGCATTCTTACGCGGGACGGTTTTGGAAGTGTGAGTTGGGCAACATCCGTCGAAGGCAGGAATGTCGGGCTCCGTCCCCAGGAGATTGCGCAGGGTATCGTGCATTTTCGCAACTTGCGTTTCATCGATCTGGCACATCGCCCGAGACGGATGTACGGTCTGGGACCTTGGCATTGCGGAGTGAACCGGGAACCTGTGTTCACAGGATGAACTCCTTTGCGAGCAGCCACTCCTGGGAGTTAGGGTGCGCGTGCATCATGGTCGGCTTCCAGTGCTCGCATAAGGTCCCGCTTCTGGCTCAACGGAGAATCACACTCAACGAAAGTGCGATGACAATAGCTGCAACCACTGTAACCAGACCCGGAAGCATAAAACTGTGGTTGAGCAGGTACTTTCCAATCTTGGTTGACCCCGTCTGATCGAAGGAAACGGCGGCTAGCACGGTTCCGTAGGTGGGCAGAACGAAAACGCTGTTGGCGGCCGGGTAGAAGGCAATTAGCAGCGAAGGGCTGAGCCCAAGCGCAAGCCCCACTGGCACGAGGATAGCAACTGTGGCGGCGACGCTGAAAAGCATGGCTGAAAGAACGAATAATCCCACCGCGAAGGCCCAAGGATAGTGACGGACCAGGTCAGAGATACCACCGACGATGAAGGTACGATTGCCTTCGAAGAAGGAAGAACCCAGCCAGGAAACCCCAATTATGGAGATGATCGCCACGACCCCACTGCGCATAATCGTTCCGGTGAGCGTAGCTTCCGGAGAGGCTTTAAATACAACCATCGTCAGCCCCGCGATGGCGATCATGACGATCATGATGGCCATCCCCATGCTTACCTGGTCGGTCTGTATAGCTCCTCCCTCAACGGTCTCGTACACTGGTCGCAAGCGCGGAAACATGCCGATCAGGACCACGAGGCTGATGCCGGCCAGGAAAAGCAGGGTCGAGCCACGGGCATTGAAAAGCTCTTTTCCATGAACTGCCCCTGTTGGGGCAGTAGGTTTGAGTGCGCCACTGGCGAGGCGTTTTTGATATTCCGGATCCTCGCTCAATTCCTTTCCGCGCCAGGCTACAGACAGCGCGCCGATGAGAACGGCCAGAAACGTGGAGGGAATGGTGATCGCGAGCAAATGCGGAAGCGAGACATTTTGTCCTGCGAGAAGACCAACCATTGCTACCGTCGCTGCTGAAATGGGCGAGGCCACGGCTCCCTGAAACCCTGCAATTACACTGATTGATAGAGGACGCTCGGGACGGATACCGGCCTTTCGCGATACTTCCGCAATGACTGGCAGCAGCGCGTAAATGACGTGCGTCGTACCCGACGCCACGATCAGAATGTAGGTGACCACAGGGGCCAGGAAGGTTACATACTGTGGGTGTCGTCGCAGGATCTTCTCTGCGATCGAGATCATATAGTCGAGCCCTCCCGCCGCTTGCAGGGTAGCGAGAGCAGTGATGACCGCGATGATCATCCCGATAGCGATTTGAGGAGGGCTGCCTGGTGGCAAGCCAAAGAGGAATACAAATACAGCAAGCCCGATGCCGGCGACGGTGCCAAGCGCGATTCCTCCCAGGCGCGCGCCAATAAGGATGCAGGCCAGAAGGATGCACAGCTCAATCCAGATCATCAATTCGAATCCAAACGCGAAAGTCTCAACGCGATGCACAAACCTAACGGGGCACGAATGCAACCGTCAGTAGCTTTGAAACAGACTCTGGATTTCTGTCGTGCCACGCGGCTTTAGCAGCGCCAGCATCAGCAGGATCCTGGACTTCTGGGGGTTGAGCTCGTCGGAGGCCACGAAGTTCAACTCATCATCGTTCACTTCCACATTGCGTCCGACTGTTCCCGTGGCTACACGGCTGCTTCTGACCACCACCACGCCTTTCCGGGCAGCTCTTGCTGCAGCTTCAAGCGAAGACTTGTTCATGTTGCCATTGCCCACTCCGGCAATGACGATACCTTTCGCGCCGTTTTCTACTGAGGCGTCGATCAGGTCTGCAGGCATGTCGGCGCAGGCGAAAACAATATCCACGCGCGGCAGCTTGGTAACGTTGGCTATGTCAAACTCGCTCCCTGTGGTGTGCTTCCAAACCGGGGTGTTGTAGAAATCATTCTTGCCATAACTGGAGATACCTACCACGCCGCGCAGGGGTGACATGAATGTCTGGATGGCCGTTGTGCTGGTCTTTGTAAGAGAGTGTGCTCCGTGGATCCAGTCGTTCATTACCACCAGCACTCCCCGCCCGCTGGCTTTGGGGTCGGCCGCTACACCGACGGCATCGAACAAGTTCAGTGGGCCGTCAGCACTAACCGCGGTTGAGGGACGCATCGAGCCCACCAGTACTACGGGTTTGTCGCTCTTGACCACCAGGTTGAGAAAGAATGCAGTTTCTTCCATGGTGTCGGTGCCGTGGGTGACGACAATACCGTCGACATCCTTCTGGGCAAGCAACGCATTGATCCGCTTGGCAAGCGTGAGCATGATTTCCAGCGTCATATCTTGTGATCCGACGTTGGAGATTTGTTCGCCCTTGATGTTTGCCAGATCCTTGATGCCCGGAACAGCGGTCAGCATGGCGTCGATGGTCACCGCGCCGGAAGTGTAGGCGGCCTGAGTGCCCGAGGCCCCTGCACCGGCAATAGTCCCACCGGTGGCGAGGATGGTGATGTTGGGGAGCTTCTTCTCCTGAGCAGCAGACCTTTCGTAGCCTCCAAACATGAGGAGTAAGGTAAGTACGAATATCATTCTGCGTTTTGGTCTCATGCGTAGCCCCGTTTTGCTAGCGTGAATCGAACACGTCTCCTGATTGGTAAGCCCGATCAGTAAGCCTTGAGTCCCTCATTACGAAACTGTGTGCAGGCCCTTTCAGCCGCGTCGATCGTTGGAGGCAGCACGTTATCGAGTGTGTAGTTGAGTTTGAGTTCCTTCCATTTGAATTTTCCCATTTGATGAAAGGGTAGAACCTCGACTCGTTCGACGTTACCCATGCTGGCGGTGAATTTTGCAATCTCAGCAATGTCCTTGGGGTCATCAGTTAGTCCGGGCACCAACACGAAGCGCACCCACACTGGTTTCCTGACTGCAGCCAGGCGGCGCGCAAAATCCAGGGTTGGACCGATCTCCATTCCGGTAAGTCGACGGTGGCGCTCCGGGTCCCAGGTCTTGATACCCAGAAGCACCAGGTCGATCGTTTCCAACTCCGCGTCGGTGAGGCGGCTGCCAAGGCTGCCGTTGGTTTCCACAGCCGTATGAATCCCCATCAATTGCGCGGCAGTACACAGCTTCACGGCGAACCGGTCCTGCATGAGTGGTTCGCCACCGCTCAATGTAAAACCACCCGACATTATCTTGAGTCCGTATCGATATTTGCGCAGCTCTTCGGTTGCCTTCGCAAGCGTTACAGGGAAACCGTTGCTCAAAGTCCATGTGTCTGGGTTGTGACAGTACTTGCACCGCCAATGGCAACCTGTTGTCCATGCAACCACGCGAACGCCTGGCCCATCCACGGTGGAACCAGTAGTGAAGGAATGAAGAAAGCCCATGTCTCCGCTAGCCAGCGCGGTCCGGACGTCAGATTCGGGAACGTCCCGGCCGAGATTCACGCGGAGTTCGAAAGGACTTTTCGCTTCCAGCGAAGGGTTTTTCAGCGGTTTCGTTTCGATCATAGGCTTTGGCTCCCGTGGAATGTACGGTTGATCACGTCCATTTGCTGCTCCCGGGTCAGTCGCACAAAGTTCACCGCGTACCCTGAGACGCGAATCGTCAGGTTCGGGTATTTTTCCGGGTGATCGATCGCATCGAGAAGGGTGTCACGATTCAGCACATTCACGTTCATGTGATAGCCGGTTGAGCTGAAGAAGGCGTCAAGCATGCTTCGCAGATTCGTGACTCGGTCTCCCGCGACCCTTCCCAGGCCTTCGGGGACCAACGTAGTCGTGAGAGAAATGCCGTCGGCGGCATCACGGTAGGGAATCTTGGCGACCGACGCTGCCGAGGCATGGATGCCGTGTGAGTCCCGACCGTGCATTGGATTTGCACCCGGGGCGAAAGGCTCTCCGCGCCGCCGTCCGTCCGGCGTGTTGCCGGTGCTTTTCCCGTACACCACGTTTGAAGTGATGGTCAGGATCGATTGCGTGTGCACGGCGTTTCGATAAGTTGGATATTTCCGCAGCTTGGTCATGAATGTGCTGACCAGCCACGAAGCGAGCTGGTCGACGCGATTGTCGTTGTTGCCAAACTGGGGAAACTGACCTTCGGTCTGATAGTCAGTCACCAGCCCGGTTTCGTCACGGATCACTCGAACCTTTGCGTAACGGATCGCCGACAGGCTGTCGGCGACAACGGACATTCCAGCCATGCCGAAGGCCATCGTTCTCAAAGGAGCATAGTCATGCAGCGCCATCTCAATCCGCTCATAGGCATACTTGTCGTGCATGTAGTGAATGATGTTCATGGCATTGACGTAGACGTCAGCGAGCCAGTCCATCATCTTTTCGAACCTGTCGAGAACATCGTCGAAGTCGAGGTAATCGCCTTGAACGGCGCCGTTTGACGGACCCACTTGCTCGCCGGTGATCTCGTCCCTGCCACCGTTGATCGCGTAGAGGAAGCATTTGGCAAGGTTGGCTCGAGCGCCGAAGAACTGCATCTGTTTTCCGACCAGCATTGGTGACACACAACAAGCGATGGCTCCGTCGTCTCCCCACGAGCGACGCATGATTTCATCGCTTTCGAATTGGATGGAACTCGTGTCTATCGCCACCTTTGCTGTGAAGCTGCGGAACCCATCAGGCAACCGCGGGGAATACCAGATCGTCAGATTCGGTTCAGGAGCGGGACCGAGATTGTAGAGTGTCTGAAGGTAGCGAAAACTCGTTTTGGTTACCAGGGTCCGTCCATCGTCTCCCATCCCGCCAATCGACTCCGTGACCCAGGTGGGATCACCCGCAAAAAGCTCGTCGTACTCCGGCGTGCGCAGAAAACGAACGATGCGAAGCTTGATGACGAAGTCATCGATGATCTCCTGTGCCTGCTCCTCCGTGATGGTGCCTGCGGTCAAGTCGCGCTCGAAGTAGATATCAAGGAAGGTCGAAGTCCTGCCCAGAGACATCGCAGCACCGTTCTGTTCCTTCACTGCCGCCAGATACCCGAAGTAGAGCCACTGCACCGCTTCCCGGGCGCTGCGGGCCGGGCCCGAGATATCGAACCCATAGATGGAGGCCATCTTCTGTAGTTCCTTCAGCGCGCGAATCTGTTCGCTCAGCTCTTCGCGGTCACGAATGATTTCATCCGTAGACATGGCTGAGTCGAGACTGCGCTTCTCCTCCTGCTTCCGCTCAATCAGACGTGAGACTCCATAGAGGGCTACGCGTCGGTAGTCACCGATAATGCGGCCGCGGCCGTAGGCGTCAGGAAGGCCGGTCAGGATGTGTGAGCTGCGACACCGCCTCACGTCTGCGGTATAACCATCGAAGACCGCATCGTTGTGAGTCTTGCGGTACTTGGTAAACGCCTCAACCATATGCGGATCGGGTTCGTATCCATAAGTCTTCAGAGCTGTCACAACCATGCGGAGCCCGCCACTCGGCATGATGGGCCGTTTCAGCGGCGCGTCAGTTTGAAGACCCACGATGACTTCATTGTTCCGATCGATGTAGCCCGGACCATGTGCGGTGATGGAACTCGGAATCAGAGAGACGTCGAGCACGCCTTTTTTTCGCTCTTCCACAAAGAGTTCGTTCAATCGATTCCAAAGATTCTTGGTCCGCCCGGTCGCGGGTGCAAGGAAGGACTCGTCTCCCTCATACGGCTGGTAGTTCTGCTGGATGAAGTCGCGAACATTAATCTCCTTTTGCCAGAGGCCGGTCTTGAATCCCTGCCATGGGGAAATCACTTTCTCGGATGTTATCGGGTGCACGATAGCAATAGCCATTTGCCTTCTCCTACGTTTTTGTATTAGAGCGATTTCGTACTTTCTTTCTCGTTTTGTTTCTCTGGAATAGTGCTCGTGAGCTTGAGGGGGACGTCTGGTCTGCCTTTAGGGAGGCGCCCGATCACACTCATAAACACCTCCACTATCTTTTTCTAAGGCGGAGATGCATTCACCACCACTGTCAAAACTGTCAGAGAAGGCGAAGGGTGCTTGCGCCGATAGACGTTCCTATCACAGGCGATTCTTGAAAACTGGGTCCCGTGAAATTCGCAAGAAAACGATGACAAAATGGACTGTTGCTTTTGGCAGTCGTACTACTCTTCCACGCCGGACTACGATCGTCGGACACCATGAAACAGAATTCCAGAACCAAGGGTGTCACAATGCGAAAACTGATCGCTGCGGTTGCGTTCGTGTCGCTATGCTCCGCTCTGACCTTCGGTGCGGAAAAGAAGGTTGTCCGTCCAGAGCGAGCCGAGGCAAGTGCTTCGTGGAGCCACGGAATCCTCGTGGGTGACACGCTCTACATCTCGGGGATGGGCGGCGAGGATGCTGCCGGTAAGATTCCCGGCAGCTTCGAAGCCGAAGTGAAACAGGCGCTGGACAACATTGGCGCTGTGCTCAAAGCAGCCGGAATGTCCTCGGGGGATGTCGTGAGCGTGCAGGTGTACCTCACCGATGTCGCGACCTTCGAGCGGATGAACGCCGTTTACAAGGAATACTTCAAGGATCCACGTCCGACCCGGACGACTGTCGTAGTCGCGAAGCTCGTCGGGCAGGGCCGCATAGAGATCACGGCTACGGCTAGAAAGTAGAAGATAGAAGCTCCTGTCGAAAGCGTGGCGATAGAGAAACTGTCGTTGCGTCTTCTCTATTCGTCTTCGTCTGGGATCGGGGTCCAAGATTTGTCGGGGTTGAAGCGCTCCATTGTCTTGAACTCGTCCAGAGTTTTCGGCCCAAAATCCTTGTCGTACACAACGCCGTCGTGGCTGACGATGAAGGTTCTCACTCCGGTCACGCCGTACTCGGCCGGCGCCGCCACCAAGGCAAAGCCCCCGATCATTACGCCTTTCACCACAAAGTCCATTTTGCCCAGCGGCGCCGCGGGCCCCTGTCCCTTTAGAATTTTGAAGAAATAGCCGTGATACGGCTCGGAGCCGCTGGTGTAGCCCTGTTCGATGGCGCGGGCAATCTTGTCGCCCACGGGGCCTCCCCAGGTACCATCGGAGTTTTGCCAGGCCAACCCATCCTGTTTGCCAGAAGTGCTAACGATGCGCTGTGCGTACTGGTTCACTTCATAACCTTCGCGCGTCTGGAAGGCGTAATCATGTTGCGCTTCGACGTAGCCGTGGCAGATTGAAATTGCGTCCAATTCATTAGCGCCGATGCGGCGGTAGAGGAGTTCCTGTCGGCCGGCTTTGGCGTCAAAGGACCATTTGTCGCCCCTCTTCACAATCGGGACGGGGAACGGCCAGTCCTCATTGCCCACGAGGAGGAATGCGCGGTTCCTGCTTTTCGGATCCAGGGAGACGCTCTTCTTTTCGCGGGCTTCAGTCACGAAATTAGCGGCGTGCTGCTGGTCTTGCGCGAATTCCCCGCTAAATACGATGTCCTCGCCACCGGGGCCAAAAATCTGAGCGAGCGTAACCACATCGAATTTTTCGGCGGCGGCGATTAGCACGTTGGCAGCCTGCTGCGGGGTGTCAAAGCTACGGGCTCCTGCAGCAGGGGCAGTCGTAGCAGCCGGCGTTTTTGTCGCCGGAGATTGCTGTCCAAAGAAAAGAATCGGCGTGCAGATACAAGCCCAGACCACCGCAGCGCCAATCCAACGAAGTCCGGGGAGACTTCCATTTGCAGATGTTGATTTCATTCTGTGCTCCTACGATCTCCGTGCCGCAATTTAGACCTCCTACCTGCGCCGCCCTCCGCCACCACGACTCATGCCTCCACCGCCGCCCCGAGATCCCATGCTGGAGGAGCCGCGGCTGCTGCCGGAGCGAGCACTCGATCCGTTGTATCCCTTGGAGCCCCCGCCAAAGGCGTCTCGGTTACCGCCGCCGCTGCGAGAGAGATCCCGGCTTCCGATGCGATCAGATCCACCGCTACCCGACCTGCTGCCAAGGCCTGCCCCTCCGCCCCCGCCGGCCCGGTTGCCGCCTCCGGCTCGATTGCTCACGCCAGCCCCCGCGCCGCGGTTGCTGGACAGATTGCCGCCCTGCCGGCCAACCTGTTGCCGGGCGCCGGCCTGGCGGTTAGCAAGCGAATCGCCGCGCGTCGTGCCGCCAAACCTGTCAGCGGTCGCCCGGTCCCGATACGGGGCGCCGCCGCGATGTTGCGGACTGTGTTGCCACTTGTCGCCTGCACCCCCGCCGGCGCCGCCGCCACGGGCCGGTTGAGTCGAGGCTCGGTTGCCCGCGCCGCGCGCTGGTTGATTCGATGGGCGGTTGCCTCCGCCGATGTTGTTACGGTTGCCGCCACCAACATTCGTGTTGCGGTTGAAATTATTGTTTCGGTTGATGTTGATATCGTTATTCCCACCCCAGCCGCATCCCCATCCCCAACCGCCGCTCCAGAACGCCCCCATAGCGATGCCAACGCCAAAAGAGATCGCCATCCCCGCGGCGTAGTATCCCACCGGCGGATAGTAAATAGGAGGGTAGGGATAGTAGGCGGGACCGTAGACCACGACGGGATCATACGAAGGCACATACACGACTTGCGGATTCGCCTGTTCGACTATGATCACGCTCTTGCTTTCGATGACTTTGGTTTCCACTTTCTGTTGTTCGGTCGATTTCAAATTGCCCTTGTCCTGAGCCCTCTTGCGCATGCGCTGCACGGCGTCCATCACATCGCTCTGCTGAGCCAGGAACGCATTTCCCAAATCGGTGGTCCATTGAATGTCGTCTGCCAGGCGCTTGACCACATCAGGCAGAGCGGCCAGGGCCTGAACACTTGGATCCCAATCTTCTTTCGCCACTGCATCGGCGAGTGCTTTTTCCGTCAGGTTCTTGTTCTTCCCCAGCCACTGCTGGAGTTGAATGATTTCGAGAGGATACGTAGAGGCCGCCAAGGCCTGGGCCAACAATGGGTCCGGATAGAGGGCGATAGGTGCCACGAGAGAATCGAGTTGCTCCGCAGGAATTTTCGCCGCTGCTGTCTGAGTCGTTGCCTGCTGTGATTGAGCCAGCAAAAGTGCCTCTCCGGGCACAAGCAACGCGGCACACAAAACCGTAATGCACTTTCGCGTGACTACCAGAAGCAGTCTTGATCGAAAGTTTCTCTTGTTCATGCCAGATTTACCCTAGTTACTCTTCGCTTTCCCCCTCGTGGGCTTGGCGCAAGAGTCTTCGCTCATTCTGGCCGGCTCTCACGCAAATCCCGCTTCAGTTTTCACGCACGAACCGCCAGCCTCACGCTGCTGTGCGCTCCGTCAATCCAAGCAGCGCGCCGGTGTGCCGCGCGATCATGAGTTCCTCGTTGGTGGGAATGACCCAGATCGAGACTCTGCTTTTGTGAGTGGATATCCGAGGACCTCTATTAGTGTTGGCTTCTGCGTCCAGCTCCACGCCCAGCCAGGAAGAGGCTTCGCAAATTCTTCGGCGGATTTCCGGTGAATTCTCTCCAATGCCCGCAGTGAATACGAGTCCATCGATCCCGCCCAGCACGGCGGCCAAAGCGCCAATCTCCTTGGCTGCGCGGTAAACGAAGTAATCCACCGCCAGACGGGCCCCTGGCTCACGTCTGACAAGCAGGTCGCGCATGTCGTTACTGATGCCAGAGATCCCGAGCAACCCCGATTTCTTGTAGAGAATGGTCTCCACCTCTTTAGGAGAAAGCCCCAAGCTCTGAAAGAGATACAAAACAACGCCGGGATCAAGCGCACCTGGTCTGGTGCCCATACAGAGTCCATCCAGCGCCGTGAAGCCGAGACTGGTATCTACACTTTTCCCGTCTTTCAATGCGCACAGACTGGCGCCGCTTCCGAGATGCGCGATGATGACGCGTCCCTTGGCGATTTCCGGAGCTACCTGAGGCAGAACGGAAGCGACGTATTCATAGGACAGGCCATGGAAGCCATATCGCTGCAGGCCCGATTTACAAATCTCCCTGGGCAGCGGTATCAACTTCGCGACCGGCAACTGGCCCTGATGGAAGCTTGTGTCGAAACAGGCAACCTGCGGTACGTCCGGCATGCGCTCGAAGATCGTGTCAATGGCTAACAGGTTGTGCGGCTGGTGCAATGGGGCCAGAGGAACCAGTTCGTATAGCTCTGCCAGAACTTCCCGGGTCACGATTGTTGGCTGGGCATACCGCGCTCCACCATGAACCACACGGTGGCCGACACCCAACACTCGGGCGCCACCGTACTTCGACCGAAGCCAGGAAGCCAGAGCATCGAGGGCAGCGCGGCCATCACTCACCCAATCATCCAGATTGTTTTGTGCGAGAATTCCGCCGAGAGCATCCTTGGCGGAGAGTCGTGGCGAAGTCCCGATGCCCTCAATCTGACCTCGTGCCTCCAGTCGCCATTTCTCCGAGTCTGTCCGCCGGTATACGCAGAACTTCAGGCTCGATGAGCCTGCGTTGAGTACGAGTGCGTAATCATCCATGAGAATTTCTCTATGTTTTCTTCCGTCGCGCATGCGCTACCAGCATGGCGACGGCGCAACTGGCAATGCGGGATCGCACACTATCGGCCCGGCTGGTGAGGATGATCGGCACCCTCGCTCCCAGCACCAGGCCTGCGCTGTCGGCATTGGCCAGGAAGGTTAGTTGCTTGGCGAGAATGTTACCGGCTTCGAGATCCGGTGCCAGCAGGATGTCCGGATCACCGGCGACCTCAGAGTGGATACCTTTGGTTTCCGCCGCTTGCTTGCTGATTGCATTGTCAAAGGCCAGAGGCCCATCCAGGATGCCGCCCGTGATCTGCCCACGCTCGGCCATCTTGCAAAGCGCAGCGGCATCGATGGTGGCCGGCATTTTCGAAGTTACGGTTTCGACCGCAGCGAGGATGGCAACCTTCGGCCTTTCACGACCGAGCGAGATAGCCAGATCTATGGCGTTCTGGCAAATGTCTACTTTGTCTTCCAGGGTAGGAGCAATGTTGATTGCGCCATCCGTAACAATAAGTACCTTGTGATAAGTGGGCACATCCATCACGAAGACGTGGCTGATACGGCGGGCGGTGCGCAAGCCTTTATCACGGGAGACGACCGCTGCCATCAATTCGTCGGTGTGCAGACTGCCTTTCATCAGAACTTCTGCCTTGGCCTCGCGTAACAATTCGACCGCCTTGGCGGCCGCTGCGTGGCTGTGCGGAACGTCAACAATTTGGAAGTTGTTGAGATCGATCCCTGCCGACTTGGCGGTTGATTCTATTTTGTCGCGGGGGCCGACCAGGATCGGGATAATGAGTCCCTTGTTCGCAGCTTCCACTGCGGCGGACAGTGCCGTTGCTTCGCAGGGGTGTACCACTGCGGTTGGAACCGGTTGCAGACTTTTGCACCTCGCCAGCAGTTGTTCGTACTTTCCACTTCCGGTTGTTGCTGTGCCGGTTGCTCGGCTCATGTTTAGACCTCCTGTCCCAAATCAGAGAGAGATGTTCGAATCGCGGGGCCTGTCTCCTTCAGCAAGAAAGCGAGGCCAATTGCGATGACGACGCCCAGTAGAAGAGGCGCAAAAGCCATTTGGTAATGTTCCAACCGCATGGGAGCGGTCCCGCCGGACAGAAGCTGAAGCATCCATCCGAAGACCGGACCCAGCAGAGCGCTGAAAGTAAAATTCAGAAAGTTCATCACTCCGGTTGCCGTACCGCCAAACTGCGGAGGGTTGGCCTCCTTAATTACGGTGTAGGGCAGCATTGCAGCGCCCGACGCCAGTCCGGCCGTGACGCCGATTGAGTAAGGAGGAAGGACACCTGTGCGGCCGAATAGGATCCAGGCCAGGCAGGCGAAAAGCAGGACTGCGCCGCCGATGATCACTGGCTTTCGTCGCCCGAGTCGGTCGGAAATGAAGCCGAGCAACGGGCAGCCAATGATCCACCCAAATGGCACCGCGGCGGAGCGCATAACTGCTGAGGCATAGTCGATGCCATGCGCTTCCTGGAGATAGCGCACGCCCCACACCATGTCGAAGATTGTTGTCGGAATGAAAAGCAGCCCAGCGATTACGCCGCACAATATCGATTGCGGATTCTTGAATACGGTGTAGAAAGCGTCGGTCGTGCTTCTTAACCCACTGCCAGGCTGCTCTATTCTCTTTTCCTTTGGCAAGAGAACAAGGAGAAGGGTGCCCATCGCCAGGCCGGCAATGCCCATGCCGATCCAGAAACGGTCCCAAGCGAACCCCGCGCCGATCATTGGCCCAACGGCAAACTGCCCCGCCGACCCGCCGGCCATTCCGAACATCTGCGTAGCACCGATCAAGGTGGCTGCCCGCGACGGCGGAAAGTTCTTGGTGGCAATGTAGATGGCTCCCACAAGTGCAAATACACCCCCGGCTCCCTGCAGCACTCTGCCCACGCTCGCCAAATCGCTGCGGCCTGTCGCGAATAGCAGGGCCCCGACGCCGACCACAGCCGCGGCAATCGGGAGGACCTTTCTCGGTCCCAGGCGGTCCATCGCAGCGCCCGCGACCAGACTGAATGGCGAATATCCGTAGTAGAACAGGCCCAACATCGATGCCACGCCCATCGAACTGAGCGCGAAAGCCGCTGATAACTGCGGCATCATGACGGACGGCGCCGAGCGCAACACGTATTGATAGAAGTAAAAAATCGCCGCCACCACCCAGGCGACGGCGGCCGTCCTGATGCCTGTGCTCGTATCCCGTTCGCTTCCAGGACGTGCGAATACCTGTGGCATAACTTCACTCAAGACTGATTCTCCTGCTCGTGTCGTGCATCGCCGCTCAGCAGAGCACGACAGAGACAGCCAAGCCGCCTTCCGAGGTTTCCTTGTACTTCGAGTTCATTTCCTTGGCCGTAAGGGCCATGGCTGCGACCGTTGTGTCCAGATCAACGCGGCGCTCCTCCGGGATTTCTTCGCTTGCGATGCAGTAAGCAGTCCACGCTTTGACTGCTCCGTATGCGCAGCGCTCAATGCAGGGGACCTGAACGTATCCGGCGACCGGGTCGCACGTCATGCCAAGGTGCGCTTCGAGCGCTGACTCGGCTGCGTTTGACACCACCTTCGGGCTTGCACTCAAGGCTTGCGCGATCATTGCGGCGCCCATCGAAGAGCCAACGCCGACTTCCGCCTGACAACCGCCTTCGGCGCCAGAAAGAGTTGCGTTGTGCTTGCAGAGATAACCAATCGCCGCCGCCGCGAGAAAACCATCCCGGATCTTCTGTGTTGGTGTCTTGAGGTCGCGCAGGGACTTGACGATTGCTGGAATGATTCCCGCCGAACCCGCGGTGGGAGCGGTCACGATGATATGGCCGCGGGCGTTTTCCTCGCCCATGGCAAACCCGTACGATGCCACCTGGGTGATCGCCCGGCCGGCATCTCCCTTGGTGGTGGTCTTCAAGTTGCGTTGCATCGCGGCAGCCTTGCTGTGCAGCTTGATGGGGCCGGGAAGGACACTCTCTACCGTCAATCCGGTATCAACGCCGCGCACCATGACTTCGGCCACCTGGTCGAGAAACTCCCAGATGTCTTTCTCACTCTTGCCGGAGATCGCCATCTCATTCGTAAGCAGCAGTTGCGGTAGAGGGATCTTGTCGTCGATGAGATATTTCTTCAGCTCCCGCGCATGCTCGAACGGGTACTTGGGTTGGCCTTTGTCGGGCGCCTTATAACCCTTCCACTCTATGAATCCGCCCCCGACCGAGTAGTATTCCAATTCGTAAAGCGTCTCGTTTCCGGCGAGCAGCTTCGCGGTCATGGTGTTCGGATGGTGGAAGTCGCCCTTGGTGGCGTCGAAGATGATGTCTTTCAGCGTCAGGTCGAGGGTCTTGGGGCCGAGAGTAACTTTGTAGGACTGGTCGGGATTAGCAGCCAGCCCATCCAGAAACTGCGGGAGGACACGTCGCTGGAGCTTTTCCGAGCAAGCCGGCAAGAGACGCTCTGTCTGTGCCGTGACCTTTGCCAGTCGCACTCAGGCTGCCAAATAAGTGAACCTTGAGCGCTGTTGCCCGCTGGAGTTGATCGTCCGGAAGCTTCGAAACCCGCTGGAAGAAATCGTACGTAATTCTCATCGGGCCCATGGTGTGGGAGCTGGACGGCCCGGGGCCCATCTTGTAGAACTCTTCGAGCGCCGTCATGATCGGACCCTTCGAACTCTGAACCACGGCGAGGTCGGGCGAAAGAGCCGGGGGCGCAGGGGCTGGAGTCGGCCCGCTGGCTGTTTCCGGAGCCTTTTCTGTCGAACATCCTGTGAGTATCGCGCCTGCTGAGGCGGCCAGAACGGCGTGCCCGAATGCTCGTCGGCTGAGAGCTACTGGAGCCTCAGTCTTGTGCGTTGTTGTTCCGCACGATCCACATCCCGTTGGTTTGCAGGTACCACACCCGGTTCCCGAGCTGCCAATCACTTTGAGTGGGTTTTCCATCGCGCATTCTCCTTTTCAAACAAGCTGTTCACTAGTCTCGTATTGATTCACGGGCTCGGAGGCGAGCGAATCGGTCAGACTCCGTCCTGCTCGGGCATTGGTTTGCATCCTGGCCTCGCAACTGCGAAGAGCGGCCCGAAAGCGGGAAATCGTTACATCCGTTTCGCCCGCTCCACTGGGTGTGGACGTTTTCAATTTACGAATCGGAGGATGCGGAAAGAACTGTCAAAACTTGCAGTTACCGGTTGGCGCAATCGACACTGGCCTGGGCTGTAACCATGAACTTATTCGACCCGAACTACTTTATTCACGCGGCAAACGTCTTGCTGCTCCTGGCTTACAGCGTTCGAGATATTCTGTGGCTAAGGTTGTGCGCGTTGGCGTCCTCGCTGATTGCCATCCCTTATTTCGTCCTTCAGCCGAAGCCGCTGTGGGCGCCGATTGGTTGGAGTGTGCTCTTTGCGGCGATCAATATTTTCCAATCCTGGCGTCTGTTGGTCGAGCGTCGTCCGGTTAAACTCACCCCTGAGGAGGAGTATGTTCGCGGGCTCGTCTTCGAAGATGTGCCCGCTCGCAAAGTCCTGCAGGTTCTGAGCATCGGATCCTGGACCACTACGGCGATCGGTGAGCAACTGATAGAGATGGGCAAGTGCCCCGAGGCGATTTCGTGCATTGTCCACGGGAAAGTGCTGGTGG
This sequence comes from Terriglobia bacterium, assembly GCA_963741105.1. GTDB lineage: Bacteria > Acidobacteriota > Terriglobia > Terriglobales > Acidobacteriaceae > JAIQFF01. Next base: position 125,016 of record CAVUGT010000010.1, read on the forward strand.
TGAGAGACGGGCTTGTCCTCGGTGAATTGGTCGCCGGCAACCTCGTGGGGTCCGCACTTCTCTTGAGCGGCACCCCGGCCGATGTGGATGCAGTGGCGATGGAACCGGTTCGTGCCATGCGGTGGGAGGTTGTCACGCTGCAACGTTATCTCGCGGCCAATCCTGACGTGCGGATCACAATGCAACGGCACCTTGCCCGTGACTTAGCGAGCAAAGTCGTCGCTTTTGCTCAGCGCGGCGACAAGGGACAAGAGCATCGCAACTTGGGTTGATCTGCAGATATGACGCAAGAAGGATGTGCAACAGCCTGTCAATACCTTTTCTGCGTGCAATGAGTAATGAACAATGAAGGACGAGCAATGCTACTTCTTCGGGTATTTGGACTTATCCAAGCCGGTCAACTTGACCGGATCGAGTAAATCCTTGATTTGTTGTTCGGTCAGAAGCTTCTTCTCTCGAATGATTTCGAGAATCCCCTTGTTGGTCTTATAGGCTTCACTGGCCAGTTCAGTTGCCTTGTCATAGCCCAGGACGGGATTGAGCGCGGTGACGATCCCGACCGTGGTTTCCATGTAGTGCTCCAACATGCGTTCATTCACAGTGATGCCGTCGATACACGTGGTCCTGAAAGCAATGGATGCTCGATACAGCAGACTCTGGGACTCGATCACGGCCAGGCCCTCGATCGGCTCGTAGGCGTTGAGCTGAAGTTGGCCGTGGTCGGCGGCCAGGCTGACGCTGTAGTCGTTACCGATCACTCGGAAGGCAACGAGGTTAACCAGTTCGGGAATAACCGGGTTTACCTTCCCCGGCATAATGGACGAGCCCGGCTGTAGGGCCGGCAGGTTGATCTCGAACAGTCCAGCCCGCGGCCCGGAGGTTAGGAGGATTAAGTCACTGGCAATCTTGGAGAGCTTTACCGCAACGCTTCTGAGGGCAGAAGAATAGACCACAAAGCCTTGCTGGTCCCAGGTTGCGGCCAGCATGTCAGAGGCAGGCACAATCGGCTTGCCGGTGAGCTTGGCAAGATGGACCGCGCACCTTTCCGCGTATCCCTTGGGTGCATTGAGGCCGGTGCCGATGGCAGTCGCGCCCATGTTAACCGCGTACAGATATTTCTCAGCATCCCGGAGCAATTGGATTTCGCTTTCGAGCGATGCGGCGAACGCGTGAAATTCCTGGCCGACTGTCATGGGCACGGCATCTTGCATTTCTGTCCGGCCCATCTTCACGATTTCCAGGTAAGCGTCCCCTTTCATCCGGAACGAGGCAGCGAGCTTCTGCAGCTCTTCGATCAACTTGTCGTTGCGGAGGAGAAAGGCAACCTTGATTGCCGTTGGGTAGGAGTCGTTGGTCGACTGTGACATATTTAAATCATCGTGAGGGTCGACGAACCGGTACTCGCCTTTCTTGTGTCCCGAAAGTTCGAGAGCGATGTTGGCCAGTACCTCGTTGGCGTTCATGTTGGTTGATGTTCCCGCGCCGCCCTGGTACCAGTCGACTTGGAACTGATCGTTGTACTTGCCATCCCGCACAGCCTTACAGGCCTTTTCAATAGCCTGAAGCGTCTCCGGCTTCATCGCGCCTACCTCGGCGTTTGCCCTGGCCGCAGCCAACTTGACGATTGCCCACGCTTCGACGAACCCCGGATAGTGATTGATCTGAATTCCGGAAATCTGGAAATTTTCAAGTGCTCGCGCAGTTTGCACACCGTAGTACGCTTCAACTGGGATTTCCTTCTCGCCCAAAAGGTCTTTTTCGATTCTGAATTTGTTTTGGCCGTTTACGGTAGAACCAAGCAGGATCCATATGAAGCCGGTAGAAATGATGAGCGCTCTTTTCACAGGACCTCCATGAAGTCCCCAGACTGAAGTTGCTTCATATGTGCTAGTCGCGCAGCAGAACAGCGAAGCGCGAGTGACATGTCCAGCCGAGAACCTTCTTTGCCGTCAGAATTCAAAAACCTTTCTCCAGTCATACTTGAACGAAAACTGGATGCGATAGTCGTTGACATTGAAGCCGTCGCTAAAGTTGACCCGCCTGCCAAACTGGAACTCGCTCCCGATCGTGACACTTGGAACGGGGTGGTAGAGAAGGTTCGTGAGTGCGTAGTGACCCTGATGGAAATCCGATGGCTTCTGCGCGTCGGAGTTCTCGATGTTCAGCATGGAGTAGCCGATCGAGGTGCTAAAGCGATCACTCCAGTTGTGATCGAGAAACGAGACCACGCCCAAAAGCGGCAAGGGCACCCCTTCGATGGGTGTTATCGGATTCGCGAGATTGTTCTTGACGCCTATGTCCACTGGGGCATCGTTCATGTAGTTCTGGATACCCTTGCCATAGACAACCTCGAACCTCCCGGTGTCCTTCTTGCTGAACTTAAGGTTGGAAGTCAGGTTCAAGCCCCAACCAAAAGCATCACCGCTGAGGTCAAGGGCGGGGGTTTTATTCAGGTCTACCCAGCTGATCTTTCGGAAGATGCCTGCCAGTTGTACATAACCCCACTGCCTGATCAGCCGTCCCGACCAGGAGAAGTCTGGCATGTCGAACTTGGGTTTGATTCCTTGTAACTCAATTCGATCTGCATACACGCCACCGTCGGCGCTGGCACCAGGCCGCTCGATGGCGAAGGTGAGTTGGGTTCTTTGATTTCGAATCGGCATCCAGCGAAATTGCAGGTTTCGGAAGAAGACCATTCCAGTGGGTCCCCAGTACTCCACCGAGTTGGGGAAGACGTCAATGTCCATGAACGGGCTCCAGGTCTGGCCACCGCCGAACTGTCCTAGTTCACCGTAGGCATGGCGCAAACGGAAGGTGGTCTGGCCGGCATCGACTCCTGTCCCGAACAACTCGAATTCAAATTGTGTCTTCAACTCGCCCAATCCGGTTGGCGTAGAGGTTTTCACACCGAACCGGGTCTGCCGGACCCCGTAGTAAACCTTTCCATCAGGTGCAAACTCTCCGTTGAAAGACGGCAACTTGGTTGGGCGAATAACGTCGAACCAGTCCGGGTCGTTTGTTTTGAAGTCGTATCCAGTGTCGAGCATGATGAAACCGTATAGGTCAATATTGCTTTTCTGCTCCGCTGGTTTCGTTTCCTTCGCCGGTTTTTCACCGCTCGGGGCGGCAGAGGTCGTGGTTGTGGGCGCACCGGGTGACTTCTGCGCCTGTTCCACCGCGTTAATTTGCCCCTTTAGTTCCTGCATCTCCTGGTCCAATTGTTGCAGCCTGGTTTTAAGCTGCTGCAGGTCCGGTGTCTGGGGGTCCTGGGATTGCGCTTGCATCCAGATCTCGGAAAGAAGGATGACAAGCACGACGCATGCCCCTTGCATCCATCGGCTCACATATTTTGGTTTCATGGAATCTCTTCCCATCACAACGCAAGGTGCCAGACGCCACGCCAAAGGAAAACTGTCACTTTTGTCAGTAAAGGCTTCGCGACCGACTCGCTAGTATCCGAGAGATGAACTTCAATCGGACGACTGCCGTCTGAGAACGATGTTTCTCCAAGGCCTGCACATGGGTCTTCGACGAAAAACGTGAACTCAAGCCGCAGAACGCCGGCAATGGGCCTACTGTGTGACAACCTCTGTGGTTCCACGGAGAACGCTGCAGTCGTGGAGATAACCTTGTTTTCAATTCCTGTTCTGCCTAGACCCGCCGGTCTAGTAGTGCTTCTGTTGCTGGTTGCCTGTCCCTTGTTCGGGAAAAGCAAAGACGATGTGGTTGTTATGAAAAATGGCGACAAGTTCACCGGTGAAATCAAGGACCTGCAGCGCGGCGAGCTTATCTTCAGCTCCTACTACATGAAGGACGATGTCTATCTGGACTGGAATGAAGTGAAGACCATGCAGAGCAAGGATACGTTTATCGTCGCTTTGGCGAACGGTGAGCGCGTGACCGGATTTATCAGCCAGGATGTAACTCCAAGCGGCGGTGGCAAGAGCTTCAAGGTCCTCGCTAAGGGTGTATCTATCGAAGTGGAACCATCAGAAGTGATTGCCATCGGACGAAGGGAAGGCAGCATCTGGAACCAGTTAACTGGCTCCGTAAATTACGGATTCAGTTTCGCCAGTGGCAACAGCGCAACCAGTTCATCTTTGGGGGCAGATGTCGCCTTTCGCAGTACTAAGAACACCGTGTCGGTAGCTACCTCTTCACAATTCAACTCACAAACCAATGCGGAAAACACCAACCGCTTCACCCTCGATTCGCAGTATGCCCGGATGCTGACGAACAAATGGCTTGCGGCCGGACTTTTCAGCTTACTGAAGAGCAACCAGCAGAGCCTCAACCTACGTTCCACTTACGGTGGTGCATTCGGCCGCAGACTTGTCCAGACCGATAGAACAAGACTGGCAGCAGTGGGAGGGGCTGTTTACACGCATGAGAACTACGTCCCCCAACCCGGCACAGAACCGATTCGTAACAATGTCGAGTCTTTGGTCGGTCTCACATTCTCCACCTTTCGCTTCAAGACTCTGAACGTGAATTCGCAGGCATTTTTGTTCCCGAGCGTGTCCGATCCAGGACGCGTGCGCTTGAGTTCGCAGTCGAACCTGCGAATCGAATTGATACGGAACTTCTATTGGAATTTCCAGCTCTACGAAAACTATGACACTCGCCCTCCCATCGAAGCTCCAAAGAATGATTTAGGAATCACGACCTCCGTGGGGTGGACTTTCTGATTTCTAATTGGTGGTCGTCGCAAATGGGATTCGCTGCCGTTGCATGGAATGTTCCCCACAGGTCACCCAGATGGATGGTCACGAACCGCGGATAGCCGGCTATTGCGACGCCGGAGTTGACCTGGTCTCAAAGATCGAAAGTTGCGGAGGCGCGTATGGCTAGGCTCAATAGAATGACGCTCACTGTTATCTTCATGAGCCTGATCACACTCTGTGGTTGTCAGGACCTGGTTCCACACGACATGCAAAGCCTGTTCATCCCCAGGTTTCTCCGGTCAGAGATATTTGGCTTTGTGGCGGGTTTGGGAACGACCTTTGCCGCTGTGCCGGATTTGGTAGCGATGTTGAGGCGCAGGTCAAGCGCGGGCATGAATCCGAGAATGGCGGCAATCATGGGCGTCTTTCAGATCCTCTGGGTCTACTATGGCTTGTTGATTGGTTCGCGACCCGTGATCGCGTGGAACGTGATCGCTGTGTTTATCAATTTCCTGAGCGTCGGCGCGTACCGCCATTTCGTACGCAAAGAAAGAGCCAATCGAGAGCTTTAGAGTTGAGGGCGGGAGTTCCTGGTGAGCGCCTGCATCTCGTCCAGCCGTCGCCGATGAAACGACGACTTTCCACCGCTGCGTGAAGCGGCTCTGCTCCGAAGATTACTTGCGAGCAGTTTTGTCCGCGATGAGTTTCTTGAGCTGGTCTTTCTGTTCCTTCCGCATTTCTTGGAGCTTCTCCCGCTGGCTCTGAGAGAGGATCGGTCTTATCTTTTCGTCGGAGGCGCGGACCACTCTTTCGAGCTTGTCCAATTTCTCCTTGCGTGAAATGGCGGGATTGTTCCAAAGGGGAGAAAGTTCTCCGGACTCCTGTTCCAGGATCGGCCTGATTTTGGCCTGTTGATCTTCACTGAGGGCCAGTTTCTCCGAAAGATTCTGCAGCTTCAGGCTGAAATATTGACTGGGCGCATTAGACAAGTCGAGGCCGCCTTGGCCGGGGATTGTCTCCCGCCGTAGAATCGGCATGGCGGTTTTTCCTGTGACCATGCTGTTAAAAGTCAGCGTGTCGTCTCCAACCAGGAACAACATGTCGATGCCAGCTGAATACTCCACAGTATTTGAACCGTTGGGAGGTGTGAACAACACCACATAGACTGTGTTGCCAACCTTGACTGAGACGTCATACTGCGGGACATCACGGCCAGATTCTCCCGGCGCATTCTGATGAGCGATGACTGCAGTGATCGTACCGCGTTGATAATTCGGTGCAGGCGTCTGAGCCAAAGCTGAAACACTCGCCGCGCAGATCAAGACCGCAAGAACAAGCCTGCTAAACATATTTACCTCCCTTGGTGGTCCACCCGAAGAAAGTCGGGGTGGCATACGTCGGGCCTCCCATTCCTCGCTTACAAATCAGCCTACGGGTGGAACGCGTCAGAAAACACTGTTAACAGTGACAGGGAAGAAACCGAACGGCCGAGGGGCGGGCGAGCAGAGCGTCTATTTCAATGCCACACAACAACGCTTGTATTCCGGAAGTTGGCGACTCGAAGATGGCGAATACGAGCAACGATTGCTGGCAGTTTTGCCAGTTAGCAAAGCCTCCTTGCCCTCCTATGTTCTTAGTCTGGCAAGCGCGATCTGCGTTTCAGGGAAGGCAAGATGGGAAAGAAACAAGCATGGCTAGCTATCTGCCTAGTTCTCGGAGCTGCAACGGCCATGGCGCAGAATTTCGAGCTCACCGGTTTCTTCGGCAGACAGGCGAACGGCGGACTAGACTTGTCGACGGCCTTTTTTCGCCGAATTGATGTGCAAAACGGAAATGCCTACGGTTTAGCCGCCGGTTATTTGCGGGGTGATTACTACGGCCTCGAATTCATGTGGGCCTACAACAAGGCCGATACCTTGGCTCAGCCCGCCGGAGGCGGATCGGGCATAAAGGTCTTTACGCTCGACACCAACCAGTACATAGGGAATTTTCTGTTTCATTTTACAGGTCATGAGAAGGCGATTAGACCTTTCATGATGCTTGGAATGGGAGCCACCAATCTGCACCCGGCCCGCGAAGGAGTGAGCAGCAGCACCCGATTGGTCGGAGATCTTGGCGGTGGCGTGAAATACAACTTCAGCCGGCGGCTTGGACTACGTCTCCAGGCGAAGTGGTCGCCCGCGTACCTCGGAGCCACCAAAGCGGGCTACTGGTGTGACCCGGTCTGGGGTGGGTGCTGGACTGTGAGTGACCGCCATTACCTGAACGAATTCGACGCAACCGCAGGAGTGACGTTCCGGTTCTAGTTGGGAGAACAGCCGGACAATCACAACTCAAGTCGAGCAAGTACTGCCACATATGTTTATGACGGAGACACACAATAAACGGCAAGTAGGCATGGTAGAACCCGCCAGATGGGTTGTCGGCACGAACGCGACGTCAAAATACCAACACGGCGACTACCTCCGGGTTGAACTTCTTTCGGAAGTCTCTGGCAGGTCGATGTCAATCTGGATGTATGTCGACCACTGCGATGATAAACATGCAATTGTTTTCGGAACTATCGATGGCGAGCCTTCCGAGTGGTTGGGGAACAAACTTAGGAGTGGTGCCAGGCTGGCTGCCAGCTACAACCAGATACGAGAGCATCGCCAACTGTGATAGGCAACTGCCGCGGCTAGTGTGATAGTCACAGTAAACACCTTCACGACAACTCGAATCGGAAATGTGCCGTGTTTAACTTAGTATGGGGAACAATTATCGGGCTCGCAATCAGCGTAGCGGTTAAACTCCTGATGGAAAAGCAAGTGGGTGGCAGTCTGGTTGGAATGACTGTCGCTGGCATTGGTGGTTCATTGGCATTGGGATGTTCAATCGGATTCTGGGATCCTTCGGTCGGCATCATAGCGTCTTACTTCGGCGCCGTCCTTTCTCTGGTGATCTATTCAGTAATCAAGATTCAACGTGAACTCTAAATGCGGGATTCAGCATGTAACAATGTCGCCGCACAATCTGCATTGATTGAAAGTGCTCGCGGAGCGGCCGTCGCTTTCATCCTCAGCTCTCATTGAAGTCGGCCGCCGCCGGCGTCTTGCCTGGTTTGGCCTTCTTGTGTCCGCGGGATTCTCCGCTTTGTTGCATCAGCTTGGTGACTACACCGGTCCATCCGGTCTGGTGGCTGGCGCCGAATCCGAAGCCGGAGTCTCCGTGGAAGTATTCGTGAAATAAGATCAGGTCGCGCCAGTGGGGATCGGTCTGGAATTTTTCTACGTTGCCGAAGGCTGGCCGCCGGCCGTTTTTGTCCTGGACGAAAATGCTGGTCATGCGCCGTGACAGCTCTCCCGCTACCTCCCATAACGTCATCGATTTTCCCGATCCGGTGGGGAACTCGACTTTGAAGTCGTTGCCCAGGTAGTGATGGAATTTCTGTAGCGACTCGACCAGCAAATAGTTCACGGGAAACCAGACTGGCCCGCGCCAGTTAGAGTTTCCACCGAACAGTCCGGTGAGAGATTCTCCCGGTTCGTAGTCAACGCGGTGCTCCATCTCGCGGACCGTGAGTTTGTACGGATTGTCGCGATGGTATTGCGAGAGTGCCCGAATTCCGTGCGGAGAAAGGAACTCGCGTTCATCCAGCATGAACCTGAGAATGCAACGCAGTTGATCGGGGTCGGCAATCGAAAGGAGGCGCCGTTCACCCATGCCTTCGCTGGCCATGCAGGCAATGTTCGCCGTCAGGTCTGGCCGATTTTCGATGAACCACTCCAGCCGCTTTTTAAAATCCGGCAACTTGTCGAGGACATCCGGTTCCAGGGTTTCCACGGCAAAGAGTGGAATCAATCCCACCATGGATCGGATCTTCATGGGGAACTGTGAGCCGTCGGGCAGTTTGAGCACGTCGTAGAAGAAACCGTCTTCCTCGTTCCACAGCCCTGTATGTTCTTCGCCGCGGTGGCTCATGGCATTCGCAATATAGATAAAGTGCTCCCAGAATTTGCTGGCGACATCTTCGTAAGAAGAATCTTCTGAGGCCAGTTCCAGCGCGATCGCCAGCAGATTCAGGGTGTACATGGCCATCCAGCTCGTACCATCGGATTGCTCTATGTAGCCCCCGGTGGGCAGCGGCGCGCTGCGATCGAAGACGCCGATGTTGTCGAGGCCCAGGAATCCGCCCTGAAAAATGTTCATGCCGTCGGCGTCTTTGCGATTTACCCACCAGGTGAAATTCAGCATCAGTTTGTGAAAGACGCGCTGCAGAAAAGCCCGGTCCCCTTTTCCATTGCGCTTCTTGTCGATCTTGTAGACACGCCACGCTGCCCAGGCATGTACTGGAGGGTTCACGTCGCCAAGCGCCCACTCGTATGCGGGAATCTGACCGTTGGGGTGCATATACCATTCGCGCAGCATCAACGTGAGTTGCTCCTTGGCGAAATCGGAGTCCACGAGTGCGAGTGGAATGCAGTGAAATGCCAGGTCCCATGCGGCATACCAGGGGTACTCCCACTTGTCCGGCATGGAAAGAATGTCGGCGTTATACAGGTGGGTCCATTCGTGATTGCGTCCGCGGCGGCGCTGCTGGGGTGGAGCAGGGTTTCCGGGATCTCCGTGCAGCCAGTCTTTGACTACGTAGTGATAAAACTGCTTGGACCAAAGCATGCCGGCAAATCCCTGGCGCATCACGTTCTTCGCATCTGAAGAAAGATCTTGCGGAATCACCGTGGTATAGAATTCATCGGCCTCACGCCGACGCGTTGCAAAGGTGTGATCGAAGCTGGCAAACGCGCTCTTGCCGGAAAGGTCGGTGTCGGTCAGTCGCAACCGAACGACTACGGTTTGCCCCGCGCCAACTGTGAGAGAATAGTGGGCCGCCGCCTTTGTGCCGCTGAGCTCGGGGTTTACCGCTCCACGATCGCCGTCAACGACATAATCATTGATGCCATCCTTCACGAAGGGTTTGCGATACTTCTCTCCGTACAAGCGCTGTACATTCGTTTCGTTCTCCGTGAACAGCAACTCGGGATTGCCTTCACAGTGGAGCCAGCGAGGGCGAGTGTGGTGGTGATTGAGTTCGATTACGGGGTCGGGCGCAGGTCGCGCCTGGTGCAATTCCGGGTGGCGCTGTGAATTTCCCCACGACCAGGTATTGCGGAACCAGACTGTAGGAAGAATGCGGAGCTTGGCGGCTTCGGGCCCGCGGTTTGAAACCGAGATCTTGATCAGGATGTCTTCGGTATCAGCCTTGGCGTATTCGACGAATACATCGAAATAGCGATCGTCATCGAAAAGTCCGGTGTCGAGCAGCTCGAATTCCGCATCATCCTTTCCGCGCTTGCGATTCTCTTCGACCAGTCGACGATAGGGAAACTCTGACTGCGGATATTTGTAGAGGTACTTCATGTACGAGTGTGTCGGGGTCGAGTCCAGGTAGAAGTAATATTCCTTTACGTCCTCGCCGTGGTTGCCCTCGTTGCCGGTCAGGCCGAAGAGGCGTTCTTTCAGAATCGGATCATGCTCGTTCCAAAGAGCGAGGGCAAAGCAGGTAGTTTGCTTGCGGTCGCTGATTCCGGCCAACCCATCTTCGTTCCAGCGATAGGCGCGCGAACGGGACTGGTCGTGGGAAAAATGTTCCCAGACGTCTCCTTTGGCGCTGTAATCTTCGCGGACGGTGCCCCAGGCACGTTCGCTTAGATAAGGACCCCAGCGTTTCCAATGCTTCTTGCGACTTGCGGATTCGGATAGCCGAATCTCTTCCTCTGTCATGCACACTCTCCGCTTTCTTGCTTAACCAGTCTAAACAAACGCGTGAGCCGGTCACCAGGAAGATGCATGTTGGGGAATGCCGTCCTCGGTGCCGCAGGCAAGTGGGAAGACTGCGCCCGCCTTCGAAGGGTGTGTGGGCTCGCGGAAAGACACGCAAAAGTGTCCGGCCGATCTTCCGTTTCGAATCTATTTCCAGAAGTATGCGTCGACGATTCTGGGCGCACTGGGAGTAGTTCCCACAACATCGGTCTCGAGCACGACCTGCAGGTTGCAACTTACAACACTTAGTCCTGACGGTTACGACCTTGGCTGACCTGGAAGGGTATCAGGTTAGTGACTGCATGATGCTCCAGCCGAAACCGTTACCACCTTCATCGAGCGCCGATTCTGAGCATATGATCGCACCAATTGGGACTGTTCGCTGTTGTTGGTCTCACCATAAATTTTTCCCCGACGAACCGCCGACTTAAAGTAAGGAGAAGTGGCAGCAAAATATGGGTTCTGGTGAAGTGATCCAGGAATTGAGGGAACAGCGGCTCGTCAAAACCAGCGAGGTTGAGCGCACAAGCAGGGAGATTGCCAGCGTTAAGGGCAATGCGGATTTCTACGTCTCGCACTCGACTCTGGCGAATGTTGAAAACGGATCTGTTCCGAGCATTTACAAGCTGTTTAGCTTGGCGGTATGCCTGAAAGTCTCGTTGGAAGAACTCTTGATGTTGTTTGGAATTGATTCCAAAGAGGCAACATCATTCGGAGCTAACTATGAGACGGGGCTTCCCAAGGCATCGGCTGATGAAGCGCGGGAACGGGGTTTCCCCTTTCTATCTGGCTTCGAGTCCAGCTTCCACAGTGACGAGACCACCCTTCTCACACTAAATCCGAGAGAATTTGCGACGCTTCCACCCACACAGCCTGGGCTGCTTGATTCCCGGCGCTATCGCTATGCAGTCATCGGTCTCAAAGATGACACCATGGGCGAGTTGATCCCTCCCGGATCCGTTGTGGAAATCGACACTGCGCAAAACGCCGTCCATGTTGCTGACTGGAAGACCCTGCGGGAACGTCCGATTTACTTAGTCTGGCACACTGAAGGGCATAGTTGCTGCTGGTGTCATCTGGAAGGTAAGGACCTTACGGTGTTGCCTTATCCAATCTCGCAACAGACCGTTAGACGCTTCAAAGTGCCGCGGGAAGCTTGCGTGATCGGGCGCGTGACCAAGGCCTGGCTCCCGTTTCACCAGTGGTCATCGGAGGACGATATAGGGTCGGTCCAGAATGCCGAGGAGGGCCGTCTCTAGCTAGGATCGCGGATCAGTGCCTAAGATCTTTCAAATCGTGCCGGCAAAAGCTACCGTTCTATCAAGATCTGCACAGACTCCCGCCATTCCTCGGTCCCACGCGCAGAACTGAGGGCCTCGAGAGCGATACGCAACTCAATCTGCTCACCATCTCGCGATTTCGTCGGAAAACGCTCCTCAATGCGGTCAAGAATCGCGTAGCGGGCCTCTTCGATACGCTCGGGCAATTTGGCGGGGTCAACTTCCAGGCTGGCGGCGAGACATAGTTGTTTCCACACAGGACACCGATCCTGATCCACGCTCGAAGTTGGGTTGGGAGAACATTGGGTGCTCATAATTCGTCCTATCGCACGCCAAATGCCATGAACGGAGGGCCGTAAGTTTCACGAGAGTAGGGAATTCGATTCCGTCGTTCACTTGCTGCTCGCCGAATCGTCGTCATCACTGCCGCTAGGTCGGCGTCTTGCCCGAGGGCCTAAATGAAGATTCAAACGGCAAGGGCCCCCTGAGGTGAGAGACGCATACAGATTGCTTCGGGGCCGACTATAGCCGGGACCGTATCCAGAAAATCAAGAGCAGGACCTAACCCGATAACCGTCTGATAAGAGTCTTCTGTTCAGTCTGAGCTCATCTTAGAACGTGTACTTCAGAGCGAACTCGATCTGACGGTTGTCAGTGGCTGTATTGGTAATGCTGGCGCCGCCGGGCACATCGACCGGAACCGCTGATCCGCCGCCGGGCAATCCGAAGTTCGGGTGATTGAGCAGGTTGAAGAACTCCGCGCGGAATTCAACCTGTTGTGACTCTCGAATCTTGAAGTTCTTCTGCAATACGAGATCAAAATCTACCAAGTCAGGACCGCGCAAGTTTCCAATGCGCGAGTTTCCGAAGCTGTGAGCTGACGTTTGGCCGGGCGCGAGTGCGGGCACTCTAAATGCGGCCTGGTTGTACCAGCAATCCAGGGTCTGATGTCCGGGATTGGTACAGCCAAAGTCAGTTCCCTGCGAACCAGGGTTGAACGAGAAGTCATTCGGATTCGCAATCTGATCAGGGCGGTAGCTGAAGCTGCCGGTATTGCTGAGGTCAGATGACAACACGCCAGTCACGGCCTCGCCACTCTGCATCGAAGTAATTCCAGCGACCTGCCATCCGCCGAATGCGGCGTCGCCAATTCCTCCCATGTCGCCGAGAAATGCCCGACCGTGGCCGAATGGAAGTTCATACAGATAGCTGATGGTCAGACGGTGGCGCAGATCCGGCGCCACAGGACCGTGTTCCAGATCGGCGCGGTACGAGTTCTGAATGAAGCCTCCAACGTTGCCGTCAGCATTGCCCAGGTTTTTCGCGAACGTGTAAGACGCCAGAAAATTGAAGCCGTTGGAGAAGCGCTTGTTCAGCGAGGCCTGGAACGAGTTGTAAAACATCTGCAGTTGCGGATAGTCGAGAGGTAGAACCGCAGTCAGATTCGGCTGCTGGTTGAAGTACCGGCGGCCATAGTTCGAAAGGCAGTTGCTGGGATCGGGGCCGCAGAAATTGCTATCGAGGATTTGCAGCGGCTGATTGAGATCACTGGCCTCGTGGTTCCAGAGGTGGTATGCCCGGGTGCCAACGTAGCCGATCTGCGCCACGAAATTTTCCTTGAACTGGTGTTGCACGCTCAAGTTCCACTCGAGGATGCGGGGAATAATGCGCTTCGGTCCGGTGGTTTTTACGGGGCCGCTGATATTGAGAGCATCTCCCACCGGCAGCGTCGTCGGAAATCCAGTCGAGATCAATTGTCCGGCTGACGGAACCACTCCGGAATTGTAATTATTCGACAGGAAGGTCAGCTGTGGCGGGTTGAGTCCGAGATCGTCGAAGATGTTGGCCTCGGCGGAATAGAAGACGCCGAAGGCGCTGCGTACCACGGTGTTACGCTGCGGCGACCAGGAAAACCCGAGGCGCGGAGCCCAGTCGCCCGTATCGAACTTCACCCCTGCGTGCGAGGTTGCATTCTGTCCATAGGACGTCACCACAATGGCGCGATTCAGGTCGAAGTTACCGACCCGGCCGTTGGCGGGTGAAGTGATTCCGTAGCGAAGTCCGATATTTACTGTCAGGTTGGGACGAACCCGGAAGTCATCCTGAACGAATCCTCCGAAATCCCAGTAGCGCGTGGGATAGAGGCCGTTGAGAAAATCCTGTTCGTTGGCGTCGGGGATACCCAGCAACGCGTCGGCCAGCCCGTTTCCACCATTCGCTGTCGAGAGGTCGTTAGTGTACACGCCGCCGAAGTCAAAAAATCCGCGCGGCGCGGTGACCTGGTAAAAGTTGCGCTGCTGCCGCCGGAAGTCGACGCCGAATTTTAGCGAGTGCCGTCCGCGGATCCACGTAAGCGTGTCCGCGATTTGATAAATGTTTTCGAAAGCATGTTCGGGCAGGTACAACGAATCGCCTAGCGGGGTGAACCCCGCGATATCGATGTTGGTCAGACCAGTCGAATTCGGGTCCGTGCTGCGATTGGCATTCGGAATTCCTAGTTGATCGGAACCGATGCTCGATCCGAAGTTGAAGGGCAGCGCGTTGATGGCGTAACGAAAGTATCCGCCGTGAAGGTCGTTCAACAGCTGCGGCGAGAACGTATGCGTGAAGCCAGTGCCGAAGTGCTGCGCGCGCGAGTTACTGGCGCTGGGACAGCAATCCGACCCGCCCCACAGCGGACCTAGCGGGCCAGGCCGCTGGCTGCGGACGTCGCCGAAACTGTACGATGCGAACATCTGGTCGGCATCACTGAACCGGTGATCGAATCTTATGTCGAACGAATCCTGATTGTTTACGTGGTTCTGGTTGGCCAGGTAGTTGTTGGTGAGGCCGGACAGGTTGGCATGGGGATAGAAATTCGCAACATTCTGCCCAATGGCGTTGATCGATCCTGCCGGAATTATGTTCGTGCTGCTGATGGGATTACGGAGTGACACGATGCCGCCATCCGCACAAGTGTAATCGTGCGTACTGTAAGGATCGAAGATTGTGCCCGTGTCGAAAGTGTCGGCCGGGGATGGCGTCGCGCAGGGAGAGAAAGTGTCTCCGGTCAGCCGGTCGCTGAAATCTCCAGCCCGCTCTGCGTCAGTAGGAACGGTGGAGATGAACGGATTGCTTTCGCGCAGCCGCGAGCCTTCGTAGTCGCCGAAGATGAAGGTGCGGTTCTTTTTGATCGGCCCGCCAAGGAAGCCGCCAAACTGATTGCGCTTAAAGGGTTGCTGGCCCTGGTTGAAATAGTTGACCGCATCCAGTTTGTCGTTGCGGATGAACTCGTAGGCGCCCCCGTGGATCTGGTTTGTTCCGGATTTCAGCACGACGTTGACGGCCGCGCCACCCCGGCCGAATTCTGCGCTCATCGAATTTTCTTCGGTACGAAACTCCTGGATCGCATCGGGCGGCGGTAACACCACGACACCGCCGAGTCCGAATTCGTTGTTGTCCACTCCGTTCAGCAGGAAGTTGTTGTTGGAGACTCGAAGTCCGTTTACTGATACAGCTTCGTTGGCGCGCTCGTTTTCAAAGACTCCGCCGCTGACGTTGGTTCCTGTCTGTCCGCCATTCGCTCCGGGACCAAGATATGCCAGTTGAATAAAATTTCTACCGTTCAGAGGAAGCTCGGAGATGCGCCGTTCTGTCTCGATAGTCCCCAGCGACGATGATTCTGTCTGCAAAAGCGGAGGCGCGGCCGTCACCTGCACAGATTCGGTGGCCGATCCAATCTGCAATGCGATATCAACGCGCACCGTCTGATTGACCCCTACATCCACGCTGGATTGAACCGCGCGCTGGAAGCCTGGTTTCTCGACGGTTACCGAATAGACGCCAATGCGCAGAAGATTTGCGGTGTATTCTCCGTTGCTGTCTGTGGTCACACTGGCCGACTGGTTGGCGGCAAGATTTGTGACTGTGATTTGGGCACCCGACACGCGCGCTCCGGCAGGGTCAGTGACCAGTCCGACGATGCTGCCACGATCCACCTGCGCCAGCACAACGTTGGGAATGACAAGGAAGGAACAGGAAAGGAGAACTAACCGGCACAACCGCCAGCTTGCGTTCATAGGGCCTCTCGGATACCGCTGCACCGACAGTGAGTTACGACATCACGGTGCGCAACTGTTACATCACACCATCCATACTGTCAAGACTGGCGCTCAGGTATGACTCGCGGCCAGATTGTTCAAATTCAAAAATCAGTTTTGGCGACTCGGAACGCGGGCGGCCTGACTGTCGGGCCCCAATTCTTCCTTCGAAAAACCGGTTCGACGAATCCTTATCTTTGAGCTATCGTAAGTGCCGCTGGATTGAACGGCTTCTGGGGGAACAGCAGCATGCGAAGGTTGATCGTCGTCCTCGCTGTCGTATGTTTGTCTCTCGTTTCGGTGCAAGCGCAGGAAACGCGCCTCGAAGAACTCCACAACAAGACCATCCTGGTATTTACGCCGCATCCCGATGATGATGTGTTCGGCGCCGGCGGGACCATTGCTCTTCTGAATCGCAATCACAACAAGGTTTTGATCGTTGTGTATACCAACGACGATAAAGGTTCGTACGATCCGGAGATGAGTTCGCAACGTCTGGTTCGCATTCGACGTGCCGAGCAGGAAGTCTCCGAGGGACTGCTGGGCACTCCCAAAGAAAACATCATGTGGATGGGTTACGACGACGGCATGTTGGAGTATGCCCCGCAACCTAAGCTTACAGAGGAAGCCACCGCGATTATCCGCCGAGTTCGTCCTGATGTACTACTCAGCGTTGATCCTGGTGAGTGGTACGAACGCTGGCATAAAACAGATCATCGGATGGCCGCGTTTAACACGATCGATGCCGTGCGGGCGGCGGAATTCTGGCTGTATTTTCCAAATCAGAAATTGCAACAGGGACTGGAGCCGTACAAAGTTCCGGAAATGTACTTTTTCTATCCCTCGCCGCAAGAGGCGAATTATTTTGTCAACATCGAGAGCGTGGCGGAATTAAAGTTCGACGCAGCGGCAAAGCAGGTCAGCCAGTTCGAGCCTGCGGTCAACAAGTATCGTCCCGACTGGACCGCTGACGATTTGAAGAAGGCGAAGGACGAGATGCGCAAGGAACAACCCAAGAAAGATGGACACTACGTTGAAGCCTTTCGCCGTGCCACGGAATTCAACCAGTACTGAGTGAAATATTGAGGATGACCGCGGTTTCCTGCAAGGAGAAAGAATATGTCACAACTGGCGTTGCTGGGCGGTAAGAAATCCAAAAGCAAACCATTTCCTTTGTGGCCGCAATTCGACGACGCCGAGCGGCGCGGTCTGAATGAAGTGCTGGAAAGTCGTGTCTGGTGGCGCACGCCGGGCACCAAGACGTTGGAGTTTGAAGGAGCGTTTGCGCGCTTTCACGGCGCCCGTCACGGGCTCGCTGTGACCAACGGCACTGCTGCTCTCGAAGTTGCCATGGCGGCACTCGGACTTCAACCTGGCGATGAAGTGATCGTGCCCAACTTCACCTTCGTCGCGACCGCGAGTGCTGTGCTCTTCGCGAATGCGCTGCCTGTGCTGGTGGATGTTCGTCCCGATACGTATTGTCTTGATCCGGAACTGACAGAAGCTGCGATTACCCCGCATACCAAGGCGATCATCGCGGTCCACATGGGCGGACACCCGGCCGATCTGGATGCGCTAAAAGCTCTTGCCGATAAGAAGGGAATTACGCTTGTCGAGGACTGCGCCCACGCGCACGCCAGCGAATGGCGCGGGCAGCGTGTCGGAACTTTCGGCGTTGCCGGCACGTTCAGTTTCCAATCGAGCAAATTGATGACCGCCGGCGAAGGCGGCATGGTCATCTCGAACGACGATGCATTCGAGGGACGAGCGCGTTCAGTGCACGATTGCGGCCGTCTTCCGGGAGAATGGTTCTACAGTCACTTCAGCTATGGGTCGAACTACCGTCTAAGCGAATGGCAGGGTGTAGTTCTGATGGCACAGCTCGGACGCCTCGATGAGCAAACTCGTCGCCGTCATCAGAATGCGCGCATACTGGATCGCGAACTGAGCCAGATTCCGGGAATCACTCCACAAAAGCTCGATGAACGCTGCACGCGTAATGGGCAATACGCCTACATTTTTCATGTCGACAGTAAGCAATTTGCCGGCATTTCGACCGAAAGCTTTATCGCTGCCATGAATGCTGAAGGCATTCCGAATCAGGCCAGCTATCCTCCGCTGCACGATCTGCACATGTTTCGCAATGGAGAGTACCGCAAACGGTTGAGCGGGCCGCAGGCCACGGCAGAGCATACGTTTTTCCGGCAATCGTTCCCGAACACGCAGCGCGCAGCCTGGGAAACAGTTTGGATTCCGCAGCCTGCGTTGCTGGGCGACGAAACTGATATGCAGGAGATTGTGGCTGGGATCCGCAAGATTCAAGCCAACGCGAAAGAAATCGCCGCCCACGATACGCATGCCACCCCGGTGCCAGCCCGCGGCTGAGTACAAACGCGCCAATGGTAGAGCGGATGAGCTATCGGGGATGGGAGAATGCGTACCGGATCTCAAACGCCTCGGTTGAGCTTGTGGTGCTCGCCGATGTAGGTCCGCGAATCGTGGCTTACCGTTTCATCGGCGGCGAGAACATTTTTCACGAAGTTGAAGAGCAGGCTGGCTTGACCGGCGGCGCCGATTTCCGGCTCTATGGGGGCCATCGTCTTTGGATATCGCCGGAGGTCGAGCGTACGTATTTCCCCGACAACTCTCCGGTCACAGTTACGCATCGCAATGGCTTGATCCGGTTTACCGCGCCGGTGGAGAGTGCGTCACCGGGAAGCAATCTGCAGAAAGAAGTCGAGATCCAGTTGGACGAGCAGGGCACACGAGTGACGATCCATCATCGGGTCACAAATCTCGACAGCCGCCCAACCGAGCTTGCACCTTGGGCGCCGACCATGATGACACCTGGTGGCCGGGCAATCCTGCCGTTGCCGCCTCGGGCAGCGATGGACAAAGATCATTTCCAGTCAGTCGGGCCGTTAACACTCTGGTCGTTCACGGACTTTGCCGATTCACGATGGACTCTCGGGACGGAATATATCCAATTGCAGCAACAAACAAGTCCCACGGGGCGTTTTCTGGAGCAAATGACCGGGCTCTACAATCCGGCAGGTTGGGGCGCGTACTTTCTGAACGGAACTGTATTTCTCAAGAGCGCCCCTGTGATTGCCGGCGCGGCGTATCCGGACTTCGGTTGCAATTTCGAGATTTTTACCAACCCGGAATTTCTTGAACTCGAGACCCTTGGTCCACAAGTTGAGCTGGGTCCCGAAGAGAGCGTTTGTCACACCGAAACGTGGAAGCTTTTCCAGAGTGTTCCGGATGGCGAAGACGATTCGTGGATTCGCGAAGCGATAGCGTCACTGGCTTTCACGTCGTGATTTCGTTATGGAAGATGATACAGAGCTCGCAATGCTCCATCTCTAAATCCTGGCTGTCTGGACGGAGAAAATTAATGCGGACACAGACGTCGCGCGGTTTTCGCAGGCAGTTCGTTTCTGTTTGTTTGATGATTGCTTTCTCGTGCGCATTGCCTTCCCGGGGCCTGGGCCAAGAACAGCGACACGTGCCTGATCATGTTCCTCCGAAGCGGTCTTCTCAGATACAGGATGGCTTCGGCATCAACTCAGACATGCCACGCGATCCTTATTTACCGTGGAACCGCTGGTGGTGGACGCGCATGTTCGATGCCGGATTCAAGTGGATCCGCATCGGCCAGTACGAAAACAGTTCGGACTACACCAGTTGGGACTGGATCGAGCAGAAGCGCGGCGTGATGGCTGCCGTGCCCGAACTCGACGACTATGTGGATTCGCTGGTCGATAACGGCGTGAACATACAGGTCCAGTTGATGTACGGCAACGTGATGTACACCTCGCCCTCGGGGAAATTGCCCGACGTGGGCACGCCAGAGCCAGGATCTTTTCACAATGACGACCGCAGCTTGTACTCAGTGTTCTGGCCGCCGACCACACCGGAGCAGACTGCTGCTTTCAATAAGTATGTGGCATGGATGGTGAATCGCTTTCACGATCGTATCCACTATTGGGCGTTGTGGAACGAGCAGGACATCGGGTACTGGAACCCTTATGGCAATGGCGAGCAATACGGAAATCTTTTGGGCTCTTTTATTCCCACAGTCCATCAGGCTGATCCGACGGCGAAAGTGATTTACGGCGGGCAGGCCGATCCTACGCGCGAATTTACGCAGCGGGCACTCGATACCTGCAAGTGCGCGGCGGGCATTGATGTGTATGCATACCACACCTATCCCGGCTACGGACAGAATCTGAATCCGGAATCGATGGACTATGGCGCTTACCTCAATGAATCGCCGCGCGCGTTGCGCGATCTGGTGACCCATTATCCGGGGATCAAGCCCGACATTCCATTCTTTGACGACGAGTTCAATTCGATTCCTTCGTGGATCGGCTCGGATGAATCGGTGCAGGCCAAATATGTACCGAGAGGCTTGATCTACAACCATGCCGCGGGAGTGAAAACCTTCGTGTGGCTGCTGGCGGCAGGGGCGGACGGGAATGAGTACGACGACTTCGGAATCATCCACGGGATTACGAATCACGACACCGATTTCACTCCACGGCCTGTCTTCAATGCGCTGCAAAACACAAACGCGCTATTTGCCGACACTAAATTTGACGCTTCCATCGAAATTGCCGGCCCTGACATTCACGCGTTGCGGCGTCAAACCGGATTTCCTTTCATGACATACGGGTTCCGTTCCAACAAGGGCAAAGCTATCGTGGCCTATTGGCTGGCGGCGCACAGTTTGCCCGGCAACTCGTTTCCGCCGATTTACACCAATTTGTCGTTGAAGAATTCGGGAATCACGCATCCCGTACTGGTCGACGTGACCAGCGGTGAAATCAAGCCGGTTGCATGGAAGCAGGGAACCACCGACACACTGGAAGCTCTACCTCTGAAAGACAGCATCATGGCGGTCACCGACGAAAGCTATTTCGACTGGCCAGTGCTCCCTGAAGCTCCGAGTTCACTGAACCTGAGCGCAGCAGGCGGTAAGGTGAAACTGACGTGGCAGGTGCATGGCGGGAATCCGACCAGCGTGGTTGTGGAGCGGCGAATCGACGACGCGAAAGAGGCGCGAGGAGCATGGAAGAAGATCGCGAACCTGGCGTCAACCGCGAGCGATTACAGCGATGCCGGCCTTACGAACGGCCAACATGTTTCCTACCGCGTGCGCGCGATTAATAACGACGGTGAGTCGGCATACTCCAATATTGCCCGCACGACAGTTGCGGCCAAGTGAGGCGAAGATTTAAAGATGCGTGAGACGGGCGCGATAGCAAGTTGCTGTAGATATTGTGTGAGCAAGTTTGTTCGGGCTGTCGTCGCATCGTGTCTGTTGGTGGGTGTGTGCGCAGGGCGACTTGCAGCCCAGATCACTCCGTCTTCGTCACCCATCCAGATCAAGGTCGTAGTCGTCACCATGTTCGAACGAGGTGAAGATACTGGCGACGATCCCGGCGAATACCAGCTTTGGGTGGAACGCGAGCATCTCGACCAGGTGATTCCGCTGAACGCCGGCTATCATCATGTCCGCCTGAATAAAGATGGAGTGCTGGGCATGGTGACCGGGGTCGGGACGGCGAAAGCCGCGGCATCGGTGATGGCTTTGGGTCTCGACCCGCGGTTCGACTTCTCGAAAGCATACTGGATTGTGGCTGGAATTGGCGGAGGAGATCCTGCGGACGTATCGCTGGGTTCAGCAGTTTGGGCCGACCATGTCATCGACGGTGATTTGGCGTTCGAGATCGACGCGCGTCAGATTCCGCAGGATTGGTCCACCGGTATTTTGCCTTTACGCAAAGGAACTCCGTACGAGCAACCAGTTGCGAACCCCGGCTATGGTGAGGTTTACACGCTTAATCCACAACTTGTGGGCTGGGCACTCGGACTCACGCGAGCTGTACCGCTGCCTGACTCGGAAAAACTGCGCACGTTTCGTGCCCGCTTCAGCGGCTTTCCCAATGCGTTGAAGCCGCCGTTTGTGACGCGCGGAGATACGATGTCCGCGAGCACATTCTGGCACGGCTCGATCATGGATGCATGGGCGAATGCGTGGACCCGCTACTACACCGGCGATAAGGGCAACTACATGGTTGCCGCCATGGAAGACTCAGGCACGCTGCAAGCGCTGACATTTCTGCATCAGGCCGGACGCGTGGATTTGCAGCGCGTACTGGTCCTGCGGACCGTCAGCAACTATGACCGCGAAGCTCCCGGCATCACGGCCGCGGACAGTCTGAAAGAAATGGTGTCAGGAAATTACTCAGCCTACATGCCGTCGCTGGAAGCGGCGCAGATGGTTGGTGACAAAGTCGTGCGCGACATCGTCGAGCATTGGGCTGATCGTGAGTTGACTATTCCCCACGTGCCATAGAGAGTGCGCTGTTCACGCCGACAACGCTGCCAGCGCTTCGGCCAGAACGAGAGTTCCGCGCGCAATGTCCTCGGGAGAGGCGTGCTCGTCAGGGCGATGGCTGTATCCATTGCGGCAAGGGATAAACAACATGGCCGTCGCCGCAACGCGGGACATGAAGAGCGAGTCATGATAGGCCCGGCTCACCATCGGAAGAAATTCTTGTTGATGCTTCCGGCACGCGTCTGTAAGCGCCGCTACGACTTCAGGCGCGCTTTGCGCGGGTGCGTCGGCGTTCAGCGTTTCGCTTCGAATCGTTACTTGACGTTTCGCGGATATCGCGTTGTTCGCACTCTCCATCGCGTTGATCACGCCATCGCGCCGTTCAAGATCGGTGTCGCGGATGTCAGCGCTGAGCCGAACCCGGCTGGGGATGCTGTTGACGGCACCCGGAAATACCTCGCAGATGCCGACGGTAGCGACGGTGTCGGCCGCGCCACTGCTTCGCGCCGCATTCTCGATCGCCAGGATCAGTTCCGCGGCGGCGCAAAGAGCGTCGCGGCGGTCTGGCATCAGAACGCCGCCGGCGTGTCCACCCGATCCTTCGATCGTAGTCCGCATGCTGGCCGGAGCGGCGATGCTGGTTACCACTCCTAGCGGTATCTGTTTGCGTTCCAGCACTGGACCTTGTTCGATGTGCAACTCGACGAACGCCTTGTAGTAGCCGTTGGGTAGTTTTACTTCCTCAAGCTCTCCGCGTACTCCTGCCTTGAGGCGTACATCCTCAATGGATTCCCCTGTGCTGTCTTTCAACCGTTTAGCTGCATCCGCAGAAAGAGTGCCGCTGAGTAACCGGCTGCCCAGGCATCCGATGCCGAAGCGTGTCGGCTCTTCGGAGGTGAAAACAAGCAGCTCAATCGAATGCTTCGGACGAAAGCCACTGCGCTGCAGTGCGCGTATCGCTTCCAGTCCGCCGAGAACGCCGACCACGCCGTCGTACTTCCCGGCGTTCGGAATCGCGTCGATGTGGGAACCGGTGCCGACCGCTGGAGCTGCGGGGTCTGCGCCACCCCACCGGGCAAACATATTGCCGATCGCATCCTGCCTCAACGTCAGTCCGGCTTCTTCACAGCGCTTTCTAACCCATGTGCGAGCTTTAAGATCGGTGGGCGTGAAAACGATTCTGGTAACCGCAGGGGGGTCTGCATCAGAAATCGCCGCCAGGGCCTCAATCTCAGACTGTAGCCGATCTTGATCGATCTCGATCGTCATGGGCGATCAGCCAGAGGATGGCGGTTCCAGTCTTTGTAAATGAGATACTTCGCGGGCACTTTGCCTAGCGCTCCAAACCACTGCGGGCACCACGGGCCCATCCAGATAAAATCTCCGGCTGTTACCGGATACCAGGAATCGCCCAGGCGATAAATTCCTCCGCCTTCGAGCATGATCAGACCGTGTTCCATCACGTGCATCTCGACCATGCTGAGTGCAGCCCCTGGCTGAAACGTCATGGTGTTTACGGCGAAGTCGAAACTCATCTCGTCGGGGAGCAGACACTTTACCTGCAAGTCTGGATCATCACCGAGCGGATGGGAAGACACGGCATCCTCACTCGACACGATGAGGCGCGGTGGCTCAATTGACGCCAGTGCCTGGTAGGGCTTTTCGATGACGGCAACACGGCTCGCCTTCTCGGACACGACGAGATGCGGCAAGCCTTGGGGCAAATACGAGTAACCGCGCGCGCCTAACCTGTTTCGCTTGCCCGCAACTTCCAAAGTAACCGCGCCCTCGATCACAAAAATAAAACGCTGTGCCGGAGTGCTGCCCAGTTCTCCGCCAGCCTCGAACTCGGCAGTGTATTCCGTGAACTGGGCGCCGATCGCCGGACCCGCATGCACGACCGCCGAGCACTTCTTCATTCCGGGAAGAGTGTTGCGGACAAAAGTGTCGGCAGTGATCAGCAAATGATTGGATTGTTGAGAACTTCGCGTCTGGCCAAGGTTATGCACGGCACATCCTTTTCTTAAATGTGGGTGAGGAAGCGAGCTGATCGAGCAGATGCAAACCGCATTCAATCGCCTTGGCGACGTCTTCGACTGCGACGGATTCGGCGGGGTCGTGGCTGATCCCACCCGGCGTTCGCAAAAAAATCATGGCGGCAGGAACCTTTTCCGCGAGGATCATTGCGTCATGGCCACCGCCGCTTACCATGCGATGTGGTTCACAGCCGGTCTTGCGGATCGCCTGTTCGATTTCATAAGTGAGAAAGTTGTCCATCGCGACCGCGTGCTGACTCAACAGGATATTCGACTCTACCGACAATCCGCGCCGTTGCGCAATGTCGTCAGCCGCCCGCTTGAGGTCGCGGACCGCGCGGGTCCGAACCTCGTCGAGGCCATGACGAACGTCGAGAGTCAGTCGAGTTTCACCGGCGATGACGTTGGTCGCTCCGGGCTGCGCATCTATTTTTCCGACTGTGGCCACCAGTCCTGGAGTCTTTTGTGCCTCATGCTCGACCACGCCGATCCATTCGGCTGCCCCCGCGAGTGCATCGCGTCGAAGATGCATCGGGGTTGTCCCTGCATGGTTGGCGCGGCCACGGAACAGAAACTCCAGTCGACTCTGTCCCGCGATGGTTTCCACAACTCCGAGTGGACGATTCAGCGTCTCCAGGGCGGGCCCTTGCTCGATGTGAAACTCCACGTAACCTAAAACATCGTCTCCTGAAGCAGCCGACGGCAATTCTCGAGGATTCAATCCAAAATCCTCGATGGCTTTGCGGACGGAAATTCCCCGGGCGTCCCGGCATTCCAAAAGTTCTTCATCGAATCTGCCAACCAGCGCCCGGCTGCCAATGAACGGAGTGCCAAAGCGGACACCTTCCTCTTCGGAAAATCCGGCGATTTCAATTCCGAAGGGGAGCCGCTGTCCATTCAAAGCCTCAAGCAATGTAACGGCAAGTACGACCCCGAGCACTCCGTCAAAAGCGCCGGCATTGGGGACCGTATCGAGGTGTGAGCCCAGGAGCAGTCTTGGAGCGCCTGATTCCGCTCCAGGGTAGAACACTCGAAGATTTCCGGCGGCGTCAATCTTCACATCTGCTCCAAGCGGCACCGTCCACCCGGTAATCTCCCGGTGGCAATCATGCATGGGAGCAGAAAGAAAAGTCCGCCGCGTGCTGCCTGCGTCCTCGCTGTAGAGTGCCAGTTTGCGGCAACGCGAGATCACTTCCTCCGCGCGACGTATGTTGTCAGCCGTTGTCGTCTGCACTGGATTCTATCTTCGCGGACCTATGCCTCGCGTATGACTTTGGCTGCTCCCCAACCGACGAGCACCAAGGCAGCCAGAACTTCCCAACTGTATTTGTTTCCGTATGTGGCCACGGGGAAATGATTGCTAAGCATGATAAATACGACTGGCACGGCCATGAATGTGTTGTGCTTTGAGCGCAGCTTGGCCTGGGCCCCGAGCGCCGGATCGAATGCTGCACCAGTCGCCGCCGCGGCAATCATTTTTCGCTGGGCGGGAAGAATTCGTTCCCACACATTCAGCACCATGATGGTTCCGAACATCGCGCCAATGTGGATGTAAGCGGCTCTGCCACTGAGGACGTGAACCAATCCGTATGACATTGCTGTCGTCACGATGAACGAAAATATCGCGAAGGCCGATTCGAACCTGCCTAGCGCGGAGCGTAGTGCCAGATCGTAGATGAGCCAGCCGAAAACTAGCACCGCGATTCCGAGAGCGATACCGCGACCTTGGGAAATGTCTGCGACGTCGGGATCGATCAGTCCACCGCTGAAGTAATAAACCATGAACATCAACGCCATGCCGCTCAGCCATGTCATGGCTGCTTCCCAGCGGAACCAGTGCACCTGCTCCGGTCCGACGCGCAGCGCTTTCTGTTTTTCAACGGTGTAAAATCCGCCGCTGTGGACCATCCAAATGGCGGGATTGCCCTTCGAATTCTTTTCGAGTTTCGAGAATTGACCGTCCAGCCAGGTGAAGTAGTAGGTCTGGCCGACCCACATGATTGCGGCGAACACATGGAACCACCGCACACTGAGGTTGAGCCATTCCCGGACGGAGGATGTCACTTGGATTCCTCGTCAGCTTTATGCGGAAAGGTCATGGGTTCAGGTTCCACGGTAAGTCGTGTATCCGTTCGGACTCAACAGCAGCGGGATGTGAAAATGCGATTCGCCCTCGCGCACTTCAAACGTGACCTCTACCACCGGATACAGACTCGCGACTTTCTTTTCGGCGAAATAACCGTGTGTATCAAACACCAGACGGTAAAACCCAGCCGCGAGTGCGGATTCGTCCGGCAAGAGTTGACTGCAGCGTCCATCCTGATCCGTGCGGGTGGTTTCTAGTACTGACCAGTTCCCGGACGGTTGTCGCCGTTCCAGGCGAACCGGGACACCTGGCGCCGGCTTGCCCAGTGTGGTGTCCAGAACGTGGGTTGAAATCCGCTTCATGCCGAAAGCCATTTTGTCAGCCGGATGTTTGTGATCTGGCGTTGTTCTTCTGCCGCTTCCCGAAGTTCGGTGTGCTCGTCGTTACGCAAACGTCGTTGTAGAATCTCTAGAATTTCTGGTGCCGACTTTCCCGTGGCACACACGATAAAGATATGGCCAAATCGCTGCTCATAGTTCCAATTCGCATCTGCCATCGCAGTTTTTGAATCCTCCCCCGCCGCGGCGACTTGTTTCTGCTCTTGAGCCGACCAACTCTGGGAGATGGCGGAAGCAGATTGCCCCCCGCGCGACTCGCCGATGCGAGGATGGCTGCGAAATGCCTCCATCCAATCTGCTGCAGTCAGATTACCCCAGGTTTCGTCAGACGCTGCTAGCAGAGTGGTGACATCCGAAAATGGTCTTTGCCTTGCCATGCCCTGAGCCCAGGCTTTCGAGCCGCAGCAGGAGAGGATTTCGTTCACCGCCTCTTCAATGGGAAGAGAATTCCATCGTGCCAGCGCGCTGGTCATATTGAGGATTCGCCCGCTCCGAGCTTCTGGAGAAATTCCGCGACCAGGTTGCCCACCACCGCACCACGATATCTCGCGGTGGATCGAATGTCGTCGATGGGACGGATCTCCGACATAGCAATTGTCTTCGCCAAAGCCAACAGCGTCGGATCGACAGGCTTTCCCATCAGCAGTCGTTCTGTTTCCACCAAGCGAATCGGTATCGGCGCAACACTTCCTACAGCGATGCGAATGTCTTCGACCACGCCACCGCTGCGCCGGCCCAGTGCGGCGATACAGACTTTAGAAATCGCCTGCGCGTTGCGTGCTCCGACTTTGCGGGTGTAGGAGAAGTGTCCAGAGAATTGCCGAGTCAAGGAAATCGTTCGAATCAATTCGTCCGGCGCCAGTTGTGTCTTCTTGTAGCCGGTATGAAATTCCCTGTAGGGCAACCTGCGTTCGCCTCGAACGGACACCAGGGTCAGTTCAGCCTCGTACGCCAGGAGGGCCGGCAGGGAATCGGCGGCGGGAGATGCGTTCACGATGTTGCCGCCGAGGGTGCCGCGGTTCTGGTTCGCAATTCCGCCGATCCAGGAGGCAGCGCGCGACAGAAGGGAGAATTCGCGCTGCACAATCTCGTGCTGACGCAGATCGGTATAAGTGCATCCGGCTCCGATGCGAATTTCGTCCGGCAGGATTTCAATACGGCGCAGCTCGGGAAGATTCCAGATGCTGATCAGTTTTCGAGCGGGTAGCTTTCCGGCGGCGTACTGCACCATCACGTCTGTGCCGCCGGCGATGGGCAGCCATGCGCCGGGTTCGGCAGCCATCAGTGATACCGCTGCCTGCAAGTTTGCGGGCGCGACCAACTGATAGTCGGCGGGATTCGATCTCATGGCGCGGCCCTGCGACGGGCCGCTTCGGCCACTGCTTCAAAAATCTGTACGTAGCCGGTGCAGCGGCAGAGATTTCCCGAAAGCCCTTCGCGGATATCGTCCAGAGAAGGATCGAAATTGTTCTTCAGCAGGTGCGAGGCGGCCAGGATCATCCCAGGCGTGCAGATTCCGCACTGCGCTCCGCCGCATTGCAGAAACGCATTTTGCAGATCATCCAGGTGCGAGTCGGCAGCCAGTCCTTCGATGGTGACGATGTCCGCGTTACTGGCTTGTAGAACGGGAATGAGACAGCTGTTTACCAGAACGCCATTCATCAACACCGAACACGAGCCGCACTCGCCTTCGCCACATCCTTCCTTGGCGCCGGTCAATCCCAACTGATGCCGTAACACGTCGAGCAATCGCTCCATGGGATATAAGCGCAGCGTCTTCGATTCACCATTTACAGTGAAGGAAATCTCGCAGGTGGCGCGATTCTCCGATGAGAGTGGCTCGGTCATCGGACCCCGCCGGCAGGTTGTGGTTCGCGATTCGTCGTAAGGGCGTCGAAGACGTCTTCCGGAAGCAGCGGGATCGAATCGAAGCGAACTTTGAGCGCATCTTCCACCGCATTGACGATGGCTGGAGCCGGACCATCCATGGGCAGCTCGCCGATTCCTTTCGCGCCAAACGCACCGTGAATATTTCCCATTTCCTCGAAGAACACCCGGATGACAGGGAGGTCGGCAGAGGTCGGCATGATGTAGTTCGTCATCTGGCCGTTCTGCATCCGGCCGTTTTGCCAAATCACTTTCTCATAAAGCGTAAATCCGATGCCTTGCGCGACGCCACCTGCGATTTGTCCGCGGGCCAGGACCGGATGCAGTACCTTGCCAACTTCCTGCAGCGCCACAAAGTCGTTGACGGACACACCATACGTTGCCAGATCAACCGTCACTTCAGCGATGTAGATGGCCCAGGCAAAGGCGGCGTAGGCTTCACCGCGATATTTTTCATCGTCCCAGAAAACGTCGGGCGGCGCTTCGTAATGCGCCCATGATATGAATTTGCCGTGCGCTGCAACCTGGCTGTGGCACGCGGCACGAAATTCCTCGGCAGAGTATGAGTCGCCGAGCAAACCACTTGCCATCAGAGTCTGCTTGATTCCGAGCGCCGCCGACTGCACCAGTTTGCCCACGACCATGACGGTGCGAGAAGCCACGGTGGGACCGCTGTTCGGCACTTCATCCGTGTCCGGCTGGGCGAGTTCGATATTCTCGTAGGGAAGTCCAAGGGCTTCGGCTGCGATCTGGCTGAGAACAGTGTTTGTACCCTGGCCAAATTCTGTGCTCGAAACCAGGACGCGCACTTTGCCGTCGGCGCATCCCTCGACGCCCACAACGGAGGCCAGATAGCGTTCCCCGGAACCGGTGAATCCTGCACCATGTAAGAACGCCGCGATCCCCATCCCTTTTCTGATATCGCCCGTTTCATTTTCTTTTTCGAAGCGTTGTCTCTTGGCGTGATAGCCGGAGAGTTCGAGCGCGCGGTCGAGCAGTTGTTCCAGATCAACGGGCTCTCGCACGATCTGATCCGTGGTCGTCGTCTGTCCTTGCCGCAAAAAGTTTCGTTTCCGAATCTCGACCGGGGAGAGGCCGACCACCTGCGCGATGCGATCCATGTGGCGTTCCAGCGCGAACAAGCTTTGGGGAGCCCCGAATCCTCGAAAAGCCCCGTGGGGCGGGGTATTCGTGGCCACGGCCCTGGCTGATATGCGGACGCTGGGCCAGTAATACGCGCCGCCGGAATGAATCGTGGCACGCGAAAGGACTACCGGTGACAGAGTTAGGTAGGCTCCGCCGTCGATAACAAATTCAATTTCGCCGCCCAGTATTTTTCCGTCTTTGCTTACTGCAGTGCGATGGCGCGTCCGTGAGGGATGTCGCTTGGTAGTGGCCACCATGTCTTCCATGCGGTCGTAGATGATCTTCACCGGACGACCACATTTCATGGCAAGCAACGCAGCGTGCGCCGCAAGTATGGAGGGATATTCCTCTTTTCCTCCAAAAGCCCCTCCAGTTTCCATTTGAATGACACGAACCTTTTCCGGGGGCAGGCTGAGCAGCGACATCAATGCTTTATGCACGTAGTAAGGGCATTGCAGCGAGCCCCAGACGGTGATTCCATGTTGCGGATCGAAGCTGGCGATCATCCCGTTATTTTCAATGTAAAGCTGCTCTTGCGCGCCTGTCCTATATTCGCCTTCGACAATGTGGTCAGCGTTTGCCCAGACGTCATCGACATCTCCTTTCTGTACCGAGTAAGCCTTGAAGATGTTGTCCGTTCCCCAAATGATTTCGGAGCGGCTCTCACTCTCTTCCATTGTGAACACAGCAGGAAGCGGATCATATTCGATCGAGACAGCAGCTACAGCCTGGGGAAGCAGGTGCCGGTTGGGATGCGCCAACAGAAGAATAGGCTCTTCGGGATGATTCACCACTTCGTCCACGAGGCACGGCTGATCTTCGGCGATCAGCGCGATGATATTTCTTCCAGGGATGTCCTTGGCAGTGACGACAACGAATTCGTCCCAGGAGATCTCAGGTCCGAAGGTGATTTTCCTGATTTTGCCTCGCGGAACCTGGCTGCGAACCGTCGCACCGTAGAGCATCTCGGGCAACGTCATGTCATCGACGTACTGCGCACGGCCCGTGACTTTGTTGCGTCCCTCCTTGCGTGGGACGGACACGCCGACGATGCGATCACTGGTCATGAAAATTGATTATCGCACTTTGGGTAAGAGGCCAAGATCACAACTCGCGTCCTCGCGGTTCTCCGGGAAATGTGCCGTCGACAAATACTGATTGTCCGCGCAGATAGGTAGCCTTCACAACTCCGCGCAAAGTTTCACCAAGGTAGGGCGACACCGGGTGCCGATAGTGCAGCCGCTCGGGCGTCACTTTAAAGTTTGCATCGGGATCGAATACAACCAGGTCTGCGTCGAAGCCTGGGGCAATGCGACCCTTGTGGGAATGACAACCCGCGAGTTGCGCCGGGCCCTCGGCCATCCAGCGGGCGATGTCCATCAATGAAAATCCGCGCTGGCTGGCCTCGGTCCACATTACGGAGAGCGCCACGGAAAGGCTTGAGATGCCGCCCCATGCGGTTTTGAAGCTGCCCTGGTCCATCTGCTTCATGGCGGGCGGGCACGGAGAATGATCCGTGGCTACGAGGTCGATAATTCCCTCACGCAGGCCTTGCCATAGTGATTCGCGGTTTTCGTGGCTGCGGATCGGTGGCGCGCATTTGTACAGAGTTGCGCCGTCCGGAATGGTTTCGGCTTCAAGGTGTAGATAGTGAGGGCAGGTCTCCACGCTCACCGCAACTCCCTCAGAACGCGCTGCCCGCAACTCCGGAAGAGCCTGGGCACTCGCGAGATGGACAATGTGCAGACGAAAACCATATTCGCGGCACAGGGATAACATCATTCGAATGGCCGCAAGTTCCGCTTCATCGGGTCGCGATTGCAGATAGGTTGAGTACGATCTCCAATCCGCGTTCGCGAGGCGTGCTGTCGCTGCGTCCACAGGCCCGGCAAGTTCCGCATGAACCAGCAATGGCAGGCCAGTTCGCGCCAGGTGCGGAAGCGCTTTTCGCAGATCGGCTTCGTCGACCATTGTGAAGTCATCGATGCCAGGATGAATCAAGAAGCACTTGAATCCTGGCACACCGGCCATCGCGAGCGGCTCGATGTCCGCATGATTGCCTTTGACCACGCCACCCCATGTAGCCCAATCGACTCGGCGCTTGATTTGCGCGGTTGTACGTTTGGCTTCCAGCGCGGCAACGGTGGTGGTCGCGGGCATGCAGTTTAGAGGCATGTCGACCAGTGCGGTGAAACCGCCAGCTGCAGCGGCCCGGGTTGCGGTCTCGAAACCCTCCCAGTCGTTGCGTCCGGGGTCGTTGATGTGTACGTGAGAATCTACCAGGCCAGGGAGAATTGCGGCATCGCCGAAGATCGTGGGCCGTCGCGCCGGAAGGTATTTCAGCAGGAGACACCACTGCTTCGATCCGTTCCCCTTGCACCAGAATGGCTGCCGGATGAATTCCTTTCGCAGTCACGACCCGCCGGGAGGTGAAAGCCTGCAGACTCATGGGGTCAGTCGCCGTCCCGCGAGGAAGTGGGCATCAGAAGCCGAGCCTATCGCGCCAGCTTCACTTTTTCAACTCACTGTCATCAGGAAATCAAGCCGAGAAAAGTTTTGCGCGGTGTGAAAGCACGCTTATACTTGCATGCTTTGATAGCGGGATACGCAGAATGCAGGTAACCAGCGTCTTGACACGGTTCAGGCCGATAGCATGAACAACGCTTTCATGGCACGTGCCATTCAGCTTGCGGTTGAAAATGTCCGCTCCGGGAAAGGCGGTCCGTTCGGCGCCGTTATCGTGAAAGATGGCAACATCGTCGCCGAGGGCGCTAATCGGGTTACTTTGACCAATGATCCCACGGCGCACGCCGAGGTGCTTGCAATCCGCGAGGCCTGTAAAAAGCTCGGCGTCTTCGAACTGAAAGGCTGTGAACTCTACACATCCTGCGAACCCTGTCCCATGTGTCTGGGTGCGATTTACTGGGCGCGTCTTTCGCGCGTGTATTTTGGTGGCCTCGCTTCCGACGCTTCGCAAGCGGGTTTTGACGATTCGTTCATCTACCGGGAAATTGCGGAGCCGCACGCTGAACGGGTAATCCCGATGGTCCAGATGATGCGGGAAGAAGCACTGGCTGCGTTTCGTGCCTGGCAGGCAAAGTCCGACAAGATTCGCTATTGAACATCGCCCAACCGGGCGACGTAGTGTTACCGACCTTTTCAATCGAGGGAAGACGCTTGCTCGATCGACATTTCAAGCTCACTGAAAATCAAACCACCGTTAAGCAGGAATTTCTCGGTGGCCTCACGACTTTTCTGACGATGGCTTACATCGTTGTCGTCAACCCTCAAATCCTGGCACAGGCGGGGATGCCGGTCGAAGGTGTGGTTTTCGCCACGTGTCTGTCCGCCGCCATCGGTACGCTGGTCATGGGAGTTTACGCCAACTATCCCATCGCGCTGGCCCCGGGGATGTCGCTCAACGCATACTTCACGTATTCCGTTTGTCTGAGTATGCACGTTCCGTGGCGCACCGCCCTAGGGGTAGTTTTCTTCTCCGGCGTTCTATTCTTTTTTCTCACTGTCACTCGCGTTCGCGAACAAATTGTCAACGGCATGCCTGATTGCTTAAAGCATTCCACCGCGACGGGCATCGGTTTCTTCATCGCATTTGTGGGACTGCGAAACGCGAAACTCGTGGTCGCCAACGCGGCAACGTTCGTCGGACTGGGAAGTTTTGCCGACCATGAAGTGCAGACGGCTTGCTTCGGCCTTGCCCTGACATTGATCCTGATGGCGCGGAAGGTCAACGGCGCAATTCTTATCGGGATTGTGGGCACCGCGCTCGTGGGCATGTTGCGCGGCATCTCAAACTGGCCTTCGGCCATCGTTTCTATGCCTCATCCGTCATCCACTTTTCTGCAACTTGATTTTCGTGGCGCCATTCATCTCGGGTTTCTGGAAATCCTGTTTGCCTTTCTGTTCGTGGATCTCTTCGACAATGTGGGCACTCTAGTAGGAGTGTGCGAGCAGGGCGGGTTCATCAAGGACGGAAAAATACCGCGCGTCGGCAGAGCGCTGCTGGCCGATGCGAGCGGGACGATTGTTGGATCGCTGGCGGGCACATCGACGGTCACCAGTTACATTGAGAGCGTTGCGGGTATCGCAGTGGGCGCGCGGACCGGGCTCAGCAGCGTATTTGTCTCGCTTCTGTTTGTGCTGGCCATGTTCTGTTCGCCGCTGGCTTCCGCAATCCCCGGATACGCAACTGCGCCTGCACTTATCCTGGTGGGCGCGCTCATGACTCAGTCCATCGCGCACATCGATTGGACCGATTTCAGCGAAGCCGTGCCTGCGTTCATCACGATGCTGGCGACTCCTCTGACTTTCAGCATCGCTACCGGCCTCAGTCTGGGACTCATCTCCTACACAGTAGTGAAAATTGCGGCTGGCAAAATCCGCGAAATCAACCTGCTGGTGTGGATTCTCACGGTGCTGTTCATCCTGCGCTACGTCTACCTGGCCACGGCCTGACAGTTCGCATCATCAAAGGGATAACGGGCTGGGGACGAACCAGTGTGGGCGCGAGCCTCGCTCGTGCGGGGGCGCGGAGTTCATTTCAACGTCTTCCGTCCTGTCTCTCCAAAAAACGGAGAGACGAGGACGGGGCACCCGGTGTTGCTTGAATCGGTGTTGTACACTACCGCAACTCTCGCGGCGTTTGGCGAGACTTGGTTAGTGAACAGGAGCGGTTCGGCATGGAGCAAGCGGTCTCGGAGTCTTCCTCTCTCGCGGCAAGCTACGGTTTGCGGCACCAGGTGCTTTCTCCCATGGAGACGCTGGCCCAATCTGTTTCCACTATGGCTCCCACGACGACGCCTGCGGCTACGATCCCATTGGTGTGCGCGTTGGCGGGAAACGGCACATGGCTGGCTTATGTGCTGGCTACGATCGCGGTGCTGCTGGTGGCATTGTGCATCGCTCGTTTTGCCCGCCAGTCGGCGTCGCCCGGTTCCTTGTACACCTACGCCACGATGACCCTGCCACCTTGGATGAGCGCCGCCGTGGCTTGGAGCCTCCTGCTGGCCTATGTGGCCACTGGATCCAGTGTCATCGGCGGTTTTTACCACTACGCTAACCTGTTGCTGCACGACGCGACAGGCCACGTCTTCTCGGCGGTATTTCTGGCGATATTCGTGACCGCCGTTTCCATGTGGATTGCTTCGCGAGACGTGAAAATCTCGGCGCGTCTCATGCTATGGATTGAAGCCGCTTCCGTTTCCGTGATCGTTGTGGTTGTAGCACTGCTACTGATTCGTCACGGCTGGCACTGGGACTGGGACCAACTGCATCTGCGCGGGATGAGCGGCAGTGGCTTGCGCCTCGGGACTCGTGCTCGCACTCTTCAGCTTCGTCGGTTTCGAGAGTGCGACCACGCTGGGTTCCGAAGCGCACAATCCGCTAAAGACGATTCCTCGCGCCGTGATCCAGAGTTCTGTTCTGGCCGGAGCATTTCTTCACCATTTGCGCGTATGCGGAAGTCCTCGGCTTTCACACGGTCGGGCAGGATCTGGGGGCCAGTTCTGCTCCCATGCGGCTGCTTGCCAGCGTGGGCGGCGTCCCGGTACTGGGATTGTTGATCGATATCGGCGCACTGGTCAGCTTGTTTGCGGGAACTCTCGCCTGCATTACTGCGGCTGCGCGCGTGCTGCTGCTGATGTCGCACAATGGTCTGGCCCATGGTTCGCTGCGTGCTACCCACGCGCTCAACAAGACTCCCGGCCGTGCCATCATGGTTACCGGCCTTGCCGCTGTGCTTCCTGTCGCCGTGCTGGCGGCGCGTGGGGCGAGTGGCCTGGATGTCTACGGTTGGATGGGTTCACTGGCGACTTACGGTTTCATTGTGACCTACGCGTTAGTGTGTATCGCGTTGCCGCGCTACTTGCGCAACCATGGAGTGTTCCGGCAGGGAGCGCAGATCATTCCGTGGCTGGCTTGCGGCGCCATGGTGCTGGCTCTGGCGGGAAATCTTTATCCAGTGCCGGAAGGACCGTATGGCAAACTGCCTTACATTTATCTCGCGTATCTGGCGGCGGGACTGTTCTGGTTTAAACTGCGCGGCCAAAGCGCGGCGCGGGCGGAATCCTAGGATTGTAATTCTGTGTCCGGCTGTGCCACCAGCAGCAGGACGATGCCGACCACCGTAAACATGCGGAAGGCGGCGTCCTGACCATTCCATGATTTCGATTGCCACATCAGAAACCATTCGCCCCCGATACTCAAGAATGCAACCAGCCACATCAGCAGGCTGAGTGTGAGCGCTGCAATCGCGAGGCCCTTGGCTTGGTTGAACGCCACCGCAGGCTTCCGCAAAACTCGCGTCAGGCGTAGCCCGCCCCACCACGCGAGGATCATGGTCGTCGTCTCCCAGGTGATGATCGATATGTAGAAAACGGTGTGCCATACCGGCGAATTCATGGCGCGCCACATACCTCGATTTCCGGGGAAAGTCGAATCCATCATCAGGACGTGACGGATGAACTGGAAATTGGAGTTGTAATCCGTGGTGTTATTGAACACGACGAAGGAATAAAACAAGGCCACTGCAAAGACCAGCAGAACCTTGGCGGCGCGCAGCGTCATGGTTTTTCCTGTGATTGTTCTGGTGAAGAGAACGTCTGAAAGTATGCAATCAAGGCACGGACGGTGGCATCGTCATAGCCAGGATTACCGGGCATCTGAGCGCGCGGGTTGCTGGCCTGCGGATTGCGCACGTAGGCCGCGAAATATTCCGGTGAGGCCGTCGCCCACGCCGAGAGCACAAGCCAGGGACGTCCCGCCTTGTGCCCACCTTCGTCGCCCATGTTGTGACATCGAAAACAATTCTGCTGTGCAATGCGGTATCCGTCTTGTACTTGCGGTTTCGGCTGCGCGAGGTCCGTGCGGCGCAATCGCGCCGAAGACAGTTTTTGCATTACGAAACTCGAGCCGAACAACGCCCCATGGAATTTGCGGCTCGTCGTGGTGCGCGAGAATTGTGAAACTCGGTGTGAATTTGGAATGCGAAATCATGTAAGGGCCCATGTCACTGCCGTGCCCCTCGGCATCTTTTGGCCAGTTCGCAGGTGGTTTTCCATTGACGGACAGTACGAGCAGCGGATGGTGCGCCGCGATGTAGGACTGTGGATAGTTGGCGCGGTATTGATCACCACATATCGCGACGATCAAGTCAGAGTCTGGATTTGCGCTGAGATCTCGAAACAGTTCTTCGAGAGGTACACCGCTTATTTGAGTCGGACCGGCGAAGTTAGGGTCGTCGGCAACAGTGTATGTCGTTTGGGGGAGAGCCAGGAGATCGTCGTGCGTAATGTAGCGTGTCGTACCTGCAGGCAGGCCTACCAGTTCGCCTCCGATTTCGAGGTCGAATGGGGAAAGGCGCGTGCTGCGCAGTCTGGGAAGGGGAGCGGTCGAAGCCGCGGCGTTCGCATCACCGGCAAGATCAAGTACGGGGCCCGTGAGAAAGAGGGAAGTGGCTGCCAGCAGGGTCGTACACAGCAGTCGCATGGCCCATGTTAGCGCGCACCCGCGCTAACGCAAGCAAGAACTTGAGAATGCGGCTCAATGGGCCGACGTTTACGGTCTGCGCCGATCTATCCAAGTCTCGGCTGCCGCCGCGGAAGCTGTTCTGAGCCAATCGACCCAGGCCACTCGACTCAGGGCAATCGATCCAGAAAGTTACCGTCTTCCTACCGCGATAAAAATTATTAATCTACGGCAAAAAAATTTTCATTGGCAGTACGTCTTTCGTTCGCGCCCAATCTAGCGTACATTCGGTCAAATTATTTATCAGCGGATAGACGGAGAAGTCGGGTCTCCTGGCATCCTGCGAAAGATCTGCACGAAAAAACTCACCCAGGCTGCCATGAGGCAGCCAGCAAGTTCAGCCAAGAGGCATTGCTTCTGATCTGACGACACTGTGTTCGAACCGCCAGCGAGTAACTGCGCACGGGACTCGGGACGAGTGCAACTTCAGAACTCACACATGAGGTCTATCCATGCCACTGGGAAATAGAAACCGTTTGTTAGTATTTTTCATTGCCTTGTCCATGGGGATGCTGCTTACCTTCGCTCCCCTGACCCACGCGCAGCAGACTCTCGGCGGAATAACTGGAACGGTCATGGAGACCACCGGCAGCGTCGTACCGGGAACTGTCGTGACCCTGGTTGGCGACGAGACCACTCTGACCCGCACCCAGACCAGCAACGGCAATGGCAGCTATGACTTCGTAAACCTTCCCATCGGCACCTACACCCTCACGTTCACCCATGAAGGCTTTCAAACCCAGAAGGTGCCTTCGATTCTGGTGCAGGCGAATCGTACCGCCACTGTGAACGCCAACCTGAAAGTTGGCGAAGTGGATACAACCATCACGGTGCAGGAAACACCGCTCATCAACGCCGTCGACACCACCAACGGCTACATTCTGGACCGGCAACAGATTGAGGCAGTTCCATTGCCGACTGGAAGCTTTACCGGACTGGCCATTCTCTCTCCCGGCGTGAACGCGGAGTTGCCGGCCGGTACCGGCGCTAACGCTGGCCTGGGTAACCAGCCCATCTGGGCCAACGGACAGCGTGACACCAGCAACACATTCATGCTGAACGGGGTCGATGCCAGCAACTTGTTCAACGGAAAGAGCACCAGTCAGGTGGCTTCGGCGCGCATCGTGAACAACACCGGAGTCGCGGGCGCAGGGAGCACCACCGCCCAGATCATCCAGAGCACGGCGTCACCTTACCTGGCGATTGGGCAGGCGATCCCAACACCCGCTCCGGAGACAGTCACGGAATTTCGTGTGAACACTTCGATGTACGACGCGCAACAGGGTTCCACGAGCGGCGCTCATATCGATATGAGCACATCATCCGGTACCAACTCGATTCACGGTGGGGCGTATATTCATCGTGGGACGGATTGGCTGAACGCAGCGCCTTATTTCTACAAGCAGGACGCCAATATCCCAGACAACGAAAAAGTCCCCGAACTGCATCGCTACACTGCCGGGGGAACATTCGGCGGGCCCATCATCAAGAACAAGCTTTTCGGCTTTCTCGGCTACCAGCACGTTCACGTTTCTGATCTGGAAATTGGGACATCGCGAACGGCCGTGCCGGCAGGGCTGACCGACGATCGCAGCCCGCAGGCACTTGTAGACGTGGCCAATGCTAACTTCGGAACCTCGCTGACTACGGCTGACATCAGCCCAGTGTCACTCAGGCTGCTGAACTATAAGTTCGCGAATGGCCAGTACCTGTTTCCATCGGCGAATCCGAATTTCACGCCGACGCTGAATTTCCCTGAGAACGTGTTTCTCACACAGCCGGCGTATTTCATTTCCGATCAGGCCGTCACGAATCTGGACTATCTCGCGACCGCCAAAGACACGCTGGCATTGAAGTACTACTACCAGCACGATCCCACCACGGCGCCGTTCGGGTTCTCCTCGTTCCAGGGATTCGACCAGCATCTGGATGCCGGCAGCCAGGTCGCGAGCATCACCAACACTCAGTCTCTCTCTCCGCACTTCAGCATCGCGGAAACATTCGGTTTCATTCGAGAAAAAATCTATAGCACGATCGCCCAACCCTTTACGCCCCAAGCCATGGGCATCAATGCGTTTGGTTCGTCGGTCTTTCCGGGTATCACGATTGCTGATGACTTCGGAAACGAATCCCCGGCGAACACCAACTTTGTTTTCAACGCAGGGGCGAACATCGGGTCCACGGCGGCTTCGCAGGGCGCGTTCACCGGGATTTTCCAGAATCGGTGGATGCCTTCCGTCGACGCCAGTTGGATTCACGGCAGACACACGATCACTTTCGGTGGAAGTTTTTCTTATACCCAGCTCAATGCGCGTGACGAACGGACGAATTCCGGAATGATCGGGTTTACCAGTTTTGACCAATTCCTCACGGGCAATCCCATAACCTACACAGCCGATGGGTTCATCACGACCAACTTTCTGCAGGGCGATGCCAACCGTTATTACCGCTCGAAAGAGTCAGGTGGATATATTCAGGACAAGTATCAGATTCGACCGAACCTTAGCGTGACGGCCGGAGTGCGCTTCGACTACCACGGTGGCCTGACGGAAAAGAATGGGCGCATTTTCAACTTCGACCCGTCGGGCTACAGCTATGACGCGGCCACCGATACCATCACGTCGAACGGTCTGATCATCGCTGGCAACAATCCAGACTTTCCCACCAAGGGCGTGAGCGATTCGACTCTGACCGGGCGGCAATGGGGCATCGCGCCGCGCCTCGGCCTGGCCTGGAGCCCGAAGATGTTCAACGACAAAATCGTGGTTCGCGCGGGCTGGGGCTTGTACTACGACCGCGGCGAACTCTTTACCTATCTCTCGCCCGGCTTCGCATCGGGCGTTATCACGGGCGGCCCGTTTGGCGTGAACCAGACTCCTCCGTGGGTGAATTCGCAAACTTGCGATCCCAACGGCTATGGATACGTATCCTGTCCGGACTTTGGAAACCCATGGGGCACCACGCTCGGGCCGGGACCTTCCGGCAATCCCAAAGATCTCATCCTGCCCAATGCGGCTGTCAGCTCCACAGGCATCCCGCTTTTCGCCTTTGCCGATTACAACCGGGCGAACAAGCTGCCCTATACCATGAACCAGACTCTGGATATTCAATGGCAGCCGCGTAACGATCTGGTGATCCAGGTCGGATACGTGGGCAATCTCGGCCGCCACGAAGTTGTTCCCCTACCGTTCAACCAAGCGCGTATTGCGTCGCCAACTCACCCTATCCGTCCGGGCACGCCGTTTGAGCAGGACTACACTTACGGCTACTCGATTCTCAGCGACCCCAGCACCTTCACGCCTGCAAACTTGCCGAACGGGCAGCCGTACCTGCAAACCTTTGAAGGCGGAAACGTTAACCTCCGCGTTCCATATACTGGCTATTCGTCCGAGTCGGAGTCGTACACCGCTGCGGGTATCTCTGCGTATCACGCGCTGCAGGCCCACGTTGAAAAGCGCTTGAGTCACGGCGTGCAGGTCGGCTTCTCCTACACCTACTCGCACGCGACCGATGAGCAGAGCGCCATGGGTCTCTTTTACAACGGCAACAATCCGCTCGATCTGCGGTCCGGCTACGGCTTGTCGGATTACGACCGCAAACACGTGATCAATTTCACCTACCGCTACGAGTTGCCGAAGTTGGTTTCGGGATCGTCGTTTATGAGCAAGATCGCCAATGGATGGGCCGTTACTGGCCTGACCGTGATCCAGAGCGGCCAGCCTTACAGCGTGGTCGATTACTCCGGCGCGGTCGGCAGCATCTTCTACGGTGTGAACGACGGCATCACGAACCCCATTGTTCCTCTTGACGCCAGCTGCTCGCCGAAGACGGCCGTCACCGGACACTCGGGCGCGAACGGTACACCTGCGCTCGATGCCAGCTGTTTTACCCTGCCGTTGTTGGCTGCTGGCGCGCTGGATGGCGCGATCCCATCGAACGATCCTTACGAAACAAACTTCATCGACCATGGCCAACGCAATATCTTCCGGCAACCCTGGCAGAGACGCGCGGACATCTCGTTCGTGAAGATGACGCAGATCACTGAACACACCACACTGAAGTACAGCTTCGATGTCTACAACCTCACCAACACGGCAAGCTTCGATATCCCGATCAACGACATTACGCAGAACCCGGGCTTCCAGGGCTTCCCGCAACAAGGCACACCGGCGACGTTGAGTCCCTGTAACTCGTCGTTCGACCAGACCACTACCGGATCTCTGTACGTCTGCCCCAACCTTAGCGGTTTGGGTATCACCAACAAGACGATCGGAAGCGCGCGGCAGATTCAGATGTCATTGAGTCTGACGTTCTGATCGATAATGTGGCGTGGTAAGTCGTAAAGTTTTAGTGCGCACAAAACGAGTGCGGCCGCCAGGTCGCTGCTCTCGTTTTTTGTTTCGTCGAAGGTGACGGTGTCAGCTAGCGCTGACAGTGACCGTCAAGTGTTCCGCTTGGCACGCTTTGAACCGTTGTTGCAGTGCTCCGGCGGGGGAAAACATCTTTCCTTCCACAAATCGTGCCGGGCATTCGGAACTCAGTCACCAGGAAGAAAAAAGCAAAGCCCAATACCGGCGCTGCCAGAACCAGGGCAAACAGGTAGTCGGTCTGCAGAGAGTCTTCCAAGGTGCCTTGTAGGAAGGAGGTCCGCTCGGTATACTGGCGGTCGTTGCTCAATCCTCCGGGGGCGATATGGAATCTACCAGCCAGTATCCCAAGTGGATGCCTTACGAAATCAAAGCGGCATCCATTCTTTACGAACGCCGATCTGAAGATCTGCAATTGGAACAACTACGGCTGCGTCTCCAGAAAAAGATGCAAGAGGCAGAAGCCAGGGCAGCAGAACCAACAGCCGCCTAAATTTTCCCTTCCTGTCGGGCTAGGCCATTTCAAGAATTCGTGTCTGCCACGGGATTGCTTCGCGCGCCCGTGGCGGGCCGTCCAACTCTCGCCACCGCATTTCCGGATAGCGCAGTCTCGATTTTTCCCTCCGCCAGATCGATAAAGAACGCCTGCGCGCTGAAGTGGTTCCCATTGCGGCTAAGTTTCGAACCGTTGGACTGGAAAGCGCGACGATACGTTCCATCCGAATGAAGGATGCGAGTCTTGCCGTCATCTTTCAGATAGGTCGCCAGAATTTCGTCAAAGATTCGATTGCGCAGAGCGCTGTTTTTAACCGGGAACATCACCTCGACCCGTTCGTACAGATTGCGCGGCATCCAGTCGGCGCTTCCCAGATAGATATCGGGTTCACCGCCATTGGCGAAGTAGAAAATCCGGCTGTGCTCCAAAAATCTTCCCACGATGCTGCGCACGCGAATCCTGTGACTGACGTCCCTCACGTTCGGGCGCAGGGAGCAGGCTCCGCGGACAATCAGATCGATTTCGACTCCCGCTCTAGAAGCGCGGTACAGTGCCTCGATCATCGGTTTGTCAAGCAGCGCATTGACTTTTGCGATGATGCGCGCCGGACGCTTGCGCCGTGCATGATTAGCTTCCCGGTCGATCAGTTCAATGCAGTTTTTCGCCAGATCGATGGGTGACACAAACAGCGGCTTGTAGTTCGACTGTTCAGAACGTGCGGTGAGAAAGTTGAAGACTGCGTGCACGGCGGACGTCAATTCCGGATCGCAGGTCAGCAGACTCAAATCGGAGTAGAAGTGTGCCGTTGAAGGATTGTAGTTGCCTGTGCCCAAGTGAGCGTATTGCCTTATCTCTCCGTCGGCGTCCTGCCGGGCCAGCAGCGCCAGTTTGCAGTGAGTCTTTAGACCGACGAGCCCGTGGAATACCTGCACGCCTGCCTCTTCCAGGGAACGAGCCCAGCGAATGTTCGAAGCTTCGTCGAAGCGTGCTTTGAGTTCGACCACCACGGTGACTTCCTTGGTCTGAGCTGCTTCCATGAGCGCACGAACGATGGGTGAGTTTTCATTCGTCCGATAGAGTGTTTGCTTGAT
This sequence comes from Terriglobia bacterium, assembly GCA_963741105.1. Taxonomy (GTDB): domain Bacteria; phylum Acidobacteriota; class Terriglobia; order Terriglobales; family Acidobacteriaceae; genus JAIQFF01. Next base: position 168,233 of record CAVUGT010000010.1, read on the forward strand.
CGACAGCACCTGCGGATCTCGCGCGGCGGTTTCGATAAACGAAACCACCGGTTCGTATGAATCGTAGGGATGATGAAGCAAAATGTCCTGCTGACGAATTGCTTCCAGCAGGTTTGAAACTTTCGGTCCGAAACTCAGAGTCCTGGAGTTGAACGCCGGGAACTTGAGGTCCGGACGCGCTGTTTGCTCCGCCAAAGAGAATAAGCGGGACAGATTCACCGGGCCCTTGGTCTTGAACACCTGCCAGGGCCGCAGCGCAAATTGCAAAGACAGTGGATCCACGATTTCGGCGGGCGCACTGGCTTCAATTTCCAGGCGGACGACGTCGCCTTTGCGTCGGCTGTGCAGTTGGCTGTCGACCAGGTCGAGCAGGTTGCGGGACTCTTCTTCGTGCAGATACAGATTGCTGTTGCGGGTGGCACGAAACGCACCCGACGAAATCACTTTGTAGCCTTTGTAGAGATTACGAGTGTGGGTCTCGATCAAGTCGTGCAGAAATATGAAGTCGATACGACCGGCCTTGTCGGGAACCCGAACCAGACGGGGAAGTTTTCGCGGCACGGTTACGACGCCAAGGTAAGTTGTGCCTGGTTTGGAATTTCGGCGCAGGTGAAACGCCACGCACAGGGCCTTGTTCAGGACGTGCGGAAAAGGATGCGAGGGGTCGATGGTGACTGGCGTCAGGATCGGGTCCACCTGTCGGACAAAGAACAGGTCCGCGGCATCTTTAGCGGCGCGGTCGAGATGGGCGACCGACAAGATTCTAATCCCCTCCCGCTGCAGGGCGGGGAGAAGTTGCTGGTTCCAGCAATCGTATTGCGCCTCCACGAACGCGTGAAGTTCTTTGGACAAACGCTCCAGTTGTTCCTGGGGCGACAGTCCATCCGGACCGGCGAACTGATTTCCGTGCTCGATCTGTTGCAAAAGACCGGCAACTCGTACCTCGACGAATTCGTCGAGATTGCTGGCGGTGATAGCGAGAAACTTGACTCGTTCCAACAGCGGATTGCTGTCGTCGAGGGCCTCTTCCAGAACCCGGCGGTTGAAAGCCAGCCAGGACTCGTGTCTGTTGAAGTAGTAGCGCGGGTCGCTAAGGCTCAGGCGGGCCATCGACGAGATTTCCTCCGCAGGAATGGTAGCGTGCCATTGTTAACAGATTGTTACCGGGCCGCATTTGGCTTTTGTTTCAGAACAAGTAATGCTAACTTTTCTCGTCTATGGAAGCCAACGAATACGACCTGGTAGTGATTGGGAGCGGTCCGGCGGGGCAGAAGGGCGCCATCTGCGCTGCCAAGATGCGCAAAAAAGTTGCCATCATCGACCGGAAAAAGAGTGTTGGCGGCGTTTGCGTTCACACCGGAACCATCCCGAGCAAAACCTTGCGAGAAGCGGTGCTATACCTGAGCGGCTTCCGGCAACGTACCTTTTATGGTCGCGGCTATGTGCTGAAAGACCGCATCGCCATGTCTGATCTAATCTTCCGTGCCCAGGCTGTCATGGCGCGAGAGATCGAAGTCATCAAGGCGCAGTTGCGCCGGAACTACGTCAGCATCCTGGAAGGAGATGCGCGCTTTCTGGATGCACATACTATCGAAGTCAAAAGCGAGGAAGGTTCGCAACTGGTTCGGGGCCAACACATCCTGATCGCCTGCGGCACCCGGCCGGCGCACAATACCGAAATTCCCATCGATGGCCGTCGCATCTTCGACTCCGACCAGGTCCACTGTCTGGAGGAAATCCCGAGAGACCTGATCATCGTGGGCGCCGGCATTATCGGGTTGGAATACGCCTCCATGTTCGCGGCCCTGGGGGTGAAAGTCACGCTGCTCGACCAGCGTCCCATCCTGCTCGATTTCGTGGATCGCGAAATTGTGGAAAGCCTCTGCTTCCAACTGCGGCAACTGGGAACGGTATTCCGCCTCGGCGAAAAAGTCGTTTCGGTGGGTTTCGACGAAGAGAAAGACCGTGTTTTTGCCAAGCTTGCCAGCGGCAAAAACGTTCACGGACAAGGCTTGCTCTACACCATCGGCCGCCAGACCAACGGCGATGTACTGAATCTTGAATCGGCGGGATTGAGTCCGGAGTCGCGGGGCAAGCTTTCGGTGAATGAACACTTCCAGACCGCCGTCCCCCACATCTATGCCGCAGGTGACGTTATCGGATTTCCAGCTCTGGCCAGTACGTCCATGGAACAAGGCCGTCTGGCCAGCTGTCATATGTTTGGCAAGCCAGGCAAAATGCCGCCCAACCTCATCCCTTACGGTATTTACACCATCCCCGAAATTTCGATGGTAGGGCAGACCGAAGAGCAGCTGACTCACGAGAACATCAACTACGAAGTGGGCCTGGCGCGCTACGCGGAACTGGCCAAGGGACAGATGTTGGGTGACGAGCAGGGCCTGCTTAAGCTCCTCTTCGATCCCGATTCTCTTAAACTGCTGGGCGTGCACGCGATTGGCGATCGTGCTGCGGAAATTATTCATATTGGACAAGTCGTTCTCACCATGGGAGCGAGCATCGAGTATTTCCGCGATGCAGTGTTCAACTATCCCACGCTGGCAGAAGCGTACAAAGTCGCGGCGCTGGATGGGTTGAATAAACTCTGAAGTTTTTCTTTCAACTTTAATACTGCTGTAACACTCGCGCCTTATAGTGGCCGCCATCCGCGACGGTAGCTTTTACCCGTCGAGGATCAGGAGATCACTCGATGGCGACCGCCCCCGCAGCTCCACCGCCAGTCCGTCCCAAGCTGTTAGCCGTGCCCGCACTCGAAGCCAAGCTCGGCAAAGGTCCCGGAAAAATCGGCGTCCTGGCTTTTGTAGCGGTGCTCATCATCGGCGTCGTTTATGCCGGTTACAGTCTGTCGACGGACCTCACAGGAGTTCATAACCCCTCGATATTTCCCTATGTCCTCCTGGGAATCGCGCTGCTGGTGGCGCTCGGATTTGAGTTCGTCAACGGGTTTCATGACACGGCCAACGCGGTGGCGACCGTGATCTACACCCACTCGCTGGAGCCACACGTCGCTGTGGTGTGGTCGGGGTTGTGGAATTTTCTTGGCGTCGTGAGCTCTTCCGGGTTGGTTGCATTCGGTATCATTTCGCTGCTGCCCGTCGAACTCATTCTGCAAGTCGGAAGCAAGGCCGGTTTCGCGATGGTCTTCGCCCTGTTGGTCGCTGCCATCATCTGGAATCTGAGTACCTGGTATTTCGGATTGCCCGCCTCCAGTTCGCACACCTTGATCGGGTCCATCATTGGAGTCGGCATCGCGAACCAGCTTATGTCCGTGAGGACTGGCACCAGCGGCGTGGACTGGGGCCAGGCGCTGAACATTGGGAAGTCACTGCTGCTATCGCCGCTCGTCGGTTTCGCTGGTGCTTTTCTCCTGCTTTCGCTGATGAAAGTCGTGGTCAAGAACCGGAAGCTTTACGAAGCTCCCGAAGGGACCCAGCCTCCGCCCTTCTGGATTCGCGCTTTGCTGCTGTTGACCTGCACAGGAGTTAGTTTTGCCCACGATCGAACGATGGCCAGAAGGGAATGGGCCTGATCATGCTCATCCTGATCGGCACTGTTCCTACCGCTTATGCGCTGAATCATGCGGTCACCAAGAGACAGTCGGAAGATTTCGTGGCGGTCTCCGAACAGGCTGGCAATACCCTGAGCAAATATGTCAGTCCTAACGCCGTAATCGGCGATGCGCGGGAGGATGTGACGGCTTACGTCCGCACCAAGGAATTTAATCCCAACACCATGCTGGCCCTGCGGCAGTTGGTCAGCGATATCGGCAACGAAACCGTTCTGTTCGGCGAACTGCGCAAGGTGCCGAATGACCGGGTACGCAACTTTCGCAATGACATGTACCTGGTCAGCGAAGCGTTGCGCCTGATGCAAAAGACTCACCAGCCCGACATCGCTGCGAATGACTGGGCTGTTTTGAGCAATTACAAGAAGCACATCGACAATGCCACCAAGTTCATTCCTCTCTGGGTGAAAGTCGCGGTCGCGATGGCCCTCGGACTAGGCACGATGGTCGGCTGGAAGCGCATCGTGGTGACGGTTGGCGAGAAGATCGGCAAAGACCACCTGACCTATGGACAGGGCGCAGCCGCGGAAATCACCGCGATGGTGACCATCGGCGCCGCTGACTGGTTCGGTCTGCCGGTCAGTACGACGCACGTGCTCTCATCCGGAATCGCGGGGACAATGGCGGCAAACCACACCGGATTGCAGTGGGCGACTGTCCGCAATCTTCTGATGGCGTGGGTGCTGACGCTGCCGGCGTCGATGTTGCTCGCCGGCTTTTTGTTCTGGGGGTTCCGAAACATCCTTTAGAAGCGCCGGCTTGGGTTCTATTTGAAGGCTTCGGGATTCACCAGGTTGGGAGGACGCTCTCCGCGTAAGGCGGCCAGCAGATTCTTCGACGCAAGCATCGCCATCCGCATGCGCGTCTCCGCAGTGGCGCTTCCCACGTGCGGCAACAGGGTAACGTTGTCCATGGCGATCAGGGCGGGATGCACCCGGGGCTCGTTTTCAAAAACATCGAGTCCGGCGCCCGCTAACCGGCCTGCTTGCAAGGCTTGGACCAAGGCCTCTTCGTCGACGATTGGTCCGCGCGCTGTATTAATGACGAACGCTCCGGGCTTCATCAGGGCCAACTCCTGCGCTCCGATAGCCTGACGAGTCTCCGCCGTCAGCGGAACGTGCAGGCTTAGGAAATCGGATTCCCGCAGCAGAGTTTCACGGTCCACAAATTCCGCACCGAATTCCTTTTCAATGCTGACTGAGACCCGACTGCGGGAATAGTAGAGAATGCGCATCGAAAAGCCACGACCACGGCGCGCAACCGCCTGGGCGATTCGCCCAAAGCCGTAGAGCCCCAACGTTTTGCTGTGCATCTCCGTTCCCCACAAACAGCCCCATTGCCATTGCGTCCAGTGGCCGCTGCGAACAAAGCGGTCGCCCTCAGCCACTCGCCGGGCCACAGCCAATATCAAGGCGAATGCGATGTCGGCGGTGGCCTCGGTCAGCACATCCGGGGTATTGGTGACCAGGATGCTTCGGCGGTTGCAGGCTTCCACATCGATATTGTCGTATCCCACGGCGATGTTCGATACCACGCGCAACTTCGGCGCAGCGTCGATGATGTTCTGGCTGATTCGCACGCCGGCGGGCATGACGCCGTCCACATCGCGCATGGCTGCTGCGAGTAGATCGGCTGGCATGGGCTCGTCGATGCGATGGACCTCAACGTCACAGTGCTGAGAGATCTGATCGATGACTTCTTGCTGGATGGGACGCGTAATTAGAACCTTTGGCCGTTGCACGATGTTCTTCCTTTAGGAACTGTAGATTGTAACCTTGGAAGAACGCGATGAACCAGGTGATGTGGGGCGGGCGCGTGCTCGCGCCGATTTTAAACTTGCCGTTTTCAACCACCCACAATCAAAGGCGGCGGGCGAGGGCGCCCGCCCTACTCGGGTCGGTCAGGGTCATATGTACAGGCAGGTGATCGGAATTCAGCAAACGCTCGGCCAGTCTGTGAATCTGTTCCCGGAGTTCGGGGACGGCGGTCGACTCCCAAACGCTGCCCTTGCGAATAGGGCCGATAGCGAAGAGCGAATCAGAAATCGTTCCGTTGCGACTGACAAGCGCCCCGTCAGGAGAAACATCGAGACCGAGAAAGAGCGGGTCGGGCCGCGCCGAACCCGAGGCCAGAAGAGATGAGATCAAACGATTGTCCAGACGCCGGCAGTCACTCTCTGGTCCAGTACAGTTGATGATCCGATCGACTGAGATGGAATTAGCTTTACCACTCTTGCGGTCGTGATAAGTGACTTTGACTCGGGATCCATCTTCTGTATAGCCGGTGATTCTGCCCGCGTGCACTTTGATCTGCCCGCCAGAAATCTGTTCAGCGATGGATTGAGCAATCTGGGGAGCGGCACGGTGGCGATGTACTTCCCAGTAGGGCCGCACATGTCGCAGAAAGCGTCGTCGCTCGGGCTCTGAGAGCGATTGCCAGATTTGTGCCACCTGGGGCCGCAAACTGTCGAACACGCTTTGCCATTCGATCCTTTGCTTCTGGGCTCCCTCAACCTGTTGCCGCACCAGGCGTAACAGGCCAGAAACGCTTTTAGGAGAAGAGTTGTTCCAGAAGGGGGGACAGGCATCAGTGGCTTTGTGGGGTTGGGGTAGCAGGCCGCGGCGGGACAGGATATGGATTGTGCCCCGACATCCTCGCTCGCGCAGTTGGACGGCAACGTCGACGCTGGTCAGTCCCGAACCCACCAGCAGAACGTCGCCCAGGTTCTCTACACTCTTGAAGGTTGACCCTGACCAGGGATCGCGGAAGTAGCGTGAGCCAGTCTCTGCTTTCCAGGCCGCGAGAGGGTTGCTGGGAGGAAAGTTTCCTAGTGCGAGCACGACGCGATCAGCCAGCAACCGACGACCGCTATGCAACTCTAATTCGATTCCATCATCCGTGGGCGAGAGTTGCAAGGTCTCGTCCGTCACCCATTCCATGCGGTCATTGCCGGCAAGTTGCACGGATTCGTTCAGCACAGACTGGACATAACGTCCGTAGACCGCGCGGGGAAGGAAACTGCCCGGTCCGGTACTGGGATCATGATTCGACTGGGCCCAACGCAGGAAGTGGTTTGGGTCGTCCGGAAAGGCGCTCATGTTGCGGGCGCGAACGTTCAACAGAAGGGAAGAGCAGTCAGTTCCGTAAGCCAGGCCGCGACCCACAGACGAGGTCTTTTCGACCACGACAACGGAAATCGAAGGGTCACCTTGGCGAAGGAGTTGTGCCGCAAGAATGGCGCCGGAGAAACCTCCTCCGATAATGGCGACCGAGAACTTGGAAGGCTGAGTCGTCAAGGCGGCACCCTCTATCAGAACACTCTATCATTAGATGTCTATAATGTCTATTATATTAGTAGACTAATATTATGAGAGACCGACGGCGAGACGTGAGGGATATTAAATGCGGCCAAGAAGCAGGAGAACGACAACAATCAAAATGACAACTCCCACGCCGCCAGTTGGGGCGTAACCCCAGTCGCGACTATGTGACCACCGGGGCAGCGCCCCTAGTAGTGCCAAAATCAAGACCACAATCAGAACCGTTCCAAGCATGTGTTGCTCCTTCATGGTCATCCCGTGCAGCTTCTCTCGAAACTGCACCGATGAGCCCTACAGAGTGATGTTGATCGCGATTCCCGAGGACGGATACCTGCGGTTATAGAGGTAGTAGCCGTTGTCAACGTAATCGACGTAGACATCGTCGTTGTCGTACCAGTCGTTGCCCCAGTATTCGGGCCAGGGATCGACGGCGCTGATCCAATAGCCCTGGTACTGAAAGCGCGGATATCCGCCTACTACCAGGAAGGGAAGGGCGTTGATGCGGAAGCCGTGGCGCGGACCAAAGTATCCGCGATATCGGTCATCGGGAATGCGATACCCGTGGTAGCCGCCGCGCTGCTGCCAGGTGCGGTGATCGGACTGCCAGTTTTGTGAGCGGTGCTGTTGCCATGCGCTCTGTCGGACTTGCTGCTGATGCTGGGAGCGTTGTGGCTGCTGCCGGTTTCGTGCCTGCTGCTGTTGTTGGGCATGCTGTTGCTGGTTGGGCTGGACCTGCTGCTGTTGCTGAGCGTGCTGCTGCTGATCGTGTTGCGCCTGCTGTTGTTGCTGGACGTGCTGCCGGTTATGTTCGGCTTGCTGCTCAGTGTGCTGTGGCTGCTGGTCATGCTGGGCAGGTTGCTGCCGTGGTTGAGCGTGATCGGGTTGCCCTTGCTGTTGCACGTGCTGAGGCTCAGGCCGGCCTTGCTCGTGTCCTCCCCCTTGCTCTCGCGCATGATCCTGTTTGTCGGCGTCTTGTTCATGTTGAGCGACGGCAGGAGCCGCGACTCCGAGAAGCAGAGCGAGGATACCTGCGCTTGTGATTCCAATTACTTTCATATTCTGTAGTCTCCCCCGGGTGCCCCGTCCAAGCGTCGCTTGGGCGGGGGTTTTCAGAACGAGTTACCGCAAGCTTCCGGTTTGCGGATTGACAGTGTTGCCGATCGCTTCACCGGAGACGAGAAGCTCTACTCGCCGATTCTGCTGCCGTCCCGAAGCGTTATCGTTCGAAGCCACGGCCAGGCTGTTGCCGAAGCCCTTGGCTGAAACCGAGGCAGTGGCTACTCCCTGTTGGACGAGGTAGTCCCGCACCGAGCCGGCGCGATTTTCAGACAGCGTCTGGTTCATCTGATCGCCGCCAACATTGTCGGTGTAGCCGCCAACTTCGATGTTGAGTCCGGGGTAAGCGAGCAGAATGCCGGCAACTTTTGCCAGCTTCTCGCGCGCACCTGGCTTCAACGTGTATTTTCCCGTGTCAAACAAAACGTCGGACATGCTGACGATCAATCCTCGCGCGCTGTCGCGGGTTTGCAGGATCTTGTTCAACTGCTCGGATAAACGAACGCGCATGGCAGCCTTGTCGGCGTCTGCCTGTTGCGCGCTGGCCTGGGCTTGCTGTGCCGCCAGACGGGACCGGTCCGCATCCGCTTGCGCGGCAGAAAGTGCATTGGCGGACGAAGCCTGGTTGCTCGCCATATCTGATTTTGCCTGGTTGGCATCAGATTGGGCGCGAGCAGCATCGGCCTGGGCTCGGGCTGTGTCAGACTCCGCCTGGGCAGTTGCGGCCTGCGCGCGGGAAGTAGCGCGTTCGGCTCGTGCCTGATCCGACTGAGCTTGCTCCTTCTTTCGGGTGGCGTCGTCGGCTTGCGCCTGCGTATTCGACAACGTGTCAGCGGCCGCCTGACGTTCGTTTTCCAGACGCTCCTGCTCGATCTTTTTGACCGTGATCGCGCGAGCATCCTCAGCAGTCTGTACTACTTCGCGAGCCACTCCGATCATGGCTTTACGATCGGTGTGCCTGCTGGTGGCATCGGCGTCGACCTGGTCCATCAACTTGGCAGCATGCTGGTAGCTGTCGCTGGCGTAAGTCTCGGCGCCCTCGGATTGCGCGATGCGCAAGGCGTTGCGCGCTTCAAAGAATTCCAGCGGCAACTTGGTATTGAGCACAACTGGATCGAATTTGTAGCCGGTGGGAATGTAGCCACCGCGCTCCAGCAGGTCATACTTGGTGTGCATCGCTTCAGTGGTTCCCTTGGTATCGTCGCGAACCACGTTTTCGAGAATCACAACATTGCTGGGCTGTCGAACTGCGTAGTAAGGCTCCGCAGTGACTACCAAAGCAAAGGCCTGCAAGTCCGTGGTGACATCGACCTTGCTGCGATGGTTGTCGCCCACCAGGATTTCTCCCAGGTTCACCGCGCGTCCCTCGGGCGAGATAGCCCATAGGATATAGGTCAGATATTCGTTGCCAAACGTTGTCGGCTTTTCCAGATTGGCGAATTCCACTTCGATTTCGATGTAGCCCTTCTTGCTTTCCACCTTGGCCTCACCGCGTGCCTGAGGCATCAGGTCGGTGCCGGCGAAGTCTACTTTGGTAGCGCCGCCACGATGTTTGTAGTTGACCGCTTGCACACTGCGGCTGACCACTGTGACCCGGTATGTCGGAGTGTGGGCCATGGGCTCGATGACTTGCGAATTGTTCTGAGCAAACGCGCTCAAACCGAGGGTGATTCCTGCGACCAGCAAAAGCTTGGTGTTCAAAGTGATTCTCCTTGCGACATGCGTCTGTCGCGTTACTGTTTAGTCTCAACCTTGTACTCGCGCGCCGCGATTAAGAGGCGCTTAGAATCGGCTCAACCTTTCCCAATGCGGATGTGCGAGAGGGAATGAAAGAGTCCGAAAACATTCAGCAGCCACAAAACCACTGCGATGACCACGACCCCATTCAGGATCGATTTGATGGATGACTGCATGGGAATGAAGCGATTTACCAGATACAGAAGAACTCCCACCACGATGAGAACTTCCACCAGTTGAATCAACGGCATGATCGGTTGACCTTTCTTGTTGCGCGGGCCGACGCCCCTCTCCGCCCGGGGTGTTGTCTCTTTCTTGCGATCGAGAGCGCTTAGGGTCGAAACCTGTTGTCGTGTAATTTCGCGACACACCGGCGAAGACAGTCACATTGCTGGATGTGGTCGCTCGGACTTGATTGGCTGGGACTTGACCCGGCCGGACTAAGCAATGAAGGCGACGAATTAGGGGTCGTTGCTCTCGCTACACATTCAGCAGAGTAAAGAATGACAGGTAGAGAGCTTCGTGTCTGAGCTAGATAGCTCACATGTAAAGACGAGAATCTAGCGCCGGGGGGAATCCTGGAACACGATCAGGAACCCGGTTGTTCGTGGCTATGCCTTGATGGTGATGTTCACGGTTGCGCCTTTGGTGAGCCGCACTGCCTTCCCATCTTCAGTGATGAGAGTGTTGTCGATGCGGATCTCCTGAGGGAGTTCACTCGCCCCCAGAATCGCTATCTGTGCTTTTTCAGTCTGGCTGGGATCCGAGGGCGCGATGATTTTGTCGACGGTTCCATGCAAAGTAGTGCCTGGCTTTTCGGTCATAAAGTTTTCCTCCATGGGCAACCTGCTCCCGCCGAATTCGACGTCGCGGATCGTCCGGATCAGAAGTCTGGCGCTTCCGCGCGATCAAACTCTCTGCCGCATTTGAAGCAGACCTGGTACCTTCTGCCCTTGATCGTGAAGATCCTGCTCAGCTGGCGGTGACGGCACCGGAAGATGAACTCGAAAACCCAAAGTAGCGGATTCACGGTTTACACGTCCTGGGCCCGCCGGCTGCGCTCGTTGGTTCCGTTGGCGTCCAGCCAGCTCAGCAAAGAGCGAACGCTGCTTCGCGCCAGGGCAATCGAGCAGTCGGCGGCGCCGTAATAAATGTTGACGGTGTCGCCATCGCGATCAAGCGTGTAGCCGCACGGGAATACAACGTCGTTGACATCGCCGTTGCGCTCATAGTCCGCTTCTGGCCCAAAAATCCACGAGTCGCCTCGTAACAGACATTTTTCCGGATTTTCGAGGTCAAACAGAGCCAGACCCAGGCGGTACAAACAGCCGGACGGAGTATGCCGCACGCCGTGATACAGCACCAGCCATCCTCGTTCGGTTTCAATGGGCGGCGGGGAAAGGCCAATCTTGTTTGCATCCCACCATGCGCCACGGCGGGCTTCGAGCATGAGCCGGTGCCGACCCCAATGGCGCAGATCGGGCGAGTAGGAAATCCACATGTGCGCCCCAAGCGGCGTCATGGGGCGATGAATCAGCGCCCAATATCCGTTGATTCTCCGGGGCAGAAGGGCTGAGTCTTTGTCGTCCGGCGGCATGATCACGCCGTAGCGCTCGAAACTTCGGAAGTCTTTGGTCAAAGCCAAAGAAACACCCGGACCACCCCGCGAATACGAAGTGTAAGTGATCGCATATTGTTGCAACTCGGGTACGAAAGTGATCCGGGGATCTTCAATGCCCCAGATCTCCTCGGGAAACTCGATTGGACTCGGCATTAACGTCGGTTCGCGATCGATCTGCCAGTTGTCCACTCCGTTAACAGAACGCGCCGCGCAGAGATGCGACAGGCCGCGGCGATCTTCGATGCGGCACAGCAGCAGAGTAGTCCCGTCCTGCAGCAAGGTGGCCCCGGCGTTGAACACGCTGTTGATGGAATACGGCCAATGCTTGCGGGTCAGGATGGGGTTGTTTGGGTGTCGAAGCAGCAGCGGCGGATAGTGATTGCTTTCGACGTTGATCAGAGTCGTTTCAGGAGCGGTCATGACGAGACTTCCAGTTCTTCAGATTTTTGCAAAGAGCGCATTTCGAGCAATGCCATAAGGAAAGACAGCGTGGATTCCGCTCCCTGATTCTGATTGGCACGGTCGGGATGCAAGCCGTCCCGGCACCCGCCACTCACCGAGTCATAGAGCGGGAGCTGGAGATCGTTGTCGCCCAGAAACCAGTTGAAAGCCGACCATGCCGAACTGTGCCAGCGATGGTCTCCGGTCACCCGGTAGGCTTGCAAACAGGCGGACACGGCTCCGGCAGCTTCAATCGGCTGTTGATCGAAGCGCGCCGGTTCACCACCCTGGCGGTAAAACCCTTGTGAGCCGACCGGCACAAAGTGTCCGTTGGTGGCGCAGTTCTGTGTTTCCATCAGCCAGTCGAGCGAGTCAACTCCGGCGGAAAGCATACGCTCATCGCCGCAAGCCGATCCCGCGAGCAACATGGTTTGGGACAGCCTGGCGTTGCCGTAAGCGACAACGTTTTCGAACCATTTCCAGTCCGGGCGCTGGATCGACAGATACATATCGAGCAGCCTTTGAGCTAAGGCAAATCGTACCCGCTGGGCGTCGCGGTCCCCAGGGTACGCATTGAGGTACTCCTGAATTCCCAGAACCGAATAGGCGCAGGCGCGCGGGCTGTGAAAGTCGACCACGGCGGGCAGGGAATACTCGAACAATCGCCCCGCGGCTCCTCGAAGTCCGGGATTCGTCGAACGGCCCAGAACGGTTCCCAATGACCACAAGGCGCGGGCGTGAGAGTCTTCCGATCCTTGCTCTTCCATCCATCGTCGATCAAAACCGAGAAAGTTGCGGAACCGTTTCTTCTTGGCGTTGAATGCGTGTTCGAGAAATGCCAGATAGCGGAACGCCCAGTCCGGGTTGACTGATTCGCTCTTATTGAGTGGGTCCAACCCCGGTTGCTCGTTATTCAGCTGTTCGAGCAGTACGGTAAAGATAAGCGCTCTTGCATTGTCGTCGGTCGCGTACCCCTCAGCTCGATTGGGGATGGTAAAAATCGCGTGCTGAATCATGCCCGTGTCATCGGTGAGGGCATTCACATGACTAAGATTCAATGGCGGGAGCTGGTTCAAGGACTTCGTGGTCGCCCGCGCTGAGAATTGGACCCGCGGAATCTCCAGGCGATCGCTGCGGACCCGGGCAAAACTTCCCATATAGCCCTGAGCGGCCTTCTTCCAGACCATATCGCGCGCGAACAGGTAAGCACGCTTGCGCATGGCATGGCGGAGCGCGGGAGTGGTCAGGAGTTCAATGGCTTTTTGTGCTATCGCCTCAGGATTTTGAAAGGGAACCAAGGCTCCGCGGCCACCATCGAGCAATTCAATGGCGTGCCAATAAGGAGTCGAGATAATTGCCTTGCCCGCACCCAGCGCGTAGGCGAGTGTTCCGGACACGACCTGTGCCTCGTGGCGATAGGGCGTAATGTAAATGTCGGCGGCGCCGATGAACTCAGCCATCTCCCCGGGACTCACAAAGCGGTCGTGGAATATCACCTGCGATTCCACTCCCACTTCCCTGGCTAACGCCTGCAGGCTGGCTCGATACTTGTCCCCTTCGCGGCGAAGGATATGAGGATGAGTCGCGCCCGCCACCAGGTAAACGATGTTCTTGTGCTCCGACAGAATCTGGGGCATGGCCTGGATTACATTTTCGATGCCCTTGTTCGGGGAGAGCAGTCCGAAGGTGAGCAAAACCGCTTTGCCTTCGACCCCGAAGCGATCTTTGTAAAAGTTGGGATCAAGAAAAGGCAGGTCCGGTACGCCATGCGGAACCATATCGATCTTGCTGCCCGGAACTTTGAAAATTTCCTGAAGGAACTGGGAAGAGAGCTGACTCATGACGATGAGCCGATCGGAGAGTTCGGCAATTTCTTCCATCACTCTGAGTTGGTCGGCGTCTGGTTCGCGCAGGACAGTATGCAGCGTGGTCACAACCGGCATCTTCAAACCGCGCAGCAGTTGCAGGATATGGCTTCCGGCCGGGCCTCCAAAGATCCCATACTCATGCTGCAGACACACCATGTCGATGTTGTGGAAGTTCAGAAAGTCGGCGGCCTCTTGATACGAAGCCACGTCGTCTTGCGCTAGCGACCAGCGCACCCGTGCGGGATAGTCGTAGCCACTTTCGGTGTCGTTGACCGGCAGCGCCATCAATCGGGCCGTACCGTATTCGGCCGATATGGCTTCGCACAGGTCGGTGGTGAAGGTGGCGATTCCACAATGCCGCGGAAGATAGTTGCCGATCACGGCAATTCGGCTGGGCAGCGAAGGTTTGATCTGCGGTCCGGGACGAGCCGCTGCCACTCCGTCGCGCATCCGCTGACGCGGGCCGACGACCTCCAAAATCGACTTGGGAAACACTGAGTTGGGCAGCGACATGATCCCTTTGTGTGGGGTTGAGAGACTGAGGCTGAATCGCGCTGGCGTGAGATTTTGCCTGTTAACAGTATCGGACGGAAGCAGGCGTGCCGACTGGTCAAAATTGACCAGACAGGATCAGGTTATATCCGGAAACCCTCGTCGGTCGCCTTTGGCTTGGACGTTGGGTGTTGCAACTGTACCACGTTGGACAAGTCATACCGCGACCAAAGATCGTAAGAAGGGTCGAATTGGAAATTAGAAAGGATCAACACGAACCGTAGAGGATAAGAATGTCCATCTCACACCGTAAGCTGGTCAGAATTGATCAGCCAACTGCCCGGACACGGCGCAAGATGGCATTATGAAAGCCAAATCCGAACCTGCCCTGTCGGTTCGTTGCCCCACTTGTGGAGCCGGGCCGGGAGAGAAGTGCGAACTGGGCACGGGACAGCCGCGCACCGAGCCCCATCAGGAGCGCCGCCAAACGACACGAAAACGACTAGTCAGGGCCGCTTGTATCAGTCTGCCCGATAGGCCGCACTCGTTCGCCAAATACTGAGCAAAATTGCTCATTCCTGCAGTAATCCCAATCGGTCTGAGGTCTCAAATAATGCCGCTATGTACGCTACAGCACATGATAAGCTCCGTTCTATGAAACGTGTCGTAGCAGCGAAGAAGAAGCGCGAATTCAATCCTCACACGTTTCTCGCAACCATCGGCGAAGGCAGGAAGCTGGTTGAGGTCCAAAAGAAGCGCAACATCTTCACCCAAGGCGATCTGGCCGACGCTGTGTTCTACATCCAAAAGGGAAGAGTGCGGCTGACCGTCGTTTCCAAGGCGGGCAAAGAGGCCACGATCGGCATCCTGAGCGACGGGAACTTCTTTGGCGAAGGTGCGCTGGCCGGGCAGGTGCAACGGATGGGATCAGCAGCGGCGTTGACCGATTGCGAACTGTTGCGAGTGGACAAGCAGGCCATGATGGACGCACTTCATCGCGAACATGCGTTTTCCGATCTGTTCGTGTCGTATCTGCTGGCCCGCAATATCCGTTACGAAGAGGACCTGGTAGACCAGTTGTTCAACTCCAGTGAGAAGCGACTGGCCCGCATCCTTCTACTACTTGCTCACTTCGGCAAGGCGGGCGTTCCGCAGACTGTAGTTCCCAAAATCAGTCAGGAGACCCTGGCAGAGATGGTCGGGACCACGCGTTCGCGCGTCAGCTTCTTCATGAACCGTTTCAGGAAGATGGGGTTCATTCACTACAACGGCGGCCTCGAGGTTCACAGCTCGCTGCTCAACGTCGTACTGCACGACTAAGCCCGCCAGTTCCATGAGGGACGGGTCCTACCCCTAAGGTCCTACTCTAAGGTTGCACACCTCTTGACCAAGCGACTCCCCTGGCTGCAGGACTACAATGAGGACGTGAGATATTACACCACCAAATCGCTGAACGGCGGGACCACATTCAAGTGCACTTTCTGCGAGCATAGCGTGACTACGCTGGATTTCGACAGCACAAAGGGCAATCGCCGCACCCAGGCGGCTACCGCTATTAATGAGCACGCGGCCATTTTGCACGTGCGAGCGGTGGGACCAGTCAGGTTGATCAGTCGAACCGCCCTTTAAGCTCTGACGACTCTCAGCCGTGTCGTCACGCGACCAGCTTCGCATTTCTTCATTTACTTCAGCCATCAAGATCGAATGACCATTTCCACATAGCTTCCCGTTTTGGAAGCATTCGAGATCCTGAAGAGCAAGATTGATCAGCTATTACTCTGCGAGATGTCCAATAATCGGCGTGTGAAACCTGAGAAGCGCAGTCTGGGACAAATCTTGTCCGTCCGTTGTCCGATGTGCGGAGCGAAACCAAAAGAGAGATGCAAACTCAGCACTGGGCATCCATCTCAGAAAACACACATCGACCGCGAGTTGGCAGCCGCCAAAGTTTCCCGCCCTGACGGCTCAGGGATGACCGCCCTGCGATCTTTGACGGCATGGATGGGACGGGGCTTCCGGGTTCTCTTCTCGCAGAAGTAACAGGCCGGCGGGCGGCAGGGCCAATACCTGTTGTGGACTAGGGATGCACCGTTCGCAGAGACTTTCCGCACTCCAGACACATAGCCTTTGAGCGGGGTGTGATCAGCCCGCAATAGGGGCACATTCGTTGTGATCCGTATTCGCGCTGATGAGCTTTCGCGGCCAGGACATTTCGAAGCGGCTCGGTGAAGCGGGCGAGTAGAGCACGAAGACGAATCAACATAACCGGATACGGTGGCGTCGCGAGCTGGAACTCATTTGCATTTCTGCGATTGGCTGTAACGCCACGGTTACAGTGACACATTGGGGGCGGCGTTGCTGAGCAAGATAGCTCAATTCCGATAAAGATCGTCAGCCCGAAATGGGCGGCCATCGGCAGTGAAAGAGCGAGTGAGCAATTTAGACCAGCTATTTTGACCCTTCCTCGGCGATCATAAGGCTAGAGACGAGCACGCCTTCTCGCTCATTCAGGTTCCTGAACTAAGTCAGCCCATCTGAAGTCATCCTCTCTTAGCTTTACAGGTCCGAAAGGAACAATTCATGAAAAAGACAATTTCTCTGTTGCTGATGAGCCTCGTGGGCATGGTTGGAACTTATGCCTTTGGCACGGCCCACAGTGACACGGTCGAACGACTCCAGTCCTCGGTTGAAGTTCTACGTTCCATCATGGCGACACCTGACAAAGGCATTCCGGAAGAAGTGCTGGCCGATGCCAAGTGCATGGTCGTGGTGCCCCACCTGATCAAGGGCGGATTCATCTTCGGAGGCAAGCACGGACGTGGCGTAGCTTCCTGCCGAACCAGCGATGGCTGGAGCGCTCCGGCGTTTGTTTCAGTCGGCGGCGGAAGCTGGGGATTGCAGATCGGCGTCGAAGGTGTGGACTTGGTGATGCTGGTCATGAACGATCAGGGTCTGCAACATCTGCTTTCGAGCAAGTTCGCACTTACCGGTGAAGGATCGGTCGCCGCTGGCCCGGTAGGCCGCCACGCTTCCGCCGGAACCGACTGGAAGATGAACACTGAAATGCTAACCTACTCGCGCTCCAAAGGCGTGTTCGCCGGCCTGACGCTGGAAGGCGCAGTGATCGAACAGGATGACGATTCGACACGCGCGATCTACGGCAAACACATGATGTTCCGCAACATTCTTTCCGGCAAGGCAAAGACTCCCCGCAGCGCCGAAGCGTTCTTAGAAGCCGTGTCCAATGCAGGCCACCAGGCGCACCTTGCGGAAGCGAACGACAAGAAGTAGCTGCGGCAAGAAACTGTTACTCCGCCGAACCTTGGACCACAGAGGACACCAGAAGAAACCCGCGAAGGAAAATTCGCGCTAGCGGTTTTCTTCTGTGTCCTCCGTGCCCTCCGTGGCTATAACCTTCCGAAAACGACCTCCACGAAACTGACTGCACCAACGAATGCTTCCTGAAATGAAACTACTTCCCTCAAGAACAGAACCTCTTAATGTCGTGACTGTGGGTTCAGATCCATACTGGATGCTGATAAGAGTCCCCCGGAAAGAGCGTGCCTACGCCGCATGCCCGACACGTCTGAACCCCGCTTCCACGTAGATTTCCTCATCCGAGTGTTTGGCATGGATGCGGATAGCCGTCCGTTTTCCCAAAACGTCCATGCCCGAAACATCAGCGATCACGGTGCCAAGCTATCCGGACTGGAGAAAAAACTTCGACCCGGCGACATCATCGGAGTGCAATTCGGCGATCAGAAAGCCCGCTGCAAGGTGGTATGGGCAGCCGAAGCCGGAGCGCTGAAAATCGAAGTGGGAGTGAGCATGGTGGACGGGGAGCCCTGTCCTTGGCAAAAGCAGAGGGCCACACAGCGGGCCAATGACGCCGTGCCGTATCCACGAAACGCGCCTGCAGTGAAAGAGAAGAGAAGATTTCCCCGGCACAGAATCCCTTTTACCATCGAGATCCGTGACGGAAAAAGTATTCGCTCGCACACCCGGACCAAGACGCAGGACATCGCAGGAAGCGGCTGCTACGTTCACACCATGATCCCGCTCCCGGTGCGCACCACGTTGCAAGTCACCTTCTGGCTGGATTCTGAACGAGTGCAAACTTCGGCGATCGTTCGCACCAGCGATGGCGGCGTTGGGATGGGCATCGAGTTTGTCGGCATGGATGAAGCGGCCCAGAAACAACTGCAACAGCAACTCGAGGCTCTGGCTGCAAAGGCAGCCCCGCTAAAGAAAGCTCGCGGCGTCTAGAACCGTTTCAATTCTCTTCGCAAAATCTGTCTCCGGTTACGGACCGTGGTAAATCGCCGCGCCTGCAATCAAGTAAACTATCCGTACCGGAGATCAAAAATGTCGATTCGACCTGTAAAGCGGCTGGTTCGCTCCAAGCCGACTCTTGAGGGAGCGGGCGTGCATCTACGGCGCGCCTTCGGCTTCGGCAACACCTCTGACTTCGATCCCTTCCTTCTGCTGGACGACTTTCGCAATGATGTTCCCGAGGACTATCTGGCAGGCTTTCCGTGGCATCCTCATCGCGGCATCGAGACCATCACCTATGTTCTGGCCGGAACTGTGGAGCACGGCGACAGCATGGGCAACCGCGGCTCAATCGCTTCCGGCGACGTGCAGTGGATGACGGCGGGCAGCGGCATCATTCATCAGGAGATGCCCAAAGGCGATCAGGCCGGGCGAATGCACGGTTTTCAATTGTGGGCTAACCTTCCAGCCTCGCAGAAGATGACCACGCCGCGCTATCAGGAGATCAAAGCTCCCGAGATTCCGGAAATCAAGGATGACGACGGCACGCACGTGCGGGTGGTCTGCGGAACATTTTGGGGAAAGACTGGCCCGGTCGATGGAATCGCCACTGATCCTATTTATATCGATGTATCGGTGTCCCCGGGCAGACGAAAGACGCTGCCGGTCGAAACCAGTCGCCATGCCTTCGCGTATGTGTTTGCGGGCGGCGGAAAATTCTGCAACGCGTCGGGACCCGCTGGCTGTGCCGACAGAATCGGTGAAGTGGTCGGACACCGCTCCTCCGGTCGAGGCCGACAATCGCTCTCTGGTGCTTTTCGATCGCGGCGACGAAGTAACGGTTCAGGCCGGAGATGATGGAATTCGCTTTCTTCTGGTCTCAGGGAAGCCTCTGCAGGAGCCAGTGGCATGGTACGGCCCGATCGTGATGAACACACAGGAGCAGCTGCAGCAGGCCTTCAAAGAACTAGAGCAAGGAAAATTTCTGAAGTAGATGTGCGAAGGCGCCCGCCCTACACTATTTCGAGACGGGCTCCAGCAGGCCGCGATGTTTCAGCATTGGCTCGATGCTGGGCTCTGCTCCGCGCCACTCTTTGTACAAGTTGGCCAGGTCTTCGGTATTGCCGCGAGAGAGAATCATGCGGCGAAAACGGTCTCCATTCGCCAGCGTCAGGCCACCGTGATCTTCAAACCACTGGAAGGCGTCATCGTCCAGCATTTCAGCCCACAAATAAGCGTAGTATCCCGCGCCGTAGTCGCCGCCCCAGATGTGAGCGAAGTAGGTGGAGCGGTAACGTGGCGGCACAGTTTTCAGTGCGAGCCGAGTCTTCTCCAGCGCAGCCTTCTCGAATGCATCAGGCTTCTGCAGAGGCGTGTCGGCGGGAATCGTGTGCCACTGCATATCGAGTTCGGCCGCAGCCAGGATCTCGGTGAGGGCGTAACCCTGATTGAAGGTTTGAGCCTTCTTGATCTTTTCGGCAAGATCCGCCGGCATCGGTGCGCCGGTTTTGTAGTGCTTCGCGTAGTTGTTGAATATTGCCGGATAAGTTGACCAATGCTCGTTGAACTGCGATGGAAGCTCGACAAAGTCGCGGGGCACTGCCGTACCGCCGAGAGTCGGATAGTGGCAGTCCGAAAGCATTCCGTGCAGGGTGTGGCCGAATTCGTGGAAGAGCGTAGTCACGTCTTGGAAGCTGATGAGAGCGGGTTCGCCCGGGGCAGGCTTGCTGAAGTTGCAGACGTTATAGATGACCGGCAGCGTGCCCAGCAGCCTGGACTGATCCAGGAAAGTGCTCATCCAGGCGCCGCCCCGCTTGTTATCGCGCTTGAAGTTGTCGCCGTAAAAAAGAGACAGTGGCCGATCATCAGCTTCGAAGACTTCAAACACGCGCACATCCGGGTGATAGACCGGAATATCTTTGCGCTCTTTGAATGTGATCCCGTAGAGCTGGGTAGCGGCGTAGAACATCCCATCCTCGAGGACACTGTTCAACTCGAAGTACGGCTTGATCTCGGCCTCGTCCATGTTGTATTTGGCCTTGCGAACTTGCTCGGCGTAATAGTTCCAGTCCCATGGCTCGAGCTTGACGCCTGCTTTTTGTGAGTCAATGACAGCCTGGATGTCCCGGCCCTCGCCAGCGGCCCGCGCGGTTGCGCCTGCTACCAGCGCGTCCATAAACTTCAATGCCGCTTCCGGCGTTTTGGCCATCTGGTCTTCCAGCTTCCAGGCAGCGTAGTTGGGGAAGCCAAGTAATTTTGCTTTTTGCGATCGAAGCTGTGCCAGACGAGCAACGATATCGCGAGTGTCATTTTCCCCGCCGCGTTCGGTGCGGTTCCATGAGTTCTCGAAGATTGCCTGCCGTGTAGAGCGCTGGCTCAGCGAGTCCAGGTCAGGCTGTTGGGTCGTGTTGTGCAGAGGAACGAGATAGCCCTCGAGATTGCGGTCCTTTGCTGCAAGGGCGGCGGCGGTAATGTCCGCATCGCTCAAGCCCGCGAGAGCGTCTTTGTCCGTGGTGACGTAAGCCCCGTCTTTGGTGGCGGCGAGCAACTTGGTAGTGAATGCATTGCTGAGCGTCGATTCCTCTTCGTTCAACTTCTTCAGCTCATCCTTTTCGGAATCGGACAGGTTCGCTCCCGAGCGCACAAACTGTTTGTAATAGTGTTCGACCAGGCGCAGCGATTCCGCATCGAGCTTCAGGGATTCGCGTTCCTTGTAGATCGCGGTAACGCGTTCAAACAATTTGGAGTCGAGAAATATTTCGTCGTGGTGAGCTGCCAGTTTGGGAGCTTCGATGTCCTGGACTTTCTGCAGTTCCGGATTCAGGTTCGCTCCGGTCACGCCATTGAATGCTGACATGGCACGGTTGAACAACAGGCCGCTTTTTTCCATGGCGACGAATGTGTTCTCGAGAGTCGGCGGGGACGGGTTGTCGGCGATGGCACGTACTTCCCGGCGCTGCTCGTCCATCCCGGCTTCAATAGCGGGCTGGTAATCGCTATCCTTAATCTTGTCGAAAGGCGGCGCCTGATAAGGCAGAGTACTCGGCGCGTAGAACGGATTGGTAGGCCCGAAGTCCATAGGTTTATGTTTGGATTGTAAATGAAGGATGGTGTGGGGCGGGCGCCCTCGCCCGCCGCTTTTGATTTGGATTGTGTTCCGAGGAGATAAAAGACAAAAGCAAAAGCGGCGGGCGAGGGCGCCCGCCCACACATGCTTACACTGCTCTACGGCTTAAAGCTTCACGGTTGGCAGCCCAGTTCATGACTTCTTCAATTACACGTTCGACTTCCTGATTGGTGAGCTCCGGATACATGGGCAGCGACAAGACGCTGGCAGCCGACTCCTCCGTCACCGGCAGTGCACCAACTCGCGCGGGATGGCCCCAGGGGAAGCCCTCCTGTTGATGGATGGCAATCGGATAGTGCGTCAGAGCCGTGATGCCTTTCGACTGCAGATAAGACTGCAACCCGTCGCGGTCATCGCTGTCGACCACATATAAATGATAGACGTGCTCGTAACCCGTGGGCGTGAAGGGCAGCGTGATCGGCGCATCGGCAAGGCCTTCGTCGTAGAGCTTGGCGATTTCTCGGCGCCGCTCGCTCCATTCGTCTACTTGCTTCAGCTTGACCCGCAAAACCGCCGCGTGGATATCGTCCAGACGGCTGTTATAGCCAATGCTGTGGTGCGAGCGTTTCACCGAGCCGTGATTGCGAAGCTTGCGGATCTCGGCGGCAAGCTCTTTATTATTGGTGGCAACGGCACCGCCATCGCCGAAGCAGCCCAGATTTTTCTGGATGATGAAGCTCAGGCAGACAGCATCGCTGAGTTCGCCGATAGCGAAGTTGTCGCCCTTCGCACCAATCCCCTGAGCGCAGTCTTCGACGACAAATAAATTGTGGGCCTTGGCGATACGCGCGATCGCGGGCATGTCCGCGGTGAGGCCGTAGAGATGCACCGGCACGATGGCGCGGGTCTTGGGCGTGATCGCGGCTTCGATCTTGGTGACATCAATGTTGCGCGTTTTCGGATCAGAGTCGACGAAAACAGGAGTCGCTCCCGCCAGCCAGATGGCTTCCGCCGTCGCGAAGAAAGTGTTGGACGTGGTGATGATCTCATCGCCAGGACCAAGCCCGAGCGCCAGAAATACCAGCCACAGCGCGTCGGTGCCGGAGTTGACGCCGACGGTTTCCTTCGTCTTCATGTAGCGCGCGAGTTCTTCTTCGAACTTTGTTAGTTGCGGTCCGAGAACGTAGCTGCCGCTCTCCAGCACATCAAGAATGGCTTGATCGATCTCGGATTTCAGATTGTGGTACTGCTTCACGTGGCCATAAAAGCCAATGCTGGGTTCAGGCATGGGGGAGAGCCTCCTGGAGTTTGATGGCCCTGATTATATCCGGAACTGGCCTATTGAAACGATTCAGTCGCTTAAAAATCCGTGGATCCGTGAAAGTCGTGAGCGTCTGGAATTCAGCGTTCAGCGTTGGCGATCCAGGCGAAACGCGGCTGCCTGGTAGTCTCCCCGCAAATCGAGTTGCAGACCGTGGCGCATCCACCACGCTCCGGAAGCGGTTGCCGGAGTTTCTGGCGTATCGCCTTGCCCTCGATCCAACTGAGTTTGTAAGTGGCATCAGGATCGAGACCCTCGAGTTGCAGCAGAGGAAATCCGCGGCCTTGATGGGTCGCATTCGCGAAGGCAAAGACGACCGCCTGATTTTTGTCGCCCGAAACGGTCTCGGTCGCGGACATCTGACTGCCATTGCGCGGGCTGATCAGGCGATAGAGATCGCCCCGCACAATCGTGCGCTGCACGGAATGATAGGCGGCAATCAGCCGCTTGGCGGTGGCAAAATCTTCGGCGGTCCAATGATTCAGATTGGCGCCAATGCCCAGCGAGCCCTGCATCGAACTGAGCATGCGGTAGGTGAGGGAAGTGGACCGGAAGTTGAACCAGTGGGGCGAGTCCGTGACCCAGGCCATCATGATCTGCGGCGTGTAGGCGTAGGTGAAACCATCCTGCATGGAGAGCCGGTCGGAGGGATCGGTGTTGTCCGAGGGCCAGACCTCGTCGGTGTAGCGCAGGATTCCCAGGTCGACGCGACCGCCACCACCGGAACAGCTTTCGATCTCGACCTTGGGATGTTTTTTGCGCAAGTCGGCAAGGATTGAATAAAGATTGCGGATGAACGCCACGTAGACTTCGCGCTGCTCGTCGATGGGAACCTGGTCCCAACCCGGCTCCGACCAGTTGCGGTTGTAGTCCCACTTGAGAAACGCAATATCGTTTTCGGTGAGCAGCTTGTCGAGAAATCCGGCGACGTAGTCGCGCACATCCGGGCGAGCCAGGTTCAGCACGAGCTGGGTGCGCGATTCGGAACGAGGACGTCCGGGAAAGTTCAGCACCCAATCGGGATGCTTTCGATAGAGGTCAGAATCCGGGTTGACCATCTCAGGCTCGACCCACAATCCGAAATCCATGTTGAGCGAGTGAACTTTGTCGATCAGCGGCTTCAGTCCGTGAGGAAATTTTTCCGTGTTCACGTACCAGTCGCCCAATCCGGCGTGATCGGTTTTGCGCTGGCCAAACCAGCCATCGTCCATCACAAATCGATCAACTCCGATAGATGCCGCTTTTTCCGCCAGAGCCATCTGGCCGGCTTCATCAACCTTGAATTCCGTCGCCTCCCACGAGTTGTAGATCACGGGACGCGGCTTGGGATCCGGCGCCTGGGGCAGAATGTGGGCAATTTCGAAATGGTGAAGCAGCCGCGATGCGCCACCGAGCCCGTGGGCGGAATAGCCGCCATAGAAAATCGGCGTCTCCAGATGTTCGCCAGGTTTCAGTTTGTATCCGAAATCAAAAGGATTGAAACCACCGGTCACGCGTACGGCATCAACCTGAGTATGTTCCACGGTAAATCGCCAGGAACCTGACCACGCCAGAGCGCCAAACCAGACTTCGCCATGCTCTTCGTCGGCGACGGCCGGTCTCGATGTGTCCTGGCCGCTGTCGCGGGAAATCGCAAACCACGGATTGGCCTGATGACCTGTCGTGCCGCGCCGGCTTTCGATGACGCGCGCTCCGCCCTGAATCAGTTCCTGATTCAGAGTCCACTCTCCGGCCCAGCGACCGGTCAGATAGCTGAGCGTGTAACGAGCGGGAGGAAGCGTCCACTGCGCGGCGGCAGCGTGTTCGATCATGACCGGCTGCTTCTCGCGGTTTTCGATACTCGCGGAGCGCGCCAGAATGCCGCTCTCCGGGTCGATGGAGTAGCGCAGGGTCACATAAATTTCGCGAGAGATATCCTTGAGCTGAATCTCTACGGCATGGGAATCGTTTGTTGTTGCTTTTACAAAATGAAGCACCAGATCGCGATTGCCATCGACGAAACTGACTTTGAGCGCGGGCTCAGTGAATAATCCCGCACCCCAGCCTGCGTACTCCTGCGGCGTGGTGGTGGCGGGCGAATCGAACGATGCCCACTCCGGAAGGGAGTGCGCCGGGGGAATGCTGTCCTGCGCGCCGATGCGTCCACCCCAGTACAGAGGCTGCAACTCGCCGCGCTCGTTGACTCCGAAGGCGTAAGTGGAGTCGCCGCCATCGAGACGGAAGACCTGCGCCGTTTGGGCGTTACCGGAACTCGCGGAGAGTATCAGTACAAGGGACGTACAGAGCAGAGAAGTAGATGCGCATCGTCCAAGATAATTTCATGTCGCGGTATCCTAGCACTCGCTAAAACTCTGTGTCTCGCGTATCGGATGGATGGCAGTGGATGGTCGGCGTTGGCACCTCAAAGGGGCGTCATCCTGAGGGACTTTAGTCCCGAAGAGCCTGCCCTGAGCGAAGTCGAAGGGATCTTGCGCGCATCTTTAGGAATCGCGGCCCTTCTTCATATCCGCTACGCGCCAGATGCTTCGCAAGCTCAGCATGACGTCTTCTATGGGTGCGTTTACGTTGTACATCGAGCCAGCAGATGGTGGCTGCAACGTCGTTCGTTCGGTTCGCTTAAGATGAACTTCCGGGTTCACTATTAAGGAGAGAAGCACGCATGCAATACCGAGCACTGGGCCGTACAGGATGGAAGGTTTCCGAAATCAGTTTTGGCGCCTGGGCGATTGGCGGGTCGTGGGGTCAGGTTTCCGACGAAGATTCGATGGCGGCGCTGCATAAAGCGATCGACAGCGGCGTGAATTTCATCGATACCGCCGATGTTTACGGCGGCGGACGCAGCGAGCGCCTGATCGCGCGCCTCAAGAAAGAACGCAAGAATAACGAGGAAATTATTGTTGCCACCAAGGCGGGCCGGCGTCTGCCGCGTCAGACGGTGGAGGGTTACAGCCGCGAGAATCTTTCCGACATGGATCGACGACAGCCTGCGCAATCTCGCTACCGACAGGCTCGATCTGGTCCAACTGCATGGTCCGCCGACCGATGCTTTATTCGCGTCCCGAAGTCTTCGGGATGCTCGACGATCTGGTCGCAGCGGGAAAGATTCGCTATTACGGAGTCAGCGTCGAGAAGGTGGAAGAGGCGCTGAAAGCGATTGAGTTTCCCAACGTGCAGACGGTGCAGATCATCTTCAATTGCTTCCGGCAGCGTCCTGCCGACGTGTTCTTCGCAAAAGCGAAAGAAAAACGTGTGGGCATTCTGGCGCGGGTGCCTCTGGCCAGCGGACTGCTCACCGGCAAGTTGCGACCCAATTCTACGTTCCCGGCCGATGACCATCGCAACTTCAACCGGCGAGGCGAGTCATTCGACGTGGGAGAGACGTTTTCCGGAGTGGACTACGAAGTCGGCCTCGCGGCGGTGGAAGAGATTCGGAAACTGGTGCCCCCAGGAGTTTCGATGAGCCAATTCGCGCTGCGCTGGATATTAATGTTCGATGCGGTCTCCTGCGCCATTCCTGGTGGCAAGAAAGCCGATCAGGTTGCGGACAACTGCCGCGCCTCCGATCTACCCGCGCTTACGCCCGGCCAGATGGCGGCGGTGACGCTGATCTACGACGCCAAGATCAAGCCGCTGGTACAAAATCGCTGGTGAATAGAACCACGTGGGGAAAGCCGCCAGCGGCTGTCCAGTCGAGCACAGCTCGACAGGTCTTTCCAAGGTCAAGATCGATACCGCGGAGCTTCGCTCCGCCGGACAGTCGAGGTGGCTGTCCCCCCGTGTGTAGCGGTCGTCCCTAACCCACATGTGTAGAATGGCTGGCGCATGAACGTTCTGTTTATCGGCGGTACCGGGATCGTCAGCAGCGCCTGCACTCGGCTGGCGTTGCGACGTGGCATCAACCTGACTCTGCTCACTCGCGGCCAGCATGCCGCTGACTGGGTTGCCGGCGCGGAAATAGTTCACGCAGACATCAACGATCCGTCGGCGGTTGCCCAGGCGCTGCGAGGGCGAAAGTTCGACGTGGTCGTCAACTGGATCGCGTTCGTTCCCGCGGAGATCGAGCGCGACATCGAATTGTTTCGTGGACGCACCCGGCAATACATTTTCATCAGTTCCGCCAGCGCGTATCAGAAGCCGGCCACGGACTATCTGATTACCGAGTCCACGCCCCTGGCGAACCCGCACTGGGACTACTCGAGAAACAAGATCGCCTGCGAGGAGCGTCTGCTCAAGGCTTACAGCGACGAGGGATTCCCCATCACGATTGTTCGTCCGTCTCTGACGTACGGCGAAAACTTGGTTCCGCTGGTCATCAACAGCTGGGAGCGCTCCTACACGGTCGTGGACCGTATGCTGAAGGGACAGAAGGTGATCGTCCCGGGAGATGGCTCGTCGCTCTGGGTAATCACCCACGACAGTGATTTCGCCAAAGGTTTTGTCGGGTTACTCGGGCATGCACAGGCGATCGGGCATGCTTTTCATATCACCACTGACGAAGTTTTGAGCTGGGATCAACTCTATCGCATCGTTGGTGCGGCGGCCGGTGTGGAGCCGAAGATCGTGCACATTCCCTCTGATTTCATGGTGGCGTGCCTGCCCGACATGGAAGGCACGCTCATCGGCGACAAGGCTGTAAGCGTGGTGTTCGACAACAGCAAAATCAAGCGCTTTGTTCCGGATTACGTTGCCACGACCCGTTTCGCCCAGGGCATTCGCCAGTCGCTAGCCTGGTTTGACGCCGATCCGGCACGTAAGTTGATTGATTCCGAAGCCAACGCCAGGTGGGACAAGTTGATCGAAAGCTACGAAAAAGGATTGCGGGCAGCGGCAGCGACCTTTCGCTAGTCGAGGACGCCCGTCTTCAACAAACCCCGGAATTCCACAGTTTAATTGTCTGGATTTTGTCTCCTCTTCCACTCATGCCGGGGGCGAATAGCCGTCAAACGGCCTGATTGGCCGCGTTTTTCGCACATTCATCGTTTTCGGGCTGACCTCTCCACAAAAACACGAAAAAGGAGTTGGCAGGGTGCGCAAGATGATCTATCTTGGCAGGCACAAAAGCTAGGCTCCGGGGGCAGAAGTCAGTTGTGTGAGCTTAGTAACATGACGGCGTAGTGACAGCACTCGGGCCCGGGTCAAAACCTGACGTCACGGCGACCGAACATCCTTCAGTCCCTGGCATCCTGCTGATTGATTCGAGTCATTCCTAAGATTTGAAGGAAGGGCCAGCCGTGAAATCTCCTTGCCTCCCGTTGAGGGTTTCTCTCTCTATCTTCTTGTTTCTTGCAGCAAGCGTTTACAGCGCCGGTTTTGAGTCTGCGTCTACCTCCCCATCGGACACCCCCACAGGAGTGAAAGCCCCTGAAGTTCCGCAGCCTGGGCTGGCATCCGCCGCAACCGTTGCTATCCCGGGACCGCTGCGTTCGTTTTTACGGATGGCTGGCATCAGTCAGAAAGTTTCTCCCGAGGAAGTGCTGCCCCTGCTGTCGCGCAACGTGGCAGTCGAAGGCTATCAGGGCCGCAAGGACAAGACAGGCAGGCCGACCGAGTTCATCATTCTGGTGAAGCGCTATGTCGGACATGCGAGGGAACTGGTCAAGCTGGCCGGGCCGGAAGGAATGATTCGCGTTTCCACCTGCGAACAGGCCGAGCCTTTGCTTGGAATCCTCGGCTACCGTCTTCGAGCAGGTTGCGGCAAGGACGCCGCTCTCGAGACGGCCGATCCGGAGCGTGCGTTTCTGACCATCGATTCCGGCTTTCCTCTTGCGGAACTCGAGCAAACCCTGCAAGGCGGTAAGCCTTTCGCTTATCCCTTCGCCGACTCCCATGTGCCGCTGCTGTTTTCCCCGACGGATTGGGCACAGGCAGCTGCGACTGATCCCAATGCGGTTCTCGATTCATTGCTCGAAGATTCCATGCTGGCGCGCCTCTACTGGTCCATGGCTCGCATGGACACGGAAACCAGCGAGAGCTTCCGCCAATTCGCCGGCGTCGAGAAGCTGGTGCCGTTTGCCTCAATTCTCGACTTCTACGGCAGTCACATTTCCATTCGGAATGGACGCATAGTCGTGCCTGGCGGAACCTCCGCGGAAAATGCCTGGAAGGAACTGGCCGGGGCGAATCCGGATTCGCCAAAAGATTTCGTGGCACGACTCCTGGCGAAGGACGATGGTTGGCTTGCCGCTTATTTCGACACGCTTTCCCGCCTGACTCCGGCCCAGCAAGCGTATTTCACCGATTCTCACCGGTTGCCGCGTTTCTATGACGCGCTTCGTGGGAAAGATCTTGGTGCCGGCCCCGCACGTCCCGTGTTCCGTCCCGATCCTGATCTGCTTCTCCTTGTGACTCGCCTTCAACTGGATTCTTCAGGGCATGCGATGGTTCCCGGAAATCTGGAGGTCTGGGAGCAGATCGTCCGGCAAAAGTCAGATTCGAAGGTGGTTCGTCAGTGGGCCAAGCGCGCAAATCACTGGAAGGACGCCGACCAGTTAGTGGAAGCGCTGTTTGCATTCTCGAGGCAAGGTTCCGAGGAAGGACCGCTGAAGATCTTCCTGATGCTGAATGCCATCGACGGCGCCCGCCCGGAGGGTCAACGGTTGAGCCCGCAAACCGTCCGGCTGCTGGGAGATAAGTTTGCCCGCTACGGCAACCAGTATCTGATCTTTTCCGAATTTCACGGACTGAATGACGATTCCATTGCCCGTTTCTTGAGTACGGCCAATTCCATCGATCGCATTTCGAATGTCACGCTGCGGGCCAATGCTCTCGGCATCTTTCAGGCGAACGTCGGGCTGTGGCAGATTTTGGCGCGCCAGGGGCAGATCCCGGCTTCGAAACTGAACGAATCCTGGCAGGGCGTTCTCGTTCCCTTCGCCTCCGGCACGCCTTCCTCGGCACAGTTGTTCGATTCCGCACGAACCTCGGTACGGGAACTGTGGCGGGTGTCCGCGGGCCGGGCGAATCTTTCCCAGGACGAAGTGATCTCCATACTCGCCGGACCTGCCCAGCAGCATCCGGATAGTCAAAAAGTGCGGCAGGAGATGGCGGACAGAATTCGCTCCGTCATGGACGGCCAGCGCCTGGTTTCCCTCGATACCCTGCTGGCTCTGGGCGAGGGCCTGACCGAACTAGCGCAGGGCAAGGACGTCGCTGATTACCTGATTCCTCTGGCGGGACAGCTGAAGGAATTTGAAATGCCGCGTCCCATGTTCACCAGCAGTGAGCGCAGCGAGTGGGCGGCTGGTTTCTACAACACCCGTCACAGCTCCTTGCAGACCAAGACCGACCTGGTCAAGCTCATCAAGTCTCCCAACTCACGCAAGGAAGCGGCGGACGCGCGCGGCCTGGTCGTGCCGTTTCTCAGAGACACGCTGGTTGGCTTGAACTATGCCTACTACGCTCCGCCGGGAGCTCAGATCCTTTTCAACAATCCTCTATTCGTCCGCTCCCACGATTTTTCCGGAGAGATGGCGATTGGAGGTGGACAGTCGTGGCACGTACCGCACGTTTTCGGTTCCGGCTTGCCGGCCGGTGGAGGCGCGCATCTGGCAGGTTCGCTGGCGGACCTGCCTTTCGTTCTGGCGGAAGCGGAGCAGGATTTCATCGTCCCGGAAAATGTTCAGGCCCTGATCTGGCATGAACTTGTGCCGGGCCTGGTCAGCAGCTCCACCTTGCCGAGATGGTGGGCAGTAACCAAAAACGAGTTGCACGCAGCCGCTCTCTACCAGCGAACCGGCGAGGAGTTGCTGGCCGCGGCGGCGAAGGACGAAGAACTGCGCCGGACAGTCCTGGAAATCCTTTCCGAGCGCATGGCTCCGCAGCGCTCCGAGCAGATCGAAAAGAGCCTTCGCTCGGGGACGGTCAGCGATGCGCTCGCCCGAGTGATGCCGGGCGAGACTTTCTATCTGGCAGCTGAATACCGGCAAAAGTTCCCCGGACAGAACAGCCATTGGGGAAAAGCCGGTGAGGAGCTGGAGAGTCTTTCCATCCAGTATCCGGCGGAAGTCAGTTGGAAGCGCATGTCGGAAGATTTCGGCGTGCCCCATCCGGCGCTGGCGCAGAGTTATTCCCTGGAACTGCTTAAGGTGAAGCCGTTTCCCGCCTTCATGGGCTACTCCAGCCGCTTGCTGGCCGAGTCGTGGGACTCCAACAATCTGTACTGGGCCCGTCTGGCGGACGAGGCGGGTTATTCGCCGGCCATGCTGAATCGGGTGGTTCCAGAATTGACATACAGGATGGTGGAGAAGATCTTTGCCACCGACTTTGAGGATTGGCCGGCGATGTTGCGTGCAATGCGGGAAACCGGCGATGAATTTCAGCGGGGCAAGATTACTTCGTTGCCCAAAGTAGCGTTGACGACACCAGTTCAGTAAGAATTTGCAGTTAGAAAACCTATGAGGATACCCGAGCCGTATGAAAGCGGCTGGGCAGGTGAAAAGGCATATGGCAAAACGATTCCTTCTCTTTCTCTTGCTTCTTATTGCGGTCGTTATCGGCTCGCTTCATCGAGCGACGGCACAGGAGACTGAAACCAAGATTCGCGTCGAAGTCGACATGGTGCAGTTGAATGTGGCGGTCATGGACAATAAAGGGAACTATGTGACCGGTCTCCGTCCCTCGGACTTTGAAGTGGTCGAGGACGGCATTCCGCAAAAGGTCGCCACCTTCGCGGAGGGCAACGAGCCGACTCGTCAAGTCAACTCAAAGATCACTGATTCCGACAAGCCCGGGGAACTCCGCACGCGGTCCCGCGGCTCGTCGGATTCCGAGACAACTTCGGAACTCGGCTCCGAGTTGGGGTCGGTGATGGCCGGCGCCAACGTTTTCATCTTGTTCGATACCAGCAACTACATGTATCGCGGATTTGTGTTTGCCCAGGACGCGATCGCCGAGTTTGTCCGTTCGCTCGATGGTCCTGACCGGGTGGCATTCTATTCCTACAGCCGCGACCTGTCCCGCGCCACCACCCTGACCCCAGACCGCTCGCAGGTTCTGCGCGGCGTGCGCACCACGGTCGCCGGTGATGACGCCGCTCTGTACAACGCGTTGCTGATGACGGTCAAAGATGCTGGCCAGAACACGGGCAGAAAAGTGATCGTCGTCTTCTCTAATGGACCGGACAATTACAGCATGGTGCCACCGGAAGACGTGGCCGAGCTGGCGCAGTCGAAGGGCATCCCGATTTACATGATCAGTACGCGCGAGGCTAAGCTGGAGCCGGTATCAAGCACCGTGTTCAAACGCATGAGCGCGGCGACTGGCGGCGAAGCGTACTTCGCCAAGACCTGGAAACAACAGCAGAAAGCCTTCGCTTCGATCCGAAACGATCTTGCCCATCTTTATTCGTTGAGCTACTACCCGCAAGCCAATCCGAATCGCGGCTGGCGTGGAATTACGGTGAAGCTGGTGGGAAATCGAGCGAAGGGCTGCCACGTCCGGACTAGAAATGGCTACCGGCCGGAATCAACCCACATCGCCACCGAGACGGTCACGTCGCCGGCGGAAGTGGAAACTGCGTCGCCGGCGTCGAACTGAGCTTCAATCTCAGAACCTGAGGGTGCCCCATCCTTTCGCGTTTTTTTCGAAAGGGTGGGAGATCGAGCGTCACTGACGTATCCGTTTACTTTGGATCGAGTGCCCCACCCATCCGCAAAATACGCTGATGAGTGGGGCGCCCGGCTGATCCAATCCAAAATCAGAGGCTACTGGGCAAGCTTTGCCGAGCTTTGCTGGGCAGACTTTGCCCAGTTCTCGAAATTCGGAGAGCAAGTGTCGAACTTTCTCAATCCAAGTATTGACCGTTGCGTAGTTTTCGCAACTCGCAAGATCAAACCCATTTGGCAACAGCCTTGCTTCACTCACCGAGAAGGTACGACCGCGGCAGATGGAGATCGGGCGGAAGGTTGCCGATCAGCTTCTGAAACGAGTAGTACTGCCGGGAGGAGAAAGCGATGTCAGTGGCAGGCATTTCCAGCAGCAATCTTTTCGATTTCAACACTCAAAGCGTCCAAAACAGGAAGCAGCAATTCCAGCAGCAGTTCCAGCAACTCGGCCAGGACCTGCAATCCGGGAGCCTGTCCGCGGCGCAAACCGATTTTGCAACCTTGCAGCAGTCCGGTCCGCAAGTCAGTTCGTCTTCGGCGAACCAGAACACAAGTCCCATCGCGCAGGATTTCAAGCAGCTTTCGCAGGACATTCAGTCTGGAAATGTCTCAGGTGCGCAGCAGGATTACGCCAAGATTCAGCAGGATTTCCAGAATCAAGCTGCGGGGAAACACGGTCACCCTCATCATCATGGTGGTGGTGGCGGCGGAGCCAGCGCGATCAGCCAGTTACTGCAGGAGCTGAGCCAGGACCTGCAGACCGGCAGCCTCTCAGCCGCGCAGCAGGCGTACAGCACGTTGCAGCAGGACTTCCAGCAGTTTGCCCAGAACAACGGCCTGTTTCAGTCATCGCTGCAAGCCAATCCAAACACAGTCTCAGTGAACGCCTAATTATCCGTTTTCAAAACGTCCACTCCCAACGCCCGTACAAGCCCCACTTCTCGCAAAAGGCGCGAGAAATGGGGCACCCTTACTTGTTTTGTTTATACTGACCGCGAAATGCGGGCCGTCCGCCTATTGTCATGTATTTCCGACTCGTGAACCAGGAGTAGCACCGTCGTGCGGAAAGTCACAATCTCGATTGGAATAGCCGTTTTTGTCGTGATGGTAATCGCAGGCTGGCAGATCGGTTCGTGTGAACTGGCCAATATGGAACTGCAAGACGACATGCAGGACCTCGCGTCACAGGCCGGTGCCCACATCGGGTTTTTGGAGCCACGATCGGATGCGGATTTGCGCAGGGCAATAATGCGCAAGGCCCAGGAGCACGACATAGAGCTTGATCCTGGCCAGGTGAGAGTGCAGCGCACGGGTTCCGTGGACGCGCCGACTGTGTACCTCGCGGCTGACTACACTGCCCTTGTGAAGTTGCCACGGGGGGCGTTCAACATTCATTTCACGCCGTCGGCCGGAAAGCACTGAAAAAACGCGAGGGTGTCCTATTTTTCGCGGTCTTGGCGAGAAGCGGGATCCGGGCCGCGGATCGAACCGTGCTTATGATCTGCCGGAGGTTCGAATCAAGCTCGTTGACAGCTGAACCGGCGCCTGTCACGAACGCCCCTCGAGGCCGTGTACTCCACCGTGGTTGACAACCCCCATTTCTGCAAAAGGCGCGATGAATGGCCACCCCCGTTTTGTCTTACTTCCCTACAAACAAACACGAGGGAGGAAGAAAGTAATTGCGGCGCTCCTAGCAAACGTTTACTATTGCCACCGTTTGTCCATCCTCAGGAGGACAGCCAATGTTTTCCGCCAATCGCCGTCGTTTCTTGCGTCAGGTTTCCACCGCTGGTATTGCTTGCTCTGCCAATGCTGCATTCGGAAACTTTTTGTTTGCCCAGACTCCGACTTCCAGTTCCACTGACGTCGCGAAAATTTACGTCGACACGCGGCGCACCGTGGCTCCTCTCGATCGCAATCTTTTTGGTTCCTTTCTCGAACATCTGGGCCGCGCCATCTACGAAGGTATTTACGATCCGGGCTCGAAGCTTTCAGACTCCAACGGCTTTCGCAAAGATGTGATGGA
Source organism: Terriglobia bacterium (assembly GCA_963741105.1). Taxonomy (GTDB): domain Bacteria; phylum Acidobacteriota; class Terriglobia; order Terriglobales; family Acidobacteriaceae; genus JAIQFF01. Next base: position 202,639 of record CAVUGT010000010.1, read on the forward strand.
CGAAATACGACAGATGGGAGTTCCCATCATCCGGTATCCCGGCGGAAATTTTGTTTCGGGATACAACTGGCTCGACGGCATTGGTCCCAAGCAGGATCGTCCCCGCGTGCTCGACAAGGCCTGGGATACGCTGAACACCAATCAGTTCGGCACCGACGAGTTCATGACCTGGTGCAAAGCGGTCGGCACTCTGCCTTTGATGGGCCTCAATCTCGGTACGGGAACTCCGGAGCAGGCGGCTGCGCTGGTGGAATATTGCAATGTGGCGCAGGGCACCAAATGGAGCGACCTTCGTCGCAAAAATGGATACGCGGAGCCCTACAACGTCAAGCACTGGTGCCTGGGCAATGAGATGGACGGACCGTGGCAGATCGGTCACGTCACCGCCACAGAGTACGGAATGAAAGCGCAGGATGCCGCGCGGCAGATGCACGCGGTCGATCCTTCGCTGAAGCTCATTGCTTGCGGTTCAAGCGGGCCCGGCATGCCCACGTATCTCGAGTGGGACCGCGAAGTTCTCGAGCAATGCTACGAGTATGTCGATGCTCTTTCGCTGCATCGCTATGTCGGAAATACCGAAGAAGAAACCGGCAAAGACAGTTCGAAGTATATGGCGATGAACCTGAGCATGGAAAAACAGATCAAGGAGACGCTTGCGGTCTGCGATCTGGTTCAAGGTCACAAGCGGTCGCGCAAACAATTGTGGCTCTCCTTCGATGAATGGAATGTCTGGTATCGTGCTCGCACCGGAGACGCCATGACCGGCCATGGCAAGGAAAATCCACACCTGCTGGAAGAGATCTACAACCTGGAAGACGCACTGCTGGTAGGTGGAATTCTCAACACGCTGATCCGCAACGCGGACCGGGTGAAGCTGGCTTGCCTGGCCCAGTTGATCAACGTGATTGCGCCCATCATGACCAACGCCAACGGCATGTTCCGGCAGACGATCTACTATCCTTACAGTTGGGCGCTGCAGTATGCACGGGGCTCGGTGCTCAATCTTCTGGTCGACTCTCCGACTTACGAAGTTTCTGGAATGGGTCAGGTTCCATACCTCGATGCCGCCGGAACCGTCAGTTCAGAAGACGGCAAGGTTTCTCTCTTCATTCTCAATCGAGACCTGTCGAAAGCGCACACCATCGAAGTGAATTGGCAGGACAAGGCGCCGGGCAAAGCGCTCTCGGCCTCACTTCTGACGGGAGACGATTTGAAGGCATTCAACAGTTTCGAGACTCCGCAAAAAGTGGCACCACGAACTCTCGACAAACCCTCAATCTCGGGCGGACGCGCAAAGTTCGAAGTGCCTGCGCGCTCCTACGCTGTCATTCAGTGGGGGGCCTAAATGCTCGGACGCAGGGAATTCCTTCGCAATACCGCTGCGGGCGCAGGTTATCTGTGGCTTAGCCGGGCTGTGCCCTTTGCGTCCGCGGATCCAGTCGGCGATGACTCGCGAATCGAAGTTCTTTTGGGAGAGCCGCTGGGAACCATCTCGCCGGAAATTTACGGACATTTCACTGAAAATCTGGGCGGCGTGATCTACGACGGCGTCTGGGTGGGCGAGAAGTCGAAAGTTCCAAACCTGAATGGCATTCGCAAAGAACTGGTCGAGGAAATGCGGAAGATCAAAGCCCCGGTCATTCGCTATCCCGGCGGATGTTTCGCTGACAGCTACGACTGGCGTGATGGCATCGGGCCCGTCGACAAGCGGCCGAGGCGTACCAACTTCTGGGCCCAGGAAGAGAGCGCCGCGAGCCCGGCCAGCCATAAGTACGACCCCAATCAATTTGGGACCAATGAGTTCATCCAGTTCTGCAAACTGATTGAAAGCCAGCCTTACATGGCGGCCAATGTGCGCAGCCTTCCCGCGGCGGAATTTTATCGCTGGGTGGAGTATTGCAATTCGCCGGCAGGCAGCACGACGTTAGCCGATATGCGCGGTGCGGCAGGTTATCCCGAACCTTTCGGGGTTCGCTACTGGGGTGTCGGCAACGAATCGTGGGGCTGCGGCGGAAACTTTACGGCGCAGGAATATGCCGTGGAATTTCGCAGGTACGCTGCCTGGGTTCCACAGTACGGACAGAAATTATCCTTCGTTGCCTCCGGTCCCAGTGATGACAACTGGAATTGGACGCGCGGTTTCCTGGAAGAGATTGTGCGCCATTCTCCCGGCGACATCCGTTCCGTCTATGGCTTGGCGCTCCACTATTACGCCTGGAACCTGAGCCGCGGACGCACCAGCAACTGGGTCGACGGCAAGGGCGATGCGCTCAAGTTCGATGTGCTCGACTGGTATGAACTGCTGCGCCAGGGTGACGTGATGGAATCGCTCATCAAGGGCCACTGGCTCGTGATGGGAGAATTCGATCGCGAACATTCCATCAAGCTGGTGGTCGATGAATGGGGGCCGTGGTACCGAGCCGGTAGTGAAATGACGCCTGGCGACATCATCGAACAGACACCGACGTTGCGGGACGCAGTGTTCAGCGGCTTGACCCTCGACACTTTTAACCGTCATCCCGAGAAGGTCGCGATGGCCAACTGCGCTCAGCTGATCAATTGCCTGAACAGTCTGTACCTGGCGCACGAAGACAAGTTTTGCGTCACTCCGGTCGGTCATGTTTTTGGAATGTACGCCGCACACCAGGGTGGACAATCTTTGCGCACCATCTTCTCATCTCCTTCAGTGAACTATGACCGCGACGGGAAGCCGGCGTCATTCTGGGGATTGCAAGGCTCAGCTTCGCTTCACGACAAGGAGCTGGTGCTGACCGTGGTGAATCCTCACGTGAGCCAGCCGCGCGAAACGCAGGTTGGGATTCGCGGTGCGAGTCTGAAATCCGGCACAGCTACTACTCTCACCAGCTCGGACATTCACGCCCACAATACTTTCACTGAACGGAATGCGATCAGTCCACAGACCAGGACGCTGGATTTTAAGGGAGAGGCGCTAACCTATAGCTTTCCGCCCGCTTCGGTGACCAAGCTGACGCTCTCTCTGCAATAGAAACTCGGAACGCCGCTCAGGCACCGGAAACCACGTAGGGACGAGGCGTACGCCCCTACGTGGTTCGTTGCTTTTTTTCCGCTGGCGTCGCGGATCCCGAGATCAAGGCAGTCGACTCACGCAGAACAAGGTTTGTTTTTAGCGGGTAGTCAGTTCCATTCGGTGAAGGTGTCTCGCGATTCACTTCAGCCAGCAGGGCATTGAAAGCCAGTCGCGCCAGCTCAGGTTGGGACATCTGTACCGAAGTGAGCGGTGGTATGACGAACTGCGCCAGGTGGATGTCGTCAAACCCAATCACCGAAAGGTCGCGAGGGATGGAGATGCCCGCGTCATGGCTCTTCCGCATCACGCCGATTGCGGTCAAATCATTGGAGCAGAGGACAGCAGTGGGCCGTGTGGGTCCGGCAAGCAATCGAGTGAAGGCGGCCATCCCTCCCTCTACGGTATGGTCCCCTTCGATCACTAGTTGCGGATCGGTCGCCAGGCCAATTTCCTGCATGGAACGCAGGAAGGCCTGCTTTCTGGCCATCGACGATTTCAACCTCAACGGCCCGGTAATGAATGCGATTCTTTCATGACGGAGAGCAGCCAGATGTTGCACCGCCTGCCGGATTCCGTGGAGATAGTCGATCCGGATATTGCTTACGCGCGGGCGCGGCGGTCCGACGTCGACGAATACCAACGGCACTTGTCTCAGTTTCAAGTCCTCGAGCAGCACTTCTTCCATACCGAACGTCATGATCGCGACACCTTCCACACGGCGCTCGATCATCCGCCGGACCGAGCTTTCCATGCGTTTGGGGTCGTTCCCCGTCGAGGTCAGCAAAATTTCGTAACGGTGCTGGACGGCGATGGTCTCGAAGACCTGAACAATTTCCGGGAAGAATGGATTGGTGATTTCCGAAATGATGAGTCCGAAAATGCGGCTGCGCCCGGAAACCAGAGCCCGCGCCTGCGTATTCGGATAGTAGCCCAGTTCTTCAATCACGCTCCAGACGCGCTTGGCCAGGGCAGGGTTTACCGTCGGGACCCGGTTGATGGCGCGGGAGACTGTGGCGGTCGAAACCTTTGCTCGTTTTGCGATTTCCCGGATATCCATAGGATGTGGGAGGGCGGAGCGAACGCTGGAATTTTAACATAGCAAACGTTATCCCAGGCGCGACCACTAGCCAGTTCTACTGCCGGGGAGAGTTTTGACGTGTGCGAGCCATCTTTCGGAATGGCCGTTTGCCAAGTTACCTAGTTCAAGAGTGACTTCAGGACACTGCGCACTGCTAAATGGCAAAGAACGGCCTTGATACAGTCATCGGGATTTTGAGATAACGTTTGCTCCAGAATAGACTTAGGGGCTCTCATGCGACCCGGATTGCCGCTTTTTGCTGAAATCTAAGCGGCTTTACATTGCGTTGGCAGGGACTCCGTGAACCAAGTCATTCCGTGATTGACAAATGCGGTTACGTACACTATTTTGACTTTTCGAATAGTAAACGATTACTGGCAAGCGCCGTGGGATTCTGGTAAGAATACTAGCTCTTTATGCTTTTGCCTCGGCTGAGGGAAGAAGTCCTCGAAGCGAATCTCGAGTTGGTGCGAAGAGGGCTCGTCCTTTACACCTTTGGCAACGCCAGCGGTATTTCCCGGGAAGACAACCTGGTCGTCATCAAGCCCAGCGGCGTTCCCTACGAGCAGATGAAGCCAGAGCACCTGGTGGTCACCGATCTGGAGGGCAAGATCGTGGAAGGCAATCTCCGCCCGTCCTCTGATCTTCCCACCCATCTCGTGCTGTACCGGGCCTCTTCGGAAATCGGGGGAGTGGCTCACACCCACTCCGAGTATGCGACTTCATGGGCCCAGGCGCGCCGGTCGATTCCATGCTTTGGTACCACCCACGCCGACTATTTTCATGGCCCGGTCCCGGTCACTGATTCGATGTCGGAGGCTGAGATCGCGTCCGAGTATGAGAAAAATACAGGACATGTTATTGTTCGAGCCTTTGAAAAGGTCGGCTTTGCTTCGGTGCCCGCTGTCCTGGTAGCGAATCACGGTCCGTTCGCCTGGGGGCCGGATCCCGCCACGGCTGCTCATAACGCGGCGATTCTGGAAGCAGTGGCGCGAATGGCGTACTTCACCATCAATATCGATCCTGCGGCGAAACCGGCCGGGGGCAAATTGCACGACAAGCACTACCTGAGGAAGCACGGGTCCAACGCGTATTACGGGCAGGCAAAGGAAGAGAAATGACGCCAGCTTTTGCAATGTTCGCCGTAACGCAGCTTGTTCACTTATCCGGAGTCGATGTCGTCATCATTGCTTTCTACTTCGCGCTGGTTTTAGCCATCGGTTTCTACCTGCGCGGACGATCGAACACCGGCGAAGATTTTTTCATGGCCGGACGCGAGATGACGGCATGGGTGGCCGGTCTCAGCTTCCTCTCGGCCAATCTGGGCGCGCTCGAATTGATGGGCTGGGCGGGCTCAGCCTACCAATACGGCATTCTGGCGACCCACTGGTACTGGATCGGCGCCATCCCTGCGATGCTGTTTCTGGCCCTGGTAATGATGCCGTTCTATTACATTTCCAAGACCCACTCCGTGCCAGGATATTTGAAGCTGCGTTTCGGCGAACCCAGCCGAGCACTGTCCGCGGTTTCTTTCGCCTTCATGACCGTGCTCATGAGTGGCGTCAACATGTTTGCCATGGCCAAGGTCATGCAAATCGTGTTGGGATGGGACATCAACTTCAGCATTTGGGTGTCGTCGCTCACGGTCGCGATTTACGTGACGCTGGGTGGGTTGCGCTCTGCAATCTTTAATGAAGTGCTGCAGTTCTTCCTCATCTGGGCAGGCGCTCTGTTGATTCCGATTCTCGGCTTGTATGAAGCCGGCGGTTGGACGAATCTCAAGATACAAATTGCCGCGCGATCGTCGGAACAGTACGTCCATCTTTGGTCAGGACTGGGATCATTCACTTCGAATCCCATGGGCATCCACTGGACCGGCATTGTCTTCGGACTCGGCTCTGTCATTTCGATGGGCTACTGGACGACTGATTTTCTGGTGGTGCAACGCATCCTGGCCGCCAAGGACATCCGCAGCGCAGAAATGGCGCCCATTATCGGTGCCGGATTCAAGATGCTGGTGCCGATCATCGTGATTTTGCCCGGCCTGCTTGGCTTGGCTGTACTGCCGATGAAACTGGTTCCGGAATCAGTTGCCGCCGCGACGGGCGGTCACAGCTACAACGACGTTCTTCCTCTCATGCTGGCCCGCTATTGTGGTCCCGGTCTGCTCGGGCTGGGAATCACCGCACTGATTGCGGGTTTCATGTCCGGCATGGCCGGAAATGTCAGCGCATTCACCACTGTCTGGACCTATGACATCTACCGCCCGCTCATCAACAGCAAAGGAACGGATCAGCCACTACGTAAGCATGGGCCGCTGGACCACCGTGATCGGCGTGCTGATCAGCGTAGGAACTGCTTATCTCGTGATGCAGTTCGCCAGCATTATGGATTACGTGCAGGCGCTCTTTAGTTTCTTCATTGCCCCGCTGTTTGGGACAGTCATCCTCGGCATGTTGTGGAAGCGGGCAACTGGAGCAGGCGGTTTCTGGGGATTGTTGTGCGGAACCGTTTCGTCGATCGGCATGTGGGCATGGGTCAAACTCGATCCCACTGCGCTGCGCTATGTGGCGCTCTCGCCGCATGCCAAGGCCCTGGCCCAGGACATGTATCAGGCGCTTTGGTCGTTCATCGTGTGCGTGGTCGTCACCGTCGTGGTGAGTATGGTGACGAAACCTGTGCCAGCCAGCGAATTAAAGGGTCTGGTGTACGGAGAGACCGAAATTCCGTCGATTGGGGACGTCCCCCTGTACGAGAGACCGCTTTTCTGGGCCGGCATCGTGGTAGTCGTGTTCTTTGTGCTCAACATTATTTTCTGGTAGAGGGAGGCGCGCAGCATGGTTTCCATCTGGTTCTTTATTGGCATCTCGCTGGCGGTGAATGGCGCGTTGATTTGTGCCGCAGGAATCTACCAGGTCATAAAGCCTCCGCTTAATCCGGATGTAGTTTTGTTCAACTTGCACGCCAACGTGTGGTGGGGGGCGATACTTCTTCTGATCGGTTTGTTCTATTGCTTGAAGTTCTCCCCGCGGCGGCAAACGTAGAACCATTTCTTAAAGGCAGGTTATGGCACTCAAAAAAATGACGATGGGCCTGATCGTGGGCAATCGGGGCTTTTTCCCCGATCATCTGGCCAAAAGCGGTCGGGAAGAAATGCTGCGCGTATTGACTGCCGCTGGCATGGACGTGGTCGCGCTGACTCCGGAAGAGAGCAAGTACGGAGCGGTCGAAACCCGGGAAGAGTCCAGGCGCTGCGCTGATCTTTTCAAAAAGAATCGCGATCGCATTGACGGCGTTATCGTGACTTTGCCGAACTTCGGAGAAGAGCGCGCGATTGCCGACGCCCTGCGTTTGGCGGACCTACATGTTCCGGTGTTGATTCAGGCCACGCCCGACGATCCCAACAAGATGACCATCAAGTTCCGTCGGGACAGTTTTTGCGGCAAGATGTCAGCCTGCAACAACCTGCGGCAGTACGGCATTCCATACTCCATCACCACGCTGCACACCGAGAGTCCCGATTCCCCTGAGTTTGCCAAAGACCTTCAGTGGTTCGCCGGCGTATGTCGAGTGGTCAACGGCTTTCGCAATCTGCGGGTGGGGGCGATAGGGGCGCGTCCGACTGCTTTTAATACCGTCCGTTATAGCGAGAAGATTCTCGAATCGCAGGGCATTTCTATCGAGACGCTGGATCTTTCCGAAGTGCTGGGCCGCATCGAGCGCATGAAGGACAACGACGACGCCGCCCAAGCGAAGCTCGCGTTGATCAAGAAGTATGTGGACTCGAGCGGTGTGCCCGCGCCTGCTTTGATGAAGATGGCCAAGCTCGGTGCCGTAGTTGATCAGTGGATGGCCGCCACGGAAGTGGCGATCAGCGCGGTGCAGTGCTGGACTTCCATCGAAGAAAATCTTGGTGTGGTGCCTTGCACCGTCATGAGCATGATGAGCGACAGCCTGCTTTCGAGCGCCTGCGAAGTGGATATCTGCGGCGTGCTCGGTATGCATGCATTGCGGCTGGCCTCGGAAACGCCCTCGGCGCTGCTCGACTGGAACAACAATTATGGCGCCGATCCTAACAAGGCAGTGTGTTTCCATTGCTCCAACCTGCCCAAACACTTCTTCCGCTCGGTGAAAATGGATTTCCAGGAGATCATCGCGGGAACCGTGGGCAAGGACAACACTTTCGGTACCTGCGTGGGGTTGATCAAGCCGGAGAAGATGAGCTTTGCCCGCTTCTCGACTGACGACACCGCGGGCAAGATGCGAGGCTACGTCGGCGAAGGGAAATTTACCGACGATCCGCTGAATACTTTCGGCGGCGCTGGCGTGGTTGAAATTCCCCAGATGCAAAAATTGCTCCACTACATCTGCGAGAACGGTTTCGAACATCACGTTGCTGCAAATCTTTCCAGTGTGGCGCCGGCAGTCTACGAAGCGACGACCCGGTATCTGCACTGGGATATGTACCACCATCCAGGGAACAACTGATGGCCATCGTGGCTGGAGTTGATTTCGGAACGCTCAGCGTCCGCGTGTCTATCGTGGACAGTGAGCGTGGTCTGCTGCAATCCGCGGTTGCCGAATATCCTCTGCACCGCAAACGCGAAGATCCGGAGTACGCCACCCAATCCCACGAGGATCATATGCGCGCTCTCGCCTCCGCCACTCGCGAGGCGGTGAAGAAGGCCGGCATCTCCGGCGATCAGGTCGAGGCCATCGCTCTCGATACCACTGGCTCTTCGGTCATTCCCGTAGGCAAGGAAATGCAGCCCATCGGCGAATACTACCTCTGGTGCGATCATCGGGCCAAAGGTGAGGCGGCGGAAATCACCGCGGCTGCTCACCGCGAAAAGCTTGAAGCCATCGAGTGGTGTGGTGGTATCTATTCGTCAGAGTGGGGATTTTCGAAACTGCTGCACTGGATTCGCCATAACCCCGAAAAGCGCGCGGAGTTTGTCTCCGCCTTCGAGCACTGCGACATGGTGGCGGCGACGCTGTGCGGTATTACCGATCCTAAGAAAGTGAAACGCAGCATCTGCGCCATGGGCCACAAGTGGCTCTGGAACCGGTCTCTCGGGGGACTTCCGCCAGAGAGTTTCCTGGTCAAGGTCGATCCTCTGCTGGCAGGCGTACGCGAAAAGCTGGATGGCGAGTACGCAGCCTCGGATCAGATTGCAGGCACGCTCTCGAAAAACTGGGCCGATAAGCTTGGCCTGAAAGCTGGCATTCCCATACCGGTCGGCGCGTTCGATGCGCACTGGGACGCGATCGGAGCCGGTTGTGGCACCGACGATATGGTGAACGTGGTCGGGACATCGACCTGCATTATCGGGATCACGCCGTCGGTGAATCTTGTTCCCGGCGTCTGCGGCGTAGTGCAGGGAAGCGTGCACCCCGGCCGCACCGGAATCGAAGCCGGACTCTCCGCCGTGGGCGATATCTTCAACGCGATCGCGACCCGCGCCGGCACCGATGTACAGACGCTGAGCCAGGGCCTGGAGAATTATCGTGCGGGACAAACTGGCCTCCTGCGTATGACCTGGGACAATGGGGACCGCACCGTGTTGGTCAATCCGAACTTACGCGGCGTTACTCTGGGATGGAATCTTCAAACCACGGCCCAGGATGAGTTGTTCGCCGCAATCGAAGGCACGGCTTTCCACACCCGCGTAATTCTTGACCGCATGGCCGCGAACGGAGTGAACATAAAGCGCGTCATCAACGCAGGCGGCATTCCGCAAAAGAATGACGTGCTGAACCGGATTTACGCCAATGTCCTGGGACGTCCCGTGCTGGTGCCGAGCAAGAGTGTGACCAGCCTGGGATCGGCGATCTTTGCGTTCCTGGCCGCCGGAACTTTCAAAACGATCGAAGACGCGCAGAAAAAGATTTGTCCGCCCAATCGGGTGTTCGAACCTGATAAGGCCGAGCAGCGCGTCTACGAAGAACTCTACCCGCTATACAGCAAGCTCTACTTCTCCCTGGGCGATCCCAGCGACAAAGCCGGCATCGGCGGAGTGCTTCCCACGCTGATCCGAGTCGCCGAGTCGGTGCACAAGCCGTCGTAATGTAGGTACGAGCGACGGGCGCTCGCGCCGACATTGCCTTAAAATAGTCACTCTTGCCCGTTTCCCTTGAACTCGATCGTCTGCGCGTTGTGCTGGTCTCGTCGCGCAACCCACTTAACATTGGTGCCGCCGCACGGGCCATGAGCAATTTTGGTTTCTCCAGGCTGCGGGTGGTGAACCCTTACGAAAAGGCGTTTCGTACGGCAGTTTCCGCGGTCGGCGCGGCGGACCTGTTGGCCAGCGCCGAAGAATACGACACCGTCGCAGAGGCCGTGGCTGACTGCACCCTGGTAGTAGGGACAACTGCCGTCCGGCATCGCGAATTGCATCACCCCCTGCGACGCCTGGAAAACGGCGGCCGGCTGATGCGCAAACATATGGGATCCGGAGAAGTGGCACTCCTGTTCGGTTCGGAGAGATATGGGCTCTCGAAGCAGGACCTCAGCTTTTGCCACTGGCTGATCCGTATTCCCACACTTGAAGAGAATATCTCGATGAACCTGGGCCAGGCCGTCGCTGTATGTCTGTACGAATTGGTTCGCGACGGCAGGGCTGCCGGGCGATCCCAGAAGCAGTTGCTGGCTTCTGGAGGTGACATCGAGCGCATCACAGACTTGCTTGCCGACGTGCTGAGCACGAGCAGTTACATGCTTCCGCAGCGAGCGGCCGAGACCGAGCAGCGAATTCGCCGCATGGTGCGCCGCCTCAAGCTTTCTGACCAGGACGTCGAGGCCTGGCTGGGAATTCTGCGCCACCTGCAATGGCAAATGCGCTCGGGAAAAAAGAAGGCAGATTGATTTTATTCATCCGGATTCTGCCCGATGAAAAATCATTTACACTAAAAGGGAAATGACTGATCGGATCGTCTGCTCGTGTATTACCTGTCCCAAGTGTGGGACTTGGGTCGTGGTCGAACGGGAAATGACCAGGGAGACAAATAAGGAAAAGTTGAACACGACCTGCCCGGGCCCCGAATGTGGCAAGCAATTCTCCTTTGCTGTCGGGGAGACCAAGGTTTTTGAGGTGCCGATGAGCCTCTTTGAGCGGCGTCATTTCTACCGGTCCGAGCTCGTGTAACGCCTTCCTGCATTTGCTGATTGTCCTGCATCGTACATAGCGTACACTTGGGGCAGTGTCGCGCAAGCTGACGACAATTGAGGATTCATCTCCCGCCACCCGCTCTCGCCCGCGCATGGGCACACTTCTGCTGCTCGCAATCTGGTTTGGGATTATTGCTGGCCTGGTCGAAGGTACTGGCCTGTTACTGTTTCAGCGAATCAACTGGGAACGGTGGGGACCTAATCTCCACGTCTCCTCCGAGATCTTCTGGATCTCGCCCGTCGTCGACCTGATCTTATTTTCTGCTGCAACACTGGCTTTGTGGGCGGTCGGGTGTCTGATTCGAAAGGCCGGTACGCTACAGGCCGCGGTGGCCTTGCTTACTGCCCTTACTCTGTACGACTGGTTTATGGTCACCGGCCGTCTTTCCCATGTTGCCTGCCTGTTACTCGCCACCGGCATGGGGGTCGCCTTCAGCCGATGGGTGGTCGGGCACGAGATATTCACTCTGCAGATTGCCCGGCGCACTTTGCCAGTGGCTGCTGGAATTGTGGTTCTGGCAGTCGTCGGAGTTCATGGCGGACGCTGGCTGCACGAAAGCAGGGTAGTTGCCAGATTGCCGGCAGCGGCCACCGGCACGCCCAATGTTCTCGTCATTGTGTTGGACACCTTGCGCGCCGATCACCTGTCCTCTTTCGGGTATGCCCGGCCCACCAGTCCGAATATCGATCGCCTGGCTACGCAGGGCGTGTTGTTTGAGAACGCCATCTCAGCCTCGTCGTGGACTTTCCCCTCGCACGCGTCCTTACTTACAGGCCGCTATCAGTACGAACACGGCATGGACAAGATCGGGCAAATGCCGGTGCTTCGGTCCCAGGCGTTCAGTCCCAATGGCTTGCCCACCTTGGGAGAGGCGCTGATGCAGCAGGGATACCGGACTGGCGCTTTCTCCGCCAATCGCACGTTCTTTACCCGAGACCTTGGGTTTGGACGCGGCTTTGTCCACTTCGAAGATTATTTTCACTCGCCTGCCGATATGTTCGTGCGCACTCTGTATGGACGGGAGTTTGCGCGGTTTTACTTGAATCGGAGCGACAAGAGCAAGGTCAAGCGCGCACTCCGCTTCCTGGGAATCGATTCGCTGCTGGATAAGGATTCCGAGGGCTCTGGAAAATATGGCGGTGCGCAGGGCGTACGCAAACGCGGCGATGCCGTGAATCAGGAAGTCCTCGGCTGGATTGACGGTGGTGGGAACCGTCCTTTCCTCGCCTTCCTGAATTATTTCGATGTGCACTACCCCTATGGAGGGCCGCCGACATATCCCAGGCAAGCTTGGGACCACGGCGGAAACATTGAGCAGTATGATTCCGGGATCAAGTACGCCGATGACGCGATTGGGCGCTTGATGCAGGCGCTCGACCGGCGCGGGTTAACCAAAAGCACCATGGTGATCGTAACTGCGGATCATGGAGAATCGCTGGGACAGCATGGTCTTACTTATCACGGCCAGGCGCTCTACTGGGAACTGATTCACGTGCCAATCGTGATCCGATATCCGGATCATGTTCCTGCCGGGATTCGCGTCGCTGTGCCGGTGACTAATTCCGCGCTTCCGGCCACCATCATGCGGTTGCTCGGGCCGGACGCGAAGGAAACATTCCCGGGACCTCCACTGAATACTCTCTGGGCTGCACCCGCTGCAGCAGAGAATTGGCCGGATGCGCTTTCTGAAGTTTCCAAAAACAACATCATTTCCGAAGAGAACAAGGCAGTCGGAAAGCTGGTCGCGACTTCTGCTGACGGTCCCATGAAGTCGGTGGTTACGACCCGATGGCATCTGATCGTACACAAGGAACTTGGGGACCAGCTTTACGACTGGATTCATGATCCCGGAGAATCAAACAATCTGATTCATACGGCGCAAGGTCAGCAAGTGGCTCGCGAGATGAGCGCGCGGCTGGAAGGACTGCTGGCACGGTCCTCGGATGCGGACCGTAAATCAACCTCGATCGCGTTGCATGACGGCCATTTTGACCAACAGCAGAACAAGTTACGACACGGATCGGCACGAGCGGTCGACGATTACTACCGGGTGGAGGCCAAAGCTGGCTCCAGACTGGGAATCGAAGTTCACGCCGAGCGCATGGTCCCAGCCAACCGTTTGGATCCGGTCATCGCCATCGTAGACAAGAACGGCGAGCCTTACCAGAATTGCCGGAATCCGGGTGACGATCGCACGCAAGCGCCAGGGGTGGCCGATCCAACTCCGGACTCTTTCGACGATATCTGTGTCAATGACGACATCAGTCCCGGCGTGAATACCGACGCCCGGCTGGAGATTTTGGTGCCGGCAGGGCGTGAAGCTCAAGTAGAATTGAACATACGCGTATCCGATTGGAACGGACAGGTCGGAGGGGAACTTCCCTACGAAATGCAGGTGCAGGAAACCTCCGGGCCGCCGGAAACGGTACGGGCGGGGCAGTAGCTGCGATCGGCTTTGGTTCTGCGCGCCCCAATCCGGTTACTCCAGGATGCGAAGAGCGCGATGTTAAGATCAGGGCAGAGGAGCATTCATGAGAATTGACCTGCTGGTGCTTTATGCCGGTCCCGACCAGGTGATGACCGTGACTTCGGGGCTGGCCAGCATCCTAGGCCTCCTTCTGATCTTTTGGAACAAGCTTGTTGGTGTCTTTTTCAAAGTCGTACGGAAGTTTACTGGTGCCGCGGCACCTACCCCTGTTGATGCTCCCAAGGACACTCCTAAAGGCACTCCGTAAAGGAACTCCGTAAACCTGGGTCCGCTTCTTGCGTAAAAAAGCAATCGTCATCGGCTTGGACGGCCTTGAGCCCAGCATTGTGGAAGCCATGCTGGAGCGCGGAGAGCTTCCCAACCTGGCAAAAATCCGCGCCTCAGGCAGCTACTCCCGCCTGAAAACGACGTATCCCGCACAGACTCCTGTCGCCTGGTCATCGTTTGTTACTGGCACTAACCCCGGCGGTCACGGAATCTTTGATTTCATCTCCCGCGATCCGCAAACCTATTTGCCTGATGTCGCGCTGACTCGCTTCGAACGGCCGAAGAGCATCCTGGCGCAACCGCGCGTGGTGAACCGGCGAAGAGGCGTGCCGCTATGGCAGACTCTTTCGGCGGCAGGGATCCCCAGCACTGTGTTGCGTTGTCCTTGTACGTTCCCTCCGGAAGCGATGCAGGGCAGGATGCTGTCCGGAGTGGGCGTTCCTGATTTGCGCGGTAGCCAGAGCAAAGGCACGTTTTACACCCAGGACAAATCGGCCGTTGCCGAGGAAAACGAGCAGCTGATTTTTCTGGATCAGGGTGCAGATATTACGACGCGGGTGATCGGGCCTCGAAATACCAAAGCGTCGCCGGCAGCGGATACGTCTTGCGAAGTGCACGTCCACGTGGACAAGGCGGCGGACAAAATGATCATTCAGACCGGCGGTTCACCGGCGAAGATTGAAGTCTCGGAAAAAGGCTGGAGCGAGTGGGTACGATTCAAATTCAAGTTCTCCATGCTGCAATCGGTAACTGGAATCGCTCGCTTTTACGTCCGGCGGTTGGAGCCGCACCTGGAATTTTATCTTTCGGCAGTCAATTTCGATCCCGCGTCGCCCATGTTTCCGGTTTCTGCCCCGCCGGACTACGCCCGAGAATTGGCTGACAGAGTCGGCCTCTTTTCCACGCTTGGCATGGCGGAAGATCACAATGGACTAAACAATGGACGGCTGGATGAAGCGGCGTACCTGCAGCAATGTGAACTGGTGTTAAGCGAGCGTGAACGCACCATGCGTTTTGAACTCGACCGCTTCAGCGAAGGCTTCTTCTTCATGCTGTTCGACACCCCGGACCGAGTGCAGCACATGCTGTGGCGTTTCCGTGATCGTGAACATCCCGGTTTTGAGCCCGACCTCTCGCCCGAACTTGCCACTAGAATCGAAGAACATTATCGGCGCTGTGACGCTTTGCTCAGCGCCGTGCTGGACAAGGTCGACGAAGACACGCTGCTGATTGTGCTTTCCGATCATGGTTTCGGAACCTTCCGCCGCGCCTTCGATACCAACACGTGGCTGTTGCAGAACGGACTGCTGGCCCTAAAAGACAATCGCAAGCCGGGAGATTCGAGCGAAGGGGCCGCCGCGGTCGATTGGTCGAAGACGTATGCCTACGCGATGGGACTGGGCGGCATTTATCTGAACCTTAAGGGTCGAGAGAGCGGTGGAATTCTGGAAGAAGGAAGCGAAGCCGAACGAGTGCGCCGGGCGATTCAAACTGGTCTCGCGGAATTTCCCGATGCGCAAACGCAGCGGGCTGCAATTCGCAGTGTGTCGCGCCGCGAAGAGTTATACTCGGGTGCGTTTGTGGAGCATTCGCCGGACCTGCTGGTAAATTTTTATCGTGGATTCCGCGTTTCGTGGCAAAGTGCGGTGGGCGGTTTCGCGCACTCCGTCATCGAAAACAACATGCGCCGGTGGAGCGGAGATCACATTGTGGATCCGGAATCGGTGCCTGGTATTTTGTTTATGAATAGAGCGGCTCGGAACAGCCAACCGGCAATTATCGATCTGGCGCCTACGGTCCTGAACTATCTTGGAGTGGCGGTGCCTGGATCCATGGAAGGCTCGCCGTTATTCTGATCACCAACATTGGCAAATACGACTCTGACGACATGAAAATCTGCGTTCTCGGACTGGATTGCGCGGCGCCCGAAGTCATCTTTGGCGATGAGCGGCTGGTGAACCTGCGTCGCCTGATGGACCTGGGAGTCTACGGACGTCTGGAGAGCGTGGTTCCTCCTATCACCGTTCCTGCCTGGATGTGCATGAGCACCAGTCAGGACCCTGGCTCGCTCGGCGTCTATGGATTCCGCAATCGCTCCGATCACTCCTACGACAAGCTTGCCTTCGCGAATTCGGCTTCCATCAAAGCCCTCGCTATCTGGGACCAGTTGGCACGTGAAGGGAAGAAGTCGATTATCGTCGGTGTGCCGCCGAACTATCCTCCACGCAAGGTGAACGGCATCAGCATTGGCTGCTTTCTTACGCCGGACACTGTCAAGAATGACTTTACCTACCCGCCGGAGTTCAAGGCGAAGATCAACGAACTGGTGGGCGAGTATCCGGTCGATGTAAAGAATTTTAGGACCGATAAAAAAGACTGGCTCAAGCAAGAGATCTTCGATATGTGCGGCAAGCAATGGGCGGTGGTGCGATGGCTGCTCACCGAGCAGGAATGGGACTACTTCCATTTTGTGGACATCGGTCTCGATCGCATGCATCACGGCTTCTGGAACTATTTCGATCCTCGGCACGTACAGTTTGACCCCGACAATCCTTATCAGGACGCGATTCCTGAGTACTACCGTTTGCTTGACGAGCAGATCGGGAGTGTCCTCGAATTGCTGGACGAAGGAACCATCCTGTTGGTGGTCTCAGATCACGGTGCTCAGCGCCTGGACGGAGGGTTCGCCATAAACGAATGGCTGATTCGAGAAGGTCTGCTGGTCCTGAACGAATATCCGAAGATGTTGACGCCATTCGAAAAACTGAATGTGAACTGGAGCAAGACCAAAGTCTGGAGCGAAGGTGGATACTACGCTCGGGTATTTTTCAATGTGCAGGGACGAGAACCACAGGGCGTGGTACCGACGTCGGAGTACGAGTCGTTTCAAAACGAGATGAAAGCCCGTCTTGAAGCGCTGCCCGGCGAGAGCGGTCAAACCATGAAATCTCTGGTGTTCAAGCCGCAAGAGATCTATCGCAATGTGCGTAACGTGGCTCCAGACTTGATTGTCCATTTCGGAGAACTCTACTGGCGGTCCATTGGAACAGTCGGACACGCGAAGCTCCATATCCAGGAAAACGATACCGGTCCGGACGGTTGCAATCATGCGCAACACGGAATGTTTATCCTTACTGCGCCGAATTGTCCCCTGAGCGGCGAGTACGAAGGAGCGCGACTGTTAGACATTGCCCCAACCCTACTCGACTTGGCTGGATATGAGATTCCTGAAACCATGCAAGGGCGCTCGCTGGTTGCCGGCATGGAAAAGAAGGGTCCGGGCGGAGGCTCCGACGAGGAGTCACAAAGAATCGTTCACGACCGGCTGGCGGGCCTGGGCTACGTGTAGCCGGTTTGCGACGGCGAAGGTCCGATACTTTGTGGGAAGGCTGATAGGAAGGGCGCGGCTTCAGCCGCCGAGGTTCGCTTTCGCAGGGCAATCTGTTTTGGAGGAAATATATTGAGAAAGTTATTTCTATCCCTAGGCATTGCGGTCTTTTTGTTTCCTGCATTCGCACAAGAAAGTCAGCCATCATTCGACGGAAAGAGTTGGTGGGACCACATCAAAGTACTAGCCGCCGACAACATGGAAGGCCGCGATACCGGAAGTCCGGGACTGAAAAGAGCCGAAGCGTACGTAGTCGGTCAATTAAAGACAGCGGCTCTTCAGCCGGCGGGCGTGAAGGGCTATTACCAGCCGGTGAAGTTTGTGTCGCGGCAGTTGGTGGAGAAAGATTCGAGCGCTGCCCTGGTTCGCGGCGGCAAGGTCGAGCCGCTCACTCTGGGTGAAGACGCCATCTTCAGTACGCGCGTCGATCTGGCCCCCAGTGTCGAGGCTCCGCTAGTATTTGTTGGCTATGGTTTGAGCATACCTGAGAAAGACTTTGACGATCTTGCCGGTCTTGATCTCAAGGGCAAAGTGGCCGTACTGATTACCGGGGCTCCCTCGCAGATTCCTTCGGCCCTGGCGTCGCACCATCAGACCGCGGCGGAACGCTGGAGAGCTTTTCGCGCGGTGGGAGCGGTGGGGATCATTTCCATTCCGAATCCCGCTTCCATGGATGTGCCTTGGGCCCGCGTCTCGTTGAATCGGCTGCATCCCAGCATGGAGTTAGCGGGCTCGGAATTTGACGAGACGAACCGAGAAAAGCTGGCACTCACCGTCAATCCGGCGCACGCGGACAAATTGTTTGTGGGATCGGGCCATAGCTTTCAAGAACTTGCAGAATTGGCTCAAGAGCGTAAACCTTTGCCGCACTTCCCATTGTCGGTTTCGATCAAGGCCAAAGCGAAGCTCAAAAAGAAAACGGTGATGTCTTCGAACATCGTGGCCAGCCTGCCTGGAAGCGATCCGCAACTCAAGAATGAGTATGTGGTTCTGTCGGCACACATCGATCACGTTGGAATCGGGGAGCCGGTCAATGGCGACCGCATTTACAACGGAGCCATGGACAACGCGTCTGGAGTGGCCGTGCTCCTCGATGTAGCTGCCTCGTTGAAGAAGCACCCCGAAAATCTTAAACGTTCTCTGCTTTTCGTATTCGTCACAGGAGAGGAAAAAGGTCTTCTCGGATCGAAGTATTTTGCGGCCCATCCCACGGTCGACGCGAAATCTATGGTGGCCGATATCAATATCGATATGTTCCGGCCGCTGGTGCCGTTGAAGCTTATTACTGTCCTGGGATTGGCGGAATCGGACCTCGGCGATGCAGCCCGTCAGGTCGCGGAATCGGAGGGTGTTTCGGTCCAGGCCGATCCGCAGCCCCTGAGAAATGTTTTTGTCCGCAGCGATCAATACAGTTTCATTCGTCGCGGCATTCCGTCGCTGGCGATGGATATTGCTCCCAGCACTCCGGAGGAAAAACAGATTTACCAGGACTGGCTGACCAACCGCTACCATGCACCGTCGGATGATCTCGACCAGCCTGTTGACCTCGCGTCTGCAGGCAAGTATGAAGACATCATCCGGTTGCTGATGATCAAAGTAGCGAACGATGCCGGGCGCCCGCAGTGGAAGGCGGACAGTTTCTTTCGCCGTTTTGCCGAGCCCGGGAACAATTAGGCAACTCAGCCCTGCATTCAGAGGAGAAGTATGCGCAAAGCGTTTCGATTTGCGGCAATTCTTTACGCCGTTGGATGTGTCATGGGGTTGGGTCGAGCCGCGGCTGCCTCTGGGCCACCAAAGGTCGGCGCGTCTTCGGTATGGCAGTTGCCCGAACAGTTCATGGTTAGCGTTCACGCGGCGTGCGACAAGGCAGTTCCGTCCAGCTTCGCCGACTGTTTCATCGGCCAGATGAAGCCGGCAGGCGCATCTTCGGACGCCGTCAGCTTCACACGCGCACTCTACAAGCAGAGCCACGGCGAGGTGGGGATCATGACCGGTTTCCAGCCCGTTGGCCCGGTGGACATCGCATGGATCACCTATCCTCTGCGGGCGAATACTAACTACGGTCTTTTCCTAATCAACGGAAAGCCGTGGACTGTAAATGTCGAGGATCTGACTCTGCTCGACAAAAAGACGATGCAAGCAAGCCCGCAATTCAAGGACCTGAGGTTTCAATTTCCGAAGGTCGACGTGTGGCCGGGAGATCGTGACGGAAAGACGTGGCCGAATTCGCAAACTGGCCCTGATGGCGGGATACAGTTCACAGTGGGTTATCCGCTGATTGACGGATGTCACGCCTGCGCCCACGCCGGGTCTGCGCTGTTTACCTGGAATTTCACTGCTCAAGGAAAATTTCTGGGAACAACATTCGTCGGCATGACCCCGCCGCCTTTGTAATGTGTGGGGCGGACACCTTCGCAAGACCCTGTAGCGCCGGCGTCTCGCCGGGAAGGCGGCGCTACAAGGCTTTGCGATAGTGTCGGCCCACGCCGAAAGCTCAGCCCAAGTGCTATCCTGTTGCACCCATGGGGAGCGTATCTCTTCTCGCCAAGTTTTTCGCGTTGGGCTTCAGCGCACTGCTGCCGCTGATTAACCCGCTGGGATCGGCATTGGTATTGCTCGGACTGGTAGGGGACGCGCCCGCTTCTGTCTATCGCGACCTCGCGCGAAAGATCGCGATCCGCACCACGCTCTTCCTGGCAGTCGTGGAATTGGTGGGAACCGCCTTGCTGGAATTTTTCGGCCTTTCTCTTCCCGTGGTGCAGGTCGCGGGAGGGCTCGTGCTTGCCTCCATGGGATGGGGATTGCTGAACCAGCACGAGGTCACAGCCGATCCTGACCGGACCCAGGTGGCGGAGACCAGCTTTGGATCTCTGGAGCAGAAGATTTTCTATCCTCTGACGTTTCCGGTGACCGCCGGGCCGGGCTGCATCGTGGTAATGCTTACGTTGAGCGCCCATGCTTCGGTAAAGGGCGCACTCAACGATGCGATGGCTCACGTAGGCGTTTTTCTGGCGGTGGTGGCGTTGAGCCTACTCGTCTTTGTTTGTTATGCCTATGCGCCCAAGATTACCGCGCGCATTCCACCCCAGACGGCGCACGGCATCCTGCGCGTCATTGCTTTCGTGCTCCTGTGTATTGGTGTGCAGATCACGTGGAACGGCGTGGAAGCATTACTGAAGACACTGCTAAAGTCATAAAACTGAGTTATCGGGGGCGGGCTGAATTCTCCGGCAAGTATTCATTCACCAGAGTGAGCAATTCATCGCGAAGGAACGGGCCACCCGCCAGCAGGCCGGAAAGCAGCGGCGACTTGAGGTTGCAGCGTAACGGCGAATTCTCCAGCGTGCGGATGAAGCCTCCCGCACTGGTCACCAGGGCGGCGCCCCCGGCGATGTCCCATTCATTTTTTGGGGTGAGGGTGAATGTAATGTCCGCCAGTCCGGCCGAGACCAGCGCCAGTTTGTAAGCTACGGATCCCATGGGCCGGACTCTTACTGAGGAATTCTCGAAGCGCATCCACTCTCCGCGTTTAGTCTCGCTTCGACTGGCCAGGATCACAGCGCCTTCGATGCTGGTCCGCTGGCTGGTTTGAGCCGGCTTTCCGTTGTAAGTCACGCCTGAATCCAGAGAGCCGAGAAAAATCTCGTTGGTGGCAGGATTGCAGATTCCTCCCGCCACGGGAATTCCATCTTCGACCATCGCGACCGAAACGCAGAACTCGGGGATGCCGGCAACAAATTCTCGCGTGCCGTCCAGGGGATCAACGATCCAGACCCTTTTCTTTCCGAGGCGGGAGAAATCGTCCACGGTTTCTTCCGAGAGCCAGCCTTCGCCTTCGCGTAGCAATTCCTGACGCAGCAGAGTGTCGACGGCCGTGTCCGCCTCGGTGACCGGGTCAAGGCCTGCTTTGTATTCGGCCTCAATCTCACCCGGGGTGAACCGGGCGAAGACCTGGCGAGCCGACTCCAGCGCCGACTGGATTCGTTGCAGCGTTTCGGTCTGGAAAGAACCGCTCATGAATTGGTTGCCGTTCTTTGCGTCCTTTGCGGAATTCCTTTGCGAACTTTGCGGTCAAAATCTTTAACCGCAAAATTCGTCAAGGACGCCGCAAAGTTCGCCAAGCAAATCTGCGGAGCTTCGCTCCGCTGGACAGCCGGGGGCGGCTGTCCCCACTTGGTCTGTATTAAGCGATGGCGCCGAAGAAGCCTTCGCGTTCGAGATGCAGAATGATCTCCTGCGCCGCTTCCTCCGGCGTCAAGTCGGCCGTGTTGATCACGACTTCCGCATCTTTTGGTTCTTCGTACGGATCGGAGATGCCGGTGAATTCCTTCAGAATTCCCGCACGGGCTTTGGCGTAGAGACCCTTGCGGTCGCGCTGCTCACAGACCTCGACCGAAGTGGAAACGTGAACCAGAATGAATCCGCCCACAGGGTCGATCAAGCTGCGTACATATTTCCGGGTTGCGTCGTAGGGCGCGATGGGGGCGCATATCGCGATGCCACCATTCTTCGTGATTTCGGATGCTACATATCCGATGCGGCGAATGTTGATGTCGCGATGCTCTTTCGAGAATCCCAGTTCGGACGACAGGTTCTTACGCACCAGGTCGCCGTCAAGCAGAGTGACCGGACGTCCACCCGTCTCCAGAAACTTGGTGAGCAACACATTGGCGATGGTCGACTTGCCTGAACCTGAAAGTCCGCTAAAGAAAATCGTAACGCCCTGCTTGTGCCGTGGCGGATAGCTACGCCGCAACTCCTGCACCACTTCCGGATAAGTAAACCAGCTGGGGATATCGCGTCCTTCATTCAGCCGCTGGCGAAGTTCCGTGCCTGAAATGTCCAGGACGCGCGCCCCTTGCGGAACTTCGTCCGTGGGGAAATATTTGTCCTGATCTTCGAGGTACACCATCATGTTGAAGGGCACCATCGTGACGCCGATGTCGGCTTCATGTTTCTTGAAGACTTCCTGAGCCTCGTAGGGGCCGTAGAAAGGTTTGCCGTCGGTATCTTTGCCTGGTCCGGCGTGATCGCGTCCGACAATGAAGTGGCTGCAACCATAGTTCTTGCGAATCAATGCGTGCCAGATGGCTTCGCGCGGCCCGCCCATGCGCATGGCGAGCGGCAGCAGAGAAAGCTTTACGGTTCCCGGGGGATACTTCGACGACAGCAACTGATAGCAGCGCACGCGAGTGAAATAATCCACGTCGCCGGGCTTGGTCATGCCGACAACAGGATGAATCAGCAGGCTGGCTTCCACCTGCTTGGCCGCGCGGAAGGTAAGCTCCTGATGAGCCCGGTGCATGGGATTGCGGGTCTGAAATGCCACGATGCGGCGCCAGCCCAGGCGCGCAAATTCGGCTCGCAGCTCGGCGGGACTCAGGCGCAGCGAACGAAAATCATAGTGTGAAGGAAGCTGAGTGCCTTCGATGCGTCCGCCCACATACCAGGGATTGGCCTTGTTGATCGTGTAATCTGCGCCGGGATGGGCTTTGCTGGTGCTGTTGAATACTGCCTTGGCTTCCGCCGCGCGGTCGGGTTGCCATACGTCCTCGACATGCAGTACCGCGAGCATGACTCCTTCGGGATCGCGCAACGCAACCTTGCTGCTGCCCGGCTGCAACGTCTTAGCGAACGCTTCGCTGACGTCGAGCGTAATGGGCATGGGCCAGAGCACCCCGTTGGCCAGCTTCATGTTGTGACAGACGCCGTCGTAGTCGGCGCGATTCATGAATCCGCGCAAAGGCGAAAAGCCGCCGCTGAGCAGCAACTCGAGATCACAGAGTTGGCGGGCGGTCAGGTCCCACGAAGGCCATTCGCGCGAGTTGGCCTTTAATTCGTTGACCGTTTCCGGTTGGGCGATGAGGTTAACAAGTTCTCCACCGTGCGGGGGAATCAGGTGACTGCTCGAAGTGCTCAAACTCTTTTGCCTCCTGGAATTCTTACGAGATTCCGGCGTCAGTAAGATTTTTTGGTAAATGCAACAGGTGAAGAAATCCTGCCAGTTCACTGATGTGAAAAGGCTGCTTCGGTTTGCCTGTTTTCTCGCAGCCCCGCCCTTCACAACCCCGAAACGTGGGACCCGATTTTTGCGCCACGCATCGCCACATGTGGCGGACGTCGATGACCGCGTGACCACTCTCAACTCATGAACGGGAGATCCTTTCCAGTTTAAAACAAAAAGGGCCTCTCACCAGCCTTACAGCAATGAAAATCCTTATTTGACTCGGTTCCCGATCTTGACCGGCATTTTTATTGAGGATATGGAAAGTAAATCAAGTAGCTCCGACGTTATCCACAAGCTGACCCAGGGTTATCGTTTCGTTATCAGGTAAAAGGTGTAATTAGTTCCGACTAATCCTGTAGGTGCGGGCAATTTTTTCGCGATGGATCTCCCATAGCTTGAAGATAAAGCACTTAGGCTTAACAAGGGCCTGCGCCGATCGTGCCGAAAGGTCGGCAGGCTCGGCAATTTCAAGCAGAGTTCGGAGCGTCATGCTGACGAAAAGGCCTGTCCGGCGCGGCGTTGGACGAAACATTCGTATCGCGGAGATTTTAGTCCTCCAAGTAACGGCGCCCCTCAACCCGGGCCGATCCCAGTAGAGTGCAGAAAACAAATAGCTTGTCCCATTTTCCTGATCGACGAATGGGGATGTTCGAAGGCCAGCGGAATAAGTGCGAATGGGTCATATTTCCGGGAAAAAATCGAAATCTACGGCGCACATGGCAGTGTGCATGCTATGAATTTTGGGAGAAACCAAACATATTTGGGAGCCTTGAGTGATGTGGATGCCTCCGGGCACTGCACGCAAGCTCCTTCAATCAAAAGTTGCCCGAATGCCGGGCCTGAAATCAATTCAGATCAGGGGGAAAGCCGAAATGAACGAAAGCTCTATTCGGCTGGGTCCGCGTGAACAGCAGATAGCCGAACTGCTGCTTCAGGGTTGCGACAATTCAGAAATTGCCCGACAGCTCAAGATGGCCCGGCGCACCGTAAAAGCGCACTTTAATCGTCTATTTTTGCGTTTCGCGATTACTGGCGGTATCAAGCGAGTCAAGCTCGCAACTATTCTCTATCGGAGGCAATTATGTTCGGAGAACAACGTTACGGAAACCGGATTCCAAGCGAGCGAGAACATCAAGTCATCGAGCTCGTCGCCCAGGGTCTCAAAAACCGCGAAGTCGCGGACGCCATCGGAACCACAGAGCACGTCGTTAAAAACTACCTCAGAATTATCTACGACAAGCTCGGACTCTGGAACCGAGTCGAACTGGCCCTCTGGTACGAAGCGCGCCGCCAGCAAATCCCGGCGCACGCCTGAGGTACTGGAAAGCTGGGAACAGAATATTCTGAGCCTTCATCATCCCGGTCCTCGCCGCAATCATCTTCAGCGCTGAATTGGAAACGATTCGGGCCCTTACGAACGAAACGACCCTCGCCATGCGCGAGGGTCGTTTCGTTTCATGCGAATCTTTTCTTGATTCGATTCTTTAACGACAGCCGCGTGATTCCAAATTCCTCAACTGCTGGGCCGCCTGCGGTGAACCCCTCTTCGCAGCGGCCACCAGGAGGAGTCGCGCCTGATCACAGCTTTGAGGCACGCCATCTCCTTTCACATAGAGGTCCGACAACAGAACTTCTGCCGTCGCATTCTGTTTTCTCACGGCCTTCCAGAGCAACTTCGCGGCTTCCGAAGAGTCTCGTGGGCCTCCACCACCTCCTAGATAGCGTTGAGCAAGACGCAGATCGGAAGCACCACTTTCCTCAATGGGCGCAACCAGGTGAGGCTTTTCAGCATTGAGCAGTGGTGATCGTTGTGCGGCAGGCTGAACTCCGGCAGGTACAGTCGCTCGATCCGGCGTTGCAGGTGCAGATTTCTTCTCCGCTTCGGTGTCCAGAGTCGGTTGCGAACTCGTTTCCTGCGGGCGATTGGATTCGGCGGACGATGAATCGTTCGGCGAAGGCGCAGGAGCGACGCTCATCTGCGGCTCTGGGGTGGTCCCCACAGATGCGGCACGAGTTTTGTTCCATGAGTTCCACTGCATATAACCAACGCCGGCCAGGACGATCACGGCGGCAGCCAGTGCGTATTTCCATCCACGCCTGGGCTGGGTGTCGAACTCGCTCAGGCTGCTGAATCTTTGTTCCCGCACCCACTGCACGTCGTTCGTGGAACGCGACATCTGCGGTTCGGTTGCGAGGGGTGCAGTGGAAGTCTCGGTAACGGCAGGCTGTGCCGGTTGGAGCGTCCCGCCGCAACGACTGCAGTATTTGTGCCCAGACGGATTTGGATGCTGGCACGCAGAACAGAGAGCCCCCAGAAATTTTGCATCCAGCATGCGTGCGGAAGGCGTTGAATCGGAGGCCGCGCCGCCCGATTCTCGCTTCAGCTCTTCCAGAAGGTTGCTCACAGCCCGCTCGCGTTTGGCTGGAGGGTTTCCAAAGTACACATTAGCCCATCGGCGAAGATTGCGCTCCAGGAGTGGATTGGTCAGCGGGTTGAGTTCCGCGGCTGGTGGCGCTTCTGGCAGCTTGTCCCAGAGATTAGGCACACTTGTCCTCCAACTGCACGCTTGATATTAGACATCAAATTATCTCTGGAAGTTGTTAATTCTTAGGTGTGGAAAATTCGGAGATGTGGAAAAGTATTGCAGATTTGCTGACTAATTTTACGGACATGCCTTGCGGTTGGCGGGCTCAAACTGGTCCTGCTGGGCGTCCTTTTGGCTGGTGAATTTTCCGTCCGCGGTCTTGCCGTAGAGTTCGCTATCGGAGCAATAGTAGAGGGCGGTGTGGACGTCAACCCACACCTGGGTGTTGGGATTTCCCAGGTTGACGGGGACCGGTGGCGGCTCCGCCAAGCCAAGGTTCACCATCAGTTTTTCAAATAAAGTCATCTCGGGAGGGGCAGGCGCGGATGACGGCCTGTTGGCCACGGGAGTCGAGTTGCCAGCGGCGGTGGTCCCGGCCGGCCGAATGCCCCAACCCGTGATTGCCAGCAAGAGAATTACTGCCGCAAACACCAGGTAAACATTCGCTCGCCGTCTCTGCCACTGTTGCGCCAGCCACTCTGCCTGCGGACTCCGGCGGGACTTGACCGTTTCCAGCCAGTCCTGGGTCTTTTTGGCTGACGTCCACGGTTGTGCCTGAATATTCTCTGGCGCAACCGTCGCTAGCGCAACAGGCTCCAAGGGCACTGGTTCAACCGGCACCATGTCAGCCGGAACGATGCGCAGCAAATCTGTGGCCGGGGTTTCGGCCGGCGCACGAAAGGGATTCGTGGGGCTGGTGACATCGTGTGCGGTGCCCCACGCCGGTACGGGTCCCGCTTCGGTTTGCGGGGCTGCTCCGGATTCAAACATGCTCTTCGCCGCCGCGGTCGGTTGCCCTGGCTGCGGTTCCGGCAAGACGACCGTCGACGAAAATGGCGATGCTACGCTCGCCGCGGCGGCCGGTTTCCCGGTTTCTGGCAGGATGAAGCTGGAATGTCCGTTGGAGGGGCTTTCCTGTTCGTAAGGTGTCAGCCACGGGAAATCCGCCTTGATCGGAGTATTCGCGCCTTGGGAGTCGGCGTGAATCGCTTCTACCGGGCGGGCGGTTCCGCAAATGCCGCAGAAGGATTCGCTCTCATCAAAAAAATCACTGCCACACGCAGGGCATGTATCTGCGACCCGGCGCAGGACAGATTCAGATTTCGCCACAGGGACCGATTGCGCAGCGGGCGTTTTTTCTCCAACCAGATTCTCCAACGAATCGCTTCCGAGTCGTTCGAGCTGAGGCTTAATTCTCTCGAGAGCTTCCAGCATGCTCTGGCGTTCCGAAGCCAGCGCTTCTTTCCACTTCATGCGCGCTGCGGTCACCATGGCTTCGCTTAACAGACCGGCCATGAGCTCTGCCGATCGCAAATCTGCCTCGCGAAAAGAATTGGCGCGAGCAAAGCGCAGCTCCAGCACACCGGCAACCTGTCCCGCGTGATACACCGGTACGGCAACGAAGCCATGCACATCGCGCTCGCGAAAACGTTCGGAGTTCACGTGCAGGCTCGGAGTGACATCCGGATAGTTCAGCGCGGCTCCCTTGCTGATGCAGTCCGCGGAGAGCGCGGAATCCGGAGCGATACGCGTACCCGCATCCATGGCGGCGCTTCCGGTGGCGGCACGATAAAAGAGCTGTCCTTTGTCAATGATTCCGATGGCAGCACCGGAAGCGTTGGTGATCTTCTGCACTCTCTCTGCGACCAGCTCGGCGGCAGCCGTCAAATCAAGCTGCAGGGTCTGAATCAGTTTTTGTGTTTCAACAATCGCGGAGAGATTTTCCGCGAAGTCCGCCTGCACCCCTTTTGCGCACAAGCGATCGTTGTGCTCCTGGAGCACATGCGCCGCCTGGAGAAGTTGCTGAAACGAAACCTCGTCCAGGAGGGGCTTGCGTTGCGGGCTGGTGGCAGTTTGGGTCAAGAGAACGAAACACTCCAGCCGGCGGGGGAATCCGGTAACCCTATTGTAATGCAATCCATAAACCAAACCGACTTACGACGTCATACACCAAAGTTTGCCCCGTTTTGAGGGCAGAATTGGGCATCGGGGTTGGCATCGGGCGGCAAATCTCTGAAGGATATCGCTTTAGTTGCGTCACTTCGCACTTGGTGGGTTTTCCCTGCCTGACGCCGCTTTCCAAGCACACAACATTCTCACTCTAAACCCCGTGAGCATGCAAAGTTGTGCACTTTCGTCGCGCGTTTGGAGGGCTGCGCCGACTCAGGCTCGAACTGGCTGTGGTTTTCCAATTTCCACTTCATGGCGGCCGAGATAAAAGTGAACCGCCGGAGTGATGATCAGTGACAGCACCATTGACACCAGGACGCCTCCGATCACTGCGATAGCCAGCGGTTGCAGCATCTGCGCGCCGGCCCCCAGCGCGAACGCCAGTGGCAGCATTCCGGCTACGGTAGCGAGCGCGGTCATGACGATGGGACGCAAGCGTCGTCGTCCGGCTTGCAGCATGGCATCCTCGGCGGACATTCCAGAGGCGCGGAATTTCTGATCGGCATCGAGCAAGAGAATTCCATTTTTCGCCACGATCCCTACCACCATAATCATTCCCATGAAGGAAGATACGTTGAAGGTGGTGCGCGTAATCATGAGCGCGATGAAGACTCCTGATGTAGACAACAATGCCGACGCCAGGATCGCAAGAGGGGCGGCGAAGGATCCGAATTCAAACAGCAAAACAATAAACACCAAAACGATCGCCAGAAGCAGAACGAGTGCGAGATCGCCGAAAGACTTCTGCTGCTGCCGGTAAGTGCCGCCGTACTCGACCCGAATGCCGGATGGCAGATGCAATCCATCCACCGTCTTCTGTACGGCGGACACTGCGCTTCCCAGGTCGGTGCCCTCGAGGCGCGCCGTCACGGAGACATTGCGCTGCAAATTTTCACGGCGAATTTCAGTTTGTGGGGGAAGCTCAACGATTGTGGCCAGTGCTCCCAGTGTCGCGGTTCTACCAGTACTGCTCGTCAGCAGCGTGTCGCGAATGGTCTCCAGCGAGGCCCGATTTCCGGTAGGGAAGCGGACACGCACTGTGTAAGGACGATCGCCGCTGACCACGGGCGCCGTAGCTGGTTCGCCTTCCAGAATTGCTGCGGCATCAACGGCAATCTCTTCAGGCGTGAATCCAGCGCGGGCCGCGATGCTGGGATTGATTTGAAAAGTGGTGGCCGGTCCGCTGATGGTGTTTTCGATTCCGTTCAGTACGTCGACGACGCCGGGAACTTTCCCGATGGCCTCCGCGACTTTTGGAGACCAGGCTTCCAGTAGCGCCGGGTCTTGCGAAAATAATTTGATCTGGACAGGTTCCGGTTCACTGGTCAGATCGCCGATCATGTCCTGCAGCACCTGCACGAACTCGACTTGTACGGCAGGCTCCTGCGCCGTCACTTTTGCCCGCACATCTTCGATGACATCGTCGATGGCCCGGCTACGATCCTTCTTCAGCTTGACCAGGATGTCGCCGCGGTTCGCTTCCGTGACCGCTGCGAGACCCAGTTCCATGCCGGTGCGGCGAGAGGTGCTTTCGACCTCGGGAACAGTATTCAGAATCTGTTCCATATGACTCACCATGCGATCAGTTTCCGCGAGCGAACTGCCGGCGGGAGTCCAGTAGTCTAAAGTGAATCCGCCTTCATCCATCTCGGGCATCAGGTCAGAACCGGAGTAGCGATAGCAAACGAACGATGCCACGATCAGGACCAGGCTCAAACCTGCCAGCCATATGGGGCGGGCGAGAGCACGACGCAGCCACTTGCCATGGAATTCGACAACCTTTCCGAAGAATGATCCAAGAGAAACTTCTTCGGCGGCGAGCAGGCGCGCCCCAGCGTCCGCTTCTGTTTCTGCCGGCGGCAAGCTTGGCAGGTCCTTTTTGCGTTTGCCGATGAAATATTGACTCAGGCTCGGCGTCCAGGTCAGAGCCAGCGCCAGCGATGTGAACAACGACACACCCATGGTCACGGCGAGAGCACGAAAGAATGTTCCCGTTACGCCCGTGATGGAAATCAAAGGCAGGAAGACGACGACCGGAGTCACCGTCGAACCGATCAGTGGAATCGTGATTTCTCGCAGCGCGTTGTGGATGGCCTGAAGCCTGCCTTCACCGGCGTCGCGATGCAGCACGATGTTTTCGACGACGACGATGGCATCGTCAATTACCAGGCCCACGGCCGCCGCAAGTCCTCCCAGTGTCATCAGGTTAAAACTCTGATTGAGCAGCCTCAGCGCGATGAGAGTCACAAGCACCGTGACCGGAATTACCAGTCCGGCAACGATCGATGTTCCCCAGTCGCGCAGAAAGACCACAAGAATGATGGAAGCCAGAACCAAGCCGAGCAGAATCGCGTCACGCACGCTTTTGATCGAGTCGCCAACGATGATGGATTGGTCGTAGAAGGGCTTGATCTCGATTCCGGGCGGGAGCGACTTGCGAATCTCCTCAACCTGATTGTGGACTTCGTCCGCTACCTGCACCGTGTTGCTGTCGGGTTGCCGGTTGATGTTGAGCAGCACGGCAGGCTTTCCGTTGGCCGTAACAATTGTGTAGACGGGCTTCACACCCGGAGTGACCGTGGCCACGTCTCCGATGCGGACTGGAATTCCAGCGGCAGTGTTCTTGATGACTGTGTCAGCGATTTGCTGCGGCGTTCGCACCTGACCGCTCACCAGCGCAAGCACCAGTTGATGATTGCGCTCGAAGAGTCCCGGGGAATCGATGAGATTGGTGCGTCGCATGGCGTCCAGAATGTCGGTGACGGTGACGTTGGCGGTCAGCAGCTTTGCGGGATCGGGCGTGATGTGAAATTCCGGTTGCTGTCCGCCCTGCACCAGCACCGAGGACACGCCATCCAGCCGGTTGAGTCGCGGCTTGATCTCGTAGGTTGCCATCTCCCAGAGTTGGGTTTGTGGAACGGTGGAAGAAGTAAGGCTGTACCCGATGATGGGAAAACTGGCGAAGGTCATGCCGGTTGGCTACCACGGTCGCGGTCGGCGGCAGCTCGGCTTGAACGCGCGAAAGAGCGGCGTTTACGTACTGCAGGGTCTGGAACATGTCTACATTCCAGTCGAAGAACAGATCGATTTCAGCAGAGCCGCGGCTGGTGATCGAGCGTACCTCCTGCAGCCCGGGAACGCTGTTCACCCCTTCTTCAATGGGACGAGTGAGCGTGACCATCATCTGGTCGGTGGGCATCACACCGTTGTCCACCGCGATCAAAATGCGAGGAAAGTTGGTGGCAGGAAAAACTGCGACCGGGATACGGAATGCCAGATAGCCGCCAACCAGCGCCAGCGTCAGAATCACAAAGATCACCGGTTTCGAATGGCGCGAAAACCAGTAGGTCTGATGGGACGAATTATGATCCAGCGAATTCTCGTCCAGCGAATTCTGGCTTTCCCGGCTACTTGTCATTCGGGGTTTCCACTTTGATCTTGCTCTTGTCTGGCAAGCCGTATGCGCCGGAGGCGACGACGCGATCTCCAGCTTGCAGACCCTCGACGATCTGCACCGAGTCGCCTTGGTGCACGCCAACCTTGACGGCTTTCTGGTTCGCATGGTCGTCGGCGCTGACTTGCATCACGGAAGTAGCGCCATCCTGTGCGGTGAGGAGAGCAGTCGCCGGAATGATGAGGGCGTCAGGAATAGTTTGCGCCAGCATCGAAACCTGTACGCTGGTGCCCGGCTTCAGAAGCTGATCGGCGTTCTTTATTTGCACCCAGATTTCGACGGTAGTGCTGTTGGGATCGAGTGCCGGGCTGACTACCGTGATCTTGCCCTCGATCGGGTCTTCTCGTCCGGGAACTGTGACCGTGGCGTGGTCGCCGACTTTCAGGAGCGCCGCTTCAGGTTGCGGAATGTGGGCGCGGGCGATGACCTGTGATGTGTCCATCACGGTGAGGAGCGGAGTCCCGGCTGCCGCCATCTCGCCGGGATAGAGCGAGCGGTCGGCTATGACTCCATCAATCGGGCTGCGGATCTCGGAATAGCTGAGTTGTGCAGTTGCGCCCAGATACTTTCCCTTGGCTGATTCCAGTTGTCCCGCCGCCGATTTCAAAGTCTGTTGCTTCCCGACCTTGGTCAGCGCATCGAGATGCTGTTGTGCGATTTCGTATTGATTCTTCGCATTGGTCAGGTCCACTCCGGCCTGGTCGAGTTCCTTGCGAGGCATCGCGCCTTGCTGAAAGAGTTCCTGCCGGCTGTTGTAGATCTTCTGTTGCGCCTCAAAGAGTTGTTTGGCGGCCTGGGCGTCGAGTTGAGCTTTTTGAACTTCCTGAGGCAGGTCGGAAGCGGTGGTGGTTGCGTATGCGGCCTCGGCTTGATCATAGGAACCCTTATTTTCCTGAGCCGCCGCCGCGAGATCGGTGTTCTCGAGCACTGCCAGGAGTTGTCCTTTCTGTACCCGGCTTCCGCGTTTGACGTAAAAAGTTTTGACTGGCGCACTGATCTTTGGAGTAATCGCCGCCTGCTGCAGAGGGAAGAGAATGGCTTCGGCGGTGACGGTGCGCTGAATCGTTTCCTTTCTGACGGTGACGACCTGCACTGGAACTGCGGGTTCTTTCTCGCCGGAGTCTTTGGAGCAGGCGGAGAGGAAAAGTACGGGAAGGATCGCCAAGGAGATTGTGACGTGTCGGTACGAGACAGTTTTGCCGAACACTCCCGCTCTGTCTCTCCAAAGAACGGAGAGACGAGGACGGGGCACCCGCTATGATTCGCTTCTCCGGTTTTGTTTTCATAGTCAGAAATTTCCCGTCAGAGTTTGCAGATTTGCCAGGGCTACACGATAGCGGGCCTGGCCGTCGCTGAAAGCGTTGCGCGTCAGTGTGGCCGTATTTTGTGCGTCTACCACTTCGAGCACCGTGGCTTCTCCGGCCTGGTAGCGCAGCGTGGTCAGGCGCAGGCTTTCCGCACCGAGTTCCGCTGACTGGCTCAGGGAATCGAGTTCGGAGCGGACGGTCTGGGCCTCTTCATACAATGTGTGCAACTTCGCCAGCAACTGACGTTGCGCGAACGTCAGCTCCACCTGCGCCTGCTCGCGCAATAGGCTGGCCTGTTTCAATTTGCTGCGATTCGCTCCCCAGTTCCAGACTGGCAGTTGCAGTGTCGCGGTGGCAGCATATCCCAGATTGCGCACCGGGAGCTGCGACGCCGGATCAAATTGCCGGGTGGCGAAATGGTTCGCGTCAATTCCGTAGAAATAGTCCAGCTTGAGTGAGGGCAAGAAGCCGGACCATGCGGCTCCTACTTCATGTCGAGCTTCCTCCAGTGCGCCGAGCGCAGCGCGCAGTTCGGGATTCTGCCGCGCCGCAGCAGTTTGGACTTCTGCCATGGAAGGAAGCGGCTCGGGAGTCTGCAGATCGTCGACGACACTGAAGTGTTCATTGAAGTCGGGAAAGATCAGTACGGCCAATTCCAGACGGCTGCGGTTCATTTCCAGTTCTGATTCCTGCAGGTCGCGCTGCTGCTGATTGAATTGGATGTGGGCCTTGATCACGTCCGAGTGCGCCACCTCGCCGCCATGTTCGAGCCGCTGGCTGATATCGAGAAAGCGCTGGCCCTGGGTGGCGGCGCGCTGGGCTGTTTCATACTTCCGCTGAGCGACGACAAACTGGTAATAGGCTTGTACGACGGTCACGATCAGGCCGCGGGCGGCAATCTCAGAGCGTGCCTTCGCCACCGCCTCCGCCGCGAGCGTGCGCCGGTAATCGGCAATCCCTTGCAGGGAGATGTCCTGATGAACATTGCCCTGGCTGAGGTACTCGTGGACTCCGTTGGCCCCAATGTACCGGCCCGTGGATGTGCCGTTGCCCTGGGTGTAGAGAAAGCCTGCGTTATAGTCCACGCCCGGCAGAAGGGCGGCGCGGCCTTGTACCCGGTCTTCCTTCGCCGAAGCATAAGCCGTCAGCGCAGCCCGGTATTCGGGACTGTTTTTACGAGCGCGGGCGACGGCATCCTGCAAAGTGATAGTCAGCGGGGCAGAGGTCGTGGACTGATTCGGGTCGTTGTTCGCATCCGCCGCATTGACGGTGTTTTGGGCGTGTGCAATCGAAAGCAGGCTCAACATCACGACGATGAACCTGACGGGTTTGCCGGCAGCGCGGCAGAAATAATTTGTCATTGGCTTCACCAGAGGCCCGGAGCGGCAAACCCCGAATAGTACCGGAAGCTACCTTAAGGGAAGCTGAAGCCATGTTGTTTCTGGGGGTAGGGCTAGGGATTGCCCACAGGCAGTTCGACGGTCATGCGGGTGCCTTTGCCCGGCGTGCTCTCGGCTGCAATGGTCCCCCCATAGGCCTCTACGAGGGCCTTTACGATGGCCAAGCCAAGGCCGAAGCCGCCGGTGGCGCGGTTCCGGGAAGGGTCTCCGCGGTAAAAGCGTTCGAAGATACGGGGCAGATCGCTGGCGGGAATGCCGGTGCCATTGTCCTGAACGGTGACCCTTGCCTTGTTCTTGGTATGGGCCACTGCGACCTCAACCAATGATCCTTCTGGACTGTAACGAACGGCATTCTCGATCAGGTTCGTCCACACCAATTGCAGGTCTTCCGGGTCGGCGCGGAGGGGAACCGGGCCGTTCGTCGCCAAATGGATGGTCGTATTGCGAGATTGAGCGAGGCTTCGAATTCTCTCCACTGCTTCTTCACAGGTGGAGTTGATGTCGATGACGTCGAGTTGCCGCTGCTGAGAGTTTTGCGCCCACTGTTCTGCCCGTGCCAGGCGAAGCATGCACTGCAGCAATTGTTCCAGGCGGTCGAGATCCTGCAAAGACGCTTGCAGACCAGCGCGATACTCTTCCGAACTTCGAGGCCGCTGCAACAGAGACTGCAGCGTTGACTTCAGCACTGCTACCGGCGTCTTCAACTCGTGGGCGGCGTTTCCGATAAATTCCCGTTGCTGTTTGAACGAGTACTCAAGCCGCGCCAGCATCTGGGTCATCGAGTCGGTCAGCGGACGCAGTTCTTCAATCTCTTCGGCTTCTTTTGGAGGCTGAAGTTTCCAACTTTGAGTCGAAACCAGTGCGGCCTGCCGTGCCAGACTCTGCAACGGCGAGAGGCCCTGCCGGATTCTCCACGAAGCCAGCCCTGTGGTTGCGCCCAGCAACAGCAGGCTGGCAAGCAAAATCGAGATTCCGGCCGCTTTGACCTGTTGCCGTATCCGGACAGTAGGCGAGGCGTAGACGATGGTCAGGGTTTGCGGCTGGAACGCTTTGCCTTCTTCGCGATCAAGGATCGGAACATGAGTCATGCGCACCGCGTGGTAGGGAACTCCGGCGTAAGTGAAGTTCCAATGCTGGCTGGGGCCGGTCTGGAATTGCAATCCGTCGGGCCAGTCTTCGGAACGAGTCAGAAACCCGGTGCGGTCGGCCCAGACCATGAACTGGTCCGGATGATTGGGATCGATCGACTCGGGCAACAGGCTGTTGTCGAAGTAAACGTGTCCGCTGGCGTCTTCGGTGTACCGCACCAGCACGGCCACGCTGGTGGCGTGGGCCTGCATGCTGGTGTCGAGAGTGGAGAGCAATCGCCAGTAGGTCACAACTACGCCGATCACCACCAGACCCACCGTGAGGATGATCTGGGACAGCAAAACTGAAGCAATCAGCCGCCGTTGTATGGAGTCGCGTCGCATTTGCTCTCTTGTGGAATCCGTACTTCGTACGCTTTCTTTCTTAACTCACAGCTGTCTTAATTCAGTCTTAAGTCAGAGCCGTTTGAACTACTCCTGCAGCATGTAGCCTTGTCCGCGCAGGGTCCGGATCAGCTGCCGCGACGAGCCCTCGTTCAATTTGCGGCGCAGCCCGGAAATGTAGACTTCGATCACATTGCTGAATTTTTCCCAGTTGTAGTCGTAGAGATGCTCCAGCAACTCGGTTTTCGAGACGACGGCTTTGGGACGGTGAGCCAGGTACTCCAGGACGCGATATTCCATAGCGGTCAGCGTGATTTCCCTCCCACCCCGCTGCACCGTACGGTTGACCGTATTCAGTTCGAGATCGCCGATGGTGATGACTGGCGAGGGCTGCCCTTTTCCTCGACGGATCAGGGCCTTGGTTCGGGCCAGCAGTTCGCCCAGGTCGAAGGGCTTGGTCAGATAGTCGTCGGCCCCGGCATTGAGCAGGGCAACGATCGATTCCTTGTCGTCCCGCGCGGTCAGGACCAGGACGGGCGTGTGCTGGCCTGACTGCCGGATCCTGCCCAGCAGCGTCATGCCATCCAGTTTGGGCAGCATGAGGTCGAGCAGCACGGCGTCGTACGCATTCGATTCCACCATGAACAGGCCTTCCTGGCCATCGGCGGCGATATCCACGGCATAGCCGGCGCTCTCCCGCAAACTGCGGGCTACGTTTTCAGCCAGCCGGAGTTCGTCTTCCACTACCAACACGCGCATGCTGCACCCCCGCTGTTTGATTCTATCCGTGACCCGACGTTCTAAAGCTTAGCTGGTTAGGGCGACAGTTGGAAATCCGGACGTGGTCAGCGATCCGTGATGCAGAAGTGAAACTCCCGATTTCCGACCCGTTGCGGGACGGATTGTCCCGATTCTGGACAAGGCAATTTTGCCCCGGCACCATGGGCCATAGACCAAAATGCAGTGTTCACAGGGATTTGTTGCGGTTTTCGGTAGCCGTGAAACTTTGGCGGATAAGTTGCTTCTTAGTATTTCCGATCGCCACTGGAAACAGAGTTCAGCGCAAAGAACTAAAGATCGGCGATCCCTGAGGAAACTTCATGTTGATCCTGAACCATATCAAGATCACGCCTCGCGACCGCGAGGTGTTGCAGTTGCTGATGGAAGGATGCAGCAATAAGGAAATCGCGGCGCAATTGAGTATTAGTCCGAGAACGGTGAAGCAGCACTTGCGTACCCTTTTCCTACGGGCTGGAATCCGGGATGGAAGAAAACGGGTAAAACTCGCAACCGCGATGTTCGCCAAGGAGCAGATGACACATGCAACCACGTGAACGGCTGACCGACAAAGAAATGCACGTTGCCGCCCTGGTCTGGGAAGGCCAGACCAACCGCGAAATTGCCAGTGTCATTGGCACAACGGAGCAGGTGGTGAAGAACTATCTGCGCAACACCTTCGACAAGCTCGGAGTGTGGAGCCGTTTGGAACTCGCCATCTATGTAGCCCGCTATGGTGGCGACCGCTGGCGTAACGAAATCGCGCTGCCCGTGGCGGATGTCGTGCCGGAGGCGAACGCTCCTCTTAGTTGACCATGTCGATGTGGCCCCTTCGGCTTCACCCACCCTTTTCGCAAACATACGCGAAAAGAGGATGGGGTACCCGCAGCCCGGGGGAAAAGGCTGCAAAAGCTTGCATTCCACACTTGACCGATCTTTCGGAGCAGCTCGCAAGTTATTGATTCGTCTACGTCTACAGGCCTTCTGGTGATGCCTTCGTCCCGGCAGTTCAATTGCATTCCTCGGAGTGGGGCGTGATTTCAGGACCATCCGGCGCTTTTCCCCTAAGCCAGCCCAGTCCGACCCCTCGAGGCGATGATGGCGTACAAGGAAACGTTTTGGATGGCTTGCGATTCAACCGAACAACTGCGGGCGGAGTACGGTCCGTTTCACACGCGCGCCGAGGCGGAACAGGAAGCCAGAAAGCTGGCGTTCGGCTACCTGTTGCGCTACGAGCACATCATCGGGGACAACGAAGATATCCAGGAAGTCCGCTGCATCTTTGTCGAACTCCCGCCCGGCCCGGTAGCCGTTCCCAACCGGCAACTGATCCGGAAGCTCCACACCCGCTGTGCCACCTGCGGCGAAACCGCTATTCACGATGAACCCTGGCAGGCAGAAGTCTGGGCCGATATCCACGAATTTGAGCATACCCGCCACCGTGTGCGTCTTTTCGAGCAAACTCGGGCTGAAGGCCTGAAAGAAATTGCCGACTGGCGCGATACCTGCGCCTGAATGCAGGTTTCAAGGTTTCAGGTTTCAAAGTTTCAAAACCGGAACCTTGAAAACCTGACCGTCCACAACACTGACTCCCCGAACCCCGCCTAAACGGGCAACTCTCAAACCTTCAAATACAAGGTTTTGAAACCCTTAAACTTTGAAACCTGATTCTCCTGTTTCTATGTTTTTTTGTTAATCTGTTGCCCGTAGCCTTCGGCCTGCAACGGAAAAAATCATGATGCTGGTCATCTCCGTTCTTCTTGCTCTGGTTCCATTACTCGGCATTGTCTGGATCGTGCTCTACGGTTCGATCACGACCGTGGACGGATTGTTCATGTCTCTGATCCTCCTGGCCATGTCGGGTATCGTTGGCTTGAATGTTCTGCTCGAACTGCGCAAGCTTCGCTCGGGATCGCGCGTATCTTCGACGCCGACCGCGACCGCGTCCGGCGGGTTGAGGCAGCGCGGCAAAGTGGAGAGCGTTCAGTTCTACGAATCCGGCGTGGGCCAGCCCAACAAGTCGATCGTCACCTTTTCCGATGGAGGGAGCGCATCGAACCTTCTGGTTCTCGAAGGCGACATGCGAAATGCCCTGCCCGTTGGCCAGAAGGTCGACGTCACTTTCCGCAAGGAGAGCGGACACAACGTCCTGGTTGACGTCGACTATGCCTAGAAGATTTTCATAGTCCCGCTGGTAATGGAGGACAGGATTCCCCTCCCGTCTCAGGCTGGATTACCAACGTAACTGCAGGAAGCCCTTTTCCCGACTCCCTGGACAACCCAATGCAGTACAAATTCTAGGGAGCACCATTTCCGGACAGGGAAGCCTATGCTTCCGGGAGGAGAGGGCATGTCGCAACCCGAAGACGACAAAGCGGTCCAACCCTCCGTACTGATTCGCGCGGATGAGATTCAGGAGCAGATTCAGAAGCTTTCCGGACGCGATCTTCAGCTCTGGTCCATCGGAATTCTGGTGATCCTGGTTCTTACTTCCGGACTGCTGGCCCTGATTGTGCCGAACCTGGTGTGGGCGCAGCGGATGGTGCATGTCGAACACTCCTATCTGCCGCAACTCTTCTTCGGCCTGATTTCTCTTGGTTCTGCTGTTCAATATTTATCTGCTGTCACAAAAGAAGACGCTCAACAACACGCGCCTGGCATTGATTCGTGAACTGGTGCTGAACGAGCGGTTGGAAAGCCTGTCTCTCATCGACCCGCTGACCCAGCTTCTGAACCGGCGGGCGTTGAATGAACTGGTTCCAAGGGAAGTGGCGCGCGCCAACCGGATGGGCAACAGCCTGACTTTCATGGCGATTGATCTCAACGGATTCGGAGCCATCAGTTCCAAATACGGAGCGCTTGAGGGCGACAAGGTTTTGCTCGAATTTTCCAAGATATTGAGGACCGTCTTCCGCGGCGCTGACCTGGCATTTCGCCAGGGCGGAGACCAGTTCCTGATCATCATGCCGGACACCACGGAAGAGCAGGCAGACCACCCGGTGCAGCGAATCCTCAAGGAAGTCGATCAGTGGAATCTGGCCAGCAAGAAGGGTTACGAAGTCTCCTTTACCTGGGCCCTTGCGCCTTATGTAACAGGATCGGACGCTGAAGACGTCCTGCGTACCATCGATCGTAAGATGTATTCCAAGAAGCACAACCTGGTGCCGGTGTTTTAAGGCGTTCCTTAGTGGTGACTTGGAATCCGCGTCGAGCTGAGCCACTATCCATCGGGAGTTTTTGGCTGTGCGCTCTCACCCTTCACGGCTTTTCCGTTGGCTCTTGCCGCCTGTGCTCGCGCTGAGCGCAGTACCCCTGGCCTTGGCCGGAGACGCTCCCTGGATTGAAATCACATCTCCGCATTTTTCCGTTGTCACCGACGCCGGCGAAAAGCGTGGACGCGAAACCGCCATGCGTTTCGAGCAGATGCGTGCCGTCTTTGGGGCTTTGATGACCAAGGCGAACGTGAATATTCCCGTCCCGCTGCAGATTGTTGCCTTCCGCAATTCCAAAGAGCTTCGGCAGTTTGTTCCCCTGTGGAATGGAAAGCCAGTGCAACTGGCGGGGCTTTTTCAGGGCGGCGAAGATCGCAGCTTCATCATGCTCGATATGTCGACCGAGAATCCGTGGAGCGTGGTCTTCCACGAGTATGCTCATCAGCTCATGAACGGCGTTCTGACCGCGCGGGTCGACCCGTGGTTTGAAGAAGGCTTTGCCGAATATTTTTCCAGCATCGAGGTTGACACCAAAGAGGCCCGGGTCGGCAAGATTCCGGAAGATGAGTATCTGGTGCTGCAGCAGCAAGGGATGATGAAGGTCAGCGATCTCTTCCGGGTGCAGCAGAATTCATCGACTTATAACGAAAGCGGCAGTCATCGCACCGTTTTCTATGCGGAATCGGGGATCGTGGTGCACTATCTCTACGACAACAGCCTGATTCCCAAGCTTTCAAAATATTTTGTATTGAAGCTCGACCAGAATGTCCCGGTCGAAAACGCCATCCAGCAGAGCCTTGGAATGAGCGCTGCGGACTTCGATAAAGTCCTGCGCAACTACGTCAGCAGCGGCCGTTTCAGGTATTTCCCCATACCGACGCCGGCGAACATTGTCAGCAGCGAGTATGCAGTGCGGCAGCTTAGCCCGGCGGACAGTGGTGCTGTAATGGCCGATATCCATTTGCACTCGCCGGACTACCACGAGAAGGCGCTTGCGGAATTCCAGGAAATTCTGAACGCTGATCCGAACAACGCCGCGGCTGCTCGTGGTTTGGGATATGCATACCTGCAGAAACAGGATTACACCCAGGCTGGCGAATACTTCAAACGCGCGGCTCTGGCCGACTCCAAGGACCCGCGCGTGCATTATTACTCGGCGCTGATGATGAGCCGTGAAGGAGATTTCGCCGATCGTTCGGATTTGCCGGAGATGATCAAGCAGCTCGAAACTGCCATCGCACTCGATCCCAACTTTGCCGATCCGTACAGTCTGCTGGCGTTTGCCCAGATGTACGCAGGAGATCCGGCCAAGGGACTGGTCACGATCCAAAAGGCAGTGGCTCTAAG
The DNA here is from genome assembly GCA_963741105.1 of Terriglobia bacterium. Taxonomy (GTDB): domain Bacteria; phylum Acidobacteriota; class Terriglobia; order Terriglobales; family Acidobacteriaceae; genus JAIQFF01. The sequence goes on from CAVUGT010000010.1 coordinate 243,589, forward strand.
TCCGCGAAACGAGATTTATCAATTCGATTTGGCGCAGATGTATCTCAACAACCGGCAGCCCGACCCGGCGATTCCAATCCTGCAAGGGTTGGCCAGAAACGGAAGCCCAGAAATAGCGGCCCGAGCCAACAGCACCCTGCAGCAAGCTTTGCAATTCAAGGCTGCGATGCAGCAACAACCTATACAGGGTTTCAGGGCCGTACCGGAAGACGGAGCCGCAGACAACAGGAACGCATCTGCCGGAGGCTCTGTGAGGATCAAGAGTTCGCCGCCTGCCGAGGACGTGCACCCGATTCCCGATCAAACGCCACCCAGTTTCCTGAAAGGAACAATCGTCAGCATCGACTGCTCGACTCCACCCCACGCGACGTTGACAGTTCTTTCCGGCAGCAAGACATGGAAGATGCAAGTCGCCGATAGCAAACATGTGCTGCTGATTGGAGCAGACAATTTTTCGTGCTCATGGAGCAAACAGAAAGTGGCGCTCAACTACCGTGAAACGGGCGCGGGCGAAGGGCGCGTGTTTTCGATCGAGGTTCAGTAAGTCCCAGCATGTTTCAGAGGAACCGGCGAACCTGGGGAGTCGCGACGTTTTCCAGTTGTTGCAGCCCGTTATCGACAGAAAAGTCGTGAACGTCCCGTCTGTCCCCGTATCATTTCACATGTGTCCTCTCCCAGAAGGGTTCAAGATGGCGATTAACGGAAAGTTCGGGCCTAGGTTCGTAAGGGGAGGACTGCTTTTTCTATTTCTTCTGACACGCGTGTCATATGGCGGTACGTCTTCTGGCCAAATCAGATCGGTCGCCATCTCTCCCGACGGCAAACTCATTGCCGTCGACTTCGGAAAAGAGAGCACTTCATTTATCTATAGGGTTGACGTGGAAACGGGCAAGGCAACTCGACTAACGAACGCGAAGACTGGGGCAGAATCGAGTCCAGCCTTCTCTCCAGATGGAAAGCGAATTGCCTACTCTTATTCGCCCGGGAATGGAGCGCATTCCGGCATCGTAATTGGGAACGTCGACGGTTCAGATCTACATCCGTGGTCGCCCTCCGAGGCCAACGCCTTCTCGCCGGTGTTCTCGCCTGACAATAGGACTATCGTTTTCTCTCGATCAGGATTCTATGGCAGCTACTCGCCGATCGCGCAGCCACATCGTCATGCCTGGAGGTTTTATGCAAGCGATTTGGACGGAACAAACGTGCGTGAACTCACAGGGGAGAGTTTTTACATGGGATCGCCTGCTTCTGTTTCCCCTGACGGCAGAGACATGGCGGTAGTAACGGAAGGTATCCACACTAATCGACAGATTGCTATTTACTCGCTTGATCGCCCGGGCGAGCGAACGCAATCACTGCAACCTCATGTGCCAAGAGAAGCCGACCATAAGAATCCAATACTAAACTTCCCAAATTACATGCCAGATGGGAAGAGCATACTTTTCATGGCCGCCAGTAACGGGAAACACGGGTACGACTATGACGTTTACGAAGTCGAACTGGGGACAGGCTCGCTTGAATGAACACAAGGTCCCTCCACTCCACAGATCATCGCGTTGCGATGATCTGTTCCGGTCGGGATGAGAGAGTTGTGGAGATCTGAGGGTCCCCACTCAAGCCAAAATCGGGTTTGAGTGGGCCACCTTCTGGTTAGCCGCTTCGGCGGGACAACTTGCTCGCCGCGGCCTCATCCACCAGCCAAATCAATTTGCCGTTAGCGGGCCGAACGTTTTGTGATGGCAAACCTGCCGCGCTGTTCTCCAGAATTTCGTGCAGGATCGGAGCCTTGTCCGGTCCGCTGGCGAGGAACGTTACACATGCGGCCGCGTTCAGGACAGGAAAAGTGAAGGTGAGGCGGTGGGTATTGAATTTCGGAACCCAGTTCGCGACTACCAGACGCTGCTTTTCGTTGAGCGCGGCGGTGCCGGGAAAAAGGGAAGCGGTGTGTCCGTCAGGCCCGGTGCCGAGGAGGATCAGATCGAAGCGGGGAAACTGGCCGGGCGAAATATGGAAGAAATCTTTGATCGTTTGTTCGTATTGGAGGGCCGCGGCAGTTGCGTCTTTTTCCTCGGCGTGAATCCTGAAGATATTTCCCGGTGGCACATTGATCTTCGAAAGCAGCGCTTCGTTCACCATCCGGTAATTGCTGTCGGGATCGTCCGGCGGAACGTGACGCTCATCGCCCCAGAAAAAATAGACTTTGTCCCACGGGATGCCGGGTTTGGTCGCCAGCAGGGCGTACAGAGTTTTTGGCGTGGAACCGCCGGACAGAGCGACGGCGAATCTCCCATGTGCCCGTACGGCTTCGGCGGCCTGAGCGGTGAATATGGCAGCCGCAGTCTCGAACAATTCCGCTGCAGTTTTCAGAATGCGAATTTCAGGTTGAGCCGGCATGTTGAAATCACTTTACGCGGTTACTGCGGCAGTGGTCTTGGCCATTGCGCAACGGGCCGCGCCCAGCAGTGCGATGCGGTCGTTGGTAATCACTTTGACGGGGATGGCTTCCAGCAGGGCCTGCATCCGGCCTTTGCCGGTGAAAGCCTGCATGAACAATGGTCCGGAGAGTTTTGAGAGCATTTTCGGAGCGATGCCGCCGCCCAGGTAAACTCCGCCCGTTGCCATGATCTTGAGGGCGAGATTGCCTGCTTCAGCTCCGTAAATCGAGACGAATAAATCTACAGCCTGTTCGCACAACCCGCACTTGTTTTCGATGCCAGCGCGGGAGATTGCAGCCGCCGGATCGGAGTGGGCCATTTCGTCGACCAGCCATTGCGGAGGCGTGCCGCGTTTCGTGTCACGCAGAAAGCTGTAAACATTGACCAAGCCCGGACCGGCAACAATGCGCTCGTAACTGACGTGGCCGAAGCGGTTGTGCAGATAGTTGAAGAGTTCCACTTCCAACTGGGTGCGGGGAGCGAAGTCGGCGTGACCGCCTTCGCAGGCGAAGACGTGATGCTTGGTTCCGTCCCAGTACATCCCGGCTTCTCCCAGCCCGGTTCCGGCGGCGATGACTGCCTGATTACCGACGGGCTGCCCCTTGACCTGGTTGAGAGTGACTACATCTTTCTCGTCAAGGGCAGGAATTCCCCAGGCATTGGCTTCGAGATCATTAATCAGGAAGGCTTTCGTGATCTTGAGTTCGTCCGCCAGTCGCTTGGATTCGATGATCCACGGGAGATTGGAGGCTTCCACCCGGCCATTGCGCACCGGGCCTGCGATCCCGAAGCAGGCGGTGTCAGGATGGAGGTTCGACGTGTCGACGAACTTGGCCACGATCTCGTCCAGTCCGGAGTATTCGCGGCTGGGAAAAACGGACGCGGAGACCAAGCTGAACTTGCCGTCAACGGCATCGAAGAATGCCAGCCGAGCGTGCGTACCTCCGATGTCGCCTGCCAAAATCATTTCTCGAAGTTCCTCCAATGGCGGCCGTCCCGTTCCAGCAGATCTTCGGCCTCTTTGGGGCCCCAGGTGCCGGCGGCATAGTTGGGGAAATTGCGCGGAGGCAGTGCCTTCCAGACGTCGAGCACCGGGCTGACGACGCACCATCCGGCTTCCACCATGTCCGCGCGCTGGAACAGCGTGGCGTCGCCAATCATGCAGTCGTGCAGCAGGCGCTCGTAACCGGTGCTGGGCATTGTTTCCGAAGTAGTCGGAATACTCAAAATTCATGTTGACCGCGCCGAGCCGCATGGCGGGACCGGGAACTTTCGCGGCGAAGCGCAGCGAGATGCCTTCTTCCGGCTGGATGTGCAGCACCAGTTGGTTGGGCATCAGGTTTTCCACCGGCGTGTCGCGGAACAGCACAAATGGAGCGCGCCGGAACTGGATGACGATGCTGGTGCTGCGGCTGGGAAGATGTTTGCCGGTGCGCAGGTAAAAAGGAACGTCGGCCCAGCGCCAGTTATCGATCAGCAGCTTCATGGCGACGAAGGTTTCAGTCTTCGAGTCCGGGCGGCACCCCTTGCTCGCTGCGATACGCAGGCGCACGCTCACCGCCCACGATGCCTTCGCCGTACTGGCCGCGCACTGTGCGCGTCAGTACATCTTCCGAACTCATGGGCTGGATGGCATGCAGAATCTTGCCTTGCTCGTCGCGGACCGCGTCGGCGCGGAATGAGACCGGCGGCTCCATGGCGGTCAGGCTGATGAGCTGCATGATGTGGTTGGGAACCATGTCGCGCAGGGCGCCGGCTTTGTCGTAGTAGCCGCCGCGCTTTTCGACACCGACCGTTTCCGCCACGGAAATCTGTACGTGATCGATGTAGCGCCGGTTCCAGATGGGCTCGAAAATTCCGTTGGCAAAGCGCAACGCCAGAATGTTCTGGACGGTTTCCTTGCCCAGGTAATGATCGATGCGGTAGATCTGCTTTTCGTCTGGCCACATTCAGCAGTTGTTTGTTCAGCAAGCGCGCGGATTCCAGATCGTGTCCGAAGGGTTTTTCGATGACCACCCGCCGCCAGTGCTGACCGTCTTCCTGCATCAGTCCAGCGCCTGCCAGTTGTTCTACCGTCGGGCCGAAAAACTCAGCCGCGGTGGCCAGGTAGTACAAGTGATTGCCGTGAGTGGAATGGTCTTTGTCGACCTGGTCGAGCATTTCCTTCAGCCGGGGATAGAGAGTCTTATCGCCCATGTCGCCGCTAAGGTAATACATGCGGCGGACGAACCACTCCCAAACGTCAGGATCGACTTTGTCGGTGGCAAATTGCTGGATGTCGTCCGAAGATTTCTTGCGGAAGTCTTCGGTGGAGAGAGGTGCGCGCGCGATTCCGATGACGGCGAACTCGCGCGACAGCAAATCGTTTTTCGCCAGATTGTAGAGTGCGGGAATCAGCTTGCGGCGAGTGAGGTCGCCGCTCGCGCCGAAAATCACCATGATGCACGGATCGCCAAGCTTGCCGATCCGTTGCGTTTCCAGCTGGGGGTGTAACTTCAGTCTGGGCCATGGCTATTTCTTCGGCCCCTGTTCGATGTGACCACCGAACTGCTGACGCATGGCGGACAGCATTTTTTCCGCGAATGTATGTTCCTGTCGCGACCGGAAACGGGTGTAGAGGGCCGCGGAAAGCACGTCAACGGGGACGGCTTCGTCGATGGCAGCCTGTATGGTCCAGCGGCCTTCGCCGGAATCCTGCACGAAGCCGGTGTACTCGGCCAGCGTGGGATTTTCCGCGAGAGCGATGGCGGTGAGATCGAGCAGCCACGAACTCACCACGCTGCCGCGGCGCCAGACTTCGGCGATGTCCGGCAGATTCAGGTCATAGCGATGCTCTTCCGGGACCTCTTTGCTGGTAGCGTTGCGGAAGATGTCAAAACCTTCGGCGTAAGCCTGCATCAGGCCGTATTCGATTCCGTTGTGCACCATCTTCACGAAGTGTCCGGCGCCGGATGGGCCAGCAGTGGATGTAGCCCTCTTCGGCAGTGCCCGGCAGTTTCTCGCGGCCGGGGGTGCGGGGAATATCGCCGCGTCCGGGAGCCAGTGTCTTGAAAATCGGATCGAGCTGCTGGACGATATCTTTCGGGCCGCCGATCATCATGCAGTAACCGCGATCGAGACCCCAGACACCGCCACTGGTGCCGACATCGACGTAGTGAATTCCTTTTTCCTTGAGCTTGGCGGCGCGGCGAACGTCATCTTTGAAATAGGAATTGCCGCCGTCGATGAGAATGTCGCCTGCCTGCATGCGTTGCGCAAGGGCATCGACGGTCTGCTCGGTCGGAGCCCCGGCCGGAACCATCAGCCATGCGATCCTGCGGTTTGCCCAGTTTGCCGACGAAGTCATCGAGGGAGGCGGAAGCAATCGCGCCCTCGCCGGCCATCTTCTTTACGTTGTCAGCGCTCAGGTCGGTGACCACCAGTTCGTGGCCACCTCTCATCAGGCGGCGCGTCATGTTCGCGCCCATCTTGCCCAGACCGACCATTCCCAGACGCATAAATCCGCTCCTTATCCAATATTAAATCGTTTCTGTAAACACGGCTACTGCTTTCCGTGGTTATAGGCTCAACCAGTGTATTATGCCGGAGCGAAAATCAGGTTAGCGCTTGATGAAACGCCGCTGCCAGGCGGTCGAGACCGGCGGCGAGGTCCTTACCCAGATGCACCCGCAGCGCCCGTCGTCCGCGCTCGGCGAGGACCTGGAAGTCTCCGCGGGCCTGTGCCGCCTTGACGATGCCGAAGGTGTACTTCTGCCCGGGCACGGGAAGATCAGCGGCATCGTCGCAGGTGACTTGCAGGAAGACTCCGCTGTTCGGGCCACCTTTGTAGGCCTGGCCGGTGGAGTGCAGGAATCGCGGACCAAATTCCAGACAGGTAGCCACTCGCTTGCGATCGCGCAGCGCCTGGCGCAATTTCTGCAGGAACGCTTCGTGCTTCGGGTTCATTTCGATATAGGCCAGCAGGGCAAAATAATCGCCGGCGCCGATGCGCTTGAGGTGAGCGCGCAGATATCCTGCCAAAGACTTGTCGCTGCCTGCGGCTTTCGCCAGAGCATCGGCATTCACTGCATCGGTAAATAACTTGATGCCGCCGTCTTCGAGAACCGGTTTTTCCGCGGGCAGGGAACCGGTCTTTTCATATTCGTCGGTCAGATTCCGAGTTGCGATCTTGCTGGCTTCCACATCGGGCTGGTTGAAGGCGTTGATGCCGATGATCGAACCGGCAACGGCAGTCGCGATCTCCCAGCGGAAGAATTCCTGTCCCAGATCGTAAAGATCGCCAAGCGGAATGCGGACGACGGCATGCCCGGCCTGTTCGAGCGCTGCGACCTTGGCGTCCTGAGCCTTGTCCGGCGCGGATTCCAGGCGCACGTAGGCGAACACGCGATCGTTGCCGTAAACGTCGGGCGCTCCGATGTCTTCGCGGTCGACCGGGACAATGCCCTTGCCCTGCTTGCCGGTGGATTCCGCAATCAATTGTTCGAGCCATGCGCCGAGCGTCAGAGATTCCGGGCGAAGTGATGATGGTGAGCTTGTCGCGTCCGTTGCGGGCTGCGGTCCCGAGGATGATTCCGAGTAAAACTCCCGGATTCTGTTCCGCGGAAACGTCCGGCTCCGCAGGCTTCAACCATTTCCTGCGTGCGGGCGAGGAATCTGGTCAACGTCCATACCCATGAGTGCGGCCGGAACGACTGCCGAAGTTCGAAAGGGCAGAGTAGCGCCCGCCGATGCTGGGCAATCCGGAGAATATGTGACGGAAATGATCAGCTTCGGCTACCTGCTGCATCTTCGATCCGGGATCGGTGATCGCGATGAAGCGGCTGCCCGCTTTGTCCGCGCCCACCGTCTGCTTCACGCGATCGAAGAAGTACTGCTTGAAGATATTTGGCTCGAGCGTCGTGCCGGACTTGCTGGAGACGATGAACAAAGTCTTGGCCAGATCGATTTTGTTCTCGGAGGCCTTGATCTGTGCCGGATCAGTGGAATCGAGCACGTGCAGCGCGGGAAGCCGGCAATCTTGCCGAAGGTCACCGACAGGACTTCGGGGCAAAGACTGGATCCGCCCATGCCCAGCAGCAGGATGTCAGTAAAGTTTTCTTTCTTAACGTCGGCGACCGCTGCGCGCAGTTTGTCGCCATGCGCGATTTGCTCGTCGGTGATGTCGAGCCAGCCCAGCCATTTGGCTTCGTCGGTGCCAGTCCAGAGGGAAGCGTCGTGCTCCCACAGTCGACCGACCTTGTCTCCGGCGCGCCAATCTTCAATATTGGTCTTTACCGAGGCCGCCAGGGCCTCGGGCAGTTTGTAGGCAGGCAGGCTTACTTTCGCACTCATTTGGATTTCGAACTCTTTTCTACCGCTTCGAGCAGTTTGTCGAAGGCCTCGGAGAACAGGCGGACACCGTCATCGGTCAGCTTGTCCGTGACTTCTTTCATCGAGATGCCAACCTTGGCCGCGGTCTCCATCGTCTTGTGGGCCGCCGCGAGATTCTCGGTGAGGCTCTGGCGCGGCTTGCCGTGATCGCGGAAGGCGTCGAAGGTTGCGGGAGGAATGGTGTTGACCGTGTCCGGCCCGATCAGTTCTTCGACGTACAGCACATCGCGGTAAGCCGGATTCTTGGTGCTGGTGCTGGCCCAGAGCACACGCTGTACCTGCGCGCCCTTGGCGGCGAGAGCTTTCCAGCGGGCGTGCTGAAGATGGCCTGATACTTCTCGTAAGTCTGCTTGCCGTTCGCGATCGCAACTTTGCCCTGGATGCTGTTCAGTTGCTCCTGCTCGCTCGCATCCTTGGAAGCTTTCAGCTTGGAATCAATGATGGCGTCGACTGCGGAATCGATGCGGCTGATGAAGAAGCTGGCCACGCTGGCCATCCGGCTGACGTCGCCGCCGTTGGCTGCGTATTGCTCCAGGCCGGCAATGTAAGCTTCCGCGACTTTCACGTACACGTCCTGCGCGAACAGCAGCGTGACGTTGACGTTGATGCCTTCGCTGATCAGCCTGCTGGAACGCCGGGATGCCCTCGACGGTGCCCGGAATCTTGATCATCACGTTCTCGCGTTGCACCGACTTCCATAGCCGGCGAGCTTCTTCGATGGTGCCCTTGGTGTCGCGGGCAAGGTAGGGGAGACTTCGAGGCTGACGTAGCCGTCGTGCCGCTTCGTGCTCTCATAGACCGGACGAAATACGTCGGCGGCATCCTGAATATCGCGGATGGCGAGAATTTCGTAACGGCCCTTGGCATCGAGATCGGTGCGCGGACGCAGGGAGGTCAGCAGATCGTCGTACAGCGTGCCGCCGGTAATCGCCTTCTCGAAAATGGTCGGGTTCGAGGTCATACCGCGCAGTCCATCTTCCTCGATCAGGCGCTTCAGTTCGCCGCTGGTAAGCAGGTCGCGGCGGATGTAGTCCAGCCAAACCGATTGGCCGAACTTCAGGAGATCTTTGAGAGGGTTGGTAGCTTTGGCGGTATCGAGAACTCCTGTGGGCTGCATGTGACCTCTTTTCTTAGTCGTCGGTCGTCAGTCGTCGGTCTTCAGCAAAGCTACGCTAGCGCTTTCTGACGACTGACGCCCGATGACTGCTTATCTATTTACCTAGTGCTTTTCGGGCGGCCGCGACCACGTTTTCTGTCGTGAACCCGAACTTCTTCTGCAATTCCTTGATTGGCGCTGAAGCGCCGAATCGTGTCATTCCTATGACGATGCCGGTTGGTCCCACATACTTCGACCAGCCAAATGTGGCAGCTTGCTCAACTGCAACCCTCGCCTTAATGTCCGGTGGAAGAACCTGGGCTTTGTAGTCCGCGCTCTGAGCTTCAAAAAGATCCCATGAAGGCATGCTGACCACGCGGGCTTTTACGCCTTCGGCTTTCAGTTGCTCGTAGGCGCTAACGCACAGCGAAACTTCGCTGCCCGTGCCCATCAGGATCACTTCCGGTTTGCCGTCGGATGCGTCAGCCAAGATGTATGCGCCTTTGGCAACACCGGAGGCGGCGCCATACTTCGAACGGTCGAAAGTGGGCATGGCCTGACGGCTTAACACTAGCGCCGCTGGCTCATGTTTCAGTTGCATGATGACCTTCCACGCCTCGACTACTTCGTTCGCATCTCCGGGTCGCATCAGCATCAGGCCGGGCATGGCTCGCAGTGACGCGAGTTGCTCGATCGGTTGATGCGTCGGGCCGTCTTCGCCCAGTCCGATGGAATCGTGGGTAAAGACATAAATCGTCGGCAATTCCATCAAAGCAGCGAGCCGGATGGATGGCCGCATGTAATCGCTGAAATTGAAGAAGGTGCCGCCGAACGCCCGGATCTTTGACACGGCCATGCCGTTCAAAGCCGCAGCCATGCCGTGTTCGCGCACGCCGAAGTGCAGATTGCGTCCACCATAGTTGTCGGCTTGAAAGTCTCCGGCGCCGTCGAACTTCAAACGCGTGCGGTCGGAGCCAGCCAGATCGGCGGAGCCTCCTACCAGCCAGGGAACATTCTTGGCGATCGCGTTCAATACATTTCCAGAACTCTCACGAGTGGCGATGCCTTTGGCATCTGCGGGAAATGTGGGAAGGTCCTTGTCCCATCCCTCGGGCAATTCTCGCTTCTGCATGGAGTTGATCTGTTTCGCCAGATCGGGATACTTCTTGCTGTAGTCGGCGAAGAGCGCTGCCCACTTCTGCCGCAACGCGCCGCCGCGCTTGCCGATTCCGTTCTTGAAATTGTCCAGTACCCCGTTCGGCACCAGGAACTTTGCGTCCTCGGGCCAGCCGTAGAATTTCTTTACCAGCCGGACTTCTTCTTCTCCCAGCGGTTCACCGTGAGCGGCGCTGGTGTCCTGCTTGTGCGGCGATCCGTAACCGATATGGCTATTGACGCGAATCAGCGTCGGACGGTCTTTCGTATTGAGGAAGCCGTTGTATGCGTCCGCCAGCATTTTCAGATCGTTGGCGTCGGGTACGTGAATCACGTTCCAGCCGTAGGCTTCGAAGCGTTTGCCCACGTCTTCGGTGAACGATACGTCCGCCATGCCATCCAGCGTGACGTGGTTTTCGTCGTAAATCCAGCAGAGGTTGGAGAGCTTCAGATGTCCCGCCAGGGACGCAGCTTCGCTGGCGACGCCTTCCATCATGTCGCCATCGCCGCAGACGGCGTAGATGTTGTAATCGAAGATCTCAAAGCCGGATTGGTTGAAATGTGCCGCCAGCCATTTGCCGGCAATCGCCATGCCTACGCTGTTCGACACGCCTTGACCGAGAGGGCCCGTCGTGGTTTCAATGCCTGCGGTCCAGCGGTATTCAGGATGTCCGGGAGTCCTGCTGTCGAGTTGACGAAACTTCTTGATGTCGTCCAGCGTGACCGCGTAGTCGCCGAGGCGCTCGCCTTCCGGATTTACGCCGCGCACCTGTGACAGGTACAGCATGGCGTAGATCAGCATCGAGGCGTGGCCGTTCGAAAGCACGAATCGGTCGCGGTTGGGCCAAACCGGATCTTCAGGATCGTAGCGCAGGAATTGTTGCCACAGGCTGTAAGTCACTGGCGCCAGCGCCATGGGTGCGCCGGGGTGCCCGGAGTTTGCCTGCTGCACGCCATCCATGGCCAGCGTTCGGATGGTGTTGATGGACAGCGTTTCCAGTTCCTTGCCGGTGGCCAAAGTCTGCTCGATCGTTGCCATGAAAAAACTCTCCCTTTGGAGGGTACGTCATTAACGGATGCGACTGGAAGTCCACGAGTCCTTAATAACTATTTAAGGAGGAGGAGATCCCCAAGTTTCTGCCATTTGCAGTCTATCAATTTCTCGTGACCCCTGCTGTCCGGGATGTCCATTACCAATTTAGATGTCGCAGGGTATCTCTAAGAACCACTCAGGCACAGCCGCCCTCGGCTGTCCAGTCGAGCGAAGCTCTGCTAGTTTTGATTTTGGGTGGAGCAGCGCTTCAGCGCTGCATTGCCGCAGCGACGACGAGCGGCTTCAGCCACTGAGGACCTCGGGGGCTGAAGCCCAGCACTCATGCACATCTGTATGCAGGCCTGAAGGCCTGCTCCACCCGGTTCGTCGAGGCGGAGCGCCATTCGCTACGTGGTTCTAGGAGATAAATAGGATGAAATGAACTAGCGCTTCAACTGTGCGAGATATCCGTGCTCGCTGTTGTAGCCCTTGGTCGTGCTTTCCACGAACTTCAGGAAATGCCGGAGGTTTTCACGTTCTGTGGCTTCGAGCTCGGAGAATTTAATACGGACACCAAATGATGGACTGCTCTTGGTGACGATCCCAGTAAGAATAAGTCCCTTGATCCAGATCTTTCCATTGGCCAGCCAGAGGCCGATTTCAACGGAGACTCCCGAGGGAACGGGGGTGGCGGTTTCAACGAAGCATCCGCCCATGCTGGTGTTCGACAAATTTCCCCAGACCGGAACCGCAGAGTTCCCCAGGCGCAACTCGACTGCAACGAAACATCGCATCCGAGCATGACGGCGGCGGTCTTCGCCCCAGTTAGGTGTAAAGATGTCAGGTTGAAACGGCGGACTTGCTGCCGGGCTGGTTGCAACCGGCGCAGGTGGTGCAGCCGGAGGGGCTTCGGCAGGCTGGGCATTGGCGGCGGCCGCAGCAGCTTTCGGAGCGGCGGCAACCGGACTCACTCCGCCCTTAATGTTGCGCATTGCTTCGAGCAGGACCTGGTCACGCTTGTCCGCCGGGGCCTCGCGATAAATCTGGAGCAGGTCCCCGAGATGGCTCACTAAAGCCGGATCGGTCAGAAGCTGCGTCCAATCCGCACCAGTGCCGGAATACTTAGGGTCAGTCATGAGATACGCAATATTCCCCAAACTTTGGTGATGGGCACCTTTAGATTGAAGCAGGATTGGCTTCTGAACAAGATGACTATGGTCACACACGCTGGTGATCGGGGTCATGCACCGCCATCGGTCGTGCGTCTCTTGGCAGGTCCGCGGAGCCTCATTCTGATACCCGATTTTCCCGGTTGCTTCGGCTTCTGACCCGTTGCTCTCTGGTGCTTTACGTTTTTTTTATGACTTTCTTATGCAATTTTCATGCGGAGCCATGTTCAATCAGGGCTCAGGATGTGCAATCTCGCCAGGGGAGGAACCGCAAATGAAACGGATCGATGCCGTAATTCGGCAGGGGAGTCTGGAGGAGGTGCGGGAGCGCCTTACCAACATCGGCGTCGAAGGCCTTACCCTTACCGAGGTCATCGGTTTCGGTCGGCAGAAGGGGCACTCCGAGTTTTACCGCGGATGCGAGTACAAGATCGACTTCCATCCCAAGGTCCTGCTTACCATCCTGGCTGACGAAGGACAGGTGGAACACATCCTGGACGCCATCATTGGAGGCGCACGAACCGGCAAGATCGGTGACGGCAAGATTTTCGTGACACCGATCGATGAGGTCGTTCGCATCCGAACCGGGGAAATCGACAAGGCCGCTGTCTAGTTACACCACACGGCGATTGTCTGAAGCGCATTCTTATTCTACTTTTTAAATTAATGGCATATGGAAGATTCTTAAAGTGGGACTAGCAGGTGTGAATACCCTCTGGGCTAAGAAACTCCCGAGATGATGACAATCGTGAACGCCAAAGCGTGGGATGCAACTTAACTGGGGGGAAAGGCTTAGAAATGGTGCGCCCGGAGAGATTCGAACTCCCGACCTATTGCTCCGGAGGCAATCGCTCTATCCATCTGAGCTACGGGCGCAGTGCCGCTAATTATACATTCCAGTTTGACTTAGCGTCTTCTCTCCATTCTCTTCGACGTTCGTCTGTAGTTGACTGTGCCCAGAATTGTGCCCACCCAGCCGAGAGAAGGCAGCGAGCACTGTGTCCTCGGAGGGGTGAACGTACCGACTCGAAATAGCAACTGAGCTGTGTCCCGCGATCCGGGCGAGCGTCCAAGCATCGCAGCCGGAACGTCCGAGGTTCGTCAGAAATGTATGTCGGAACGAATACAGCACGAAGGGAGTAATGGAAGTGAGGTTAGCCGCGGATGATCTCCTGATACGTCCATGTCTGTCCCTCTTGACCGGCGCAGTGCTATGTCCAGTTCGATCGTCCCCCCTATGGCTGATCCGGTGTGAAGAAAGCCCAGAACGCCTCTGTAACGTCTCTTGACCTGATCGAGATGCGGTGGCAGGCAGGATTGTGCAAAAAACGATTACAAGTAGGGCACACCGAGTTGTAGCTCTGTGCTTCATTTGTGGCCCGTTAATATCAGGCGGGAAACTGTTGGACGACACATCTTGTTCGCTATTCACACCGTGAGCTTCAACCGGTCGCTTTTTTGCGAGGGCGGCTGATTCCTCTAAACCCCGACATGGTGCAGAACGTAGCTAAAAGCGATCTCACTCTCCCGTCAACACAAACGGAGCCCAGAAGAACGGGTTCGTATAGCCCTTGGATACTAGAGCTGAACGTGCTGCCGCCATTGGAGAAGTCACATTTCCAATGGACTAGTTTCTGGGGGGCATATATGGACCCATCCGGTTTGCAAGGGCCTCGATGAGAGCGATGTGTGAAAGAGACGCGTGCATATATCCGGCCTCTAAATGGAAGATGTTTCATCTTCCGGGCCCTGATGGAATCTGCGCTTCTTCTCCTAATCAGGTCAACGGCCTTGAAAGGCCCTGCTCCCCACAGGTTCTGAAGAAGCTGGTCTCACCACTTTCGCCATCATGTTTGGCTCAAGCATCTCGACTAGGACATCTCAAGTTAGCTACTGAAATCTAGGCAGCGGGCCGATACACTTGTTGCTTCGCTATCAGGGACCAGACGATGCGTGCTTTTTTGTTGGCGAGGGCGACGCAAGCTCTTGCGGTTCCCAGTCTCCCTTGCTTGTCGTTGATCCAGCGGCTGCGACAGTCGGTCTTGGTCTTGGCCCGATAGACCACCGACCTGGCTCCATGCACCAGCAACGTGCGCAGATAGGAATCGCCACGCTTGCTGATACCCAGCAGTTGTGTCTTGCCTCCGCTGGAGTGCTGTCGCGGTACCAGACCCACCCAGGCCGCAAACTGCCTTCCGTTCCGAAAAGCGTGGCCATCGCTGATGGCAGCCACAACCGCGTGGCGTCACGGCCCGATGCCTTCCACGGCGCCGATACGCTGGCATTCTGCGTTCTCCCGGAACGCCCGCTCGATACGCTGATCGGCGGAAGCAATTTTGGTTTCTAGTTCGACCAACTCTTCGTAGAGCGAATGAAACAAGTGTCGCGTAGAAATCGTGAGTTCGTTCCCATCGTCTTTCAGCAGCGCGGGAAGATGGCGGCGCAACTGAGCGACATGTTGCGGAATTACGATCCCGTACTCCGCCAGCAGACCGCGAATCTGGTTCACCAACTGTGTCCGGCAACCGATCAGCCGCGACCGCACCCGATGCAGGCATTGCAGATCCTGCTGTTCAATCCTCTTTGCCGGAACGAAACGCATGCTCGGTCGGCCTACAGCTTCACAGATCGCCTCCGCATCGTTGGCATCATTCTTCTGCGACTTTACATAGGGCTTCACAAACTGCGGCGCGATCAGGCGCACCGTGTGCCCTAGTCGGCTCAATACTCGAAACCAGTAGTGCGCTCCACCGCTGGCTTCCAATCCAATTAGACAAGGCTCGACGTGAGCAAAAAACGAAGACACCTCAACTCGTCTCAACCGCTTCCGCAATACCACCTTGCCCCTGCAGTCCACTCCGTGGGCTTGAAACGTCTGCTTCGCAATATCCAGTCCAACTGTCACTATCTTCATCGGGAACCACCTCCGGGACTGAGCTTACAATCATCCCGGATGGGTCCATTCCATTAGGTCAACCGAGTCTCGCACAATAGTCATTTTTTCCCTGATCTATAAAGCGACAGGAGAATCGTGCGCCGCTTTTTGTGTTGTAGGGTCGTACGAAATCGAGCCGAGGCTAACAGAGATTCCAATTGAATACCTTGCTACTGAGCAAACACGAGACCATAAAAATGGCCGGGAGTGCGAATGGTAGGTGTCGCCGACGGTTCGAGCGGATTGTCAGGTGCTGTGGGTCAGCCGCAAGAGGATCAATCTCACCTAAGGTCTAAACCGGAGTAACTGTTGCAAACAGATGGGATGAGAAGGCCGGTCTCCGGACGGGATGCTGTACGCTCCCAAGTTATCGACGTGCTCAAGGCACAGATAAAAAGGAGACCGGCAATGAAGAAGGTTAGCACCGTAGGGACGCAGCAGACGAGGAATGTTTCACAGCAGAAACTGACTATCGGATTGGATCTGGGAGATCGCAACAGCTGGTACTGCGTACTGGACGAAGCGGGCCAGATCCAGCTGGAGCAGCGCGTGCGCACGACTGCGAAAGCTCTCGGCGAAGTCTTCGGCGCAATGCCGCGCAGCCGGATCACGCTGGAGATCGGGACGCATTCGCCCTGGATCAGTCGCTTGCTCAGCGAGTTGGGACACGAAGTGATCGTGGCGAATGCCCGCAAGGTGCGGCTGATCGGAGAGAGCCGGAAGAAAGACGATCGTCTGGATGCGCGGACGCTGGCGCGATTGGCTAGGATCGATCCCGAGTTACTGTGTCCGGTGAAACATCGCAGTGCCCAGGCGCAGGCGGATCTGACCCTGATCCGGGCGCGAGCGGGACTGGTGCGAGCGCGGACGGCACTGGTGAACACGGCGCGCGGACTGGCCAAGAGCTACGGAGAACGACTACGCGGATGCAACGTGCGCAACATGAATCCGGAAAAAGCTGAGGGACTGAGTCCGGAGTTGCAAGCCGCACTGCAGCCGTTGCTGGCGGCACTGGAGTCGCTGAGCGAACGCATCGTGGAGTACAACGAGCGGATCGAGAAGCTGGCGCAACAGAGTTATCCGCAGGTGGCGCTGCTGAAACAGATCAAGGGCGTAGGCACGCTGATCGCGCTGACGTTCTTGCTCACGCTGGAAGACCCGCATCGTTTTCATCAGAGCCGCGACGTGGGCTGCTATCTGGGACTGCAACCGGGACGCCGGAACTCGGGACAGAGCGAGCCGCAGATGCATATCAGCAAGGAAGGGGACCCGTATTTGCGAACGCTGCTGGTACAGGGAGCGCAACACATTCTGGGACCGTTCGGGGTGGACTGTGACCTGCGGCGTTGGGGCCTGAAACTGGCGGAGCGTGGCGGAAGGAACGGAAAGAAGCGAGCGATCGTTGCGACCGCGAGAAAGCTGGCGGTGTTACTGCATCACCTGTGGGTGAGCGGAGAAGTGTACGAACCATTGCACAACAGCAGCCAAACGAACGTGGCCGCAGCCGCGTAAAACCAAACGGCAAAAACAAAATCGACCTCGTTCCAGGAAGAGAAAAGACAAAAGCCCAAAGCCGAGTTCCGGTGACTGCGTTAATCGCCTGGCCCACGTTCCACTTAAGTGAAACGACGGGGCGCCAAACAGATGGCAGCACCGGCTGAACCGAGAACGCCCAACATGCACCGAGCGAAACGATCGCTCCTCGAGAGTGCGGATGGAAGCATGGCGACAGTGGCCACTCGGCGGGAGAAAAACCTTTGTCCATAAAAACAACGAAGAATCGACTTGACTCCGACCGGCCTTCTCATGGAAGGCGATTACACGCAATATAAAAAGGCGCCCACTTTTGCGGTAGGTTGAGATTGTTCGGACCACCAACCTAGCGAAAGGGAGCGCCTTTATGAGTCAGGAAAAGTATATCGGCATGGATGTGCACCAAGCCACTATTTCGGTGGCGGTGATGGATGCGCAGGGCAAGCTGATCATGGAATGCCTGCTGGAGACCAAAGCGGCCACGATTGTGCAGTTCCTGCAAGGACTGCAGGGATCTCTTTCTGTGACTTTCGAGGAAGGCACGTCCGCGGCCTGGTTACACGATCTTCTGAAGCCCCACGTGAGCCGGCTGGTGGTGTGCGATCCGCGAAAGAACGCTCTTTTGAAGGATGGCAACAAGAGCGACCGGATCGACGCGCGCAAGCTGGCGGAGTTGTTACGGGGTAACCAACTCCATCCCGTGTACCACGGAGAGCATGGGGTTCGCACCTTGAAAGAACTGGGGCGCAGTTATCTGACCATCACCCAGGATGTGACCCGCGTCATGAATCGCATCAAAGCTCTGTACCGCAGTTGGGCGATTCCCTGCGCGGGCACGAGACCGTCTACTCTGCCCGTCATCGCGCCGAGTGGTTGGCTAAGATCGCTGAAGCCAGGAGTTCGGGTTCGCGCAGAACGGCTCTATCAGCAACTGGATCTGTTGCAGTACCGGTGCGCCTGGAAGCGCGCCGCGAGTTACTGGCGGAAAGCCACAAGCATGCCAGGCCGTAAAACTACTTCGCCAGATTCCTTCGATTGGGTCCGATTCGCTCGGCCTTGGCTGGTGGCGTTGCTGCAGACACCGCACCGTTTCCGTACCAAACGCCAACTATGGGCCTACAGCGGTTTCGCCGTCGGAGACCCACGACAGCGGGGAGTACCGCTCCGTGCGAGGCAAACTGCAACGTTCAACCGCGAGCGCATGACGGTACGCGGTCTGAATGACAACCACAATCGATGATCTGAAGAATCTGTTCAAAAGTGCTGCCATCTCTGCCAGCACACGGCCTGGCCCCCTGCGCGACTTTTATGTGAGCTCGGGTGGAGAAAGGGATGCGAGCCGACCATGGCGCGTCTCACGCTTGGCGCGGAAGATTGCAGCCATGAACCAATTGACCCGGGACAGCGCCAGTGATTGCGCAGCTCCGGTCAATGAGTTCTATAAAAAGGGATGTCAAGAAAAAACTTATGCCTCGACCGGAGGGCGAGTGCGACGTCTTGATCTCCAGCCCACTGGATATGTGAGTGCCCCCGATCGCTCAGGGTGTTGCTCTGGACGGTTTGTCCTTCCCATGGTTTTCTCTGCCGGTGGCGACCATGCCAATCGAGTTTACGAGACTTCGCAAGCGAGATTGATGTCTCAGTGGTAATCATGGTTCTATCCGAGGCTCGTGGCCTATCGCTATTTCTGATTATCCGAGGGGGCATAGCGTGTAAATGGGTGACTCGCTGCCGAAGCAGGCGCGGCCCAACTCATTGACTGATACTCGCCCTCGAATCGAGCGTCTCCAGAACCCGACCGACCACCACTGGCAAGCCCCCAGAGATGGAAAACCGACTTTCCAGAGAGGCTCAAGCTGCTTGCTGATCTAATTGATTGGCGTCGAAGTCCACCCCTTTCTTCCAAATGGTTAGCGTAAGGGCCGCGATCTTCCTGGCCAGAGTCAGACGTGCCATGGTGGGCCGCATCCCTTTCGCGAGAAGGCCTAGGTAGAAATCGCGGAGTGGTCCCGGCCGGGTGCTGGCCGAGATCGCGGTGCTTTTGAACAGATTCTTGAGATCGCGATTGTAGTTGCCATTCAGCCCTCGAACGCGGATGCGCTCCCGGTTGCGAACCGCCTTGCCACGAACATAGCGGTACTCGCCGCTGTCGTGAGTTTCGCCGGCGAACCCGCTGTACGCCCAGAGCTGTCGCTTGCTACGAAAACGGTGTGGTGTTTGCAGCAGCGCGACCAGCAAAGCGGCACGGATCGGACCGATGGAAGGAATCTGGCGCAATAACTTCACGGCAGGATGCTTGTGGCTCTCCGCCACGAACTCGCAGCGCGCTGCTTGACGCAAGGGCTGCAGCAAATCCAGCTGCTGGTAGAAGCGTTCGGCCCGGAGGCGAACTCCGGGTTCGGAAATCTTCGCCAACCACTCGCTGCGATGCCGAGCAGCATAAACCGTGGTGCCACTGCAGGGAATGGCCCAGCTGCGATAAAGCGCTTTAATCCGGCTCATCACTCGGGTGAGATCCTGCGTGATCGTCAGATAGCTGCCACCTAACTCCTTCAAGGTTCGTACCCCGTGGTCTCCGTGGTACACCGGACTGAGTTGGTTACCGCGTAACAACTCGGCCAGCTTCCGCGCATCGATCCGGTCACTCTTGCTGCCCTCCTTCAACAGAGCGTTCTTGCGCGGGTCGCAGACTACAAGTCGGCTGACATGGGGTTTTAGAAGATCGTGTAACCAGGCGGCGCATGTCCCTTCCTCGAAGGTCACCGCTAGAGTTCCACGCATTCCTTGCATGAACTCCAGAACCGTGGCCGCCTTGGTTTCCAGAATGCACTCCATGATCAGTTTGCCTTGCGAATCCAGGACCCCAACCGAGATAGTGGCCTGGTGCACGTCCATCCCGATATACTTCTCTTGACTCATAAAGACGCTCCTTTTCCCTAGGTTGGCGATCCGAACAATCTCAACCTATCGCAAAAGTGGGCGCCTTTTTATATTGCGTGTAATGGCGATGTTCCGCCAACTATTGGCCCGAAGAGCCGTCAAGTTCCTTACCTTGATTGACTTGCCTGAACACTAGTCCTAAGATTTGGTCCCAAAGATTGGCAAGACCAAAGCGGCAGCCACTTCGAAGGCGCATGACGCCCGATGAGTGCCTGTGGGGATCGTCTCAAAGAATCAGAATGCGGGAGACCATCATGGCGCAGTCTATCGAACAATTAAAAGCAGCTATTCGGGGACAGCTAATCCAGCAGGAAGACGCCGCGTACGATGCGGCCCGCAGGGTCTATAACGGAATGATCGACAAGCGGCCGAACCTTATTGTGCGTGCTGTTGATGTGGGCGACGTGATGGCCGCCCTCCGTTATGGACGGGAGAACGGACTACTCACCGCGATTCGCGGCGGCGGCCACAACGGGGCCGGTCTCGGAACTTGCGACGGCGGACTCGTGATCGATGTTTCGCCGATGAAAGGGGTT
This sequence comes from Terriglobia bacterium, assembly GCA_963741105.1. Classification (GTDB taxonomy): domain Bacteria; phylum Acidobacteriota; class Terriglobia; order Terriglobales; family Acidobacteriaceae; genus JAIQFF01. The sequence goes on from CAVUGT010000010.1 coordinate 263,791, forward strand.
CGGGTTGACCCGGCAGCGCGTACGGTGCGCGTCGCGGCTGGATGCGTCTGGGGCGACGTGGATCATGCGACCCATGCTTTCGGGATGGCTACGCCTTGCGGTTTCATCTCAACCACTGGAGTTGCTGGACTCACTCTGGGAGGAGGCATCGGCTACCTGACGCGCCGCTATGGTCTCACGATTGACAATCTACTCTCCGTCGACATGGTTCTTGCGGATGGACGATTCGTCACTGCAAGTGCCAAGGAGAACGACGATCTATTCTGGGCAACACGAGGTGGCGGCGGAAACTTCGGCGTCGTGACTTCATTTGAGTTCCGGCTGTATCCGGTGAGCACCGTCCAGTTCGGGCCCACGTTTTGGCCCCTTGAGCAGGCGGCGGACGTTCTGAAGTCCTATCGCGAATTCATTCTTACGGCTCCCGAAGAAGTGAATGGATTCTTTGCCTTTCTCACGGTCCCTCCCGCACCAATGTTTCCCGAAGACCTTCATATGAAAAAGGTCTGTGCCATTGTCTGGTGCAGCACAGGAACCGCTGAGGAAACCGAGAAGGCGACCCGCGGCATGCGCAGCGTGGGAACGCCCTTACTCGATGCGGTTGGACCTGCGCCATTTCCAGCAGTGCAGAGCACTTTTGATGGTCTGTTTGTTCCTGGGTTGCAGTGGTACTGGCGGGCCGACAACTTCACAGGGCTGAGCGATGCGGCCATTGCGAAGCACGTCGAACACGGTTCGAAACTGCCGACAATGCTTTCGACGATGCACCTTTACCCTGTCAACGGCGCAGCCCAACGCGTGGGCAAGAACGATACAGCCTACAGCTTCCGGGAAGCCTTGTTCGCCGAGGTCATTGTCGGAGTAGACCCCGACCCGGCTAACGCGGGGAAAATTACAGAATGGTGCAAGAACTATTATGACGCGCTGCATCCCTATTCAGCAGGAGGCGCCTACATCAACTTCATGATGGACGAAGGACAGGAACGGGTTCAGGCTTCGTTCCGCGATAATTACGGACGCCTTGCTGCGATCAAGAAGAAGTACGATCCGACGAACTTCTTCTGCGTGAACCAGAACATCAAGCCAGCGCCGTAGGGCCCATTTGAGGTGATCTGCTGCGGCGGATGATTTTCCCAGGGTGAGAGTTGACTCGCATAGCCACCGTGAGTCAATGCGATTCCAGTGTAACGATTCAGCAGGAGGAGTTTGCGGGGGCGGAGCCGGGCATAGTCGCTTTCAACCTCGCTTCTGACTGTACCTCACTTCATGCCTTCACGAACTTTAACAAGCAGTTGGTCGGCGGTTTCCAGGCGTAGTAAACCTGAGCGCGGATACTCAACGTCGAGCATGACGTAAACGATAGTAACTGTGATGACCGCGAAACCGAAGATGTGGAGCCAACTCCGATGTTGGCCGCCCGCCATGCGATAACCAGCTAGAAGTGAACAGAGGAGGCCCAAGCCGAACAGAAGTAAATAAATGATTCTCGGCGGGTGGATTTGCAGCGCCATCGTGCGGGTGGTAGCCATGTCAATCATGTTGTTTAGCGCAGGAAGCAGCAACTTGCCCGCGTCCGGGTGAGAATTCGGGAGCCGAGTAGCGGCTACTGCTTGCGTCCAAATCTCTTCCTGCAGCTTCTTCGAGGTGGCCATCTCCATTTCGGCTGCCTGCATATTCGGCAGCCTACGATACGTTTCCAGCCGAGAGTCAACGTAGCGGCGAAACAACTCTTGAAGTCCGGGCTGTTCCTGCTGAGATGCTAAGTGCAGCCGCAGATACGCGGTTTCGATGCTATTGGCCTCCTCTGCAATCAGCATTCTTTTCTCGTTAAAACGTGATGCCGCTCCCGAAAAAGTGAATGCCATCAGCAAGCCGAACAGCGCGAAAACCGCGCCCTCGATCGTACCCAAGTTGCTCCGCTCGCCTTCCGACTCTCTGGCACGGCGCCTGACACCGAGACGACGGCCAGTCTCCAGCAGGATCACCATGCCGAAGAAGAGCAGTACAGCAAAAAGAAGCGGGGAAATGGGAGGTTCCATGAGATGCAGTCCCTTTGGCCATTCGCTACCAGAGTTGCTCGGTATTCGTATGCGGGAGCGCTAGGCCCGTGCCACTCGCGCAATATTATCCCCATAGCTCGCGAAATCAGATGGCGTTTACACCCACAACCCGGGCTGGCAGGTTAGCGTTGGTGTAATGCGAATTTTACGACAGTTATGGGCTTTGGGGCCCAGGCAACGCTAGTGCGGCACGCCTCTAACTTCAGATGCCCTGAGATCCTTGTAAGCCCATTTCAACAAGGGCGGTGCTAGGAGCGTCGTGGCAATGGACATGAACACCACAGCATCGTAGATGCGCTGCCCGACAACGCCCAATGAGAGTCCTATTTGTGCGACCACCATGCCGACTTCTCCGCGAGGGATCATTCCAATTCCGACTCTTAGTGCATCTTGGCGGCCTAGGCGAACCGACGCCAGACCGCAGCCTATGAACTTGGAAAGGACTGCAATCAGAACAATTAACAAGGTCAGCAACACGCTTGGCCAGCTACCGAACGTAGCCAAATTGAAATGGAGTCCAATACCTGCGAGAAAAAAAGGAACAAGGAGTTCAGTCACCCCCTGAGTAAGATCGTGCACCCGTTGTTCGACGCTTTCCGACAGCGCCATGCCTGCAAGAAAGGCTCCGATAATAGCAGCAACCCCCGCATACACGGACAGCACTGACAGGGCGAACATCAGCACTACCGCCGCTGCAAACTGTGACTCTCCCGCATGCATTTTTCGATGCATATGCGGCAGAACTCTTCCCATGGTCTTTGTGCCCCATTTCACCAGAATCACGGTGAAACCCACCGCAAAGGCAGCGGTGATGCCGAGTTCAAGAATGTTTACCTTGCCTTTAGCCATGCTGCTCACCAGAGCAAGGATAAGTAAGCCGAGAACGTCATCGATCACCGCTGCTCCGAGAATGATCTTGCTGGCCTTTTCTTGTAGGAGATTCTTGGCTGCTAGAGCTTGCACCGTAATCCCCACACTTGTCGCTACCAGAGCGGCGCCTACGAAAACTGATTCGATCTGTGGCTCACCCCAAATCGAGAGCACACCCCACCCTGCAAAGAATGGAACAATCACGCCAAGCACAGCCACTGCGGCTGCCGTCGGGCCAGCTTTTATCAGATCGGATGACTTCACCTCCAAACCCACGCGAAACAGAAGGAACATGACGCCAAGTTCGGCAAGCGCAGCCCGAACGTCGGTCGGGGTAATCCAACCGAGAACACTCGGCCCAATCAAGACGCCAGCCAGAATTTGCCCGACGATCCCCGGCTGATTGAGGCGTTCAAAGACCTCATCCAAAAGCTTTGCCGAGCCGAAAATGAGCAGCATGGCAAGAGGAAGCCTGACTTGGTCCGGGTCGCCTGCGACTACGAGAACAGCGAGGAGGGACGTCACGCCACTCATCACAACAGATGCGCTGATATTCATCAAGAGTCGCTTGCACCAGCACAGCCTGATGCACGAAGTAATCAGTCGCTTGGTGTTTGCCGATAACTGGCGTAAACACGATTACACCAACTACGGACCCTGGAGCCTCCCCTCGGGCAGCTTCCTATCTGCCCAGTAGGTGAGCGCAGAGGGCCCGACGGTCATAGGGACTGCGAGAGGCTCAACAGATTCTGCGGAGCCACGTGAATCGTACCCCTGCGTGGGCTATCAATGTCAGCGATCAGGAAGAACGAGATGGACACTGCAATCGGCACGATCAGAAATATCCGCCGATCTGTCCGACGTGCACCGTACCCGATCAACACGTTGCAGCCGAGGGCGATGATCACCATCAACACCCACGCCGAACGGGGGATGCGGTTCCACCATGCCGCCTGCGTGTATCCCTGCGAGTTCAACACGTCATTCATGCCGGAAATGGCGAGGGCAACTATAGGTGTGGGCTGGGCGGCTGCCGGCGCCCGGGCGGCTGACCATAGCTTGGACTGCAGTTCCGCCGTGTCCGCGTTAACCTTCGCGAGCCTGTGCGGGTCGCGAGTCGTGTAGAACAACAGGCGCTGATCGAGGTACTTCTTCAGCAGCTCACGCACTGCCGACGCGTCCCCGGCAGGCAGCAGGTCGGCCCGCACGTACTCTGTACCAATCGCGTTGGCTTCAGCCTCTTCGTAATTCTTGCGCTGATCGTAGCGGCTGACGGCCATCGAGAAGCTGAACGCGATGAGGAGCCCCAGCAGGGTCAGCGTAGCACTCAGCACAATGCCGAAATCGCCCCGGTCCTCCTCCTTCAAGGGCCCCACCCGTTTGCGAAGGGTGCTGCCGATCTCCGCCGCCAGCCACATAGCCCCAAATGACACTACGAGCGCAAGAAGTGGAAAGTCTTTCAAGTACATTGCTCGTAAGCTCCCTCAGGCTCCAGCCGACGCCCGGTCGTGAGGGTATTCCTTAAACGCAAAGACTATGCCCTCGAAGACCCGAATTCCGATAGCACGAGTGTGTGTTTGTCCGCCCCTGCTGGGCAGGTCGCACCATCACGCGGAGCCTGCCAGACACAAGCAGAATTTCCACGCTCGCACGTTGCTCTAGCGGATTCATCTGCGGTGCCAAGTAGGAATCGATACTACCGCAATCGCCACAATTGACGAAATCGCATTATTAAGAGGGCGCCCCTTTGGGAGTAGGTTGTGATCGTTCCCATCATGACCTACGAAAGGAGCACCCTCGTGAACAGCGAAAAGTATATTGGGCTCAACATCATCAAGCAACGATCTCCGTAGCGGTGATGGATTCCAAGGGCAAGATAGTCATGGAATCGATCCTGGAAACGAAAGCCGTAACCGTTCTGGAATTCTTTGCGGGACTGCGTGGAACTTTGTCGGTGACTTTCGAAGAAGGAACTTGGGCTGCCTGGCTCTACGATCTGCTCAAGCCGCATGTGGCCCAGTTAGTGGTGTGCAACCCGCGCAAGAACGCGCTGCTCAAACATGGCAACAAAAGCGACAAGATCGATGCCCGCAAACTTGCCGACCTGTTGCGTCTCAATGATCTCGAGCCGGTTTATCACGGCGAGACCGGCGTACGCATGCTGCGGGAACTAGCCCGCAGTTATCGGACCATCGTCCCAAGATCTTTCCCGGGTCATGAATCGCCTGAAAGCTCTGTATCGCAGCTGGGCGATCCCCTGTGCCGGACGGGACGTCTACTACACCCGCCATCGCAGTGAGTGGCTGGGAAAAATTCCAGAGGCCGGCACTCGCCGCCGAGCCGAGCAACTTTATCAGCAACTGGACATGCTGCAACACTTGCGCCAGCAAGCTCGGCGGAACTGCTGACGGAGAGTCGCCAGCATGCCATCACCGCTAAGCTACGGAAGATTCCGTCGCTCGGTCCCATTCGCTCGGCTCTCGCGGTGGCTCTGATCCAGACTCCACATCGTTTTCGCACCAAGCGACAGCGGTGGGCCTACAGCGGACTGGCGTTGGAGACTCGCACCAGCGGGGAGCACTGCTATGTCCACGGCCAACTGCGGCGCTCCAGAAAAGCAGATCTCCATTCGCGGCCTGAACAAGGATCACAACCATGATCTGAAAGGTCTGTTCAAAGCTGCCGCTACCAGGGCGAGTGTGCAGCCCGGACCGTTCCAGGATTTCTATCAGCGATCGCTGGCCAAAGGCATCAAGCCGACCATGGTGCGTCTCACGCTAGCACGCAAAATTGCAGC
>CAVUGT010000011.1:0-340655 GCA_963741105.1 Terriglobia bacterium
TGCCTTGTGAACCTGCATGATTTACCAGTGTCGTTCCCATGTCTTCGAAATTAAGAATTGGAATTGACGTCCACAGCCTTGGTGGGCAGCAGGGAGGGAACGAGACCTACTATCAGGAATTGGTCAAAGGGGGCTGGTGGCACTTCCCAGCCAGCATCAGTTGGTTTTGTACTACACGCATGATGCGGCTCGCGAGCGGGTCAGTGCCAACGGGCACATAAGTCTGGAGCGCCTTCGCCCTCGGCATCCGTTGTTACGCATTCCATTGACCCTGCCCTGGCGCGCGCGGGCAGACAGGTTGGACATATTTCATGCGCAACACGTGATTCCGCCGTTCATTCGGTGCAAGACGGTTACGACCATTCCGGATATCGCGTACGAGCATTTTCCGGAGGCGTTTCCCAGGAGTCAGCGCATCTGGATGAAACAGCTCATTCGTGGGTCGGCCATCAAAGCGGACCACATCATCACGGTTTCGGAATACTCGAAGCGGGACATTGCTCGAACCTACGGGGTTCCAGAAGAAAAGATTACGGTCACGTACGAAGGGGCGAGTGAGGAATTCCACCCTCATGACAAAGAAGGTGCCGAGGAAAAACTTGCGCGGAACTATGGTATCAAGGGAGTGTTCATTCTCTACCTGGGGCGCTTGCAAGGGCGGAAGAACCTGGCGCGAGTGGTAGAGGCGTACGCGCGAGGTGCCGGCCGAGGGTCTTCCTCATAAGCTGGTTCTGGCGGGCAAGCAGGACTCTCTGTTTGAGCCAGTGCTGGCCAGGATTCGCGAGCTCAATATCGAAGAGCATCTTGCTTTTTGCCCGGTTACGTGCCTGACGAGGACGTGCCGCTCTTCTACAGCGCGGCGGAGGTTTTCATTTATCCCTCGTTATTTGAAGGGTTCGGCCTTCCGGTGGTTGAAGCCATGGCGTGTGGTGTTCCCGTGATTACATCCCGTGGATCTTCGCTTGAGGAAGTAGCAGGGGATGCCGCGTTGCTGGTTGATCCTCTCAGTGAGGACTCGATCACCAGCGCTCTGCTGCAGATTTTGCAGGACGAGTTGAAATGCGAGTCCGATTGCGTCAAGCTGGTTTGGAGCGAAGTAAGTTGTTCAACTTCGAAGAAACCGCAAGACAAACCATGAACGTTTACGAGCACGTCTGATCTAAGGCAGGTTTCAAGGTTTCAAGTTTCGAAACCTGGAAACGTGAAGCCTTGAAACCTGAGATTTTTGCTTTCGCCGGAAAAGTGGAGGATTAAGCCATTGCGAATTGCATTGTTCGGCGCCCGCGGGATACCCCATACCTACAGCGGTACCGAGACTTTTTTCGGCGAGCTTGCGCCGCGATTGGCGGCCAGGGGACACGAAGTCATCGTGTATTGCCGCAGTAGTCTCTTTCGCGAGAAGCCGAGCCATTACCGTGGTGTCCGTCTGATCTATCTGCCCAGTATCGAGACGAAGAACCTGGGAACGTTCACCCACACGCTGGCGTGCATTGGAGATGTGATCTTTCGTGGTGTGGACGTGATGCTCATCACCAATGTCGCGAATGCATTGCTCTGCGCACTGCCTCGATTGTTCGGGAAACAGGTTTGTCTCAACGTGGATGGTGTCGAATGGGAACGCTCGAAATGGGGACCAAACGGCCGCCGCTATTTTCACTGGAATGCGCGCATGGCAGGCAAGATATGCCCGGATGGAATTATCACCGACGCAGTCGAAATGCAGCGCATCTATCTTGAGCAGTTCAATACTCGCTCCGCGTGTATCGCCTACGGCGCGAACATCGAATCGTCGACTGACCCGGAAGCGGTCCGGCGTTACGGGTTGGAACCCTTCGGATACTACTTAATTGCCAGCCGTCTGGTCCCGGAAAACAATGCCGACCTTATCGTCAAAGGGTTCGAACGGCTGCGTAGTAATCGCCTGCTCGCGATTGCCGGCGACGCGAATTATCGCAGTGCGTTCGTGGACGCCCTGAAACAAACCCGCGATCCCCGGGTCCGCTTCTTAGGACATGTGGGCAACAGTGATGACGTCAAGGAGTTGCATTGCAACTGCTACGGCTACATCCACGGTCACAGCGTCGGTGGAACAAACCCGGCGTTGCTCAAAGCATTTGGCTACAGCAATCTGGTTCTGGCGCTGGATAACCCGTTCAACCGCGACGTGGTCGATAAGTACGGAATACTCTTCGAGAATAATCCCGATGATCTGGCCAGCAAACTACAACTCGTCGAAGATCAGCCTCAGGTAGCAGAGAGGTATCGGCAGCAGGCAGTGCAGAGGATCTTGCAACAGTACACCTGGGACCACATTACGGATCAGTACGAGGACTACTTTCTGCGCCTCGCCGCCGGCGAAAAACCTGCACTAGACCGCGAACTTGGCATGTATGTCCCGGTGCAAAGCACCGAAGCAGCTACCGTTGGCGTTTTAACCCGGGCCTCCTAATCTGTCGGCCCTAGATTGCGACGGCCCTGCGCTCCAATTCACAAAATACAGGTGAAATACATATGAGTTTTGTTATCGAGTCACGCCCCTTGGCGGACCTCGTAGTCATTGTTCCGAAGGTCTATCGCGACGATCGCGGTTTTTTCGCCGAAGTGTATCGCGAAGACCAGTTCGCCGCGCTTGGGCTGACCATGAAATTTGTCCAGGACAACCATTCGTACTCCAGGAAAGGGGTTGTTCGCGGGCTCCATTTTCAGTGGGAGCCGCCGATGGGCAAATTGATGAGGGTGACGCGAGGCACCGCTTTTCTGGTTGCAGTCGACATTCGAAAAGGATCGCCGACGCTGGGCAAGTGGTTCGGAGTGGAAGCCTCTGCCGAAAATATGAAGGAAGTGTGGGGCCCGGCGGGCTTTGCCCGTGGGTTCTGCGCGATGACCGACGATGTGGAAGTTCAGTACAAATGCACCGGTACCTACAACGGGGGAGCGGAGTCGGCCATCCGCTGGGATGATCCTGATATCGGCATCGCGTGGCCTGGGAAAGATGCTCTACTCTCCGACAAGGACTGTAATGCGCAAACTCTCAAAAGCTGGCTGGCTTCTCCAGACTCCGAAAATTTCTCGTATGAACCTCAGGTAGCTCTGAGCCGCTGAGCCTTTTCGGCAGGGACTCCTGACGAATCGCAGACGCGGCTAACCATCACGAATAAAACATCAAAGACAGGTGAATGAAGATGAAACTTCTGATTGCGGGTGGCGCTGGATATCTGGGTTCGGTTCTCATACCCAAGTTGCTCGAGCGCCAATACAACGTGGATGTGGTGGATCTGTTCTGGTTTGGAAACCACCTTCCTCCGGAAACTGGGGTCTTGAACGCGGATATTTTTTCTCTCCAGGTTTCTGACTTGACCGGTTACGACCAGGTGGTTTTTCTTGCCGGTCTTTCCAACGACCCGATGGCGGAATATTCGCCCAGCAAGAACTTTATCTTCAACGCTGCCGCTCCCGCATTCCTGGCATACACCGCGAAAAAAGCCGGCGTGAAGCGTTTTGTCTACGCCAGTTCATGCTCGGTGTACGGCTACACTGAAAACGAGCTCTACGATGAAACCAAGCCTGTGTCCTCGGTATACCCTTACGGAATTTCCAAACTGCAAGGCGAGCAAGCAGTGATGAATCTGGCGGACGAGAGTTTCTCCGTTATCTCGCTGCGCAAGGGCACGGCATCGGGATACAGTCCCAGGATGCGTCTGGACTTGATCATTAACACTATGTTCGCCAACGCGATGCGCGATGGCCAGATCACTGTGCACAACCCCTCGATCTGGCGTCCCATTATCGGCATCGGAGACGCTACCTCGGCGTATGTGCGGGCCATTGAAGCCAACCAGCGTATGTCAGGCATCTTCAACGTGGCCTCGGGAAACTACACCGTGGGAGAAGTTGCCGATCAGGTCAAGACCGAAATTGAAGAGAAGCTCGGCCGGCGGATCAAACTCAACATCAACCACTTCAATGACGTTCGGAACTACAAAGTCAGCTTTGAAAAAGCCAGAAACATGCTCAGTTTCCATCCCCGCCACTGCGTTCGAAGCATCGTTCAGAACCTGATCGAGCACATGGACAAGTTCTCTGACTGGGACAATCCTCTTTATTACAACATCTCGACTTTCAAAACGCTGGAAGCTGGCGTACAAGTACAGGCGGTTGCAGCTTAAGGCGTAATCGGAGATCAAGATGATGATCGCTGTGGTTGGAGCAGAAGGGCAGGTGGGCAGGGACGTCTGCGAGGAATTTGAGAGGCGTGGCGATTCTGTCCATCGGCTGACTCATGCCCAGATGAATGTGGAGTCTCCGGATTCGGTCGAGGCGGTGCTCTCTGCTATCGCTCCGGAAGTAGTCGTGAACACTGCGGCTTTTCATCATGTGGAGCAGTGCGAGCAGAATCCGGAGAAGGCTTTCGCGATCAATGCGTGCGGCGCGCGCAATGTGGCGAGAGTGGCGGACCGCCTCGGTGCGTTAGTCATCCACGTCAGCACCGACTATGTATTCGACGGGAATAAAAACCAGCCGTATGTGGAGGCTGACCGTCCTCAGCCTCTGAACGTATACGGCGACAGCAAACTGGCTGGCGAACATTTTGTAAGCAGCGTATGCCCTCGGCACTTTGTTCTGCGAACCTCCGCTCTGTACGGCAAGAACCCGTGTCGCGCCAAGGGCGGGCTCAACTTTGTGGAATTAATGCGCAAGCTGGCCCGGGAGGGCAAAGATATCAAGGTTGTAGACAGCGAGTTTGTGACCCCGACGTCTACCGCAGATGTGGCGAGACAGATAGTGAAACTCAGCGACTGTGGCGCTTATGGCCTTTACCACGCCACCGCTGAGGGAAGCTGTTCCTGGTACGAGTTCGCCAACGAGATTTTCGCGCTTTCCGGCGTGATGCCGTCCTTGAAGGTGGCAAGCCCTTCCGACTTTCCCAGTAAAGTGCGGCGTCCGGCGTACTCAGTTCTGGAAAATGCAGGGCTGAAGGCGATTGGAATGAATGTTTTTCGTCCTTGGCAGGAGGGGTTGAAGGAATATTTGGAAGCACCCGTGCAACAAGCAGCGTAACGCGGATCATCCCAAGCCAGGACGGAGCGATCTATTTGATGTCGACGCCATGTTGTCGCCCAATGTCTCTAACCTGTGTCAAAATTTCGTTTCTGCTGGCGCTGTTACCTGGGTTCGCAACCTTGAGCAGCGCGCAATGCACGGACGGCGAGACCAGTTGTTCCCAGAAAATACCGCGACTGGTCAGCTTTAACGGAGCGCTGCGAGACCTTGACGGACAGCCGCGGACGGGCACGGTCGGGATCACCTTCGCTATTTACACGGCCGCCAGCGGAGGTCAGCGACTTTGGCAGGAGACCCAAAATATACAACTGGACCAGCAGGGACACTACGAGGCTCTACTGGGAGCCATGAACCAGGGGATTCCGCTGGACTTGTTCTCCTCGGGGGAGCCGCGCTGGCTGGGCGTGCAGGCTCAACTGCCGAACGAAGAGGAACAACCCCGGGTACTTCTGGTCAGTGTGCCCTACGCGCTGAAGGCTGCGGACGCTGAGACTCTGGGAGGTCTGCCAGCATCGGCTTTTCTGAGGGCGGCCGCAAATCCGCAAAATGCTCCAGCCTCCAGCAGAACTCTAGCCATTCCTGCGCCGGCGGTCTCCATGGGTGCAAATGGAGTTCTCAATCCGCCCGGTAGTCAGGGGCCTCCATCGGGAGCGCAAGCCAACGTGATCCCGAAGTTTTCGAGCACCGGGTCATTGGCCAACTCCCAGATCACCGATGCCAACGGGGTGGTCGGGATGAGAAATCTGGCAAATATTCTCTTTGCCGAGCAGTTTTCCGACGGCGTTTCAGGAGCGGTGCAAGCATGTCCCATTGAAGGATGCGTGATTTACGCCCTGTCGTCCAAGGTGAACCGCCGCCTGGGGCGCATTGATCCAGGCAATAAGGCGATCACTCTTTATCTGGGGCCGTACACGTTCAATGTGCAGCAGATCACCTTGCGCAAGGCTCTGAAGATTATCGGCATGGGAGCGTCGGGAGGATCTGTCGGATCGGTCACCTGCTCGGTTGTCTCACCTTGTAATGGAACGACTCTGCAATCGTCCAGTACCACTCTTCCGGTTTTTGTGCTGCCGCAAGCCAACCATTCTCCGGCTACCAACGTTGTACTTTCTGGCTTCCGCGTTCAGGGAGCTCCGGGAAACACCGCTCAGGACGGAATCTTTCTGGACACGAGCTCTCTGGTCAACGCGGGGTTGTGGTATTCGACACTGAACGATATCCATTTCGAGGGATTTTCAGGAATCGGTGTGCACCTGAGGGGGCCGAGCAATAACTTTGGCGCGATCAGTCAATGGCTCGAATTCAATAAAGTGGTTGTCTTCCGGAACGCAGGCGGAGGGAATGCTCTGCGAATCGAGGGAGGCAACTTCCAAATGCGTTTCGTGGATTGTCAATTTGACGGACAGGCGGCCGGGGACGGCGTCAACATCTATATTGGCGGACTCGCTGGCGGAAGCACAGCCTTTCCTCTCAATATGACGTTTCAGGGACTGGTGAGCCAGGGTGCCGCTACAGCCGTGCAAATCGATGGCGCGAACTCGGTGACGTTCCATGAGTCTCATCACGAGAAGCTGTGGGGAGCATATCTGATCACTTACACAACCGGCATCGGCGTCAAAGGTGTGACTATCGCAGACACAGCTTTTGAAGGCGACGTCGGAGTCAACGGAGGATCAGGCTATCTTCTGAGCGTTGCAACTACACTGGCATCAGGCGTGGTCTTTACCCACAACCAGATCTACGGCAATCCTGATTCGGTTGTGAAAGGGACAAACCTTGCCCGGATTGTCTACCAGGACAACCAATATTCGGGGCCGCTTAGTGTTCCACCCACCAGCGGTATCACGACCCAACTCGCCCCCGCGGCCGTGATCAACATTGGCGGTGTTCATTCTGTCGGTCTGAATCCTTCCACCACGGCCATTACGACAATCCAGAGCGAACTCGGGCCGGGAGAGATGGTCACCTTTTTCTCGTTGGGTGGCGCCGTCACTTTCGCCAGCGGCGGCAATATCAACCTGATGGGACTGCCAACAGTGCAGGTCAATGGCTCGATGACATTTGTCCGAAATGATTTGACCGGAAGTCTGCAATGGACGCCAGTTTCGCAGTGGTCAGCCCACTAGAGGCCGAGCGCGTTGCTGCTGGCTTTCTCCCGCCTGATACTTCCTTCCTCTTGGCGCGTTTCCCCGCGCATCTATTACTCCAATCCCTTTTCGACATTGACCGTCCGCTTCGCTTTGCCAATTACAAAACGGCAACACCCTGCCAAAACATCGGCAATCCCACTGAGTTCACCACCTCGAGTGCGCTTTGTTTGTGAAAGACGTAACTCAGTCCAGCAGTAAAATTGTTTACAAACCCCTTCCTCAGGACGACCCTAAGCAGAGGCGTCCGGATATTTCCAAAGCCCGTAGCCTGCTCGGCTGGGAACCGAGGACCGAACTAAAAACCGGGTTGCGCCTGTCGCTGGAATACTTCCAACTCGCAGTTACGGAAGAATTCAACCCACGCGCCGTCGCATAGCCATCTTGATTAGGCCGACCTGAGACCCTTTAGTCTCAATTAGCTTGAGTCTACGACGTTCCGCCGTGCAGTTCTTGATGGCACCGGGCGCAAAGAGTGATCAGGTTCGAGTCGTCATCGTTGCCTTGTTGGCTGCGTAGTTGCTGGTGATGGACCTGAAGGTTCTGTCTGGAGCCGCAGACCTGGCATTTCCAGCCATCGCGTTGCAGCACATGTTTCCTGAGCTGGTCGTAAGGTTGGGGAGCAAGCCGTAAACGCGGTCTCTTGGGTCGTATTCGGTTCACGAAGCTTTCTCGGTCACTTCGTGCAGAAATGCCTGACGTTGTTCACCAAGCAGAAATCTGAAAAATCTCGAAAGTGACTGCAGCAGCACGGTTGGGTCATCGTTTTCGAGGTTTGCCCCCGCAAGGAAGTCCGCACAGATCATTTCCAGGCAGTAGCCTCGGGATTTGTCCGTGCCTAGCATCAAAGCTGCCGTCTCAATCGCCTGCTCGACCACCGGAATCTGGGTCTTGTACAGCTTGAACCGAGTAGCCGGACGGGATTGCTCCCGTCCAGCCCTCTAAGAACTGTGCATGAGAGTTTCCCCTCACACAGCTCAAGCCCTTCGAACGCCTCTTTCGGGGAGACGCGGTTTCGAGACAGAAATGCGCTGGTTGTGAACCCTGTCATGGCACTCCGGATGAAGTAGAACGCGGTTTTCGGCGCTGGGCGAACCACCCATCACGCGGGGAACGCAGTGGTGAAGGCGCCAGCCCGTGATCCGAGTGATTTTTGTATTGCACACAGTGCAGAGCCCGCTCTGTTCATGCCAGAGAAAACGAAGGGTACGAGTACCCCGAAACGTTGCCTGCATATGGGTGCCTTCGCGGTGTTCGAAGTAGGTTTCATAGGCAGGGTCGTAGGGGTTCGCGTCACCTTTGACTTTAACGTGTCGCTTGATGGGTGTGCTACGGGCGTGGCGCAGCCAAACTTGACTGGGCTGCCCCTCGTCATCACACGTTTCACCGAAGAAGGACCAGTCCTGACCACGATGCAGCGCAAAGTACTTCTGCTTGCGCCAGCCCGTGTTCTTGTTCGGGTGTCTTCGTCGTGCCCATCGCCATAGACTAGAGAAGATTTCGTGATCAACGCGGACGTACGTGCGTTTACTCACCACGTGCCGATGATAGTTGGCCCAGCCCCTGATTTTGGGGTTGAGTTCATGGATCACATCGGCGGCCGACATGCCCAGCGCGGCTTTGATTGTCTTGCGGATGCCGCCCAGAAAGATTTTAACGTTCTTTTTGGAAGGCTTGATGAGCAGTTTCCCGTTGGGATACTTGCGCACGTTTTGTCCGAGGAAATCAAATCCTTTCTCCACGTGGGTGATGACCGTCTTCACAGGAGAAAGTTCCAACCCTCGTTTTTGCAGAAACTGCTCGGCGAGGGGTTTAATTTCTCCTTCCAGTAGTTCCTTAGTTCTACCGGTGATGATAAAGTCATCCGCATAACGGAGGAGATTGACACAGGGAAATTTACCTCCGAAGGAGGGGAGAGGCTTGTTTGTCGGAAACTTTTCCTTCAAGAGCCACTCCAATCCCTCCAACGCGCAATTGGAAAGCGCTGGTGAGATAATTCCGCCTTGTGGGGTCCCATCCGTTGTTTCGTGAAGGACATGTTTTTCCATATACCCGGATTTCAGCCACTTTTGGAGAATGGCTCGGTCCATAGGGACGTGAGCCAGAAGCCAATCATGCGAAATTCGGTCGAAACAGGACTTGATATCGCCCTCTAGAATCCACTGCGGATTTGGTCTGGACAGTATCTTGAAACACTGTTCCATCGCATCGGCGCAGGACCGCTGCTGGCGAAACCCATAGGAGTTGTTGTCAGCAGTGGTTTCCACCACAGGATCGAGTGCAAGCAAATGCAACGCTTGTTGGGCTCGATCTTTCATCGTGGGGATTCCGAGCGGGCGCATCGTTCTGCCGTCCGATTTCGGGATGTAAACACGTCGAAGAGGCTGAGGTTGATAGCCCCTACGCTTGAGTGCATGTACTGCCTGTGTCTTCTTTTCTGGTGTGTCCCAGATTTCGTTGTCCACACCAGGGGTTTTCTTGCCATTATTTTCCGTCACTCGTCGAACGGCGAGAACCTTGCCGCTATACGAGTGGGTCAGCAGGCGTTGCAGGGCTCGCACCTTGCCCCATCTGCTTGCCTTCGTCGCCTGCACGATACGCCCTTGGAGTCGGCGAACGTTGCGGTTGATGGCTTGCCAGTCAAGGCCGTACCATTCCGCCGCATCGCGGGAGACCGCACCAACAGCTTGCGCTGTCGTCATCTGCCTTGCCTCCTATGCCGATTTGCCCAGTTCTCTCGTGTGAAGCACCTGAAGGAAGTCAGCCCGCTTTCGCGGCCGGTAATGTTGTCAGTGAGAATGACGCAACCAGTATCCGCTCCATTACAGAACAGCATTCGCTTTCTCCTTCCTCTCATGTCCGCACCGCCTTCGGCCCATCTTGCGATGTGCTTTCCCTTGTAGGGAGCGATACGGATTTATCCTGTTCCGTTGGAATGACACGATAGGTTAGGTCCGCTCTTTACGCCGGCAGTGTGGTATGACCATGACGGAACATCCACTACGTTCCGTACCCACTGCGAGAAGAACCGCGCAGCATCTTAGGTTCTCTGAGATTGACGACGCTTACGAGCATTCGTGTATTCTGACCTTGCTATCAAGCCTAGGCCCTCTCCACATTGTGCTAGTAGATACACCGTCGCCTCACGGTTCCGATGCTACCCTTGCGGGCATGGGTACATTGTCCGAGGGCTTCGAACGGTTTGTTGCCGCCCCGCTCCTACCTCGTAGGCTACATGCGATGGCACGCACGGTCTGATAGTACTTTTTCCTCCTTCAGACAATCATTCCAACAGCTTTCAGGTCGCAGAGTAGATAATCTCCCACGGTTCCGATTCCCGCCCGGTTAGTTCCTTCTCCACTTCCCGCTTGAACTCTTCTTTTGGCAGTGATCGCGCTTTGTGCAGCCAGGTTGCACAATCGAACTCCTGTCCATCCCTCCGCGCAACTTTCGCTAATTCCAATCCCTTCGTCCATCCCACCTCCTTCAAATCCTTCTTCGCCTGTGGCGGCAGGTGCTCATGGATCGACATGAGGTAGTACGCCTTCCGCCTCGACTCCGGAAACCTTCTCGCCAGAAACTCGTCAAAGGACTTCAGTTTCTCCAGCCGCCAGTACTGCCCCGCCCGCACTTCGCACAGATATCGCCCCAGCTCTACGAAGCGTGTGTCTCGCTCGGCTTCGGAGCGTCGCTCCCAAGCCAGGATCTCGTCGATCTTGGTCAGAACGAACAGAGCTCGTTTGCGATTGAGCTTGGGCAGCATCGGCGGAACCCTAGCCTGCTTAATTCATCAGAGCTGAGATGTTCTTGCGAGGATGTGTGATCGGACGTCGAGTCGGCCCGGTCAGTCGGTTTTTCGGGGGTAGTAGGGCGGGGCGACCTGAGGGGAGGGATTTTGAGCACGGCTCGGCAATGAAGTGCGAGTGAAAGGTGAGTTCGGAGACAAGCCTACGGGTCAACCGCTGTTGACGGCGCAGGCGACGGAGCGAAACAAGTTCTGAAACGGCCAGCCGGTGGCCAGGTGAAAGCGAACACAGCGGGCAGTATGGCGAACGCGAGCGCCGATTTTGAAGAGCTTTGCGCGTAGGGTTTCGATCTGGGCGGAACGCCAAGGTAGGGGCAACTGGAGACGAAAGAAGTTGACCAGGTTGTAAGCGGCGGCGTGCAGGAAGAGGCGGAAGGCGTTGGCCAGAAAGCGGTGACAGCTCAAGCGGTCGGCGCGGAAACCGTTTTTGAATTCTTCGATGCGGTTCTCGCACTCGCCGCGATCGTTGTAGAAAGCGAAGACCTGGGCGGCAGGTCCGGGGCAGTTAGTAACTACAAAGCGCAGGTTGGTGCCGGCGGCGGAGTGTTCGGCCTTGTAGCAGATGCGGCGCCGGCGCGGCCAACTGCGGGCGCGATGGGGGAAGCTGGAAAAGCTGCGCTGCGGAAGTTGAGTGCGGCGATAGCGGCGCTTTAACTGCTTCTGCCGCGGTTCGGCGCGTTGCTTGAAGACGCAGTTGGCGGGAATGCCGAGGGCGTACTCGAGGTGGAAGAACTCGCAGAACTGGTAGAGCAGGGGCAGAGCGAAACCGGCGTCGCCGCGCAGTTTGATTTTCGCGCCGGGGAAAGCGGCCTGCAAACGCGGCACCAGGCGCAGCAGCATGGGCACGATGCGGGCGTGACTGGAGGCGTTTCCCGGCCGCAGCCGCGCCGCCAGCAGGCATCCCGTGTGGCGCTCGAAAATCAGCATGGGGTGATACATGTGCTGGCCGTAGGCGCCGTTGAAGAAGCTGAGTTGCTGTTGGCCGTGGGTGGGATCGTCGGTGGAATCGAGATCGAGCAGGATCTGGCCCCGCCGGCGAACTTGTTCGGCACCCAGACGAATGAACTGTTCGCATAGCAGATCGTTCAGGCGCACCAGTTCGCGGGCGGAGGGCGCGTTCTCCCAGCGGCTGAGGGTGGGCTGCGAGCCCAGCGCGTCACCCAGTTTCTGATCGGCGACGATCTGCAACAGGGGATCGTGGCGCAGACGGTCGGCGTCGTTAGCGTCTTCGTAGCCGGCGACGATCTGATAGATGCGTTGCCGCAACAGGGCCAGCGAGTCGTGATGCACGCGGTCAGGTTGCCGGGGATCGCCGAGTGGCGCGGCCCAGTCGCGGGTCAAATGATGGCGCTGATCGAAGGCGCGCAAGGGCAGAAGACCGGCGTCGCTGGTGATCTGGCCCCCGGAAAAATCGGCGCAGATGGGTTGATGGCGGTAGAAGGAGAAGGTGAGTTGTGGTAAAACACTTCGTATCAAGCGATGGATGCTCCGAAAAGGGAATGCTGGGTGCCGAAACCCAGTGTTCATCATTCCTTTTAGAGCATCCTTTCTTTTTTGGCTAGAGACTTCGTGAATAATCCAGGCTAGTACGTAAGCTCGTCAAGCCAACCAAGGTCGTCTGCTCCTGGACGCCGTACCAGCGCCGCGTCGGTCAGATCCTGTCTGCCCAGACAGAGGCCGATATAAGGACAGCTGGTGCAGGGGTTCTGGGGAAAGCGAATACCACTGTGTGGCAGAAACTCGGCCGCTTCAATCCGGCGAATGGAATCCTGCACTAGATCGCCGAACTCTTCTCGCTGCTCGTCGCTGATTGTGGTTCGGAAATACTGAATCTCGACCAACCGCTTGCGGACGAACACCACCTGGGCGACGTCTGCGATGCCGGTGACCCAGGAGTAGCAAACCAATTGCGGATCGAGAGCGAGCAATCCGGCTGGTTCCTCCGGGTATCGGCTGGCGGTGGTCTTCCACTCCAGCAGGCAGCGAGTGCCGTCTAGTTCCCCGATGGCATCCACATAGGCCACGAAGTCGTTCTGTCCAGCCAAAGACTTCGTGAATTTCACCTGCAAGTTGCGTCGAGGTTGACGGATACGAACCCGGTCGTCTTGGGCGAAGCGATCAAGCAGTTGCACGCCTGACTGCAACATTCGATCCCAGCTCTCCCCCTCGGAATAGTGGAGACCGCTGTCCCGGTACGTGTCCCATTCCCGGTAGAGCGCCACAGCGGCATCCTGCCGCTGGAAGTAGGCACCCACCGCCAGTTCGAACGCCCGGCCAAACATCATGACTGCCCGTGTGTCTTTTTCTTTCCAGCCATCGAGATAACGATGCTTGTAGCGTCGAGGGCAGGACAGATACTGGCTGATCTGGGTATAGCTGTAGGTCATGAGGCCGCCTCCGACCCACGAGTGTCCTGATCGGTGAAGACGGAGAGGTCGTCCCAACGGGCCGCCGGCGCAAAGCCCTCGAAGTTGAGAACCGAAATACCGTGTATCGTGACCTCGCTGACCTTGACCACACCCCAGAGATCGATCAGGGCTTTGTCGTCGATCTCATTCTTCCCGAGCAATTCAGAGTCATAGCCGAAGTCGCGCAGGAACCAACTCAACTTCCACATCGCCTTTGCTGTGCAGTAAATGCGGCCAGTGATAAAACAGCCGGTCAGGTGCTTGGGTTTAAGGACGGCGAAGCGAATCTCGTAATAAGGTTTCTGCTTGTGCCAGCGATACTGGGCCCGATCCACGCGGACCAGGAAGATCCCGTCCGGAACCGAGTGAATAGCCGACACATCCGCCGGGCGCAGAGACTCGAAATAGCGTCTCATGCCACACCTTCTTTGTTTCTCGGATAGCTGTTGAGCTGGCACAGCAGGGCGTTGCGATCTTTCTCTGCCCAGTCAGCCAAATGCGCCACAAAACCCTCGACCTGTTCGCGGGTGGCCTCGCGGAGGCTTTTGGTGCCGCAGAAATCGACGGCGTAGGACTTCACAAGGTTGGCATCGAGCTGGTGTTGGCGGATCAGCTGACAGAGGCGGTCCCTGACTCTGGGCCCGCCGTAGTTACCGTTGTTCCCATTGGCCGGCTCGTTTGGCAGCTTCTTCGACGGAACCGGTTCGGCGAACGAGCCGATTTCCTCGACCGAGCAGATGCCGATGCCGTAGGCTTTGCGCAGGGCCCGGTTGACCGCCCTGGTTTCGGCCACTCGCATCTCGGCCCCGTGGACCAAGGGAGACACATTGGAAAGATCGGCGTCGCCGTAACCCACGAAGCCCCGGCACCGCGCAGATTTGTAAACGGTAGCCTTGAACGCCCAACGCGACGCTGCGGCATCACAGAATGAACCCGCGGGACGAACGTCGATGCCCTGGCACTTGTTCCGAGTGGATAGACGAATTAGACCAGCGTGAGTGACATACCAGCAACCGCTGATCAGCCTGAGTTCTCCAGCCGAGAGTGTGAGCTGGAAGTTTCGGCTAATTGTCTTCAGAGACAAACGCTGCTCAGGAGTAAGGGCGTTGTAGAACTTCTTGGCGCAACTCAGATTTGCGCGAAAGATTTTCCACCATTCGGAGAGCTCAGAAGTTTTCGATTCACGCATAAAAACCTCTCAAAAATGCATAACGCATGATAACATATGATAACGTTTATATCAAATTGTTTTTGATTGTGTCCTCATCAAATCCACGTCTATATTTGCTGGGTGGCTAAGAAAGATTTTTTGGCTTTCCGAATCAATCCCGACATGAAGCAGCAGATAGAGGAAATTGCTGATGAGGAACAGAGGAGCATTTCACAAATATGCGAACTGTTTCTCAAAGGCGCGGTGGAGGACTACAAGAAGGACGGTCCACAATACATCCAACGATTGCTTGCAAAGCAAAAGCACAAGGCAAGCAAGTAGCGCACGGCTACTCAATCGCTCCGGGCTTGCAATATCTCGCCTTCGGAATCCATTGCTGGCCCCACACGCCCGAGCGCAACCTCATTGGGCGAGGAACAACCCTGCCAGCGAATCTGGTTGATCAACATCCCCCGCTTGCCGATCGAATTCTTGACTGTTAACGTTTCTTTGCCTGTCTCCTGAACGGGCCATCTCACGTTTAGGAGGCAACATGGCAGCGGCCACTTCACAACCTTCTCCCGACGATTTCTCTCAGGAGCAAGATTCTTCCCCCTTCCAACGAGTCTGATCAACAATCGGAGATCTCCGAGAAAAAGCGTAAGGCTATGACCGTATCTTCCTACCTGTACAAAATCGGTTTCTCATTCACCCATATTCAGACGGTGCCGAGTGTAGCACCACCACGATCCGGTGCCATAAATTAGAGGAACTCCTCGCTGCCAAACTCAAATGCCTCTTGCAAAGACGCCACTCCTTCGATCTGTACGACTACCTCTACAGCGTCTTTATCAACCGAGACATAGAAGTAAACCGCACCGAACCGTAATCGGCGGCATCTGGATGAGTGGCAACGGTCCGGCCGCCGACAGCCAGGGCAACATCTATCTGCTCGACGGCAACGGGACATTCGACACCACGCTCGACGCCAACGGGTTCCCCAGCCAGGGCGATTTCGGAAATGGCTTTCTCAAGTTATCAATCCAAAACGGTTCGTTGACGGTCAACGATTATTTTGAGATGGCAAATCAGCAAGAGGAAAATGATAACGACCGAGACCTCGGTTCGGGAGGGACGATCTTGCTTCCCGACATGACCGACGCCTCCGGGAAAGTCTGGCATCTGGCCGTCGGTGCGGGCAAGGATTCGAACCTGTATCTGGTAAATCGCGACTCGATGGGGAAATACAACCCCTCGACCAATGCCATCGCCCAGGAAATCACGTCCTTCTTCCCCGGACCGGTGTTCTCCACGCCCGCGTACTTCAACGGCACTGTGTACTACGGAGGAGTAAACGACCAGATCAAGGCCTTTACCTTGAAGAATGCCCAATCTCCCACCACGCCAACCAGCAAAACCGGCAATGTGTTCGCCTACCCCGGCGCCTGCGACTACGGTACCGGTGCGATCCAACTCTGTTCCTTTGACGGTCCCCGCTGACGGAGCGTCTGGCAAGTGTGCGCCATCCGGTGTTCCTGCTCTCGACTGGTTCTACGGAGTGCTGGTGGCCGCTGGAACAGTCTGCGCGCTTGCCGGAAGAATGCAACAGAGGAAAATCAGACTCAGCCACAGAAGACTGTCATATCCGGGAGCAGAAGTTCGGACGAGCCAAAGGAAAGCGGTGCTTCTTAAAACTTTTTTCGACGAAATCACGACAATCCCAGTATCCCTGTAAAACACGACCGCTTCAAATAACTAAAGATTACTCTGACCAGATTGCGGGTTTACGCCGAAGGATTCTTTTTCACGGTGGAAATATCGGTCCGCAGCATGAACAGATACTGCGACATAGTTCGGTCTAGCGCAAGCCGTACACCGCCACGCCATACGTCGTCCCGACGTAGACCCTGCCATTGGCGATGGTGGGAGTGATGTATTTGTTGCCCGGGCCAGGCTGGTCCTGGGTAAAGGGCGCCTGATTGCTGTTGTACAACTCTTTTGAAAGATCGCTGGCGTCGTAAGCGTGCAACGTAGCGGAGAAACCGTTTTCCACCGCCCACAAGATCGCGTCTTTCGTGCCATTCGCAGAAATACTCGGAGTGGCGCCGGGGTAGGCGAACACATTGCCGGTTTTGCTGGTTGGCGTGGTGGGAAATTGGGCATTCTTCAAGGTAAAGGCCTTGATCTGGTCGTTTACTCCTCCGTAGTACACAGTGCCGTTGAAGTACGCGGGCGTGGAGAACACCGGTCCGGGGAAGAAGGACGTGATTTCCTGGGCGATGGCATTGGTCGAGGGGTTGTATTTCCCCATCGAGTCGCGATTTACCAGATACAGGTTCGAATCCTTGCCCGCACCGACGGCCAGATGCCAGACTTTCCCGGAGGCGTCGGTCATGTCGGGAAGCAAGATCGTCCCTCCCGAACCGAGGTCTCGGTCGTTATCATTTTCCTCTTGCTGATTTGCCATCTCAAAATAATCGTTGACCGTCAACGAACCGTTTTGGATTGATAACTTGAGAAAGCCATTTCCGAAATCGCCCTGGCTGGGGAACCCGTTGGCGTCGAGCGTGGTGTCGAATGTCCCGTTGCCGTCGAGCAGATAGATGTTGCCCTGGCTGTCGGCGGCCGGACCGCTGCCACTCATCCAGATGCCGCCATAACTGCCATTGGGCGTGACGTTCAACACGCCGGTCTGGTTCAGAGTCGATGCGTCGTAGCCGATGATCCATCCGGTATAAGGCCGCTGATCACAATGCGACGCCCAGGTGGTGTAGACAACTCCGTTCAGCAGAAGCAGGGCGGCCCGGTCCTTGTACTGACCGGGATCGAAGATGACGTTGCCTCCGACACTGTTGTCCCCCACTCCTGTAAAAGACGCGGTAATCGTCTTCGGCCCGCCGAATAGTTCAGCCCCGGTCGCAATATCCAGCGCATGCAGCCGCTGAAAATAATGTCCGGCAGCGTCCTTCGACATGGCAACTACATAAATCGCTCCGTTCGCACCCTGGGTGCGATCGATCACCGGCGTCGAAGTGATTCCGATTTCAGGATTCACCGCTTCGCCGCAGGCCCGCGGATCGCTGGTGCCCTCCCCTGGCCCCAACAAGTTGACATTCCACAGGTATTGACCGTTGTTGGCATCGAACGCGTAGACGCTGGCATGCTCCGTAGCCACATAGAGCACGGGATGAATTCCCTGGCCAGGGATTTTTACGTTGGAAAGGTAGAGAGGTTGGCCGTCGACTTTGCCGTCCACGGTAAAAAATGCGAGCTTGCCAAACCCGGGCGTGCGGACGTTCTGAGGGGTCAGGACTGATTCATTAAGATATTGCCCGGTGCGAGCGTTGTCGTTGTGAAAAGTCACCATGTCCGACGCGGCGGTGCCTGAATTTACCGACGGAGTCTTCGACGACAAGCAAGATGTCAGTCGCAGCGCCATGAATAGCAGGCACACTACAACTCCGAGTGCTCGAAGACGCATAGAGATTTTCATGATCCCCTTAAGAATTGCCCAATGGCTGGCAGGGGGATTATGCCAAGCTGACTGCGTTCCCCACAAGCACGATTCGCAACTTTACGGACTTTTACAATCGCACTGAGGGTGCCCCATTTCTCGCGTTGTTTGCGAGAAGTGGGGCTTGCCGGACGTATATCTCTCCCAAAGTTTCCGTGGGCTACGGATCATAAACACAACTCAATCTTTCGAGTGCCCATCGACAGAGATTTCACTTCATCACTGGAACAGCGGACTGGCGGCGGACACAACCCCACTTCTCGCAAACAACGCGAGAAATGGGGCACCCTCACCCTGATTGTCTTCCAATTCGGGTGCCAATAGTTGACGAAATCGCATTATAAAAGGGCGCCCCTGTTG
This sequence comes from Terriglobia bacterium, assembly GCA_963741105.1. GTDB lineage: Bacteria > Acidobacteriota > Terriglobia > Terriglobales > Acidobacteriaceae > JAIQFF01. The sequence continues at coordinate 18,446 of CAVUGT010000011.1, forward strand.
GAGTAGGTTGTGATCGTTGACATCATCACCTACGAAAAGGAGCACCCTTATGGACAGTGAAAAGTATATTGGGCTCGACGTTCATCAAGCAACCATCGTGGTTGCGGTGACGGATTCCACCGGGAAGTTGGTCATGGAATCCATCCTGGAAACGGAAGCGGCGACCATTCTCCAGTTCTTTGCCGGATTGCGCGGAACTTTGGCGGTGACCTTCGAGGAAGGGACCTGGTCGGCCTGGTTGTACGATTTGCTCAAGCCGCACGTCGACCGACTGGTGGTGTGTAATCCCCGGAAGAACGCACTACTCAAAGATGGGAACAAGAGTGATCGGATCGATGCCTGCAAGTTGGCCGAGCTGTTACGCGGCAACCAACTCAAGCCGGTCTACCACGGCGAGACGGGCGTGCGGATGTTACGGGAACTATCCCGGAGTTATCTGACCATTGTCAAAGACCTGTCGCGGGTCATGAATCGACTGAAAGCGGTGTACCGCAGTTGGGCGATTCCCTGTGCCGGAAGAGACGTCTATTACACCCGGAATCGAGCCCAGTGGCTGGCAAAACTCCGGGAGGCCGGCGTGCGCCGTCGAGCCGAACGACTCTATGAGCAACTGGACATGTTGCGCCACTTGCGTCAACAAGCCCGGCGGGAACTGCTGGCGGAAAGTCGGAAGCATGCCATCACCGCAAGGCTGCGCCAGATTCCCTATCTGGGACCGATTCGATCGGCGCTGGCGGTAGCACTGATCCAGACTCCGCATCGGTTTCGTACCAAGCGACAACTCTGGGCTTACAGCGGGCTGGCTTTGGAGACCCGCATCAGTGCGGAATATCGCTTGGTCGAAGGTCAAGTACGGCGCTCGAAGAAGGTGCTTTCGATTCGAGGACTGAACAAGGACCACAACCATGATCTGAAAGGTCTATTCAAAGGTGCGGCCACCATGGCGAGTACCCGTCCTGGACCGTTCCAGGATTTCTACCAGGCTGCGCTAGCCAAAGGGATCAAGCCGACCATGGCGCGTCTCACGCTGGCGCGCAAGATTGCAGCCATTACGCTGACTCTGTGGAAGAAGGGAGAAAGCTTCGACGCAGAAAAACTAAAATCGCAAGCCGCTTGAGCGTCTCGGGTGAAGAGCCCTTCCATCTCCGTTGCTTTTTTCTGGTGGTGGCTAGTCGGTTCTTGAGACGCTCGGGTTCGAGGGTGAGTATGACAATCGCCTGTAGACGGTGCCTATGGCATTCAGTCTCTGTGAAATCTCTATGCCCCCTCGGATAACCCGAAAAAGCACTAGGCCACGAGCCTCAGATAGATCCATGGTTGACACCGTACAACCGCACGGCTTGATTTAGTTTCGAAACTGATTGGCGTCGTCGCGACCAGAGCATGGAACTGACGAGATGGAATAACGCAGACCCAAACCCAGGGCACGATCTCAAACTAGCGCCTTCCGTGGTGACAAGGGGCTGGATGTCGCGAACCAAACCCGCGCCTCCGGCGGAGGGAGAAAAATGTTCTTGACATGCCCTTATATAGATCAGGCGATTTCACGCATTGACCTGCCGAGGCACCGAGCCCCTCACCTCTTCTTGCCAGAGAGGGAGGAACTCGACAAGTTGTTACGGTACGAAGCTATGATAAATCGGCAACTCAACCACGCTATCGCTGAGTTGGATAGATTGCAGTTACGACGCAAAGCTGGCCCGGCTGGGGTCTAGAATTTACCAAACAAAGCCAAGAACGCGTTTAGTTTCAGTGCTCACGTCAACGGGCATGACAAACAAAGCCAATCCGCGGCAAAGGTTTCTTCGGGCTTAGCGTAGAGGCCGCTAGGCAGATAAATGACTTGCACGTCGACACCAAGAACCAGATTTCGACGCACTTGCACGTAACCCTGGGACTCGAAAGGTCCCGTACGACGGCGACGACGCCCAGGCTGTTGGCATCGCAGACGAGGCGAATGCTGTTCCGCCGCCTCTCAACGTTAATCTAGATCAGTGGGCATAGGATTGCGAAACAAAGCCAAGAAGCTCTTTGGCTTCAACGTAGGCTCAGCTACTTGAGCAGAACATTGCCAAATGATCTTGCGACGGCTCAAGTGGGACGTGGGCGCGGCACCAAAACGAAAACGTCCCAGGACTTGAATTGAGTCCTGGGACGTTCGTTGAACAGCCTCCCGAATTCTCCTGACAAACCTCCTTCGCGTTTTTTCCAATTCGTCTGAGTTCAGTCTCGTTGTCGATCTTTGACTATGCACACGCATGTTTCATTTCCCGGGACACACGACCGCCCCAGGACTCAAACGAGCCCGGGGTATTTGCTTTTTCGCGCGGGAATCCCCCTCCGATCTGGGATCAGGGCAAGCGCCATTTCTTCTCGCGTCCTGCGACCTGATCAGGTTCTGGTCCGGCGTTTTGCGGACTGGAGTTGCTCAATGTCGCCGTGGCGTCGTACGCTATTTCCCCACCGTCTGACAAGAGAGGGGCAGCCACACGCAAGGCTTCGACTTCTTTTTCAACTCTCGAAACCTCCAACTCTTTTTGTCTCAACACATCGTAGACGTTCTTCATTAGGCCCCCTTGAGAAACTATTAAGATATTTGATCAATGTTCCTTTTGGATTCACCCGCAAAGTACAGGTTTGCCCGCGAATAGTTTTCTTTCCCATGGATTTTGTGAGACGGCGAATGGCCGTTGTCCGGGTGAGACCCGCTTTGATGAAATCGTGACAAAACCGGGAGGGTTTGTGGGTATGCTGGCACTTCGCCTTTGGCGGCCTGCATCGATTGATCGAACCACGGTCGAAACGGAGACGCTCAAAGAAATAGGATCAACCCAATGATGATGGAATCTTCCAGGATGGGGACAACGCTAATAATGAAGCTAAGAACCCTCACGACACGCCGTTCAGCCCGACTCGCCCGTATGATTACCGCCCTGTGCTTTCTGGGCGCCTCGTTTGCCGTAGAAGCGAGCGCGCAGCCCATTACGCTGCAGTGCGATCCGGCACAAACGACCGCAAACTTTACGCTGGGCGCGACGCTGCACACCGTGCACGGCACATTCAGGGTCAAACGTTGCGAAGTCCATTTCGATCCGACGTCGGGCAAACTTGACGGTGAAATTATCTTTGACGCAACCAGCGGTCAGAGCGGAAATGACAGTCGCGACCGCAAGATGCACAAGGAAGTGATCGAGAGCGCTCGCTATCCGGAGATCGCATTCCGCCCCGACCGGATCCTAGGCACATTGGGAGCAACCGGCGTCTCGTCGTTACAAGTCCACGGCATGTTCGGGATTCACGGAGCCGAGCACGAGATTACCGTGCCAGTCGATGTGAAACTCGAATCCGGGCACTGGAGCGCTTCGGCGCATTTCCCGGTCCCTTACGCCAAGTGGGGAATGAAGAATCCGAGCTCCCTCTTCCTGAAGGTGGGGGACTCTGTCGATATCGAGTTTCAGGCAACAGGAGGCGTTAAACCGGCAGTCCAGTAACAGGAGTCCAGCGGCGCGACGGCTGAAAGGCAATCCTCTACCCCAACTTCTCGATCGGCGTTCAAATTCCGCGCCTTATCTGGGGGCTCCTCGTTCCCGAGCGTATCTTGATCAGCTTGCGATGGCTTCCGAGGCCTGTGCGCCAGCCTCGATCTTGCTCCGGCTTCGGAAAAAGACAGCAACCAGCAGCAGGATGACAAAGGCACTCAGCGCGGAGGTCATCCAGAAGGCTCGCCAGTCGCGGACTACTTCGGTCCCCACAGTGTGAGAAAAATAGTCGACCGTTCGGCCAGAAATCAAAGAGCCGATTAGCATTCCAACTCCGTAGGTCAGGAAGGTAATCAGTCCTTGCGCGGCGCTGCGCAGATTCGAGGGAGATTCCTGATCGGTGTAGAGCTGTCCGGTCATAAAAAAGAAGTCATAGCAGATGCCGTGCAGCAGGATCGCCACATAAAACATCCAGATCGCGCTGTCGGGATTGCCATAGGCGAGCAGCACGTAACGGACCGACCAGGCCAGCAGACCCATGAGCAGAATGCCGCGCACGCTGACGCGCCGCAGGATAAACGGCATGAGAAGCATCATCACAACTTCAGAGGCCTGTCCCAGGGCCATCTTGCCGGCGGCGTTGGGGACGTGCAGGGAATTCAGATAAGCATTGGTAAACGAGAAATAAAAAGTGAGGGGAATGCAGGCCAGGATCGAAGCCACGGCGAACACCGCGAATGACGGCCGCTTTAGCATCACCAACGCGTCGAGGCCGAGGACACGCCGGAGAGTAACCTTTTGTCCCTTGCTGGGTGGAGGCGTATGCGGCAGAGTCAGGCTGAACAGGCTCATAACGACGGAAGCCCCTGCCGCCAGTAGGAATGGGACGGTTGAGGTCTCGACTCCCATGCGTCCGATGGTGACGCCGATTGCGATCCACCCCAGGGTTCCGAAGACGCGGATCAGAGGGAAATCGCGGCCTGTGTCTTTCAAATGTTGCAGAGTCAGCGAATTGGTGAGTGCGATGGTGGGGAAATAGCACAGGCAATAAATGAACATCAAAGCGTATACAGATCCGAAGCTGGTCGCCTTGGTAACAAAGTAAAGCAGGACCGCGCCCAACAGATGCAAAGCGGAAAGAACCCGCTCCGAGGCGAAGAACCTGTCCGCGATCAAGCCCACAAAAAACGGCGAGATCATGCAAGCCACCGCTGTGGTTCCGAACACGGCGCCGGCCTGCGTCCCAGTGAATTTCAAATTAATGGTGAGATATGCGCCGAGGGTAACGTACCAGGATCCCCAGATCACATAATTCAGGAACATCATGAGGCTGAGGCGAATTCTGTCCGCGATCGGCATATCAGGTTGGCACCCGTTGGTGAATTTGAGTAACTCTTTAATTATTTGGCTTGCCGCCGTGCCGGGCCGTTCAGCCACAGATCGATCGGCTTTTTGGCGGCAGGCGCGTGGAAGGGCATCATGATCTTTCGTCCCTCGCCGGCAGAGGCGTACCCCGCGTAAAGCGCGTGCATCACAGCCAGGCCATCTTCCCCGGTGACTTTCGGTGTTTCCTTGCCGCGGGCGCAGCGGGCAAAGTGGGTCAGCTCCTGCGGGGTGCCGTAATTCCACAGTTCCTCGAAGACCGGATACGTCCAGCCCGTGGTGGTGGGAGCTTTTTCGACGGCGTAGCCGTATCCGTGTTCGCTGTATGTCGGCAGCGCATTTCCCATGTGGAGGTTGGCGTAGGTTACGCCGGCGTCACCGTAGACTTCGATGCGGTCGTCCATGCCCCCGCGGCGCGCCCAACTGTTCTCGATCAAGGCTTCGGCACCGTTGGCAAACTCGAGGATGCACAGAGAGTCGTCTTCGGCTTTAGTCTTGTCCCCATGAACGTATGTGCCCATCTGGCAATAGATTGACTTTATCGGGGAGCGATCCATGAACCAGTAACAGAAAGCGATGCCGTGACAACCCAGGTCCATGAAAGCGCCGCCGCCAGAGCGATTTACGTCCCAGAACCATTCGCTGTGCGGACCGAAATGTTTTTCACTCTGTTTGATGAGATAAATTTTCCCGAAGGCGCCGGCATCCGCCATTTCCTTCGCTTTTAGATACTTCGGTGTGAAGAGAAGCTCCTCGCCGTACATCAGCAGCACACCATGCTTCTTGGCCACCGCGATCATCTCTTCGCCCTCGGCGATGGTCATGGCCAGCGGCTTTTCACAGACGATATGTTTTCCGGCCTCCGCGCAATCCTTGGTCATTTGCGCATGCAGACTATTAGGGGCCGCGATGGTCACCATCTCAATGTCTTTTTCTTTGAGCATCTCGCGGTAATCGGTGAACGCGCGCGGGATGCCGAACTTCTTGGCAAACGCAGCCGCATTGCCTGGAGTCGGGGAAGCTACGGCGACGACCTCCGCCACGTCTGGCATGATTTGCAGCGAGGTGGCGTGAATGTCCGCTTGAAATTGCGATCCGATGATTCCGACTTTTACCTTGCCGCTGTTCGCCATTTACTTTCCGGACTCCTTGATTACTATTTTGGACTGAGTGTCTACGGTTCAGAGGCTATCGTTTCTCCGACGGCCCCAGGGGCTTGACTCGGATATCACGGAACCATATCTCGGAACCTTCCGCTTCCAGGAGAATTCGTCCGCTCTGCAGCGGCATCATCTTCGATGGGTTGCTCGGATCGGGCCGCTGGATGTCGTGGGCAGTGTTCACAATCCGCCCGTTTACCAGATGCGTGGATTGATCTCCTTTGAGAATCACGTCCACGCTGTTCCAGCCATCCCGGTTTTCGAAGTCTCCAGACTTCAGGACGCGGAGGGAATCTCCCGGCGCGCTTCGGACACGAGTGCCGGTCTGCATGTCGTCGTCGTACATCGGCAGGGACGGTGCTACGAAAAAAGCGGTGACCGCAGCGCCGTTAACGATCCACAGATCGCCGACGTCAGTTTCTTCAATCTGACACTCTAAAGACGTCGGGTAGATCGCGTCGGGTCCCACGGCAAGATACAGCAATCCGCTATTCCTTTTGCCTTCTGTCGCCCGCTTGAGGCCCCACTTGTACTCCACATGGATGCGGACGTTGGAGTAATCCCGAGTCGTAGCCAGGTAGCCATTGTCTGATTTCCCGTCAGACATGGGAACGTCCAGGATATGAATCATCCCGTTCTCTACTTTGAAGACCCCTTTCGGGTCCTTATTCTTGCCGCTGGAATCCAAATAGGAGTACCAGCCGTCGAGATTCCTCCCGTTAAAGAGCGGGATCCATCCGTCACTTTCGGGCTTCACCTGGCAAACTGCGAATGTGGAGGCAAGCGTCATCATGCCAAGCACGAAGGCGACGCCGGCGGATGAACGCAAGATCGCCGATTTCAAGTGGACCTCATCGAAATTGCAGTTTGCGCGACTATGTTGCCTTCGGCGTTGGATCGTCGCAGCCGACGTACTCCGTAAGAACTCGATTGCCCTTGTATTCCATTTCGTCGTGAATCCCGATCTTGGATGTGTAATAGCCGAAAACGGTCGTCTCTTTCAGCTCAAGGAAGAATCGGACCTCGGGAAGATCGGTCATGTGTTCGTTGTCGGAAAGGACAGTGAGAACCGCGATTCTTTCCTCAGAACTGGAATCGACAAAGGATTTTCCATTGTAGTGCTGGCTCATGAGATCGATCAGGCGCAGTCCGTCACGCCAGATGGATTTTCGATTGTCGTCCGAACTCTCACGCAAGGTCTGCTCGATGTAGTCGACAACCTTGGCGGCTTTCGCGCCTCCGGAATGGCTGTCCGCAGGAATAATCGTTTCCGACAACTCTTCGACGAGGGTGTGCTGCGCCGGAGTGAAGAATCGTGCGGCAGATTTGGTTTCAGCTTTGCTTTGCGGCGATGCTGCTGCCGGCGAGGTTTCCGCAGCGATCGCGGGCAATGGCAAGAGCGATGCGCCGAGCACCGTGGCGGAAGTTTTCAGCCATTGGCGGCGATCTTGCTTCAGGTTAATCGGGTTGTCTCGAGACATCGATTCTCCTTACAGATTGCCTTTGCCGAGTTCGTCCGCGAGGTAGTCGCAGGATCTCCAGCATAAAGACATGATGGTCCACGTTGGATTCTGGCAGCTGGCGTTCACGAACGCGCTGCCATCCACCACAAACAGGTTCTTGACGTCGTGCGACTGCTGAAATTGATTCAGGACCGAAGTCTTGGGATCGTTGCCCATGCGCGCGGTGCCGAGTTCATGGATCGACCAGCCTTCGGTGAGTATGCGACGACTCACATGGATATTCTTGAAACCAGCGGCCTCGAACATTTCCTGCGCTGTTTCTCTCATGTCCTCGGCCATGCGGTGTTCGTTATCGCCAAACTTGTAGTGAAAGCGCAAGGCAGGGATGCCCCACTTGTCTTTCACCACGGGATCTAGATCTACATAATTTTCGTAGCGCGCCAGCACTTCGCCGAATGCCCCCATGCTGATGTAGGAACCCTGGTTCTGGCGAACTTCCTCTTTGAATGACGCGCCGAAGCCGTGCTTGTCCGTGCCCTCCGGAAACATTCTGGAGCCGCTTCCGCCTTCAAATCCATAACCGCGAAGAAACTTCGGATGTTTTTCCGCAAGATTGCGAAATCGGGTCAGGTAAAAGCCTCCCGGACGGCCATCGTCGAGTGTTGGCGGCTTACCCACAAGGTCTGTCGCCTGACCGACGACGCCTGGCCCCATAATGTGCTCACAGAAATTGTGCCCCACGTGTCCGCTTGAGTTGGCCAGTCCATTGGGATAAAGCTGCGATTTCGAGAGCAATAGAAGGCGCGCGGATTCCAGAGTCGAAGCGGCCACGATCACCACCCGACCGCGAACGTTGTAGTCCTTCATGGTTTGCGAATCGATGAAGTGCACGCCGCTGGCCTTGCCAGTCTTCGGGTCGACCGTAACTTCACGAACCACCGCATTGGTTCGCAGGGTCAACTTGCCTGTGTCCATGGCCGGATAGATCAGGCCAGTCGGAGAGTCAAACGCGGCATGAATATCGCAACCACCTTTGCGCGAACAGGCGCCGCGTCCCAGACACCGGCTGCGGTACTGGTTGTGTTTCAATCCGTCGCTGGTGACGCCGGCTCGGTACTGGGTGAGCGTCCGTCCCATCTTCTGCACGCTTTGCTTGAGCGTAACTTCGGCGCAGTTCAGTTTTGTAGGCCGCTGAAAAATGCTGTCGGGAAGGTAGGGAAGGTTCTCCTTCACCCCGGTAATGCCGAGGTACAGATCCACCTTGTCGTAATAAGGAGCAATGTCGCTATAGCGGATGGGCCAGTCTTCGCCATAGCCGTCGCGACTCTTGGCCTTGAAATCGTAGTCGGACAGGCGGAGCGCTAGGCGTCCCCAGATATTGGTCTTGCCACCCAGGCAGCGCGCCCGGACCCAGGCGTAGTTGGTGCCGGTGAAAGGATTCTCACGCTCATCGACAAGGATGTTCTTAACGTAATCTGTCTCGCCGATGTAGCTTTGGAGATGTTTGGACTTTTCAAATCCCGGACCATACGGAGGCCTGCGGATGGTGTATTCGTTGAACGTGAGACCATGGCGGTCCGGCGGAAGCTCACCACGATAAGCATTGTCGTAGGGCCATTCCATCGAGCGCAATTCCTGTTCGATGGGAAGTTTCTTCCCCGCCTCGAGCAACAGGACCTGCAAGCCATGGGTGGTCAGGACATGGGCCGCCATCCCGCCAGCAGCGCCTGATCCCACCACCACCGCATCGTATGTTTTATGAAGGTCTATTTCGGGTTCAGCCATGGGGAAGACTCTCGGTTGGCGCGGATTCGCTCTGGTTTTCCAAACCCAAGACTATAGCGTAAGGTCGACTGAAAGGCGAGAGACACCAACTGCTGGTAGTAGTCAATTGGAAAAGCGTCAACCACAAAGGACACGAAGGTTCACGAAGGAAGCCTGAGATTGAAGCCTTCGTGAAACTTCGTGTCCTTTGTGGTTGACGCTCTGGCCCGCAGTGCTACGAAACTGACCCACTGCCCAACTGCTGGCAAATAAGGATTTGCTTGGTGTCCTTCATGGCGGGATCCGAGGACGGTGGCGGTTTGGATTCGACACCGGACTGACCTTGCCGATACAATTTCACCAATGGTCTGCGCGTAGCGCGAAATGGAATTACTTCTTAACCTTCTCTGGCTGACGCTGGTAGTGCCCGCTTTTCTGATCTGGCGGCGGCACTCCCGTGCGGAGAAGAGCTTCCTGTGCAAGTCCAGCTTCCGCGGCATCCTTCTTTTAGGCTGTCTCCTGGTCTTTCTATTCCCCGTGGTGTCCGCCACGGACGATCTGCATCCTCTCCACAACGAGATAGAGGAATCGAATCCTTCACGGCGCACAGTAAAGCAGGCACAGGCGTCCCAGTCTCCAGATTGGAGCCGATTCAGTTCACCAACGCACCTGGTTGAGATCGCTTCCTTCAGCCCAGTCAGCAGGATCTGCGGCTCTGTTTCTGACTTTCTTCTTGTACCTCCCGTGCGAGTCTTTTCCGGCGTTCGCAGTTGCCGGGCCCCTCCTTCCTCCTAAGTCCATGAGCAGTGTCCGCCGTGAACCGACGGCGCGACCTTTCTAATTTTTGCAATCGAGCCTTGTGTATCCGTGCCGTGCTCCACCTGCGGCAGGTTCGCATAGCCAATGGACCAATGGAGTTCTTGCAATGCAAAAGATACATATGCGTTGCGCGGCGCTAGTTGCCATGCTGTTTTCAGGGTTGACTGCCGTGGCGCAGGAACCCTGGACATGGGAAAAAGTCCGCGCGAAGTTTGAGCAGAGTAATCCGACGCTACAGGCCGGAAAGCTGACGATCGACGAGTCGAAGGCAGAGGAGGTGAGCGCCTACCTGCGCCCCAATCCGAACCTGACGATTCTCGCGGACCAGATTGACCCCTTCGGAGGCGGTACGCCGCACGGGACATTTGCATACTTCCAGCCCGTGGCTTCGGTGAACTATCTCTACGAACGGGACCACAAGAGGGAACTGCGGCTGGAGAGCGCTCAGAAGGCGACGGCCATCTCAACTTCCACTCAGAATGACCTGGAAAGGAACCTGCTCTTCAATCTGCGCAGCGCTTTTGTGGACACGCTGCAGTCGAAGGCAGTTCTCGACGTAGCCCGGGAAAACCTCTCCTACTACGACCATCTGCTTGACGTGAGCCGCGATCGTCTGAAAGCTGGCGACATCGCGCAAATCGATCTTGACCGACTGGAACTGCAGCGCGTGCAGTACGAGTCCGACATGCAGACCGCGGAGGTCAATCTGCGCACCGCGAAAATCCAGTTGCTCATGCTTCTGAATGACCGCTCCCCGGTCGAGCAATTTGACGTGACCGGAAAGTTCGACTTCAACGACCAAATCTTGCCGCTGGAGGAATTCCGCAAGATTGCGTTGGACGCGCGTCCCGACCTGAAAGTCGCGGTGCAGACCGTGGACAAGGCGAAGACCGACCGTCGACTGGCCCAGGCCAATGGCTCGACCGACCCCACTTTTGGTTTTGATGTCGGACGCAATCCGCCCATCGACCAATATTTTGGGGTCAGCATGAATATTCCTCTCAGGATATTTGACCGCAACCAGGGTGAGAAGCGGCGCACCCAACTGGAAATTGACCGCAGCCAGCACCTGCTGGAGGCGGCGCAGGTGCAGGTGTTCAGCGACGTTGATTCAGCCTACGCGGCCATCGAGAGCAATCTTGTCCTGTTGCTGCCCTACCGGCAAAAGTACCTGCAGCAAGCAGTGCGAGTGCGCGATACCGTCGCCTTCGCCTACCAGCACGGCGGCGCGTCCCTGCTGGATTTTCTCAACGCGCAAAGCGAATACCGCAGCGTACAACTCAGCTACGTCAGCCTGATCGGTTCTTATCTCACTGCTGCGAGCCAACTCAATCTCGCCGTGGGCCGCGAGGTGGTGCAATGAAAACTAATCGTTACCTCCAAGTGGCCGCGATGTTTGGCGTGTTGCTTCTATCAGGTATCGGCGTTTCATGCTCCGATGATTCCAAGGCCGCCCCAACCAAAGCCGAGATTACGCTCGATCCCAACCTCTACACGGTGGATCATCCTGAACTCTTTCACTTGGCCACGGTAGGGACACGCGATCTGCCCACCATCCTGAATGCCAATGGCAGCGTTACGCCCGACGTAAACAGCACAATCCACGTGACCTCGCAAGGCTCCGGACGGGTGGTTGCGCTGAACGTGCGGCTGGGCGATTACGTGAACAAAGGCAAGGTGCTGCTTTCCATCCACAGCGCCGATCTCGCAGGAGCCTTTTCCGACTATCAGAAAGCTGCTGCCGATGAGCGCCTGGCGAAAAAAGGGCTCGACCGGGCGCAGTTGCTCTATTCGCGCGGCGCTCTAGCGGAAAAAGATTTGCAGGTGGCCGAGGACACAGAAGAAAAAGCGCAATTAGATGTGCAGAATTCTGAGCAGCATGTGCGCATATTGGGCGGCGACCCGGCCCATCCCGGTTCGTTGATCGAGCTGCGCGCGCCAATCTCCGGAACCATCGTCGAGCAGAACATCGCGGGATTCGAGGGCATCAAGAGCCTCGACAACAGTCCCAATCTCTTCACCATCGCTGACCTAAGCCAGGTGTGGATTCTGTGCGACGTGTATGAAAACGATCTCGGCGAAGTGCATCTGGCCGACGCTGCCGACATTCGGCTGAATGCCTATCCGGATCGGACGTACCGCGGCAAAGTGGCCGACATATCGCGCGTCCTCGATCCCAACACACGTTCCGCCAAGGTGCGCATCGTTCTGGCGAATCGTGACGGGTCTTTGCGTCCGGGAATGTTTGCCGTGGCCACGTTCCGCTCCCGCAAGTCGCAATCTCGCATTGTTGTTCCATCCACCGCAGTCATTCGCCTGCAGGACAGGGATTGGGTCTTCCGGAAAGATAGCGACAAGCAGTTTCACCGGGTCGAAGTGCACACTGCGGGACAATCGTCGGATCAGATGCAGCAGATTCAGGACGGAGTGAAAGCTGGCGACCAGGTTGTGGCCAACGCTCTCGATTTTTCGACCTCGGTGGCGGAGCAGGGCAAATGATTCGTTACCTGATCGACTTTGCTTTGCGCAACCGGATTTTCGTCCTGAGCGTCGCGGTTGTCCTCTTTGTCTGGGGCGTCATTTCGTTTCACAATCTGCCCATCGAGGCCTACCCCGACGTTGCCGACACCTATACGCAGATCATCACGCAATGGCCCGGCCATGCGGCTGAGGAGGTAGAGCAGCAAATCACGGTACCGCTGGAAGTCCAACTCAACGGCGTCGCGCACATGACTCATCTGCGTTCGGTGTCTCTCGCCGGATTGTCCGCGATCACCATCATCTATGACGATGAGACCACCACTCTCAACGCCCGCCAGGAAGTAATCGACCGTCTGCAGCAGGTCACGCTGCCCCAGGGCGTGAACACAGGACTCGGGCCGGACTTCAGTCCGACCGGGCAGATCATGTTCTACACGCTCCAGAGCACCAATCCCCGATATGACGCGATGGAGCTGAAGACTCTCAACGACTGGTATGTCGTCAACCAGTTGAAATCAGTCCCTAACGTAGTGGACGTGAATCCGTTTGGCGGACCGACACGTGAATACCAGGTGCAGATTGATCCCGGCAAGCTGGTTTCCTACGGGCTGTCGCTCAGCCAGGTGGAACAAGCTCTCGCCGCGAACAATACCAATGCCGGCGGCGGCTTCATCGAACGCGGCGAGCAGGCGTTGAACGTGCGCGCCGTGGGCTTGATGCAAACCACGGACGACATTGCTGCCACGGTGGTCAAAGTGCAGAACGGCACTCCGGTGCGAGTGCGCGATCTCGGGATTGTGGTGCAGGCTCCCAAAGTGCGGCTGGGACAATTGGGCAAAACGATACGCCACGAAGATGGCACCGTCATCAACGATGACGATGTCGTCGAAGGCATTGTGCTTTTGCGCAAAGGCGCGGAAGCCGATGCAACCCTGGATGCACTGCATGAAAAAGTTGCGCAGTTAAACGACCACCAGCTTCCCGCCGGCGTGAAACTCGTTCCGCATCTGGATCGCAGCGACCTCGTTCACTACACGACTCACACCGTACTTCGTAACCTGATCGACGGAGTTTTGCTGGTCACGCTGATCCTGTTTTTGTTTTTGGGCAATGTACGCAGTGCCTTGATCGTGACCATTACAATTCCATTCGCGCTGCTCTTCGCCGCCATCCTGCTCGACCTGAGTCACATTCCCGCGAATCTGCTTTCTTTGGGTGCATTGGATTTTGGAATGGTCGTCGATGGTTCTGTGGTGATGATCGAAAACATTCTGCGTCACGCGGAGTACGGACGAGGCAAGAAATCATTCATTGAAATGATCGGCACTGCGGCACACGAGGTGCAGAAGCCGGTTTTCTTCGCCCGCATCATTATCATTGTGTCGTATCTACCCATTTTCACCCTGCAGCGGGTGGAGGGCCGGCTCTTCCGGCCTATGGCGTGGACCGTCGCTTTCGCCCTCTTGGGCGCGTTACTGTTTGCTCTTCTAATCGCTCCGGTGCTGTGCACCTTCTTGTTCAAAGACCAAATCAAGGAATGGAGAAACCCTGTATTCCATTGGTTACAAGAGAGTTACGGGCATTTGCTGGAATGGTGTTTTGATCATCTGAAGCTCACATTGGGGATCGGCGTCATGGCTCTCGCGGTCATGGTGTTCCTGGGTTTCGGTGGCGTCATCGGGTCAGAATTTCTTCCTCACCTTGATGAAGGCGCAATCTGGGTACGCGGCACGCTGGCGCCGAGCACCGGACCCACGGCAGGCATCGCGCTGTCGAGGGCAGCGAGGCGGGCGCTCGCCCGTTTCCCCGAGGTTAAACAGATCGTGAGCCAGGTCGGCCGCCCTGACGATGGTAGCGACGCCAGCGGTTTCTACAACACAGAATTTTTCGTCGATTTGCTGCCCCGCTCCAGATGGCGAGCGGAATACAAAACAAAAGACGATCTCATCGCCGCCATGGACACCGAGCTCAACAAGTTTCCTGGCGTCGACTGGAATTTCTCCCAGCCCATTTCCGACAACGTCGAGGAAGCGGTGAGCGGCGTCAAGGGCGAACTTGCCGTCAAACTTTTTGGCACTGACCTGAAGGCCCTCGAAGCCAAAGCCAACGAGATTCAGGACGTGATGAGGAAAGTTCCGGGCGTCGCCGATCTTGGCACGTTCCAGGTGAGGGGCCAGCCCAACGTAAATCTTGAGATCGATCGCGCTGCGGCCGACCGCTACGGAATCAATGTCAGCGACGTCCAGGATGCGGTCGAAACCGCAGTGGGCGGAAAAGCGGTCAGCCAGATTCTGATCGGCGAGCAACGGTACGATCTCACTGTCCGTTACCAGGAACCGTTCCGCAAGACAGTAGACGACGTCGCCAACATTCGAATCCTGGCGCCGTCCGGTGAACGCGTGTCCTTGGGACAGCTGTCTCACGTCAAGCTGGAAGATGGCGCGTCCAGCATCTACCGCGAAGGTAACTCACGTTACATCGCGATCAAGTACAGCGTGCGCGGACGCGACCTGGGCAGCACTGTCCGTGAGGCCATTGAGGAAGTCCGCGAGAAAGTGAAATTGCCGGAAGGCTATCACCTGGACTGGACCGGGGAATACGAGAGCCAGCAGCGTGCCAACCGGCGTCTGGCGGTGATCGTGCCTATCACGCTGTTGCTGATGTCTTTCATCCTTTACTCTGCGTTCGACTCGTGGAAGTGGGTCGGTTTGATCCTCGCGGTTGTCGCGCTGTCGCCCCTCGGAGGATTTCTCAGCCTGCTGCTGACCGGCACGCACTTCTCGGTTTCATCCGGCCTGGGATTTCTGGCTCTGATCGGCGTCTCGGTCGAGATCGGAGTCATCATGGTTGAGTACATCAACCAGCTCCGCACCCGCGGCATGAACCCCCGCGAAGCCGCCCGCGAAGGGGCAATTCTGCGACTGCGGCCCATCATGATGACCATGCTGGTCGCGACCCTGGGTCTTTTGCCTGCCGCCATGTCGCACGATATCGGCTCCGATTCGCAACGGCCATTCGCCATTGTGATTGTCGGAGGTCTCATCGTTGAACTGTTTATCAGCATCGTCATGCTTCCCACTTTGTATGTTTTTTGGGCGAGGAAGAACGACAAGCTGCCGCCGCCGGAATTGGGTTTTATGGAAGAAGGAGAGCACGTTGACTAAGGTTCTGCTGGATGTTCGAAAGATGGAGGGAAGCAAATTGCGATCTACGGAAGGTCTTATGGTGTCCAGAACTTGTTTAGCTCATTTGCTCTTTTATTTTGCGATTTCTATTTTGCTGGCCGGCAGTTTGGTTGCGCAGGAGCCGCCCGCTGCCTCTCCTCCGGTTGGGTCATCTGCACCTGCTCCGGCGGTTGATACCCCGTCCGCTGCGGCAGCCACCTCAACTGCCCAGACCAGAGACAACTCGAGCGCCAACGGGAATGGGACCTCGAACGACCGGCTTTTCTTTGCGCTGCCTAATTTTCTGACGCTGGAGAATTCGGCGCACGTCCCGCCGCTCACCGCCGGAGAAAAGTTCAAAGTAGTGGCCCGAAGTTCGTTCGATCCGGTCCAATTCGTCTGGTACGGTTTTCTCTCCGGCATAAGTCAGGCTGAAGACAGCGAACCCGGCTATGGCCAAGGCATGGAGGGATACGGCAAACGTTACGGCGCCGCTTTCGCCGATGGAACCATCGAGAACTTCATGACGGCAGCAGTACTGCCCTCAATCTTTCGCCAGGATCCGCGCTTTTTTCAGGACGGCCAGGGCGGGTTCCTGCACCGGGCCGGCTATTCCGTGAGCCGAATCGTGATCACCCGCACCGATTCGGGACACCATGAGTTCAACATCTCTGAAGTGCTGGGCAGCGCCATGGCAGCCGGCATTTCCACTTACAGTTACCATCCCAAAGCCGACCGCACGCTCTCCAACACAGCCAGCGTGTGGGCCTCGATGGTGGCCTACGACACTCTGACCATCACACTGAAAGAATTCTGGCCCGACATACGGCGGAAATTGCGGAAGAAATGACGGAGGGAAAAACACTACCGCGAATTCGAGGTTTGCAAAGCGGGCAACTTCCAGGCCGAGAAGTCTCGCTGGAGCAGCGTCTCCAGTTCCTCGACCTCAGGACGAAAATGGTCATGGAGCTTGAGCGTGACGTCTCTCGACAATTTCGTGAACGGCGGTCCTCCACCCAGAACCAGCTTCAGCAGTGGGGACTTCTTGACCGCCGCGACGACGGTATCGAGTTGCCGCAGCTTGAGCCATTCCGCCATCGCCGTGGCGCTACGGGTTCGATAGTAATTGCGCGGCAGAGTCATGTGCTCGGAGGCGAAGACGGGGTCCATCTGCGACGCAGAAAGTTCGAAACGTGGAATGCCGATAAAATTGGCGACGCTGTCGAGATAGGCTTGTGGTTCGTCCCGAAGATCGTCATAGACCGTGGCCAGAACCCGGTCCGGGCCCAAGGTCTGCAACCACGCTTTCAGGTTGGTACCGTATTTGCTCGATTCCATTAACTCCGAGTCGCGGACGAGCGCTTCTTCGAAACTCCACGGAATCATTCCGTAGGCGCGTTTGAGCCGGTACAGGGAGACGACGCGATCGACCGGATTTCGAAAGATGCAAATCACCTTTGCGCCTGGAACCGTGCCGGCGATTCTTTCCCGCGCCAGGTTCGAAGCAAAATAGGTAGGAGCGACCTCGCCGACCATGTGGTCCTCGGTCGATGCCGGGAAATGGCCCCGATACCAATCGAATCCGCGGTCGAAGTGGTTGTCAAAAAAGCGCGTCTCTTTAGTCGGATAGGGCAAGACAGTGTGTAGGCTCAGAACTTCGTGCAGCCAACTAGTGCCCGTCCGCGGCGGGCCCACCACGAAGAACGACGGCAGCGGCCGTTCGCTCTCGGGCATGGCACGCACCGGGTAAGGCGAACGCCCACCTCCGTTAGACGGTTTCATATGTTGCTTGAGCATTTTGGCCGCCCCATTTGGCCAATCATGGGACTTCGATGTCCTCTGCCTGCATGCGGTTGGCCGGTTTTTTCGTTGTTTCCGATGATCCGTCGTGCTGTTCGGTAATCAATCGGAGACGGGATAGGGTTTTTTAGCTCAGGGCTGAGCATCTCTTACTGGAATTTGACATCTAAACTCCGCATTCGGAAACGCAAACGTGCAACTCCACCGATGCGTTGAACATCAGGAAGGCAATTTATGAACAGTCTTGCGCGTGCTACGGAACTCCCACAGGTAGAAACAACAGGCGCGCCTTTGCCCCGCTATCCGATTGCACCGGCTCCCCCCGCGAATGGGAACAATGGTTCCTCTGCGGCACGCGAGGGGTTGAACCGGGTGCTTCGCAGGATGCGCGAAAACCAGTTCGTCCTCAAGATGATGCTGGGCGGCTTTCGAGCTTTACAGCGAGTGGGCATCACGGTCATTCCCAACCACTTTTACTGGCCGGTTCCCGATATGCGCGATCTGGAATCGCGCGCCTGGCAAGACGACGCCCTCCCCGTCGGTTTCGACCTGAACATGGAGAAGCAGGTGAGATTCGTTCAGGAACTGAGCGCGTGCTATCAGGCGGAGTGGACTTTCCCAGTACAAGCTGCTGGCACCACCGAGTATCACTACAACAACGGCCTTTTTGAAACTGTAGACGCCGAAATGGCGTACTGCTTCGTGCGGCACTTCAAGCCCTCCAGGATCATCGAGGTCGGAGGTGGATTCAGTACCCGTATTCTGGCCGCGGCGCTCCAAGCCAACCGGCTCAGGGACTATCGCGAAGGTGAACTGATTACCGTAGAACCCTTTCCCAGCCCGGCTTTGAAAGGAATTACCAATCTCATTTCCACGCGCATCCAGGACGTCGATATGGATCTGTTCCTCTCCCTGAAGGACGGAGATATCCTGTTCCTGGATTCCAGCCACGTGGTCAGCGTGGGCAGTGACGTAGTGCGCGAGTATCTGGAAATACTTCCGAGGCTGAACCCGGGAGTGATCGTGCACGTGCACGATATTTTTCTGCCGTCGGACTATCCTCGCGAAGCCGTGTTGACCAATCTATGCTTCTGGTCGGAGCAGTACCTGCTGCAGGCATTCCTCACTTTTAACTCTCAATTTGACATCCTGTGGGCTAGCAGCGCAATGCAGCAGTACCACCCCGAGGTTCTGATGCAGACTTTTCCGCGCTGGGAACACAGCTATCGTGATATGCGGAAAGACGTTCGGCAGTACCTGCCAACCCGCGACCGCGACCGCGTATGGCCCTCCAGTTTCTGGATGAGACGGGTAGCAACCTAGCAGCGTCTTATTGGTCGTGTGGCCGCGGGCGACCCGCCCGCGGCTTTTGACTTTAAGCTACTGACTTTGATTTTCCGGCCTGGCTCAACCCCGCGGGCGGGTCGCCCGCGGCCACACAACGAACACAACCTACGACTATCGAACCGGGGCCGGGTTCACCACGATGGACTTCGCGGTGTAATTCGCGCCGTCGAAGCTCGTTGTGACCGTGACGTCCACACCTTCTCGCAAGCGATCTTCTATTCCACCCATCGCCGGATCAAAATGAATGTCATAACTTTTGGAATCTCTAGGATCCACTACCACCAGCAGACCGGTGTGCACATCCAGATGAGAAACACGGCCAGCAAATACGAACTCGCTGCCCGGTTCGGCGAGGATGGAGATTTCCCGCACCATGCCCGGTCCTTTCGCCGACGGACCAAACTTCAGACTAACCAAAGAGCCCGGGTGCAGGTCGGCATTCGTGGCGGGGTGGCCATCGCGCAGAATGCTGGCATTCGGAGCCAGCTGAAACTTCGCCGGCTCGACGGCCAGCATGTCGCGCACTACTAATTCGCCGCTCTTGGGATCATAACTCTCGATCTGACCATTACTTTCGCCGTTCGCGCTTTGCGTAAGGATCCGTACATTGCGGGCAAATATGTCGGAGCCCGCCATCGCGGTGTCCACGTATACCCGCACGCCGGTTTGCAGTTCACGGGCAGAGGCTGCCAGCCCGTCGCGATAGAAATGGGTGCGATCGTCGAAGAGGACAACGACATCCCGGCCGCCAAAAACCCGGATGGTAACCTTGTCGCGAACGTAGTCCAGATTCCGAATCGTGCCGCCCATCAATGTCGTTTTGCCCTTCGCCTGAGGCAGCAAATCGAGCCACAGACGGTCGCTATCCGGCGCGGGCTTCGAGGCCGCAACTTCAGGGTTCGGCCCAATGACCGCCATGGAACCGGCTGGAGGGGGTGCCTGGGCGAAGGCCGCTCCGCTTACAAGAAACAGCGCTAGAAGTCGTTTCATGAAACCGGCGTACCCCCTGATTTTTCTAAAACTGACTTTCCAAAAAAGAAAGGCGTTCTAAAGGCTCTGTTTCGATGCCGAATCTCGTAAGAAAGCAGCTTCGAAAAAGGGAAAAATTTCACCAATCCGAACAACATTAGCCACGCCGGTGCATCAAAAGGGACCGGCGAAAGCCCAGTATTCAAAGCGAACAGGGAAGGCTCCGAAATGGCGTGGAAACCAGGGCTGGTAGCGGTATGCGTCTGTACCCTTTGGATTGCCCAGGCAGCCCAGGCGGGCGATTTAAAGATCAATGTGCCCAGGCGCAGCAAGCTGACTCCCGTTCAGCGTTTGAACCGCGACGGAGTTGAAGCCGCCCGCAAGAACAATCTGGAAAAGGCGAAATCGCTCTTCTACAGGGCCTATCTTCTGGATCCGGACGACCCCTTTACCTTGAACAACATGGGCTACGTCTCCGAGCTAGAGGGTAAAGCCAAAGAGGCGCAACACTTCTACGCTCTAGCCACACGGACGGGTACCGACGCAGTGGTGGACCGGGCCAGCTCTGCACATATCGAAGGACAATCATTTCTCGCCGCGGTCAACAACGCGCACGACATCCCGATGGAAATCAACCAGACCAACGTCTCCGCCGTGCGGCTGCTCTCGGAAGGACGGGCCGTGGAGGCAGATTCGCTGCTGCAGCATGCCTTGACGCTGGATCCAAAGAATCCGTTCACCTTGAACAATATGGGAGTCGTGAAGGAAGCGGAAGGAGATTTCGAGGGAGCCCTGAAGTACTACAACGAGGCTGCCAATCTTCACTCGGCGGAGGCCGTGGTAGTGACCGAGAACGGAACATGGAGAGGTAAGCCGGTCAGCGAGATGGCCGCTGAAACCGCCAAAGAACTGAGAAAGCGCATGCAGACGGATGCGGGTCCCGAGGAAAGGGCGTCCCTGCTGAACCTGCGAGGCGTTGCAGCATTGAATCGCAACGACCGCTACGGTGCCGGCCAGGCTTTTCTCCAGGCCTACAAACTTGATCCGCAAAGCGCCTTCACGCTCAACAACCTCGGATATCTGTCCGAGATCGATGGTGACCTGGAAACAGCCCAGGTCTTCTACGAACAAGCGCGGAGCGCAGAACGCGCCAAAGCACGAGTGGGCCTGGCCACGCGCCAGTCGGCTGAAGGCATGAAGTTGTTCGAAGTAGCCGATGACAGCAACCAGAACGTAGGCGTCAAAATTGGACAGCAAAGCGAGGCCCGGCGCCGCCAGACCGGCCCTATCGAACTGAAGCGCCGCGATGGGAAACCAATCGACGAGCCAGATACTTCCCAGCCTTCGCCTGCGCAGCCACAATCTTCGGAACCCAATACTACGCAGCCCCCGCCCGCCCAGCCTCAGAACAGTGCTCCGCCGCCGCAGTGATGGGCCTGACGCGAACTGAATATTTATTCGGGCAAATCAGAGTTCGGCGTGACCCGGTAATCTCCGGACACTGAAGATCCTTCGAGTGGATTCCCATTATTTCCGTCCTCAGCACTGCCTTGCATGGAGATGGAATTCAAAGACCAGTTCCATGAGGACTTGGAAGCCTGCCGCAGGATGGCGGAACGCCTCGAAAGTGAACGGCGGGAATGAAAGAGCGGGAATCTGACCAGACCGGTTGCAGTCTGCTTGTGCCGGGACAATTCGAACCAGCGTAAATAGTGGCGAACCACACTGGGCATCGTCATTCGCATCGCGGCGGAAAAATTGTGGTGCGCGAGTTGCCGTTGCTGTTCAGGAGACTGCAATATTTCGATCAGCTTTTCCGCGAGGTCCTCCGGATCGCCAGGTTTGTAGAAGCTGATGGCCATGTCTTCGTCCTCGGCCATTCTTCGAAAATCAGGGATGTCGGCCGAGATGATCGGCACTCCGTACTCGCAGGCCTGGTGGGCCGGTCCGCTCGATCCGGTCGCGGAGTCGTAGGGCAAGGCCACAATGCTGGTCGTGCGATAAAGTTCAGGAATGTCTTCTTCGGCCACGTAACCGCGAAACTCGATGCGAGAGTTTTCCCGCTGTGCTTCCCGTATTGATTCCCAATATCCCGGCTTCGTGTGGTGATTGGCACCTGCAACGACCAGGCGCGCGTTCGGCACTGAGCGCAACACCCGCGGGAAAGCTTCCATCAGAGTTTCGAGGCGTTTGTATGTGCCCCAATGTCCGATGGCAAGAATACGTTGGTCCGGATTCCCCCGCAGAGAAAAGTCGGGCGGAGTGGGGCGAGGTTCAAAAACGCCGTGAGTACCCAGCAGAACATTCTGCGCCGAATACTTTTTCACCAGTGTGCGCTGGTAGCCCGAAAGCAGGACTGAAACGGAATGGGCTTTCAAGAGTACTCGCGTGGCCATGTCGCTGCCCAGGCGAAACAGTCGTTCCTGCTTGACCCCAGCACTGGCGAAATCAACGTGCTCGATGATGTGGTGCAGAGTGACGTGGGTCCGATAACCCATCGCGCGTGTGAGTGCCGGCGCGGACAAGCCCGCAAATGCCGCTACCGGATGCTCCTGCGTCGCAAAAGTTGAGAACACCAGGTTGAACCACACAATATCCGGTTGGCACTTTCGTATGGCTCTCAGCAGACGCACCGGCGTGGTCAAATCGTTGAATTTCCAGCAGCGGATCACATCGAAGCCCGGAATTTCAGCCTGCGATTTGGAACTCACGGGCTTACCATCGCCGTCAGTCGCGAATTGATAGTCCGCCAGCTCGTCTGCCAGGATGGTCAAGTGGATCATCGGATTACGCCGGAGTTCGCGCGCAATGTGGAACGCGTACTCGTTCAACTGGCGTCCGCTCGGAGGAAATGTCGCGACCAGGCAGATTTTCATGGGATCGTTCTCTGCAACTCTTCCTTAAAACAGGCTGATCTGTATAAATGGTCTGAACTGCTGGTTCTTTCCGCCGGTGAAATTAAAAAAGCTCTCTTGCTGTAGTCCGAAAGAGAAGCGGACGGGGTACCGCAGCAGCAGTTCGTTGCCGCCATCTTTGAACGCGCGTCCGACTGGCATTCCGTAAGAAACCGCAAACGAACTCTGGACCGCGTCGTAAACATGGAATCCCATGTTGCGGGAGTAAGCGACGGTCCCTTCAAGACTCCAATTGCGGGTCGGTGAGTACGAGACACTCCCGGCAGGACGAAGTGCCTGTGCGATCGCATACTGGTTGCCTTCCACCCGCCACGCCCGCAGATGCTCGGCCACCACCTTGAATGTCAGGCTATCCGAGACTTTGCGCTCCACGCCGACGTACGAGGACGTAAAGAAGAACTCACGGATGGTCGGCTTGAATTGCAGATCACGAACTCCGTATCCGGTCAGCAGGGCAGTCCTGCCCCATGGCCTGCCGATCCGGAAATTGAGCTGGCTGCCGATGTCTCGTGACGACAAATTGCTTTCCGTGAAAGGTCCAGCCTCACGGATCGCATATCCATTGACGGAAATCATGTTGAAGAACGAACTCGTCGACATGTAGACGAATTGCCGGAAGAGGTTCTGGTCCATGTCCTTCGGATCTTCGGAATCGCGCCGGACCGTCTCCTGGATTCCGGTGTTGAACGTAAACACGTTGTTTCCCAGGTGAAAGGTTGGGTTTAAGCCGAAATTGAAGCTGTAGTCGGTGGTGTTGCGATTGACGATTTCATTCACGCTGGGCAGGGATATTTCGCCCCGGCTGTTACGCACCTGGAAGAATCCGGTGGCATCGGGCAAATTGTTCAAGTGGAGGCGATAGGCGCCGGTCCACTGGGTCTCAAGAGAAGAGCGGGGAAGCGGCAGCAGTGCAGGATTGCCCGTGGTGTTGGTGACGCCCAGCTTCGAATCCAATGTGTAGATGGTCGTGTCTTCAAAAATCGGAGCGACGGAAAAGTTCGACTGAAAACTTACCTTGGGATTGATTCGCAGCCCTTCCGTTCCTCCCACTTCGAGCATTTCTCTTTGCGCGGCGTCGTCCTCCCCAGCAGCGTTCGCAGCCTGGGCGAACGCAGTCAGGGCCTGGGTGTCATGATGCTGCTGACGGTAGACGTTGGCCTTGGCCAGCAGATAATCGTAAGACTCTTCGCTGTCGTCAGTTTGATCACTCGAGCGGCGGACAAGCGCTAACTGCGCGGCCGCGCGAGGTGTGTCGCCGCGCGCCAAATAGGAATTCGCCAGGCCGATTCGCACCGCGCTTTCTGGCGCACCTGCGGCCAGAGCGCGTTGAAAGAACGTCTGAGCCAATTCGAAATCATGCATGGCCAGAAAGACGTCGGCGGCCTGCAGGAATTGTTTTCCCGAAGGCGGGGGCGCTTGTCCACCTCGTACTTCCATCAGGCCTAGTGCGATCTGGCGCCGCGCATCATCCCACTCGCCACTGGCAGCCATGAGTTTGCCAATCGCGAGACGGACGCTCAGCCGGTCGCTGTCCGGCGCCGTCAAAGCTCGTTCATAGCGCTGCATCGCCGCGTCATGGTCGCCAAGCGTACTCAGAGCGTCGGCGGTGGAGATGAACACATTGCTCTCTCCCGACTGCTCCGCGAGGCCAACATATTTCAGCGTCGAATCGCGATCGCCCATGTGCGCGTAGGCGCGCGCGAGAAGCGCATAGGTCGCGCTGTTGCCGGGAGCGATCTTCTCGGCCGTTTGCAACTCGGTGATTGCTTCCTGGTACTGATGCAATCCGTACAGGTTGTCAGCCAGGGCGAGATGAAGGCCAATCTGGTCGGGCGCGGATTTCAAAGCAGCCCGGTACTCGGTGACCGCGTGCGTCAACAGTCCTAGTTCGCCGTATGCAGTGGCCCGAATCAGGTGAAGGGGCATCGATTCGCCTAGTTCACCTTCGGCCAGCTGCGTTTGCCGCAATGCTGCCTGTGGACGATGCAACTCGAGACTGGAATAGGCCAGTCCGAGATGTGCCTCGCCGTTTTTCGGTTCCAGCCGGATCGCGGTTTCGAAATCTGCCGCTGCCGCTGTCGGGTTGTGCATATCCTTGAGCACGTAACCGCGGTTCACGTAGGCCGTGACTACGCTCGGGTCTCGCTCCAGAGCGCGGGTGAAATCTTCCTGTGCCTTGTCGAGTTGATTGGAATGCTTGTGGACGTAACCCGTGAGCAATGGGATATCGGGATCTTTAGGGAACGAATCTTGGTATCGAGAAGTGAGTTCGCCGAGTTCGTCGTAGAGCTCAAGGTGAAGCAGATCGTATCCCAGGTAAACAACGACGTCGCGATCAGTGGGTAGTTTCTTGATGGCTTCGCGGCCCACTTCCGCCGACTGTTGAAAATCGCCAGTCGCTCGCAGGTATCGTTCTTTCTCCCGCATGACCTGGGCATCCTGCTGCATCTCCGGCGACGCACGATGCAGCCATTGCGCCGCGACAGGATACTGACGGGCTTCGATGGCAGCGTTCATGCCTCCAGCAACGATCAAAGGATTGCCAGGGGCGAGTTCATACGCCTTGCGATAGTTGGCCTCGGCCTTCGAAAAATTCCGGCGCGACGTGTACATGTCGCCGAGCGCCAGATGAGGCACGTACAAACGCGGATAAGCGTCAGCCAGCTTCTGGAAATACTTCTCCGCATCCTGATCGTGTCCGGCTTCCCGCGAGGTATATCCCAGGGAAGTCAGCGCGAAGCGATTGACCGGGTCGATGGCAAGAATCTTCCGATAAGCCGCGATGGCCTCGTCGCGTCGGCCGAGTTTTGCCAATACGTCGCCGTCGAGCTGAAGAGTGTTGGGCTCCTTGGCATCCATCGCCAGGGCTTCATGAACATCCTGTCCCGCGCCCTCAAGGTCGCCGGCGTTCATCTTGATCAACGCTCTCAGTCGCAAGAAGTCGGGACGGGATGGCCCACGCTCATCCAGGGCGTTGATTTGCGTTTGCGCAATTTCCAGGTGCCGATGTCCGGCAGATTCGTCGCGCAGACTCTTGTAAAGCTCCACCAGGTTCATGTGAAGCTGAATTCCGTAACGGGGCCCCTCGACGGGCGTGGGGGGCATGTGATCAAGCGCCGCGTTATATTCGCGGGCCGCGCCGGGGAGATCTTCCTGCAGGCGCGCCATTTCTCCTCGGATAGCATGCACGCGATAATTTTCTGGCTCTATTTCCGCAGCCCGTTTGAGATACTTAGCGGCGGCGTCAAGAGCACCCGTGCCTATCTGTGCCTGCGATGCCGAGAGTTGCAGGGCCAGATCTTTCGGTGCGGAGTCTGCCGCCTGGCCGTAGAGCTTCGCCGCTTCCTCTCTTTTACCGGAGAGCTGGTAGGTGTAGGCCAGTTCGGCCTTCAGCGCGGGGCTTCTGCCCGCAATCGGTTTCAAGGCGGCAATCGCAGCTTCGTAGTTTCCTGTTTCGCGGTAGTAGCCAGCCAGTGATCGCTGCACTTCAGGATCATTCGGAGCACGCTGCCTGGCCAGGTCAAGGTAGTGGCCAGCTTCGTTGGGCTGATTCAAACGCCTGTAACAAAGCGCGATCAGAAGTTCCAACCGTGCCGCAGGTTTTATTTCTTCCGCCCGACGCAGGGTACTCAAAGCCTCTGGGTACTGCCCCGCCTGCATGAGTAACTCGCCCAGTATTACCAGGTCCCCGGTACGCTTCGGATCGGCCGCCAAGATTTGCGTCAGGATGTGCTGCGCTTCGTCTACCCGCCCTGCGCGACCGTAAACCTGCGCCAGTCCTGAAAGTCCATCAAGAGAATTGGGGTTCAAGCGCAGGCCCTGATTGTAAGAATCGATCGAGAGTTGAGTTTTTCCCGCCAGCCGCGCGGCGTAGCCCAGCAAAAACCACAGTTGTGGATCGTTTGGCGCCCCTTGCGCGGCGCGCTGCGCGAAGTCCAACGCAGCCGCATACTTACCGTCTTTGAGCGCCATTTCTGCAGCGCGTGCCAGGCGGGCATTCTGGATGTTCGATCCCCATCCCAGAGATTTCTGTGAAGGTTGTGCCTGGCCCTTGTCGCTACCGCTTTTTGGGGCCGCCGGTTTTTGTGCCGCTGGAGCTGGAGGAGAATCGGGAGACACTTTGTAAGTCTGCGTCTGTGCCCGAAGCGACGGACCAAACGCGATCGCGACCACGAGCCAGCATAAAGACTGCCTTTTCAGGCGAGCCGTTTCCAGCCAACCCATCTTCAGGCACCCCATCTTTAGGCAACCCATCCGCGAACTCAAAGTGGCACCACCCGTCAGGGATTACGAAGCCACGTTTTGATTCTAGGGAGGGCTGAAGTGTTGGCTGAATGCACTATCTATTTCTCGAAGCACCCACGTCTTTTAAGCAACCCCTCCTTCCAGCGGGGAATCGAAGCGCTGTTCGGAGGAAATTGTGGACAGGGCTGAGACCGTTGTAACCGCTCCGCGGCCAATACCAACCACTTTCATCTTTTTAGCGGCGCTCGCCATTCACGGCCCTCTGCTTCTGATGAAGCTTCCGTTAAAGTCGTACGACACGAATTTCCACATCTTTTTTGCGTCGCACTATCTGCATCATTGGTTCGAGCCATGGAACCCCAAGTGGTACGCCGGTTTTTCACAGACCACGTATCCGCCCCTGGCCCAACAGTGGCTGGCGCTGGTTTCGTATATCACCGGCCTCGACTTTGCTTACATGCTGCTGCAGTTCGTCGCGATTCTGCTTTTGACGTTGGGTGTGTACCGCTTTTCGTTGCTATGGGTTGACCGGCGGGCCGCGTCTCTTGCGGCTCTGGCGAGTGTGTTCCTCGGTTCGGAATCTTTCCTGGTCTACTCCGCGGGCCAGCTTTCCACTACGTTTGCCGCCCCTTTATATCTGAACGCGCTGCCGTATCTGTACCAGTGGGTGCGGCGAGGCAGTTGGCGATCGTTTCTTAAAGGATCGACCCTGGCGGTTGCTGCGGCTGCCGCCCATCACGCCACGTTGCTTTTCGGATCGATGCTGTTCGCTCTGCCCGTTCTGGCTCTGGCGTTTCGTGACGGCGCCGAAGATGGAGAAGCTGAGCGCGTATCGACTCCGGCATTTATCTTTCGAACCGTTCTGGTGACAGTTTTTGTCGGCGCTGCCATTGCCGTCGTGCTGCTGCCCTTCTGGACGGCTTTGATCAGGTACCCGGTTACCCAGGTTCCCATTCCGCACGCCAGCCGGGCCAACTACATTCTCAGCCCCGAGTGGGGCCTCAACTATTTTGTTGTTCCTTACGGAGCTTTGATTCTGGCCCTGCCCTTCATCTTGTTGCGCGGTTCATCGACACCTCGACTGCGTCCCCTGCTGTTGGGTTTCTGGCTCGCATTCCTGCTGGGAATCGGCGGCACGACACCTGTTGGACGGGTTTTGTTGGGCCGGGCTTTCGAAGTCATCACCATGGAACGCTTTGGTTATTGGGCGACATTGCTGGCGCTGCCTTTTGTCGGATTGCTGGCCAAGGAATTGATCGACCGTTTCCACATGCGTGCGGTGGTTGGATTAACTCTTGCTGCCGCAGCCACTTGCTCTCTGGCGGTGGCATGGGCAAGTTTCCGGCCCGCCGATGCTTCTGATCTCAAGGTCGACAGCGTTGCCGCCTGGCTGAACCGTGATGGTCACGAGAAATATCGCTACATCACGCTCGGCTTTGGCAACAAGATTTCGCGACTGGCGGTTTTGACAGATGCCAGCAGCGTGGACGGCGAGTGGAATTCTGGACGTATGTTGGCCGAACTTACCGAACACGGCGCGGGTTCCCTGACCAGTTCCAAATACTTCGGCAAGTCGGGCCTCGAGGCCTTAACAGCCATGCTGCGTCACGCCGATCGTTACGGACTGAAATGGGTTTTCGTGCGCGACTCATACTACGAGCCGCTCCTGGTGTTTGCCGGTTGGCGCAAGGTCGATGACCTCGAAGATCGCACCATCAGCATCTGGAGCAAGGACGATGTTCCGCCCGCCGTGCCACTCAGTTCGCCTCAGATGCCAACGCAATTGCAAGGATTGCTGTGGGGAATTTTGCCGATTGGCAGCAGCATTCTTGCCATGCTCTTTTTGTTGATTCCCAACAAACGAACGGATGACCTGGAGGGCGAGCCAGAATCGGCTCACGGCCCTGCCGGAGCTGAGGATCTCGTCCTCGGGAGGATACTCTCGTGAGCGGACGTCTTCTCGCCTTGACCATCGTCGTGGTGACAGCGGTATTGATCACTGTCGGAACGTTGTGGCCGATCCAATCGGCGTCCGCGATGGCTGGCACCGGCCCGACTTCGTTGAATGGTTCGTCTGGTTCCGCCTCACCGCAGGCTGCAGCCCAGAGCCTGTTGCAACTGATCAGCAGGAGAAATTGGGGCGCAGCCTACGCCTCTCTGGCTAATAAGAGCGAATTCTCGGAAACGGAATTTGTCCGCGACCTGACGGGAAGCTACACCAGTCTTCGCAGCTACGCCACGCTGGAAGGCTTCGATCTGAGCCCGCTGCGCGCCGCCTCCGAAGAAGCCCAATACCAAGCCAGTCTGAACTGGTCCAGCGTGGTGGGGACTTTTCAGGATGTGCGCAACTTGCGAGTTATAAAAGCAGGCGAACGCTGGCAGGTAGCCTGGCCCATCAACCGGGAAGCCAAGATTCCCCCGCAAGTCATCCCCGTGAACTACTTGCGCTGGGACGTTATTTACCGGGGTGCAGAAGATGACTGGGGCGCTCAGGACGTAGAGTCGCCGCACGTTCGCATCGTTGCCATGCATCCCATCGATCGTGGCGGCGGTACGGTGATCCTGGGCGAACTGCTGAACGAGGATGTAGTCCCAGCTTTTGTGAACGTCAAGGCGACCTTACTCGCCAAAGACGGTTCATCTATCGCCACAGAGGATAGTTTTGAAAAAATCAGTCACGTATTACTGCCCAAACAAGTTACGCCCTTTCGGATTGATTTCCAGAATGTGAGACTTGCGCAAGTGGATAACGTCCGCATCGAGCCGTCCTCAATACTGGTGGCGGCCTCGGCCGATCCCGTGATCGGAGTCGAGTCCCAGAAGCTGAATCCGCTGCCCCAGCCGTCGTTGAGCGGGCAACTGGTGAATCAGAGCGGCCAGGTAGTGAACATCACGCATGTCCTCGGCACGTTTTATGACAACCGGGGCCAGATCATCTGGGTATCCGATCAGTACTCCAACCGCGCGTTGTTGCCGCAGACGCCGGTCGCGTTTGCAGTTTCGTATCCTGCCGATCTCGCCGACAAAATAAATAATTACCGCGTTGTCACCAGCACCTTTAGCGTGGGTCGTTTCCAATGAAGCAGAGTGCCATCCTTCTTCTCGCGGCCCTGCTTGTCGCCGGGTCTGGCCCGGCGCACGCCGCCGACGGGGCAGGGCTGCAAGTCCCCAAAATGGTGGAAGCGGGAAACACCTTTACGATTGCGACCAACGCGACGGGGAAGGCAATTCTGTACATCGTAAGCCCGGCGCAGGTTTTGCGACGCGATGTCGAGCCTGGCGCATCTGTCGTCATTGCTGAGGGGGATCTTCACAATGCCGGACACTATCTGGCTCTGCTGGTGGGACCGTCATCGACCGAGAAAGCGGAATTCGACGTTGTCGCCTCCAGCCAAACAACTGCAGTGAGTTTTCTGGTGAAACCCTCACGCCTTCCGGTGAACCTGCCGGAAGGAATCAGCGGTGTGGCTTACGTGTTTGATACTTTTCATAACCTGGTTTTGAAGCCCGGACCCGTGACCTTTCAGCTCTCCGATGCCGGGGGAGCGGCGCAAACCCGAAACGTCGCCACGCGCAATGGAGTTGCGTGGGTCAAGATGAACTCCGCGCCCAAGGCCGGCCCCGCGCAGTTCCAGGTCAATGCCGGCGGCGTTGCGAACAAGCGCGTTGTGCAGCAGGTACCGGGTGATCCGTGCAATCTGAAAATGAGTGCCCGGCGGTCGGGAGAGCGCGTAGTCCTCGAAACGGAACCCGTACTTGATTGCAGCGGAAATGCGGTCTCCGATGGCACCGTCATCACTTTTACCCAGACCTACAATGGCCGCAGTGAAGCCACAGTAGACGTGCCGCTCAAACGTGACGTGGCGCGAACCGAACTACCCGCCCGCGAAGGCTCTGTGATCTCAGTCGCTACCGGTGTGGTCATGGGGAATGAAATCCGGCTGGGAGACGTGCGATGAAACACGACCTGCGCAGATTCGGGAAGCCTCTCCTGCTGGCGGTGTGCGTCTTCGCCACACTGATCCTCGCCGGTTCTGAGCAGCCAGCGGTTCAGGTTGACCCCGAGGCGGGTGGCCCACGCGCGCTGGAAGCGCAGACCCGGGCTGCGGTGGTTCGAGACTATCTCCAAGCCTGGAAGAGCTTGGGTGGGGCTCTTCAGCAAAACCGCGCCGATCTGCTCGACGCGTCATTCGTAGGAACGGCAAAAGAGAAATTGACGGATACGGTCCGCGAACAGCAAGCGCTGAGCATGAAGACGATCTACCGGGATCTATCCCACGATCTCAAGATTGTTTTCTACTCTCCAGAGGGATTGTCGATCCAAGTGTTGGACACAGTTCAGTACGAAGTTCAAGTGATTGATCACGACCGCGTACAGGCAACTCAGCATCTAAGCACGCGCTACGTTGCCGTTTTAACTCCAACCGAAGTCCGTTGGAAGGTACGCGTTTTTCAGGCGCAGCTTGAATCAGTGACAGGCCAAAGGAGCGAACCATGATCTCGGTTGTCGTGCCCATCTACAACGAAGAAGAAATTATTTCTCGACTTCACGACGCCGTGCTCAAGGGAATGAGTGGGATGCGCGAGAGCTGGGAAGTCGTCTATGTAAACGACGGCTCGAAAGATTCCTCCCTGGAGCTGTTGCGGAACCTGCAATCAAGCGACAACCACGTTGTAGTTGTCGATCTTTCACGCAACTGGGGCCATATGGGGGCAATATCAGCGGGCCTGCGGACTGCGCGTGGAGAAGCAGTCGTGCTGATGGACGGCGACCTTCAGGATCCGCCCGAGGCCATTCCTGATTTTGTGGACGCGTGGCGCCGCGGAGCGCAGGTTGTGACGGCTGTTCGGAGGAGCAGGCAGGAGAGCCGTAAGGCGCTGGCTGTGCTTTTCCCCTTGTTTTATCGCGTGCTTGGAGCGCTCGCGGATTTCCCCATTCCTCTGAACGCCGGAATCTTCGGCCTGATGGACCGGCAAGTTGTAGATTCCATCAATGCTTTGCAGGAAGGGAACCGATACCTTCCCGGCTTGCGCGCCTGGGTCGGATATCGCACCGCCATCGTTTATTACGATCGGCATGACCGCATCGGCGGCGACGGCAAGCTTTCATTCCTCAGCCGCATAAAGTACGCGATGGATGCGATCACCAGCTTCAGCTACAAGCCGCTGCGGTTCAGCTTCGTCCTGGCAGGATTTGCAGTCTGTATTTCAATAGTGCTGGCTATTTCCGCGCTGGTCTCGAGCAGTCCGTTCAGCCCAGTGGCCTATGGCATGACTTCCGCGATTTTCTTTTTGGGAAGCCTGTTGCTCTTGTCGGCTGGGATTATGGGAGAGTACATCGGAAGAGTCTACGACGAAGTCAGACGCCGTCCGCTGTCGATCATCTCCAAGGTCTATGAGGCCGAGGCGGCGTACCGCTCGCTACCGGGACGCCCCAAGGCTGTCAAACCCAACGGACAGAACGGCGAGATGGAAAGAATATCCCCTGCAGTGTAAGACCATCCCGAAGAACGGTGTCATCCTGAGCTTGCGAAGGACTTGGCGTGGAGAGGATGTGCACGCTGAAAGATTTGTGCAAATGCTGCTGGATCGTTACTCGCTCTAAGACCCCGATCAACGATTGCTGCTATCACACTTGCCGAGTCCCCGCTCGATTGCCGTGCCTTCTTCGTAGTCATTCCAGGTCGCAATCAACAAGAACGGCAAAGGTGAGTATTCCCGCGAGATTTTCAGCGTATCCGCGAAAGTTTGGCCGCAACGCTGGGCAATGTGGCGATTCAGCCCCCACGACGCTTTGCTGTCGTCAAAGCCCGCCCATGCGCCTCCCACAGCGATCTTGTCGGGATATTTGGATTGCATGCGCTGGTAGAAATCGCGCAGGTAATCTTCACCCCAGTTACTGCCATCGGCGGCGAACCCTTTCCTCCCGGGATTCACCCAGGCATAGAAGCCGTCAAACAGGCTGGCAAAGGGCGTGGAACGGTCTTCGTAAATGAGCAGAGGCGGGTTCTCCCACTGGTTCGTGACCTCGCGGATTCGGTTCCAGTCGGTTTGCATGCTCTTGGGAAAGATAAAAATCATTGGCCGCCCGTTGTAGGTCAAATACGCCTCATGGCCGGGCGCGTCCGCTGCCAGATAGCTGCGATGGAACTTCTCAAAGGCAGCGAGGGCGTCATCGGTGGCTTGCCCATTTCTGGGCTGGGTTTCGTCGTACATCATGGCGACCTTGAACTGCTTTTCGGCTGCAATCGACTGAATCAGTGCGTAAGCGCGGTCCAGAAAGGGTTCCCGATCTCCGTACCAGTCCACCACGAACCCGGAAATGCCCATACCTTTGGCGGCATCGATTTGCTTGCGAATTTCGACCGGGTCCTGGGATGAATAGCCCACGGAAATGTGGCTGGGATGACCGAACCATGGTTCGTACACGGCAAGAACCTTACGCTCCGTGCTCAGCGAGGATATGTTCTGGCCAAGGTCTCTGTGGATGCCGGGCTGGGTGCAACCCTGGAGCAGGAGCAGAAGCAGCGCGTAGACGAGCCTGTGGGGATGCTGTGCCATTCACTATTAGTATGGAATACCCGCCGTTAGAGGGGTTTTCACAGGTTCAGGTTGTGTCTGGCCCGGGTGGCAATTTGAGTCTCAAGCTGAGCAGCCTCGCAACCTGTTTCGGCATCTGATTCGCCGCGCAGGAGTTAGCTCTCGCTGCGGACTTTGTGGTGGCGAGGATACATCAACCGGGTTGCTGCACAGCGTTCCCCCCGCTGGTGAGTTGGAGTCCATGAAAGTGGTCAATAGTTTGAACTCCAGTCCAGATACGGAATCAAAGAGTCTCCGAGCCAAGGTCCTTTCAGGCAGCTTCATGCTGCTTGCCGGGTCCAGTTCGGTGACCCTGATCAATTTCGCTTACAACATTGCAGTCGCGCGGTATCTGGGACCCAGCGGATTTGGTCATGTCAGCGCGGTTTGCACGCTGCTGATTCTGATCTCCGCGATCACACTCTCCTTTCAGATTGTCTCCGCGAAGATTGTCGCTCAACAGGAGGAGCTGCCGGCCAAACGAACCGCTTACCGCGGATTTCACAGGCGTGCCTGGTTTTGTGGCGTCCTGGCCGGCATGGTGTTGTTGCTGTTTCGAGGCGTGATCGCTGGTTATCTCAACCTGCCTGATTCCATTCCCGTGGCTCTGATGGCGATCGGCGCTGCTTTTTATGTCCCCTTGGGGAGCCGCCGCGGATATCTGCAGGGTGCTCACCGCTTCCGCCACCTGGCTATCAATGTCGTGGCGGAAGGCGTGGTTCGGCTTGGAGGATCGCTGCTTGCGATTGTGATGGGATATGGTGTCACCGGCGTCATCGCTGCCAACTCTGCCGCCGTTGTGATGGCTTATCTTCTGGCGTTTCCCACGCCACGGGCCACAGTCGCCGAAGAACCGAAAGTTATCTCGGTTGATTTTCGGGAAGGATTGCAGGCCATCGGTTTCTTTGTCGGCGCTGTGATCATCAACAATTTCGACATTGTGCTGGTTAAGCATTTCTTTGCTCCAGCAGCGGCTGGTCTCTATGCCGCGGTCGCCTTGGTGGGGCGCGTAATTTACGTGCTGTCCTGGTCAGTCGTAAGCGGCATGTTCCCCATCGCTGCCGGAACCCGCGGCCAGAAAACACGCGACCACGGAGTGCTGGCGACTTCGCTGTCGCTGGTGCTAGGCATCGGGGCGTCGATAACCCTGGTGCTCTGGCTCGCTCCTCCGGCAGTCTGGACCGCTGTCTTCGGAGCTCAGTTTGGAATGGTGGGCGACCTGCCCTACCTGCTCGCTCTCTACGCCGCCACCACCAGCGTTTACTCGCTCAGCATCGTGTTCATCGCTTACGAGATGTCACACAAGATCGCCAACACCGCTTGGATACAACTGGCGTTCAGCGGTGTTCTCATTGGCAGCATCTACAGATTCCATTCGTCGCTGGAGCAGGTGATCCGGGTCCAGCTGGTGATGATGGTGCTGCTGCTGATTGTGGTGGCCGTTCCGTTCGTTCTGAACGTGTTCAGCAATGCCGAAGACATGCAGGGAAGTTTTATCTCCGAGATCAGAACGATACGGCGGGTTTCAGAACACGAAGTCATGGCGGAATTTCTTAAAACAGACTTTCACAAACCGGAGTTCATCAAGTATCAGGAGAGTCTCGGCGGTGTCGTTACCTCGCCGAATCTCACCGATGTGGTGGAAAACGCTGTGCGACGGGCCCTGTTGTTTGTCCGGCACGGCGCACTGTGGCGCGAGCTTCCCGCGGGAACCCAGTGGTTTGAAGTCGAAATTGAACGAGAGGAACTGGAGCGAATCCGCGTGTTTCCCCGGGCGCAGTGGCGCAAGCTGGCGGCGCGCGGCAATTTCGGCCTTACCGAAGTGTCTCGACGGATTGCCTCAAGCGACTGCAACGGCTTTGCTGACGAAGCCTTTCTTTTGAAGATTCAGCAACTGCGCAATCG
This sequence comes from Terriglobia bacterium, assembly GCA_963741105.1. Classification (GTDB taxonomy): domain Bacteria; phylum Acidobacteriota; class Terriglobia; order Terriglobales; family Acidobacteriaceae; genus JAIQFF01. The sequence continues at coordinate 53,919 of CAVUGT010000011.1, forward strand.
ATTGGAGGAGGGCTGGGAGGCGGGCGCCATACTTCTGATTGGGCTCAACCAGCGTGGCACCTTCACCCTGCTAGATGGCAACCACCGGATGGTCGCGGCAATGCTGGCCTCACCGGAAACTTTCTCAAGGTTCCGCTTCTTCTGCGGCCTGTCTCCGAAGATGAACGAATGTTGCTGGTATGAGACAAACGTGACCACGTTGGCGCGTTACGGGACCAACCTAGTCCGGCACCTGGTGTACGACCCGCAGGAAGAGCTGGAACGACTTTTGCAGACCTTCGACTAGGTTTCGACTCAGTGGGTAAGTTTAACGATACCGCCAGCAAGATCCATTAACCACGAAGGACACGAAGTATCACGAAGGTCTCAATCCAGGGCTTGCCTTAGTGCACCTTGGTGTCCTTAGTGGTTCATGCTTTCGCAAGTTATGGTCCGGTCTGTTACCAAACGCCTTTATCGTTTCCCGTCAAGCGATACGCAACCAGAGCGGAAATGGCGAGGGGTGGTAACAAGGGTAACCTGAACATGGCTCGGAGATCGGCATGCCGGCCGGCGCTTATCAACTGCGAAGCGTAGAGTCCCGCCGCAGGCGCTTTGGGAACTCTCAAGAATTGACCGCCCAGATAGACGCGTATGTCGCGCGAAGGCGCCGCCGAAAGCACTTCAGACGGTATTTCAATCTCGCAACCATAATCCTTCACGTATTCTGCGATCAGGAGCAGGAAAGTTACTACGCCTGGCCAGATGCCAGCCAGTTCGGCCGCCCTCTTAAGCTCCGCAAAATCGATGGCGCGGTCGTTCAGCAGCGCGGCAAAATCTGCCATATCGCAAAGCCGGAAATAGAGGTGGCGGTAGATCCTTTGCAGGGTCGAGATGATCACACGCTCCTCGGGTGCAGGCACTCTAAATGTGTGGCCTCCCACGGTCTTAGCGACGCTGCGCTCCAGTACTCGGCGCGCTAAAGCCTTCTGCTCCCCGGTCTGGCCCAGATAGCGCACATGTACCTCGACCAGCTCCGGCATACTGGGCAGCTTGAAATTCCATTTGTTAGCCAGACGGTCTCCCCAGCTGCGTGGTTCCCTTGTTGCCTGGAACTGCTGGGTCATGACTCTCTTAACCGTATTCTCGTTCGCGCTGGTGTAGAGGTCCAGATCGGATCCAAGATCGGGCCAGTGGTCGAGTGATTTGATGACTGCGACTTCCGCCCCAGCCGCTTGCAGCGCGGCGTAAACGGGTACAAGATTCTCCACCGCATGGCTGATGCGGGCGCGTTCCCGTGCCAGGGATGCTTCGCACCACGAAATTAGCTCGTCATGGCCCGGATTTGCAGAGGCCGACGTTTGCAGTACCTGCAAGGCTCGAACCAGAACGTGATTAGCGTCAGCAAGTTCCAGAAAGTCGGACGCCCCCTGCTCATTGAACTTCCGAGACGCGCTGCACCTCACGCTCGATCGATTCGGCGGAGGACCCAGCCCCGATTCCTCGGAGGACAAGGTTCGAGAGAATGTCGAAATGTTGAGCAGTTTGGGACGTTTTTGTAGTCATGGTTTTGCTATGGTCTTGCCTCGGTAAAAGCAGCTTTCTTCGATGTCGGCCCGACAGGAAGGGGTTGGTTACCCTCCGTACTAAACCTCGATTTGTAGGTTTTCCAGCCAACGTCTTTGCCTGCCCCACCATCCAAGCGTCCACTGAGGGGGGACCGGTGCCCGTTAGCGCAATTCTCGTAGTCGACAACCGATCAATTTTGAAAGCTTCCGGCGACGAACACGGCCAAGGCGATGGTGAACAAGCGCCTACAGGGCCTGTTGCGCCGCTCGAGATCCTTGGGCAATCGATTGTGGAACGCACCGTGAATCGTCTTCACAGCACAGGCGTGAAGATGGTTTCCGTGGTGAACGAGCCGGCGCTTGCTTCGACTGCGGGCTTGCGCTTTATTCCCGACAGTCTCATGAAGCACGCGCAAAAAGGCTTCGATAAGGTCTTGTTGATCCGGGTAGGCGCTTACGCGGAAGTGAATCTGGTGGAGTTTCTCCAGTTCCATCGCGAAATGGGGGTCGCAGTGACCCGGGCCTGCGATGCCCACGGACCTCTGGATTTCTGGGTCCTGGACGCTCTTCCGAAAAAGCAGTACGGCTTGAGTATGGATTCTCTCTCCAACGGAAACCTGCCGGCGGGCTATCTGACCAAGGGCTATGTGAATCGCCTGAACGATGCGCGCGATCTTCGGCGTCTGGCAGTCGACGCATTCCTCGGACGATGCGCGATTCGTCCCAGCGGGCAGGAAATCAAGCCGGGCGTCTGGGTCGACAAGGGCGCACGAGTGCATCGAACGGCGCGCATCGTGGCCCCGGTGTATATCGGGCAAGGTGCTCGGATCAGAGCCTCGGCGCTGGTTACGCGTTGCAGCAACGTGGAGCGCAAGTGTGTCGTCGACTACGGCACTGCCGTAGAAGACTCCTCTATCTTGCCATTCACTTCTGTCGGGCGGGCGCTCGAACTGACGCACGCTGTCGTGGACGGAAACCGTTTGGTGAATCTGTCGCGCAACATCGCAATCACGATCGAGGACCCGAAAATTGTGGGCAGAACAGCGTCCGACCGGCGGCGCTTCAGATACGCCGGACAAACCGTGGAATCCATGGCGCCACTCGGTTACGGCGAAATTCAACTTGAGCCGGTATCACATGCAAGTGCCAAGCAACATCCGGCTTTGCCTCTTTTTTCCAAGGGCGAGGTATGAGGGCGGGCTTTGAACAAGATGCAGGGCCAGCTGCTTGCATCCACGCAGTTGGGGAGGAACTATGAAGATTGTGGATCGGATCGCTGTCCGTCTGACTGGTGGGTGTCTGACGTTTGCGCTGCTGGTCTCCAGCTGTGCCGTGGCTCTTCCGGGCCCGCAGGAGCCTGTCCCAGGACAGGAACGTCCGGAGGCGTCACCAGCCAATCAGCCCGTCCAGGCGCTCCCGACGCCACCTGCAGCGACTCCCGGCGTGGAATCGCTGCCGGACAGCCCTGGCGCAAGCCAATACCGCCCCATGGTCGCCCAGGCCGAACCACAAACCGAGCCGGCTCAACCGGTCCCGCAACCGCCTCCCGCCCAGGCGCAGAAGCCTGTCGGTACAGCGGCAGCAGAGACTACGACTACGACGGGTTTCGCGGTTTCCAGACCTGCAGGAGCAGCGCTGGCGCCAGCCAAACAGAAGCGGGTTCGGACCATCCTGATTAGCGTAGGTGCCGTAGTTGGCGCAGCCGTAGCTCTAGGAACCGTAGCTGCTTTGTCCAAGGGCACGCCGAGCAAACCGCCCGGCGCCCAGTAGAAATAGACAGTAATAACAAGAGTTCAAAATGACCGACCCAGGCCCAATAACACTTCCAACGGAAGAACGCCAACCTCTGCTTGTGAGTTTCTCTGGAATCGATGGCGCCGGGAAGAGCACGCAGATCGATAGTCTTCATGTCCGGTTAACTGATGCCGGTCTGCGCGTGCGGCGATTGGAATTCTGGAACGACATCGCCGTGCTGCGGCAGTTCCGCGAGTTCTCTCGCAGCACGTTGTTCCAGGGAGACACAGGTATCGGGGCTCCAGGCAAGCCTGTCGATCGCCGCGACAAGAATGTTCAAACCTGGTACATGCATGTCTTTCGTTTCTTCCTTTACTTCCTCGATGCCGTCTGGCTCAACGTTGTAGCCATCCAGACCGGCCGCAGCAACAGCGATGTCGTCATTTACGATCGCTATCTTTACGATGAACTGGCGAACCTGCCGGTACGCTCTCGAGTCGCGCGCGTTTATGTTCGTCTGCTGCTGAAACTGGTTTCGCGGCCAGACATTGCCTATCTGCTCGATGCCGACCCGGAGCAGGCGCGGGAACGAAAGCCGGAATACCCGATTGAATTTGTGCGTGCCAATCGCGCCAATTATCTTGCTCTGAGCAAATTGTGTGGAATGACGGTGATCAATCCGGGACCGACGGCAGCTGTCGAGGACGACGTCTTGCAGCAGTTGTTAAAGAGATTATCTCCGGGGCAATGCGAGGCGATCTTCGCCGTCAGCGGCCGGTACAGCCCCGCCCCGGACCGTCCGGCTCCGACCCCTCCCTTCCGGGAATGGCAAAGAGTCAGCGGATTGTGATCGTGGCCGTAGTCGAAGCCTGGGTCGCACCCGAAGTCGCATTGACTGTGATCGTGTAAGCCCCACGAACCACGCCCCCGGCAGTCGCCGAACTGGCAGGCACGCTGGCTAGGCCTCCGCACGAGCTCAAGAGCAGAACAGAGGTAAGCAATCCGCAGAGAACTAACACTCCCAGCATGCGCTTCCTCTCGACCTGACCTATAACAATCATGCCCATCATCCCCAAGGCGAGACCGAGCAGAACGGTCTTGCGCGGCTTTTTCGGCGGATGACCCGGACCGTCAGTTCCTTTAGGCGCACGGGTAACGGCCACTTTAAGAACAGATGTGGCACCGGTTGATCCTGCTGCAATGACCGATGGAGAGAACGCGCACGACATCCCCGCTGGAAGATCTGAACAGGAAAGAGAAATGGGGCTCGTCGATCCCGATTGCGCAGTCACCGCAATACCGGGACTATTATCCTGTCCTTCCATGATGATCACCGAAGATGGTGAGGCGCGGAGAGCGATGGCTGGAGTCGCGGACGGGGCGCTGCACTGGGGTGTGTATGGCAGCGGCCCAGACATCTGATTGGTCAAGTTCGGTTTGCCGTTCGCCTGCATAAACAGTGTGTAACTGCCGGCCGCGAGCGAGTATTGGCAAAGATCGAGTGTGTTCGAGCCAGTTTCCATTTCGGCAATGGGCATCAGGCTGCGACCATTACTGCTGATGAACACGGTATAGTGATCGACCGTGTTTTCGTTTCCCGTAATCTTCCACTGCAAGGAGTTGCCGGCAACCGAGGCCGACACGCTCACGCAATTGTCGATACCCGTTTCAATTTCTGTCCCCTCTTCGTAGTCATTCCAGGTGACCAGTTGCAGGACCGGCAGTTGATTGGTCGAGTCGTAGAGACTGTTGATTTTTGCGAACGTCTGCAGCCAGGTCTGGCCGCATTGTTCTCCCATGACCCGGTTCAATCCCCACGAGGCGAGCTTGTCGTTGAATCCTTTGTACGACGCGCCCCAGGTTTCCTTGCTGGGAAACGCGGCACCCGCCGTATAGAAATTGGTGAGGTAACTCATGCCGTAATCGCTGTTGGTCGCGATGTCCCAGGAGTATGCGCCGTCGCTTTGTCCATGGCGGAAGCCGTTTCCATTTTGAAAAAGGAACACGGGGTCGGTCGCCATTGCCGACTTGGCTGCGCTCCAGTCAATCGTGAAGTACTTGTCGATGTCGAAATTGGTGACGACTGGCCGGCCTCCCATCCTCAAATATGCGGGGGAAGGAAAATAAGTCTGCTCGACGTATTGCAGATCCTGAGTCAGAGCACTCTGGGCGTTGCATCCCGGACATGAGTTCCAACGAATGGCGCCATTGTCTACCATGATGGCGAAGGTGAAGCCGGGATGCGCCTCCGCTTCGTGCATCACCAGCTTGGCCGCCCGGTCGATCGCATTGTTCGGTCCGTACCAGACCATGACTACTCCGTCGATGCCTCGGCTGATCATGTCCGAGATCTGACGCTTGACCTGCGCCGGGTCGGTCGAACTGTAGCCTACGTTGATGTGGTCCGGTTGACCGAACCACAGCACCATGTGAGCGAATACTTTCGTCTGGGCCGCGGGGTAAAGCAGGGAGTGAATGTCCAGCTTGCTGATGTTGCTGGCGCCGAGGTTCCCGTTCGATTGCGCGCCAAAATTATCCGCTGCGCTGGTGTTGTTCGAGGTCTGTGCGGATAGGGTGGTGGTCGGCGCGATCGTAAGATTGCCGGCCCAGCTGGCAACAGGAACAATCATCACTGCGACTGCGATAACTATGAAGCGAAAGCGGCGCGTTGCCTTCAACATAATGAGGCCAAACTTCCGTTCGACCTAAAGTGATACTTGAAGGGATAATATTCAAGGAAGGGTGATAAAGCACATTACGGAGGGGAGTTGGCCTTTTATCGCAAGCGGAGATTGCGGAGGGAGTTACCCCGGTCTAGCAGTGGTCGGTCGTCAGTCTTCGGTCGTCAGCAGAACAAAGGCTAAAAACTGGACACGAGGCATCAGCGTTTGAGTTCCGGCGCTGATGCCTGTGTGGTCTGGACGTAAGCGGGAAGCGTGCCTGAAAGCCCGTCGCCCGGACTAATCTTTGTCCAGGTATTCCTCGGGCACGTCGTCTTCCAGTACTTCGTGAGTGTGGACTTCCTGCTCCGGTTCGTTTCCGGCCTCTTCCACGCCCTTCACGACGTCGGCCTCAAACGCGTTTCCTTCTTCGAGGAGTTCGTCTACGCTCTCCGAGTCGGCGCTTCTGATATCCGACAATCCCTGCAGGTCCCCAGACTGTCCGGCGGCGCGGGCTCTGGTTTCCTGTGGACGGAGAACTGGCGATTCCACACGCTTGCCCTTCGGTCGAGTCCGCTTCTTAGAGGCAGGCTTCGCCTTGACGGCCGTTTTCTTCTTGCCCCTGACCCTGGCGCTGGTCGCGACCTTTTTTCGGGTAACTTTCTTCGATTTTTTCTTGGAAGAAGCTTTCTTCTTGGTGACTGGCTTTTTGGAAGCCTTCTTTTTGGTCGTTACTTTCTTCTTCGTCTTCGCTGGTTTCTTTCGTTTAGTAGCCATAGGCGCAGTTTACCACCGGAAAAGCGATTGCCGCAGCCCCTGCTCTGGAAGCTAGGAGCCAGAAGCTAGAAGCCAGAAGCATAAGGCGAGAGGCAGGCGCCTTTTGCAGGGCGCCCGCCTGGCAAGGGGTTGAAGAGCGGGGAGTAAAGCTTTCCAAGAATCTAATTCGCCCGCCGCAGTGGCACCATCCGGTTGATTTCGTAAATTTGTCAGCCAGACGCAGTAGTGAAGGAATCATCGACTAGGCAGTCCCGCACTTTCTTGATGCAGACGGATCGGGTAATACAGCAACCCTTAAGGGTGGGTACAGATTCGCCCTGATAGACCAGTGGGTCTGCTCACCATACTCTGTGACAGCTTTTGAATTTGAATCGTTCTTTTAGGAGCTATGACATGGCCACTGTTTCCGCGGTAACGGCAGATCTGCTTTCGACCGTGAGCATGCCTTGCGCCGCGGAACCCAAAGGACTCGTGGCCCGAGCAAAAGCAGGCGACGGTTCGGCATGCCGCGCTCTCTTCGAGGCCCATGCCACGCGTGTCTACTCGCTAAGCTTACGGCTGGCAGGAGACTCACTCGGCGCGGAGAAACTGACGCAAGAAATCTTTGTCGCGGCTTTCACCAAGCTGAATGCCACCCCTAACGACGATGCTTTTGCCGTCGAACTCTATCGGCAGTCGGCAAAGGCCGTTTCAGCCAGGTACTTCCAGCGCGGTGTGAAGGACTACAGCGGGCAGCATCTCAACCTGAATCGGCATCTTAATGGCACTGGACAAGAGAGACCTGCCCACATACAGCGAGTAAATCGATGACTCATATGACAACTCCGAGACCGGTGGTCGTGAAGCAATTGCCTGCACAGCTGAAGTTGGGACAGGTTCAGGAATTCTTGCGTGATGTGAGCCCGCTCATTACCGCGGACCGGCCCTGTATCGTCTTCGATTTTTCCCAGGTGACCCAGATCGATAGCGCCGGCGTGGACATGTTGTTGCATTGCATGGAACAAGCCATGAAGCGGAATGGCGATCTGAAGCTGGCCGCTGTCCCTCCATCCTCAGCCGTAATCTTGGAACTGACGCGGGTCGACCGTCTGTTTGAGGTCTTCGAAACCAGCTCTGAAGCTGTCGACAGCTTCTACGGATTTTGCGCCCCAGCACAACCCGTCGGCTGAATCCCGCAGCGCCGTCACTCTATACAAATCCGTCCTGGAAAGTTCTTTCGCTCTCCCGCCCCACCTCTCTCTATTGGCACCATCTCCCCAACACCGGCGCGCCATGTTCCGGCGCTGAATCCTACGGCAGATGATCCTGATAGCAGGCTCCGTTGGTAGGTTGAGACGGCGGAGTCGGCGGCGTTTTCCAGGGGACGTTCACGAAATCAAAGAATTCGCTCATATCCATCTGGGCGGCGTCGCGTTTCGTAAGACTCGACAGGCTGAATCGCGTTTCCACCAGTTTGAGCCAGGCGGTGTAGTCAGCTACGGTGTGCGAAACGTAGTTCTTCTTCGCGAAGGGCGAGATCACAATCATTGGGACTCGATAACCCGTGAACACGAAATCACAAGTGGGTCCGGTGCTTCCCACACACAGGTCAGGGCCGTTTGGCGGAGGTCCCTGCATAAGATCCTGTGGGGGAACACCGTCGGGGCTTACGGCTGCCTGTGGCGGCACATGATCATAGAATCCGCCGAATTCGTCGTAGGTGAGAATGAATGCCGAATCCTTCCAGGATGAACTCTGCATCAGTGCATTGATCAAGGTGGCGGCGTATTGCGCTCCCACTTGAATGCTGGCTCCCGGTATACCATCGTCCACGCCCGGGTGTTCATCGAGACCGCTGTTAAGACCGGCTTCGATGTAGGCGACGGCGGGCAGAGTTCCGTTCTGCAAGTCGGTGAGAAACTGTCCTGACGGCACGATGTTTTGGGGATACTTTGTTGCTGCGGCGAAGTAGTTGATGTCAGCATCCTGTATCGGGGTGACCGCGCGGTCCAGGTCTGTGACGTAAATTTTCCAGGTGATCCCGGCAGACTGCAGCAAGTCGAAAATCGTGAGATTAGCAAGAGGAGGCGAATTAGGAGCTGGAGCGTACACATGCCCCGCTGAAGTGGCCGCTACCATGTACATCCGGTTGGCTTGGGTCCGGGTCATGACCGGAGAAAACCATCGGTCGGAAGTGCCAAAACTTGAAGCCATGAAATAGTAGTAAGGCAAGTCAGTTCCGTCGTAATAGGCCATCGCCCGTCTACCGTCCGTATCGCTAAAAGGTGGCTGCGTGGTTCGAGCATCGTGAGCGGCGGTGCGTACGAATCCATTCAACGGATTCGACGGGTCAGGAGAAAGCGGGCTGGCCATGTCCCAATCCACATGCGATTCATTCCAGGAGGGACTGGGATTTTCGATGCACATCGACAGCATGTGAAAGGATTCCACTGCTGGACTGTTGCTGTTGTTCACACAGTCGTTGGCCGGAAACGGGAAGGTCGGATCACAACCGGGATTTGTAGGCGGGTTGCCCCGAAGGGGTGCAGCGCCCGAAGCTGGATTGAATTGAGGCAGTCCATCGAACGACTGATCCGGAAAACCGTTGGCAGCCCAATACTCGCGCAAAGACCCAAAGTAGTGCTCAAAGCCCCGGTTTTCTTGCGCCATGAAAATGATGTGATTGATGTTCTGCAAACCCGTCGGCGTTGGCGGAGGGTTTTGCACCGGGGGATCGCCGGCCACCAGCCCTCGGCATCCTCCTAGTAGAATGCTCAAGCTGGCAACTGCCAGTAGCTTCAGTAAGGGTGATCGACTCTCGTGTTCGCGCATCAGTGCACACCTCGGCACGCTACAAGCCTTTTGAGACGGATCTGAGATGACGCAGGCGGGCCAGGTGTTGGCTACTGTACGCGGGATTCCGCCACCGTGGCTGAATGGCCGACGAGGCGAACAAGGCCGCGGAACACAAATCGACCTTTTTGGTGCTCCTGCCCGGGGCCCCGTCGAATCAACGTCGCGCAGAAGTCATTTCGAGCGACATGTCCCTGATGTCCAAGGTCCATGGTCGAACATCCGTCAAAGCCTTAGAAAAACATGTACTTCTGGTCGATAAAGCGGAGTTTTAAGCTTGCGCCCATGGCAACAGGTTTATAGAATTCGCGTTAACAGATCGGTTCCAAGCGCCCACTTCGCAAAGGCAAAAATTAACAGAGGTTGGGGTCCAGAAGTCATGAGAAGTGTCTGTGTATACGTCTGCCTGATTGCGGGGTTAGCCGCAAGGGCCATGGCCGGGGTGGCGGTTAGCAGCCCGAGCGCTGGCGCTACCATCGGCTCGCCGGTCTCTTTCGTGGCCAGCGCCAACACGAGCACGTGCTCGAAGGGCGTGGCTTCGATGGGCGTTTACGTAAACGACAAGCTCACCTATGTCGTGAACGGGACCAATCTCAACACAAAATTGACCTTGAATCCCGGAACTCACAAAACCGTGATTCAGGAATGGGACTATTGTGGCGGATCAACTTTCGCCACAGCCATGGTCACTGTCGCGAGCCAGCCTGGAGTATTCGTAAGCTCGCCGGCGAACAATAGCACGGTAGGCCCGTCGGTCCCGTACAGCGCGACCGCCAGCACGTCATGCGGCAAGGGAGTGGCCGCAATGGGCGTCTACGTCGACAATAAATTGTTGTACACCGTGCCTGGCGCAACCCTGAACACCACCTTGACTGTCAGCCCGGGAACTCACAACACGGTCGTGCAAGAGTGGGACAACTGCGGCGGATCCACTTTTTCTCCGCTCACCATCAACGTGGGCGGAAATGTGCTGTACAACATTCAAGCCAGCGGTGGATGGAAAGGGTGGGGCGAACTGGCCCCGGCCTATGAAATCTGTTCCAATTGCAGCCCCAAGGTGACCTGGGGCATGACCCAGAGCGGTGGATCAACCAAGTTCGATATCGGTGGCACCGTCCCATATTCCGACGTTCTTTGGAGCAACCCGATCATCGGCCAGGGATCCACGCAGGGCCTTCCGGACAACAATCACACCCTCGTGCCGAACCTCAAGAACTTCACCTACGATGTCTGGTTCTTTTCCAGCAATCTACCGGCATCCCAGGTCCTGGAGTTCGACATCAGCCAGTATTTCGGCGGGATGAGTTTTATCTTCGGCAACCAGTGCCGCATCGCCGGCGGGCGTGAGTGGGACATCTGGGACAATGTGAACAACAAGTGGGTAGGGACCGGCGTTGCCTGCAATCCCGTAAACAATGCCTGGAACCACGTCGTCATTCAGGTGCAACGAACCTGGGACAATCAACTTTTCTACCAGTCGATCACCCTTAACGATGTGACCCATCCGATTAATAAATACTATGGCAAAAATTCGGCGCCATCGGGATGGCACGGCATTACTCTCAACTTCCAGATGGACGGAAACTACAAGCAAACGCCTTACACCGTATACCTCGACAAACTCCACTTCACCTACTGGTAGAAGCAAGCTGGTAGGGGCAGTGCAGTCGTAGTTTGAAACGCCTTTTCAGCCCTCCCCTCCGATTATTGCGGGCGTGCAATCCACGCCCGCGAATTATTTCCATTGAATCAGCCCAGCATCTTTACAGGCGCTGAGATAGTCTTCCACCACCTCGACCGGCATAGGGTCATACTCGGCCGAGACCGCATCGCGGATTTCTCCCACGGTTCGCTTGCCATCAACAAAATTTACGATCTCGTAGGCGTAGAGTTCCGAGGAATCCTGTGCGTTGAGCAATGGTGTCGCTTCGCTATTCAACAGCTTGATTTTTGCCAGGCGATCCGGCGCGAGGCGAGCCTTGAGAACATCGTCGTTCTGATAAGTGAGTGGCCCGAATTCGCCGACTCGCACGGGAACCTTTCGTGCCGCTGCCGTCTCCGACCAAGATGCATTCGGCTCCGTTCCCTGCGCTCCCCGGCCTTTCGCCACACTGTCGATCCAGCTAGTGAAAGTTGCGACCTGATCGGTCAGCGCTTTTTCGGAGGACGCGTCATGAGGACTCGATCCGCTAAAAATCAGAAGGGAAGACAGGGTCGCGATCTCGCGCTGAAGCCCTTGCCGAATCAGGTTACGAGCCTCGTACCAGGCCTCACCCGTAGCCAGCTTTGGATTCTCCACGATTTGCTGCGCTTGTTGCGAGAGTTGCGCCAGGCGCGTTTCCGACTGCGCGGTATAGAAAGGAAGCAGGCTGCGTGATCGCTCCGCATCGAGGCTCGCGTAAACATATCCCGACGCCGCACCCAGCAGCGCTACTCGGCGCAACTTGGTGGGATCGATCTGCGCCAGCGTGTCATGGTCGGTGTGAATGTAGATATCAGGCCAGTCGCGCAAATAGAGCGACGGAATCGCAACCGTAGACGAATCATAGTCGTCGTGATCGCTGCCTGCGGAATACGGCGTTACGTCCGCCAGAAACTGGTTGCGGGTGCCTTGTTCTCCGGCTCGAGTCTCGATCACTGCGGCATCCGGCGCGGCTCCGTCGCTGGCGTAGCCGGCTGCTCCAGTACGAATCACATCCGCGAAGGCAGCTCCGATGTCAGTCACAAAACTGGGCAGCGACCAGGGCGTCTCAGTCACATGGAAGATGGACTTGTTCTTGAAGGGATCGCCGCCAACCATGTCCATGTGAATGTTGACTCGCAGCCGTGCCCGGATATCGGGATGGCGGCTGAGATAGGCCATAGTACCTTCCACCTCAGGTCCCCAGACAAAGCGCAGCGTACGTCTAGGGCGCGGCAGCGCTCCACTGCCGATCAGTTGCACCAGCACGCGTGCTGATTCCAGGATGGTCACGCAGCCGCTGCCGTTGTCATTCGCCCCCGGCCTCGGGTGGTCAAGATGACAGCTGTAAACGATCTCGTCGCTCGCCGGATCAGTCCCGGGAATCACGCCGCTGACTACCGTCCAGTGTCCCGGGCCAACTTCTGCTTTCACCTTGGCGTTCAGAACAATCTGTTCTCCTGCGCGCAAGCGTGTGCGCAGTGCTTCCGCCGTGTCCCGCGAAATCATGAAAGCGAAGCCTGTAGGCTGGCGTGCATCCAGATGGCCCCAACGCACAATGGTTCGGTCCAGGCCCGACCATGCCGTGGTCTGATTTGGCATGTCGCTCACAATGCCTGCTGCTCCGTACTTGATTATGGCGAGCGCCTGTACCCGAGCCAGTACGCCATCGGCCAGCACAATCTTTCCGCGCACATCCTTGCCGGTGTAATCGGCCTCGTGAGATCCGTCGCCTACATCCACCAGGGCAGCTTCCACATCCGCGCTGTGACTGTAGTCAGCCAACCGGATCGGATCAGTCGCCCAGTCTCCCAAAAGCAGATGCTGTGGCCGCACCTCCCACAATTGACCGGCCTCGACCGTCCAGCCGAGATACGATCGCATCAGTCCGTATTGAATTTTTCCGTCGATGGGGAACTGCTCGCTCTGGACTTCGGACAATCCGTACTCACGCGCGCGTCGCAAGATGAACTGAGCGGCCTGATCAAATTCAGCGGTCGCGGGCACGCGATGGAGGCGGGTCAGATGACGTAGATTTTCGTAAGGCGCAGCGCCGTTGGCTTCATCGCGCAGCTTTATCCACTGTTCGGAGGAGAGAAACGGCTGTTGCGCAAGCGCGAGCGTTGCAGTAGACAAGAGAAGGAAAGAGCAGAGGATTGATCGGAGCATGGAGGGACAGCATATCTTTGCTCCGCACTTCGACGCAACGCGCCGGGCTTGTGTGGGGCCGGGTCTTCGACCCGGCTGGGCGGCCCGAAGGGACGCAATGATTTTTCTGCAATTAATTGCGGTGCTTCGCACCGCCTGACCCGGTCGAAGACCCGGTCCCACACGAGCCCAGGGCTCCGCCAGGGTTTTGATTCGGAACGGAAACGAGTCGAGCTTCGCTCCGACTGGACAGCCGAGGGCAACTGTCTTTGCCGGGCTAGGCGCTCATTCTTGTGTGCTGGTCAAAGATGCGGCGAGCCGACAATCCCGCCCGTGGCGAGCAATGCCGGTCGTACACCCGGTTTGCTAGGCTCAAGACACTCTCGAAGCCGTCTTTCTCGTGCAAGATCGCGCTGGCCAGTTCGCGAATGAATTGATTGCGATGGTTTAGTCCGTCCAACTGCTTTACGAATTTAGGATCCTCAGTATTCCGGATCAGGGGCATGGCGCATACTCCTGAAATTATTTACTAAACATATAGATGATCGTCTGGAATGGATCGTGCCGCAATCCGGGAGACAGGGGATTACTTTAGTACTAGGCGCAGATGCGAATCTGGACGCCTGCTTACTGGCCGGTCGTGGTCGACGACTGAGTATCGAGTTTTACCGAAGGCAGGCTCGCGGAATTCCATCCTCCGCCCAGGGCCTTGATCAGGGAAACACTGGCGGTCATGCGCCGGCGCAGGATATCGACGGCAGCCCGCTCGTCGGCGAGGGCCGTGCTCTGCGCCGTGGTCACCTCCAGGTAGCTCACCACACCGCCCTTGTAGCGGTTGGTGGAGAGTTCCAGCGAGTGCTCGGCGGCGGCCACTGCGGCCTGCTGCGCTTTCGCTTCGTCGTCGAGGATGCGCAACACGGCCAGGTTGTCTTCCACTTCCTGAAACGCGGTGAGAACGGACTGACGATAGTTCGCCAACGATTGGTCATATGCAGCGCGCGCCTGCTCGGAAACTGCCCGGCGGCGGCCTCCATCAAAGGCAGTTATCGCCACAGCGGCGCCAGCAGTGAGAAATCCACTGGGACCTTGAATCAGCGTCGTGATGGCAGTGCTTTCAAAGCCGCCTGTGCCGGTCAACGTAAAGATGGGAAAGTAGGCGGCCCGGGCCACCCCGACTTGGGCATTTGCGGCCGCGACGCGGCGTTCTGCAGCTGCAATATCCGGCCGCCGCTCCAGCAGTTCCGACGGAATGCCTGGCGGAATATTGGGCGGAGGCGAGTTCCACGCCGAAGCCGGAATACTAAAAGTGGGAGCCGGTTGTCCGATGAGAGTTGCGATTGCGTGTTCATTCTGCGCTCGCAGGATCGTGACATCAATCGCCTGGGTGCGAGTGTTTTCCAGCTGAGTCTGAGCTTGCGCGACGTCGACAGCCGAGGCCACTCCGCCCGTGTACCGGTTTTGCGTAAGCTCGAGCGCTTTTTCAAAAGAGGTCACGTTCGATTTGAGCAACTGCTCTTCCGCATCGAGCGTACGCATCTCGAAGTAGTCGAGCGCGAGTTCCGCATGCAGACTTAGCCGCACCGATTCCAGATCGCCGGCGCTGGCTTGCGTATTCGCCCGCGCGGCTTCCACCGTGTGGCGTATGCGACCAAACACGTCCGCTTCGTAGGAGACATCCACGGGGATTACCAGATCGGTTCCGTTCACCGATGTGGTGGAGGGAACCAGAGGGCGATGCGAGGAAAGATGCTCGCGCTCCGCCGCAGCGCCCGCCGTTACCGTGGGATAGTACGCTGCCCGGTTATACCTCACCAATGCCCGCGCCTGCTGGAACTGCGCTTCCGCCGCTTTCAAATTCTCATTGGAGACATTGACCTGCTCTTCCAACGCATTCAGTTGCGGGTCCTGAAAAATCTCCCACCATTTTCCCTTGGCAATCTGATCGCTGGGTTGCGCCGTCTTCCAGTCCGCCGGAACCTCTTTGTAAGCAGGCGGCGCCGGAACATTGGGTTTCGCATACCGCGGGCCTACAGTGCAACCGCTGAGGACCAGACACCCGACCGCAGCCATCAGCCGTCGGCAAAAAATCCCGAGGTCCGAGGTCTCAGGTCCGAAGTCTGACGCCTGCTTCCTCACTGTGCCCCCTGCTGGTTTTGTGCGATCCGCACAGTTTGACCGTCGATCACCGAGTCCGGAGGATTGATAATCACATTTTCATTGCCGGTTAGTCCGGCGACCACCTCGACCTCACTGCCGAAATCATGGCCAATCGTGATCTGCTTCAACTGCACCTTCTGATCCGGTCCCACCGTGGCGATGCGGAGACCTTCAGCACGGAAGAGCAATGTGTTGACAGGCAGTATTAACGACGATGTCGGAGTCGGCAGTTTGAAATGCACTTCGGCATAGGAACCCGTGAAAAGCTGTCCAGTCGGATTGTCCACGGCAATCTCAACCAGCAAGGTGCGAGAAGTGGGATCGATCGCATTCGCGGTCCGCACCAGCTTGCCCTGGAAGCGGCGGCCGGGAAACTCCGCCAGGGTCAGATCGGCAGTGATCCCGGGCTTCGCTGCCTGGGAATAGACCTGCGGAACGCTGACATAAACACGAAGCTTGTCCGGTTGCGCAATGTGAAACAACTCGTTCCCGTTGCCTCCCGTGCTGCCAGAATTGATCAAGGCGCCAACGTCGGTGTTACGCGCCGTAATTACTCCAGAGAAGGGAGCGTAAATCCTCTGAAATGATTGCAACTCTTCCAACCGTTTCACATTCGCTTGCGCGGACTGCAATGCGGCCTGCTTGGCCTCGTAGTCCCCGGCTGCGTTGTCAGATTCCTGCTTGGAGACAGAGTCGGTCTTCAACAGTCCCGCGTAACGGTCCGTGGTAATTTTTGAAAGATTCAGGTTCGCCTGCGAAGTAGCGAGATCGGCGCGTGCCTGGCGCAGTTCCTGAGTTACTTCGGGAGTGTCAATTTCGGCAAGGAGTTGGCCTGCTTTGACGCGGCCTCCAATATCCACATACCAGCGTTTCAGATATCCGTTGGTGCGGGCGTAGATCGGAGCGTCTGCAAAGGCCTGCACGTTGGCGGGAAGAACGATCTCCTGCGACGGGGCCGTATGCTTGGGCTGAACCACCGCCACCGTAGCCACAGCCATTCGCGCGGTTTCCTGACGCAACGCAGTCCGCGCCTGAATGCGCGGCAAAATGCCGAAGATCACCAGCAGGACCGCAGCGACCACGGCCAACACAAGTATCCACCACTGCGACCGGTACTGTTGCCTGGGGCCGCCTGGCGGGGTCGTCGCTTCGTGTTCCGAGTGTCTATAAATCTCGCTGCTGTTATCGACCTTCATTCGCTCTCCAACTCTAATAAAAATACCTATGATCTATGCAATAAACCGATTAATTCTGCATATGCTGTTCCGCCGACTCGCGCCGTCCGTGCAACAGGCTGAAGAACACTGGAACAAAGAACAGAGTCGCAGCCGTGGCAAAAATCAATCCGCCGATGACCGCCCGGCCCAGAGGAGCATTCTGCTCTCCGCCTTCTCCTAAGCCAATCGCCATCGGCACCATGCCGATGATCATGGCCAGGGCTGTCATCAGGACCGGCCGGAAGCGGGTGAACCCGGCTGCCATCGCAGCGGTCAACGCGTCCTTACCTTCTTCCATTTGCTCTTTGGCAAAGCTCACAACTAGGATGCTGTTGGCGGTGGCTACCCCCATACACATGATAGAACCGGTCAGGGCAGGAACGCTGATGTTGGTTTTGGTTACGAACAAAAACCAGACAATGCCCGCCAGGGCCGCCGGGAGCGCCGAGATAATGATGAACGGGTCCAGCCACGATTGAAAGTTCACCACGATGAGCAGGTACACCAGAAGAATGGCAAACGCCAGACCTGAAATCAGCCCCGAGTAGGAGGACTTCATGGTCTGTACCTGTCCGCGAATCACGAGTTCCGAGCCTCGCGGCAATTCCTTGCGGCTGTCATCAGCAATCTTCTGGATCTCGTCTGCCACTCCGCCCAGATCCCGGCGTTGCACTGATCCATAGATGTCGATGACGGGCTGAATGTCGTAGTGTGAGACCAGAGCCATTCCCGCGCCCCTCTGGATGGTGGCGAGCGAGCCGAGAATCGCCGGAGTCGCTCCGCCGGAGCCGGTAATCGGTATGTTCTGCAGCGCTTGCAGCGAATCCACTCGATACTGCGGTGTCTGGGTGGCAATGGAATAGCTCACGCCATTCTTCGGATTGAGCCAGTAGGTGGGCGAAGTCTGGAAACTGCCGCTAAGCGAGATCAGCAGGTTGGTAGCAATATCGCGCTGTGTGAACCCGGCCAGTTGGGCCTTGGTTCGGTCTACATCGACGTGCAGATGTGGCTCGTCGAAGGGCTGCTGGATGCGTAGGTCAGCCGTTCCTGAAACCATCTCAATCCGGCGCAGCAGTTTGTTGGCGAACAGGCGGTTCTCCTGGAAGTTATATCCGGTAACCTGAATATCGATCGGAGCCGGAAGACCGAAGTTCAGAATCTGGCTCACGATGTCGGCCGGGAGAAAGGAAAAATACACGCCAGGAAATCGATCGCGCAACTTCAAACGTAAATCGTGGACGATGTCGTCCGTCGGTCGATGGTCCTTGTTCAGCGTGACCAGTACGTCGGCATCAGCAGGGCCGGTCGGCGCCGAGTTGCTGTAAGAAAGGTTGATGCTGCTGTAGGGCAGGCCGATGTTGTCGATGATGCTGGATACTTCGCGCGGCGGAATCTCCTCCCGTATGAAGCCTTCGATCTGGTCGCAAAGATTCGCGGTCTCTTCGATTCGTGTGCCGGCCCTTCCGCGCACGTGCAACTTGAACTGTCCGGCGTCGACCCTGGGGAAGAAATCGCGGCCGAGCCATGGCACTAAGAAAACGAACGAGCCCACGCACACCGCGGCAAAACCCCACAAGAATGCGCCGCGATGATGCAGGCAGCGTTCCAGCATCTGGTGATAACGGTCGCGGAATCTTTCGAACGACAGCTCAAAAGCCACCTGCATGCGTATCAAAGGATTGCGGCTCTCGGTATTCAGATGGCCGGCTTCCTGCTCGTGACCGCGCAGCAGATATTTGGCCATGGTCGGCACCAGCGTCCGAGACAGCAAATACGAAGCCAGCATCGCGAACACGACGGCTTCCGCCAGCGGAACGAAAAGGTAACGGGCCACGCCGGTGAGAAAGAACATCGGCAGAAACACGATGCAGATCGCCAGCGTCGAAACAAAGGCGGGAACCGCAATCTGCTGAGCACCATCCAGAATCGCCTTCTGAATTTCTTTGCCTTCGGCGATGTTCCGGTTGATGTTCTCAATTTCAACCGTGGCGTCATCCACCAGAATACCGACCGCGAGGGCCAGTCCGCCCAGGGTCATGATGTTGATGGTTTCGCCCAGAGCGCTCATCGCGATGATGGAACTGAGAATCGAGAGCGGAATCGAAACCGCGATGATCACCGTGCTGCGCCAGCTTCCCAGGAAGATCAGAATCATGATTCCGGTGAGACACGCCGCAATCAGACCTTCGCGTACCACACCGTCAATGGAGGCGCGCACGAACAGGGACTGGTCCGCCAAAGGCCTGATCTGCAGTTCGGGAGGCAATTGGGTCTGGATTCGCGGCAGCAGAGCCTTGATCCCGGAAATGATGTCCAGGGTGGATGCGTTCCCGGTTTTCTGAATGGTCAACAGGGAAGCCCTCTGTCCGTCCACCCGAACAATGTTGGTTTGCGGCGGGAAGCCGTCACGCACGTAAGCCACGTCACGGATGTAAATGGTCGTGCTGCCCACTCGTTTAATGGGAAGGTCGTTCAACTCCGCCACCGTCTGCGGGCTACCGTTGAGGTCTACGTCATACTCGAATTGACCAATCTTTGAGGTTCCGGAGGGCAGAATCAGGTTCTGGACACTGATGGCGTTCACTACATCGTTCGGCGACAGTCCTTTCGCCTGCAGCGCATTGGTGTCGAGATCCACCTGGACCTGCCGCTGCTTGCCGCCATACGGATAGGTGATGGCGGCGCCTGGAACCGTCACCAGCCGGGTCCGGATGAAATTCACACCATAGTCAAAGAGTTGCTGCTCCGAAAGTTTCTGTCCCGACAATGCGAGCTGCAGAATGGGAACGGTCGAGGCGTTGTAGGTAATCACCAGAGGTGGTGTCGTCCCAGGTGGCAACTGGCGCAACTGGGTCTGCGAGATCGCCGTGATCTGGGCGATCGCTTTTTCAATATTGGCGTGAGGCTGGAAGAATACCTTCACCACCGCAATTCCGTTCAGGGACTGCGACTCGCTATGCTCGATGTCGTCAACCGTCGTAGTGAGTGTGCGCTCGGTCAGGGTCACGATCCGGTTGGACATTTCCTGCGCATTCAAACCGGAGTAGTTCCACAGAATGCTGACCACTGGAATATTGATGTTCGGGAAAATATCGGTAGGCGTCCGGTAGATCACAATCGGGCCGAGAATCAGCAATAGCAGCGCGAGAACGACGAAGGTATAAGGCCGGCGCAGCGCCAGCGCAACGATCCACATGAAGGCCTCTTGGCGTTAGTTCCCCTGCAAAAGTATATGGATGTTCCGTACCTCCGTTTGGTCAGTATATTTTGTATGACTATTAAAGAAAAAAGCCGGCGCAAACGCCGGCTTTTGAATGATTTACAAAACTTTACTGATTCGGGTCTTGCGAACTCGAATCCGGCTGGCTGTTGGGCCGGTTCAGAACTGGCCGGTTCGGATCTGACTGATTGGGATCCGAATTCGGATCTGACTGGCTGGTGTCCAGCCGATGGCGGCCATGATTCGGACCTTTGGCCTCGACCACCGTCAACGGCGCTTGCAACGTAAAGTTCAGGACCGTCTCCGACGGCAGCTTGATCTGCTGCCCCTTGGTGGCCGCCTGGACGCCGCCACCCAGACCCCCGCCGGCCGCAGCGCCGATAGCGGCACCCTTGCCGCCACCAGCGATGGCTCCGATGATGGCTCCAATGCCTGCGCCCGCTCCCACCTTCGCAGCCGTGTTCTTGCCGCGCGACGAGCCTTGCCGCCGGTACTGATCGGTTTGCAGACTGTAGTACTTGCCGCCTGCCGAAATACGATCCAACTGCAAAGCCACCACAGATTGACCAGCGAATTTACCTGCGCTCTTCACTTCCACCAGATGGCCTTCAACGTCGTAGCCTGCGGGAATTGCAACTTCGCCCTCCACGGCGAGTGGAGAATCCAGAGTGGCATGGAAAGTTTGTCCCTGCTGACTGGTTTCGGAGTCAATGCTGTCGACCAGCCGCACTGCCAGCGTCGTCCCGGAAGGGATCGTGACTTTCTTCGGGGGCGGCGGAGGCGGTGGGGTTGCCGGTACCGGAGGCGTCGACACAGGTGGAGGTGTCATGGCCGCCACCGGAGCCTGGTTCGAGTCGTTCGAAGACGACGGCGCACTTCGCTCACGAACGTGCCGGCGTGGTTTCGGAGCGGGCGAAGGCTTTTCTTCAACGGGCGCCGGTGCCGGTGCTGGCGCCGGTGGCGGAGCTTGCGCCGTCTCGACCGGCGGAGGAGCTGCGACGGTCAGGTTATTGATGACCTGTTTAACTCCAGGCTCGGTAGAAGCGTAACGTGCGGCCGCCTCGCGTTCAGCATCGTTGTCGACGGTGCCGCTCAGGGTCACGGTTCCGCTTTCGGCTTTCACGCCCAGTTGTTTGCCCTGCAGACCGGAATCTGTCGCCAGCTTGCTCTGAATATTGCTGGTAAGTTGCGCATCATTCGGCGCCTTGGTGCAGCCCACGCTCACCGTGAGAATCGCGAGCAGCATGATCCCAGTGAGGTAAAGGGAGAATTTTGCCTTCATATATAGCGTGCTCCTGATTGAGCTTTAACCGACTGCCTATAGTTTAGATGCAGAATAGGTTCTGGTCTTGGGCAAAATTGTAGCTCGGAATCCGGTCGCGGGCAGACGCCAGTCCGGATTCCTCCACCCAGGTCAGTTGTTGCGCAGGAACTTGTAGTCAAGGATGGATGCGGCCAGTCCTACGGCTTCCGCATCACGAATGTCCTTGCGCCGAATAATTCGTCCCTGGCAGAGCACGGTGCTATTTTTCTGGCCAGAGATTTCCTCCGGCATCTCAAACACCATTTCAACCAGCGTATTATCCGGCAATTGCTGAGGCCCGAAAAGAAGAACTCCGGACTGGCTGAGATTTTCTACCGTGCCCTCATGCCATGTTCCCAAGCCCTTCGGACGATAGCGAACCGGGGTCTGCAGCGTCAGGCGTCGGGCACGTGGAACCCAGGTCGGCTTCTTCTGGCTCTTGCCCTTCTTCGTCTCAGCACTTGCTTCAGACGCGCCATCAACACGCTTGATCCGCTTCATCGCCTTCCAGTCGTACTTGTACTCTGCGGCGCAAAGCAGACAGACCTGGTAGTAGTGCCCGTCGGCAGCTCGCCGAGGCCAGGAGAATTCGTGCGAGCAACGGCCAAGCATCAGCACATCCATTAACTTCTGCGGCATGATTTTCTTTCCGGGGGTTTCGCCGGGAATAAATATCATCCAACAGTGGTTGGCAGTTGGGCTAGGTTACTTTCGTCTAATAGAGCGAAATGGCTGCAAATGGCTGTAAATAAGGAGGGTCTGACGATTGCTTTAGGGACCGGTTTAGCAAAAAGGCACTGTACGGCGGCTTTTTCACATTCCCACCCTCTTCGCGAAGAATGCGAAGGAGGGTGGGGCACCGATTTCAGCCCCGGCGACGTGGCAAAGGTTGAAATCGGCGGCGTGTATTATCACGGCGTGGATCCTGTGACGGCATTCGTCCTGGCGGGCGGCAAGAGCTCCCGCATGGGTCTGAACAAGGACAAAGCCCTCCTCCAAACGGACGGGCGCACACTATTGGAGCATGCTTTGGGACTGGCAAAGGCAGCCGCGGGAAGGGCCCCGGGAAACACTTGGATCGTCGGCAGTGCGGAGAAGTTTGCCGGATTCGGGCCGGTCGTCGAAGATATCTATCCTGGTCAAGGACCTCTCTCCGGAATACACGCCGCGTTGACGGCGTCAGCCTCTGATCTGAATCTGATGATCGCTGTCGATATGCCTTTTCTTCATCCAGAGTTTTTGAGTTACCTGATCAAGCAAGCCCGAGGGAGCACGGCGACTGTTGTGGTTCCAAAGACGACCAGGGGTTTGCAACCGCTGGCGGCCGTGTACCGGCGCGAGTTCGCAGCATTCGCGGAACGATCTCTACGGGCGGGACAAAACAAGATTGCCCTATTGTTTCCAGAGGTCCAGACGCGGGTCATTGAACCCGAAGAGCTGGAGGAGAACGGTTTTTCCGAAGAATTATTTCGCAATCTGAACACCGAGCAAGAATGGCTGGAGGCGCAGCGGAAGCCAATAGCCCGATGATCAAAAGCATTTATTATGGAACCGCCAGTTAGTTGGCGATCGAGAGTTTGCCCTTTGCGGATTCCTTGGCGTCCTTTGCGGTCAAAAGCTTTCGCTGAGAGCGAGTGGCTGACGCCTGACGACTGACGACCAACCCATGTCCAGCAGCGAAAATATCGGGCCCTACATCGAGTTCAAGGATGTCTCCAAGGCCTTTGGCGACAATCACGTGCTGGTTCACGTCAGCTTCAGCGTCATGCCCGGAGAAACCGTCTGCATTCTGGGCCGCAGCGGCGTCGGCAAGTCGGTATCGCTGATGAACATCATGGGATTTCTCAAGCCGGATTCGGGCCGCGTCATCGTCGCCCACGAGGACATCACCGACTACGGCGAAGAAGACCTGGAGCGCATCCGCAAGAAGGTCACCATCGTTTTCCAGAACGGGGCGTTGTTCGATTCGCTCACGGTCGGCGAGAACGTGGCTTTCCCTCTGCGCGAACGCCGCCAACTTTCTGAAGAGCAGATTTATCAGATAGTCGACGGCCTGCTGGACATGGTCGGCGTCAAAGAAATGCGTGACCAGTTGCCCTCAGACTTGTCCACCGGGATGAAGCGCTCGGTCGCGATCGCGCGTGCCCTGGCGGCCCAACCCGAATGCGTTCTCTATGACGAACCCACCACCATGGTCGACCCGCTCATGGCGCAATTATTGGGTGACCTGATCAAGCGGCTGAAGATTCAATTGCACCTGACCAGCGTGGTCGTCACCCACGATATGCGCCTGGCCAAAAAGCTGGCCGACCGTGTGGTATTCCTCCACGAAGCGAGAGCGATCTTCTTTGGAACCTACGAAGAAATGGAACACTGCCAGGAACCCATCGTGCAAGAGTTCCTGAAACTCGATGAGCCAGGAATAGAAGCATCGATCGAAGTAAGCGGATAGTGTAGGGCGGGCGCCCTGGCCCGCCGCCGTTGAATTTGATTTTGTTGCGAGGGTGAGTTTCAAGGCACCGCTTAGAATCCCTCACTCACCAACCGCTCCACCGTAAGCGACGAATTCGCCGATTCGCCTCGAATCATCTTCTCGACATATTTCGCAATCATGTCCACTTCAAGATTCACTGGATCGCCCGGTTTGAGCGATTTCAGATTGGTCATCTTGACGGTGTGCGGAATAATCGCCGCAGTCACTTCCGTCCCTTCGATTTTGGCGACCGTGAGGCTGATACCTTCAATACAAAGCGAGCCTTTGAAGATCACATACCGCGCCAGTTCGGGTGGAATTTCGATTCTCAGCCAGTAGTCGTCAGCTCCCTTGATCCGATCCAGAGCGAGAAACTTTCCGGTGCCGTCGACATGGCCTTGAACGATGTGTCCCCCGAAACGTCCATCAGCGCGCATGGGCAGCTCAAGATTCACCAGCGCATCTTCCTTGATCCGTGAGAAAGACGTGCGCTCCCAGGTTTCAGCCGCAAGGTCGGCGGCAAACGACGTTGGCGCGATCTCAACCGCCGTAAGGCAGACGCCGCTGACGGCAATGCTGTCGCCCTGCTTGAGTTCCTGATTCAATTGCGCAGCTGCAACCGTAAGCCGGCGATTTCCGTTCTGTTGAACGATCCCGGTCACGTGCCCAACTTCCTCAATGATTCCCGTGAACATGGTTGTTATTGTAGCGCCGACGTCCCGCCGACCGGCTCGGGAGCGTCTCGCCGTAAGCGCTACTTACGATTGCTGGGTTAGAGGCGAGATTTGAGTATGTCAGGGCTGAGACCGGCATTCCCGGTCACATCCGGCTTGCCGACCATCTGCGGAACGAGGCGGCGGGGATGGCCAGCGTCTCTAATACAAGCGCGGTACACGGCGCTTGCAGGAAGCTGGTTGACGGAACTAAGATCAGCGCGGAACTGAACAATCTGTGGTCAGCCAAAAGTGCTCGCATGCGCAAAGTAGGATCGCGAATCGCTATCACCTTGACCCTGGTAGCGATGGCTTGGACGGCATCGAGCCAGCAGGTCAAGCGATCTATTGGGAACGACACACCTCGGATCCAGCGTGCAGCACCGGTCGATGCAACCACTCTCGCGACGCGACAGCGTTTCTTAGAGATGTTTGCTCGGGCATACTTCCCGGGACGAACCGGCCAACTCCTGATCGTGCCGCGCGAAGGCGACATCATCACGCGGGCTGACGTGGCGTACATGCACGGTTCGCCGTGGACGTATGACGTAGCGATTCCGCTGATGTTTGCGGGCCCCGCGGTAAAAACGGGAAGGTACTCGATTCCGGCCGCGCAGCAGGACGTTGCGCCAACCCTGGCGGCTGCGCTGGGCGTGCAGATGCCTCCCACCACGACAGGCCATGTATTACCGGTTCTACGCACGGGTTTCGCTCGACCACGAGTGATCATGCTGCTCGTCCTGGATGGCATGCGCCGGGATTACTTCGATCGCTACGCTGGGGCCATGCCAACGCTCACCTCCCTGCGCCAGCGTAGTGCCTGGTTCAATCAGGCGCAGGTTAACTTTCTTCCGACCAACACAGCCGTAGGGCACTCGACGCTCTCGACCGGGGCCGATCCTCGCGTGCACGGAATCACAGGGGTCAGCGTGTACGAGCGCACGCAGCGCCGGCGCCACGACTCTTTCGCTGGAGGAACGCCGCAAGACCTGATGGCATTGACACTGGCTGACGTCTGGCAGTTGGAGACCGCCGGTCGCGCGATCATATTGGCACAGGGCAGCATCGACCGGGCAGCGACGCCGCTCGCAGGGCATGGAGGGTGTCAGTTGAATGGAGCGCCAGTCGTTCTCGCAAGCTACGATCAGGAGACGGGCAACTGGACCACAAATCCCAACTGTTTCCGGCTGCCTGCATATCTGAAGGATCGCAACGCGAAAACACTGTGGCCAGCTAGCGGGGAGTGGATGGGTCACAAAATCGACTCGACCGGGGCGGTGCGATATTCGGCTCTGTTTCCAGCATTCGAAGCCGATGCGATGACCGCGATGATGGAGCGAGAGCCGCTGGGCGAAGACAACGTTCCAGATCTCATTCTGATGAACTACAAAGGCGCGGATTTCGTGGGCCACAAGTACGGTCCGGATTCGGACGAGCTGCGCGCCACGCTCGGCGAGATGGATCGTCAGTTGAAGCGGATGCTGAGTGCGTTAGAAGCAAAGGTCGGTAATGACTATCTCCTGGCGGTGACCGCGGACCATGGTATGCCATCGGAACCATCGTTATCGGATCGCCGACACTTGCACCATCGATCGTAGACCTGTTGCACGATAAGTTTGATCCAGACGCGAAGCAGCTGATTACGTCCTTCGAACCGGAAAACGGCCAGATCTTCGTCGATGAGGACCGGCTGTCGTATCTTGGACTGACGTTGCGTGACCTGGCTCATTTCCTCGAATCCCAGCCGTTCCTCTTTGCGGTGTTCACAAACGACGATGTGCGCTCAGCCGCTAACGCGCTGAAGCCTGCGACGCCGACGCCAAGGCACTCGAAGTACAAATAGAGTCGGCCTGACAACGCCGGAAGTATTCCCGCCTCAGGTTAGCGCTCAGGGCGTCCTGCCTCCGGAATTCGAGACCCTATATCGCGGACGGTCAGCTGAGAAAACCTGGGTGGGCAGGATGCCCACCCGACAGCCGGCGGGACGCCGGCGCTACTTTGCTAGTCTCCGTATGGATCGCGCAAATATCCCTCAACTGCAAAATCTTCGCCGAAACGATGCAGCCTGATCTCCTTCACATACGCTGCGTCACTCATGTGCGCGAAACCGGGGCCAGTGGCAAATGGAACGGAGCCGGTGCCCGCCAAAATTTTGGGTGCGTAGTAAAGAAATACTTTGTCGACGACTCCCGAGGCCAGAGCTGCGCCGTTGATCATGGCGCCGCCTTCGACGATCAAGCTGGTGATCTCCATCGTCCCCAGGCGGCGCGCAATTTGCAGCATGTCAGGGCGGCCGTCTCCCACCCCCACGGGCACTTGTTCGACGCGGATTCCCTGATCGAGCAGCTCCCGTTTTCGTTTCTCCTCGGCGAAAGAGCAGAGCACGAGAACATCGTCCTTTGCCGTCTTGACCACGCGCGATTCCGGAGGCAGCCGCAACCGTGAGTCCACGATCACCCGCAACAGCGGACGCCGCCGGGGAAGGCCGCTACGATCGGTGAGCAGCGGATCGTCCGCGATGATGGTGCCGACGCCGACCATGATGGCGTCGTTGCAGTGCCGCAACTCCTGCACATGGTTGCGCGCTTGCTCGCTGGTAATCCATCCGCCGCTCGCGCCTCCGCCACCGAGCGCCGTCGGATGGTGCAAGTCTCCCGGCGGAGGAGCGATTTTGCCGTCCAAAGTCATCGCCGACTTAAGCGTGATCAGCGGGGTGTGCTGACGAATGTACTTGGCAAAAGCTTCATTCAACACTTTAGCTTCGTCTTTCAAAATGCCTGAAGCCACAGAGACCCCAGCTTTGCGAAGACGGTCGAAACCTTTACCCGCCACGAGAGGATTCGGGTCCTGCATGCAAGCGACAACCCGGCGGACACCAGCCGCGATGACGGCATCGGCGCAGGCCCCGGTGCGGCCCTGATGAGAACAAGGCTCAAGGTTGATGTATACCGTTGCGCCACGCGCTTTGCTGCCGGCCTGTTCCAGGGCCAGGACTTCAGCATGCTTCACGCCCTCGAAAGTGTGTGAGCCTTCGCCCGCGACCATGCCGTGTTTGTCCACAATCACGGTGCCCACACAAGGATTCGGGGAAGTTAAGCCAATACCTTGACGTGCCAGTGCAAGCGCGCGGCGCAAAAAGTATTCGTCGGTCTCCCGGCTCGACGAGACCGGCCCGGCAGGAGCCGCGGGGGCGGAAATTCGCGGTGCTTTCCGTCCTTCGCGCTTTGGTACTTTTCTTGAGGTCATGAAGTTGAGATCATGGAGAAATATTCAGCCCTGATACGGTCTGATGCCGGCGCGGGCCTACGCGAAAAGGGAATCCACAAAATCCCTGGGATTGAAGGGCAACAGGTCTCCGGCCTTTTCACCCACTCCAACATAGCGGACCGGTAGCCCCAGTTCCCGCGAGATCGCCACCACCACCCCGCCCTTGGCGGTGCCATCGAGCTTGGTCAGCACGATGCCGGTCACGCCTGCAGACTGCGTAAACTGGCGTGCCTGTTGCAGGCCGTTCTGCCCGGTGGTGGCGTCCATGACGAGCAAAGTCTCGTGGGGAGAGCCCGGAATAATGCGCTGTGCCGTGCGTCGCATCTTTTCCAACTCTGCCATCAGGTTGGTCTTGGTATGCAGACGTCCCGCGGTATCGACGATCACGTAGTCGGTGTGCCGGGCGGACGCCGCCTGTAGCGCATCGTAAAGAACTGCCGACGGGTCTCCGCCCGCCTTGGTGCGAATCACTTCGGTGCCGGTGCGCTGTCCCCAGACTTCAAGTTGTTCTATAGCTGCGGCCCGGAAAGTGTCGGCCGCACAAAGTAAAACTGTTTTGCCGTCGGAACGTAAGACCTGTGCCAGCTTGCCAATGGTTGTGGTCTTGCCCGTGCCGTTTACCCCCACCACCAGAATTACTTCAGGCCCATCGACTCGGGTCACAGGCCGTGAATCGGTGGCAGTCAAGATGGCCAGAATCTCGTCCTTGAGCAGGCGCTTGAGTTCGTCCACATTGCCGATCTGCTTGCGATCGGCTTTTTCGCGTAGTTTTTCCAGGACTTCCTGGGTCGTAGTCATTCCCAGATCAGCCCCGAGAAGCGTGGCTTCAAGATCATCCAGCGTGTCCCGGTTAATCTCCTTGCCGAAAGACACCACCTCTTCGATACGCTCGCTCAGGTTCTCCCGCGTGCGGGTCACCGCTTCCTTCATGCGATCAAGGAAACTGGGCTTCTGCTCTTCGTCGAGGCTGCCAAATAGGGTCTGAATCATGGGATTTCGAGGACTGAATCAATTATAGCGGGCGGGCCGTCAAAAAAACCGTGTGGGGCGGACACTCTTGTCCGCCGCTTTTGACTTTCGAAGGTGGAGTGGAGACAGCAAGTGCCGAGGATCAAGCGTCAATCAAGATCAAAGGCGGCGGACAAGAGTGTCCGCCCCACATGACAGAAAAGCTATCGTCCGGAGACTTCCGCAGCTGCTACTGCGGCCCGAACCTCGGGTGCGGAAGAGGGCGTCACGGAAGATGCAGGCTTCTCCGCGGGCGTAGCTGGAACCGAAACGCTGGGTTGTTGGATCTGGATCTCGCCCCGCTTGTAGATCGCCGTCAAGGCGGCAACCGCAGTGGGATCAAGCCGCTTGCCGGAAAGACTGTGAATGATGCGCAGGGCGGACTCGGCATCGTGCGCTTGCTGGTAAGGACGGTTCGTGGTCAGCGCATCAAAAGTGTCGGCGACCGCAATGATGCGCGGCAGCAAGGGAATCTCCGCGTCCTGCAGGCCCCGGGGATAGCCGCGCCCATCGAGCGATTCGTGGTGCAGTTCGATACCGGGAAGCATGTCTTTCAGTTGCGCCACCGGGCGCAGGATGTTCGCGCCCTTGGTGGTGTGGGTCTTCATGATTTCGAATTCTTCGGGGGTCAGCGCTCCCGGTTTCTTGAGAATGCGGTCCTCAATGCCAATCTTGCCCACGTCGTGCAACTGGGCGGACACTGCGCACGATTTCCAGAAACTCTTCAGGATGGCCCATCTCGCGTGCAATCAGCATCGAGTAGCGCGTAACCCGGTCGGAGTGTCCACGAGTGTAGGGATCCTTTTCGTCGACCGCGCCGGCCAGCATCTGGATGGAACTCATGAACAGATCGCGATTTTCCGTGGCGGCGCGTTTGAGGTCGAGCACGAACTGCTCGAGTTCCTCGGACATGGTGTTGAAAGTCGCCGCCAGTTCACCAATCTCAGTGCGGCTTCTCAGTTGGACCCGCTGCGAAAAGTCTCCGCGGGCGATGGCCCGGCTCGAAGCGGTGAGAACTTCCAGCGGATTGGTAATGCGGCGCGCGGCAAAAATGCTGATGCCGACGCTCAACAAAATGGCCATCAGCGCCAGCAGGCGGGCGCTGCGCTGCATCTCGTAGACGCCGCGGTAGGCTTCATCTCGTGGCTTTTGCACGATCACGGCCCAGTCCAGATTGCCGACGGGGCTGTAGGTGCCGAGCATCTTGGTACTCGTCTTGCCCTGAGTGACGCTGAATTCCCGAGTGGCGGCAACCATCTGAGCCTGCCCTCCCTGTTCGAGGAAGTTGCGAACGATCTCGGAGTTGGTCAGGTCCTGGCCGGTAGCGTAGTCAGGAGTCGCCCCAGCCACCAGGCGTCCCTCACTGTCGACGACGTAAGGTGTAAGACCACCGCGATTCACTTCCTGCAGACGGCGAATCAGGAACTGCAAGTCTTCGACCGCGCCAATCATTCCCAGAAAGCGTCCGCCATACATGACCGGAGTGCTGACCAGCATGACGGTGCGCGCAGACTTTCCGCTGCCCACCATCAGCGCCTGACCGCTATAGGCGCGGCCTTCGCGGGCAGCCTCATAGGCTCGTACCAGGTCGCGTTGCAAAAACGCGTCAGGGGCGATGCGGCCGGCTGAA
Source organism: Terriglobia bacterium (assembly GCA_963741105.1). Classification (GTDB taxonomy): domain Bacteria; phylum Acidobacteriota; class Terriglobia; order Terriglobales; family Acidobacteriaceae; genus JAIQFF01. The sequence continues at coordinate 84,286 of CAVUGT010000011.1, forward strand.
ATCCCCTTGGAGTCCGAGTTCAGCAGCGTAGCGTAAGCCAGATCTCCCGACGAGGAAACGAAGTGCTCCAGCAGGGCACGCAGTTCGGGCGCTTCCACGTGTTCCGCGGTAATGTCTCCGCCGCTGGCGACTTGCAGTGCCGATGAGAGATTGGCCAGCATCATACGCAGCGATTCCTGGTGCTGCGCGATGTCATCCGCCAGGGAACGGGTCACCGTGTTCTGCAGCAGGCGCTCATTGGTGATCAGGCGTTCGCGGTTGATCGCCTCCACCTGCTCGGAATAGAAGTACATCGGCACCACGCTGATCAGCGCGAGCACACTGAGGATGACGTACAAAATCGGGATGCGGGATGGCAGGGGTATTTTCAAGACAAAGTGGCCCATCCCCGCCTTTTTCCTGCATCTGGCGGATATGGTCTCTCTCGGAATTTTACCGGGGGAAGTCCGGCACAAGGCCCAGACCGAAGGCCAATGCCTATTACCAAAGTACCAGCGAGATTCCCGGGAACGGCGAGACAGATCCGGGCTAAATTATTGTCAGTCTAGTTGTTATGGACGATGCTGGAAAACCGCACGTTCGCCGCTGGGGCCAGCAGCAGCTAGGAGCTAGGAGCTAGGAGCTAAGAGCTAAGGGCTGTTTCGCTCTTCACACTACGAGTCATCAAATCATGCATGGCCTCGGCTGGAGACTTGCCGCGATGCAGGATCGCATCCATCTGTTCCGTGATCGGCATCTCGACTCCGCGGGCGTGAGCCAGGCCGACCGCGGCTTGAGTGGTGAAAACACCTTCCGCGACGGCGCCATGCATGCCGGCGATGATGTCCGGCAAGCTTGCGGCCACGGCCCAGTTCGACGCCCACGCTGCGATTGCGCGAAAGTCCTCCAGTGCAGGTGAGGACCAGGTCCCCCAGGCCGGCGAGCCCAGCCATGGTTTCCTGCCGGCCTCCACAAGCCACTGCCAGGCGTGTGATCTCAGCCAGGCCGCGAGTGATGAGAGCTGCGACCGAATTGTGACCGAGCCCTAGTCCGTCGCACACGCCGGCTGCGATGGCGATAATATTTTTCAGCGCCCCACCCAGTTCAACTCCGACGACATCGTCGTTGGTATAAATACGGAATCGGGGATCGCTGAATTCGCGCTGCACTGTCTCCGCGAGTTCGGGGTCTTTCGAGGCCACAGTGATGGCCGTGGGATCGCCGCGCGCAACTTCCTTGGCGAACGATGGTCCACTCAGCGCTCCGATCCGCGGCGTAAAACCCCTGCCCGACTGCGACGACCTGCGCGACTACTTCGGTCATCCGCAAAAGCGTGTTCTCTTCGAGTCCCTTGGTTGCGCTTACGAAAAGCATGGCAGGTTTAAGATGCGGCAGCATCTGCTGAAACAACGCACGACAATGCTGAGAAGGCATGACGCTGACCACAATCTCCGCGTTGTCCAGAGCTACCTCAAGGCTGCCGGTGGGCGAAACGGGTGTAGGAATCAGCTGTCCGGGAAGAAACTGTTCGTTGACGCGACGGGCCGAGATCGAATCGCGGACTTCCTGTTCGTGCGCCCAGAGCCGCACTTCGTGATTGCCACTGCGTCCCAGCACGACGGCGAGGCCGGTGCCCCACGCGCCTGCGCCGATGATGGCGATCTGGCTCATCCGCGCCTCCATTGGAAGGGAGGTTCAGTCCCGGATACGAGACGCCGAATATTCTGATGATGCTTGGCGATGATGAGCACGGAGGCCAGAACCATCAAGGCCAGCATCTGAAGCTCGCCGCCGTAGTCATGCAGCAACCAGGCAATAAGCGGAAATAGCCCGACAGAGAGTATGGAGCCTAGGGACACGCGCCGAAACACCACCACGACAACAACAAAGACGCCAGCCGTTGCGAGCAGGGATTTCGGGGCGAGCAGGACGAAGGATCCCAACCCCGTGGCGACGCCCTTCCCTCCGCGGAATTTAAGCCAGATGGGAAAAATATGTCCCAGGATTGCGCAAACCGCAGCCAAGCCGGCCAGCAAAGTCCGTCCGGGAAAAAATGCGCGTGTAAGCGCTACCGCAGCCATCCCTTTCAGCGCATCGAGAACAAGCGTCAGTACGCCCAGCGCGGGCGATGAGCGCGCGACATTCGTTGCTCCAATGTTGCCGCTGCCAGTCTTTCTCACATCCTGTCCGCGAAAAATGCGCACCAGAATAAAACCGAACGGAATCGACCCCAAAAGATAGCTGAAGGCGGCAGTGAGAAAGATGCTCATCGCTCTTGTTGTGCGGGGCCGGCGCTACTCCAAGCCGAAGCGCCCAATCTTGGTGTAACGCGCGCCGCCCCGCATCAGTTGACTCTCATACAAGAAGAACTCGCGGGCGGCCATCGTACCAAAATCAAGCTCCGCCATCGCAGTCAATTTCTCCTGCAAACGGTGGAACGTATTCGTAGTGCCGTCGCCTTTGCGCGGGTGAGGAGCGCCAGAGCCGCGACGGGCCAGAGTGAGATGCGGACTGAACTCGTGCTCCTCCTTCGGAACTCCAAATGGCGCCGTAGCCTCATCCACCGACTTCGCTAGAGCGGCCAGTTCCAGGCCAGCTGCAATGCCAACCCAGAAAACGCGAGCCGATTTGGCAGTAGGAAAAAATCCGTATCCGCGAAATGAAATCTCGAACGCACCCGCCCGGATCCCCTTCAGGGCCTGTTTGATCTCTTCCACCGTTTCCGCAGGCTTCTCGCCAATGAACTTCAGAGTCACATGCATCGACTCGGGACGGACCCACCGCGCCTCAGGGGCAAATCCCCGCACGCCGTCGAGAAATCTCTCCAGACGCGCACGGATGGAGTCGTCGATATCAAGCGCAACAAAAAGCCGCATGAGAAGTCGATGGTCGTTCGCCAATAGTCGTTGGTCGATCCGTGACCTCAAAGACTAGCGGCCAACGACCAACGCCTAGCGACTGACGACTGCTTTACATCAGTTTTCTTCTGATCATGTCCAGCGCAAGCTGGCTGGCGAAGAAGCGGATGCGTTTGCGATCGCCGGGGAAATTTCGTTGCTCGATCTCGGTCCCCTTTTCACTCGCCAGCGCGAGGAACACCAGGCCAACGGGTTTTTCCGGCGTGCCACCCTGCGGGCCTGCCACCCCTGTAATTCCGATGCCCAGTGTCGCGCCGCAGCGTTTGCGAATTCCTTCGGCCAGCGCGCCTGCGACTTCGCTGCTCACAGCGCCGTGTTTTTCAATCAACTCCGCGGGAACGTCGGCGAAAGCCGTCTTCAGCTGGTTGGAGTAAACCACCGCCCCACCCAGGAAATAACGAGAGCTGCCGCTGACCGATGTGATGCGCTCCGCCAGGAGTCCGCCAGTGCAGGACTCCGCCACCGCTAGTGTCCCGTTCCGCATCTGCAGGTAGTAGCCGACGATTTGCTCCAGCGAATCTCCGTTGTCGGAGAACACATTGTCGTCGAGTTCTTCTTCGATCTCCTCAGCCAGTTGGTCCACACGCTGCTGCGCGGCCTCGAGCGATGTAGCGCGAGTCTTCAAATGCAACTGGATCTCGCCCGCTCCAGCCAGGATCGTTGTCTGAACATCCGTATAGCGCTGGTAAATGGGCGCAACTCGCGCATCGCACTGCGACTCCGCCATCATTGCGATCTTCAGGACCCGCGTCGCCATGACTTGGGGCGGCAGTTTGGCCCGGAGGCGTTCCAAGCACTGTTCTTCGAAGAGGGCCTTCATCTCATGCGGAGGACCGGGCAGCAGGATGATGATCTTTTCTTCGCCTTCGTACTTCCCGCTGATCCACTGTCCGGGTGCGCTGCCGTTGGCATTGGGTAGAACGATGGCCCCAGTGATCACGTCTGCCTGCTTGAGATTGTTGGGAGACATCGTCTTCCAGCCGCGCGCCGCGAAGCGACGTTCCAGGCCGACGACAATTTCAGGATCGCGGCGCAACTCCAGTCCCAACGCGTCGGCTACGGCTTCGCGGGTAAGATCGTCTTCCGTCGGTCCCAGCCCGCCCATGAAGATCACAGATTTCAGCGCGAGAAAGGGCAAGGCTGGCCGCCCCCGTCAGATGTTCGCGGTTGTCGCCTACGATGGTCTTGAAAATCACATCGACGCCCAGCAGGTTGAGCCGTTCCGTGAGGTAAAGGGAATTCGTGTCCTGGCGGAAGGGAGTCAGCAGCTCGGAGCCGATGGCAATAATCTCGGCATTCACGGCTAAGAGTGTAAACGAAACCACAGAGGACACGGAGAACACTGAGGTCCGGGTGGCGGCTGAAATTGTGGCTTTCTTCCCTCAGCAAGGGCGTCATGCTGAGCTTGCGAAGCATCTAGCCTGGAGCGGATATCAGGAACGGCAGCAATTGAGCCGCCGCGCGCAAGATCCTTCGGGACCAAAGTCCCTCAGGATGACGCCACTTAGATTAGAAGTGCTAGAAGCCAGGAGCTAGAAGCTAGGAGCATTTTCTGAGCGCTGAAAGCTGACAGATTGTCTACATCAGATCCGGCACCAGCGGCGCACCCTGCACTCCCCACGAAAGATGATGCACCGCGCCAGTCGTGGCCAGCACAGCGGAGCGTCCGGGCGCAAAGGCGAGACCGACCAGCCCCGGCCCTGCCACTTCGAGCGAAGCCTTGCCGTCGGGTGTGATCTTGACGATCCCGCGCTTGCCGGAAAGCGAAGCCGCCAGGTAAAGATTGCCGTCGATGTCGAAGGCCAGGCCCTGCGGGCGTCCCAATCCGCGATAAAAGGTTGAGACGCTGCCATGAGAGTCGATCTTGTGCACGGAATCGAAACTGGAGGTCGTCGGTCCGGTGACAAAAAGGTCTCCGCCCGGGCCGAATGCCAGGTGATAGGCGGACACGCTGGGTTCGAGTGTGGCGAAAACAAAAATCTGACGGTCTTTGCCGATCTTGAAAATCGTTCCACTGCGGTCCCCAACGTAAAGATTTTCGCTGGGATCGAAAGCAATTCCAGTGGCAACGCCCATGCCCTCGGCGTAGGTGGACATGGTTCCGTTCGGCGCAACCCGGTACACCGTTCCGTCGAAGCGCGAGGAAACGTACATCTGCCCGGCTCGATCAAACGCGATGGAGGTCGGGTTGGTCATCTCCGCCAGAAATGGTTTGACGTTGTAGTTGGTGTCGATTTTGAAGATCGCAACCGGAACTTTCTGGCCGCGCGATCCGGAGAAGGTGACGTAAATATTTCCTTCGTTGTCGAGCGCCGGATTCGTGACCGGGTGCAGATTCTCGGCAATCAGCGCGGCGACTTTGATCTGATGCGGATTGCTGGCGGTCCCGTTCGTCGATACCACCACGGGTCCTGAAGACGCGCCGGGTGGCACACGGGCAACGAGAAAGTCGTCCGAGCTGATGACCACCGCACCCTCTACCTCTCCAAAACGAACCTGGGGCCGGCGCAACTCATGCGGTCGAAGACTTTTTCCTACGATGCGAATTTCGCCGCCAGGCAGGGCTGCGCCGGGATGCACAGCTTCAATATGCGGATTGCCATTGACGTTCTTCTTGCCCAGCAGACGGTCAGAAATTCCCATGGACTCCAGCTTCCTGAGTGCGTTCTCTACCGCGCGAGCAGCCCGAAATGCAGCACAATCTGCATCACCGCCAGAGCGTACAGGCCGGCTCCCACATCATCCACCACGATGCCCATGCCCTCAGGCAGGCGTTCCAGCTGGCGCACCGGTGGAGGTTTCACGATGTCGAACGCTCTAAAAAGTATAAAGCCCAGCAGCAGAGATTGCCACGCAACCGGTGCCCCAATCAGTGTGACAAGCTGCCCGGCAACTTCGTCGATCACCACAAACTGCGGATCTTTTCGACCGCTAGCCCGCGCCACTCGAGTCGCAGCAGGGATTCCGATAAGAACGGCGGCGAGCGCAAGCAGCGCCGCTGCCCAAGGCTGCCAACTCAGCGTGATCTTGTGAGCGATAAGCCACCACAGAACCACGGTCGCCGCCGAGCCCCATGTGCCGGGACCGGGCCGAAGATGTCCGATTCCGAAGAATGTCGCGACCGACGTGGCCCACAGCGGAGCGAGACCACCCTCAGAAGTCTTCATCAGGCTCTCGCGGGAGATCTTCCATCCCTTCACCAGTGTCCTGCACCGGCGACGAAATCACATACCCACCGCTCGCCCATTTGCCCAGATCAATCAGGCGGCAGCGATCGCTACAGAAAGGGAACTCGACGTCCTTACTGGTGACGAGTTTCTTGCAGATGGGGCACTTCAGCTTGAGCTTGCGAGCCATGTTGGCTTCCTACACGATCCTGGCGACCAGATCGTAGTCGTGGGCTTCAGTAACCTGGCAGCGATAGAACTCACCCGTCTTCGGTTCCATTCCTTCAGGGACGTCGTTGACGAACACCTTGCCGTCAATTTCCGGCGCGTGCATCGGGGTTCGGCCTTCAAGCAGCAGATCGCTCTCTTCGGAGATACCTTCAAGCACCAGATCAAATTCCTTGCCGACGAGCGCCTTCTTCTTGCGCTTGCTGATCTTGCGCTGGATACCCATCAGATGTTTTCGTCGGCGTTCAATTTCGCGCTCCGGCAGCTTCTTTTCCTCGGAGAACGCACCCGCACCTTCCTGGTCGGAGTATCCGAATGCGCCCATCCAATCGAATTCCGAGTCGCGCACAAACTGGCAGAGTTCTTCAAACTGGTTTTCGGTTTCGCCGGGAAAGCCGACGATGAACGATGTCCGCAGAGTAACTCCGGGAATCGTGCGCCGCATCTTCTCGATCGAGCGCAGGAAGATATCGCCTCCCGCACCCCGTTTCATGCGTTTCAAGACGGTGGGCGAGGCATGCTGCAAAGGCACATCGATGTAGGAACAGATCTTGTCGTGGGACGCGATGGTTTCGAGCAAACGGCCAGTGATCTTGTTGGGATAGGCGTAGAGGAATCGCACCCACCGCAGTTCTTCAATCCCCGCCAGCTTTTCCAGCAGAAGCGCCAGACCGTCTTTCAGCCCGAAGTCCTCGCCGTAGCAGGTCGTGTCCTGACCGATGAGCGTGATTTCGCGCACGCCCGACTGCGCCAGTCGCTCGGCCTCGGCGATTACCGACTCAAATCGCCGCGAACGGAACTGTCCCCGTAGCTGGGGAATGATGCAGAACGTACAAGGATGATCGCAGCCTTCCGCAATCTTGATGTAGGCAGTGTGACGCGGAGTGGCCAGCACGCGGGGCGTGGATTCGTCGTAGAGATAGTTGGGCAAGTCGCCGATGGCGCCGTCCCAGGTCTCGCGCGAAAAGCGTCCCTTTTCGGCGCGGGCGTCGCCTTCGGCCCGCGATTGCAGAATCCTGAACGGCGAATCGGTTGCCGGTGCTGCCGTCGGCGCTACCCCGGCGGCGGCCAGAATGGCTTCTAGTTCTCCCGTCCCAACGACTGCGTCTACTTCGGGAATATTCTGACGAATATCGTTGCGGAATCGTTCGACCAGGCAGCCCGCCACCACGAGTTTCTTGGCTCGTCCCTCGGTCTTGTGCTTCGCCATCTCGAGGACGGTGTTGACCGACTCCTGCTGGGCGCTGGCTATAAAGGAGCAAGTGTTGACCACTATGACGTCAGCGTCCTCGGCGCCCGAAACCAGTTCGGCCCCGGCCCGCTGCAGCATGCCCATCATGACTTCGCTGTCCACCAGATTTTTGGGACAGCCCAGGCTTACGAACCCCACCCGCGTCGCACGAGAGGACATGGGTGCCGCCGTTTCAGGACAGTCTTGGGCCGTTACAGATAGGGTTTTCGTAGGCATGCAATCTATTGATTTTAACACTCTTGCTGCATTGTCACCGGGGCGTGACCAACCGGACATGCGTTTCCCAAATAGAGTCCGGGTGGCGCATATCGGCCTTTTGAGGAATCGGAGGCCGCAGAGTGCGTGCTAACCTTGAGCCAACGGTTCGTCAAGCGCAACTTCGCGTTGGAGGTGGAATGGAACGCACACTATTTTCAGTTGCGGTCCTGGTGTCGCTGGTGTGCCTGATCGCAGGCGCGAGCGCCCAGGAAAAGAACGAACTGACAGGACTGATCGGCCGCACTTTCATCAGTGATCATGCTAGCGTTGACACGATCACGCCGGGCGCCCTGCTTACGTCGAAGGCCGGGTTGAGCTTCGAAGGCAATTACGGACGCCATCTCATCGACCTGGGCCTCATCGGTCTGACTGCTGAAGTTCCTTTTGTAGTCAATGTCGGCGAAGACGTGCATTACAACCTCAACCTCGTCCCCAAGAACTACAAGTCATTTTTCGTTACGCCCTCGCTGCGCGCCAATATCTTTCCGGGAGCCGGACTTTCGCCCTGGGTGAGTGCGGGCGCAGGCTTTGGCTACTTCAAAGCAAATTCCACGCTGGAGTTTGGCGGTCCCAACCCCGGCGAAACCGGGACAACAACAGGAATTTTTCAGGCCGGCTTTGGACTGGACGTCAAACTATTCAGCCACATCAGCCTGCGGGGAGAAGCACGCGATTTCTTCACCAGCGTGCCTCAACTGAACGTGGATATCGGAAAGAGCCGCCAGCATAACTTCTTCGTGGGCGGCGGAGTAGTCTGGCACTTCTAGAGCAGTCGTCGGTCGTCAGTCTTCAGGCGTCAGCCGATCCATGATTTGCTGAAGCATGCTTTGCTGAAAACTGACGACTAACGACTAACGACCGATGACTGCTTCGCTGCAATCTCCTCATACAACTCCGGCAGCCTCCGGGCGTCCTCGACCGAATCGTCGAAACGTGCGCTCTCGTAGTGCCGGGTAAATTCTGCTACCCGCTGACGAACATGGACATCGTCGATCCGGGCGACGAATTCTTCAGGAGTCTGTGTCGGCGACTTCTGCCAGCCACGGCGGCCTACGCTATCCGTCATTCGTTCATACCAGATGGTGGCTGCAAGCCGGGGAGACTTTTCCGGACGCGATGCCAGCCGGAATCTCCTCAGCGCCCGCAAAAGACGCGGCCCATTGAGCAGGAACGTGAGCAACGCTGCAGTCAGTGCTCCCGCGAGAGCCCAACGCCATGGTGACCCAGCAGCGGTACTCCCGGTGCGGCGGGCCCATGCCAGCATGCTTTTATAGCGGTGGTGCCACCAACGCCGCAAAGAGAAAAACAGGTCGCGGCTGCGGCCGGTTGCGCTCACCGCCAGGGATTGTTGGTGGCCCGCGTCGTAATTTACGATCCATTCCCGCCAGAATGAAGCCATGGCATCGACGTACAGACTCACGCGGCTCCAACCCGTGCGCATCGGGATCGACGCCCCCGGCGTGGGATCGAAAGCCACCCAGCCGTAATTTGGAAAGTAGGCTTCCACCCAGGAGTGGGCGTTGCTCGCCCGCACGACATATTGCGCCGTCAGGTCGTTAAACTCACCGGTACGAAACCCGTTGACTACTCGCGAGGGAATTCCCAGAGTCCGCAACATCACCGCCATTGACGAAGCGAAGTATTCGCAGTGTCCCTGCTTGCGCTCGAAAAGGAAATTGGCCAGCGGATCGTGCGGCACTGTCCGCGGCAGTTGCAAGGTATATGCAAAGTGCGTTCGGAGATAGTTTTCGAGAGCGAGGGCTCTGTCGTAGTTGTTGCCCGCCGAAGCCACAATCTGTTCCGCAAGCCGCGGAATGCGGCGGTCGACCGGCGGAAGGGCAAGGTAGTTGGAAATCACATCCGGTTGATACTTTCCTTCCGCGGCACGCAAATCCGCGGCCCCAGCCTGCGCGATGTCGGAAGTCGCCTGGTAGCGGTTGACGGGATGTTCCGGATCAAGATTGAAGACCGCTCCGCTGTCGTCGGTGGTCAGGTGTGCGTAGTTGCCCTCGAGACTTTCCGGCCGGCTGGCCAGAAAAAATACATTCATTCCCACCGGCTCCATCAGCACGCGATAGTGAATAGGGCGGTAAGGTCCCTTCTGCACGCCACCGCGCACAGGCAGGAATACGAAACGCCCATCCAGTCGCTCCGGCAGCGGATACTGCTCGTGATGGTTCGACCAGGTTCGACCATCGAAGTTACTCAGCGCCACGCCGCGCCATTTCAGGTCGAAGCTGCCCCGGTCGTCCCCGTCGATCTGAATGTGCATCACTACTGAACCGGATTGCTGGATCTCGCCAATGCGTCCAAGTTCGACCGTATCGCTGAACCCGCTGGTAATTTCTCCACTGGGAGTGTAAGCGCCCATATACCCGGCGGAAACACGAGGCAGGAGAAAGAAAATTCCGGCCGCGCCCAGCAGTATGCAGAGCATGAGCACCGGAGAGGCCACTGCCAGCGAGGTTGCCATGTTGCGATAGGTCAGTCCCGCGTCGGAGTCTCTCGATCGCACGCCTGCCTTGGCAGATATATGGCGCATCTCCATCAGGATGAAACTCGCCACCGCCATCAGCATGAAGAACGCGAAGCCCAGCAGGAAGATGCTGTTCACGGTAAGCAGAGCGGCCGCCAGCACCATCAGAAAGGCGATGACCGACAAGAAATAGAAGTCACGATCGCGATGCGCGGAGAACATCCGCACCACCATTACGAACAAAACCAGATGGACGGTTGCGTTGAGAAATCCGCCGGAGATCAGAAAGTAGTCAGCCGCGTAAAACGCCACGTAGCCCACGGTAAGCCAGGCCGTCCAGCGCTCGGGAATGAGCCAGGTCGTTCCTTTGAACAGCAAGTATCCGCGCACCAGAAGAGCAGCGATGACCAGGAACACGGTGCCACTACCCAGTCCTCCGGTAGAAGCCAGCGTGGCGAAGCCGGTGGACACCAGAAGATAGAGCGCGATCTCGAAGTAGCGCTGCAGCGCTCCCGGCAAAACCGTCGTCGAAGGATCGAGTTTCCCCGCTGAAGCCATGGCTGCCTCCATTGTTCGCTATGTGGCCCAGGAAAGGGAAGAGTACGGAGGTCAAAGGGCAGTCGTCAGTCTTCGGTCGTCAGGCGTCAACCAGTCCAAACTTCGCGGGTTCAGAGACTCGCTGATGGCTGACGACTGAAGACCGACGACTGCTCTGCGATGTTAGAATCGAAAGCGGTCAGGCATCGGTCCTACGCGACGCATTCTCGCCAACCCCGCCAGGTCCGGAAGGAAGCAACGGTAACGAGCTCTTGTGTGTGCAGTGGGTCGCCGGTGCCTGGCTTTTTTCGCCTGGTCTCTCACCGGACTTACCCACTACACGATAAAAGGCACCAACTGGTTCGAGAAGTTCGGCAAATTGGGGAAAATGGTCGGCAGATCCGCCGTCGGTACTCCAAACCAGTTGGCCAACGTTCCTGCGTACTGATCGAGCGAGGTCGTCGGAATCCATCGTCCCTGGTCAGTGGCGTCGTCCGGACCACTGAGCGCCAGCGTGGGGAAAGTGCCGTAGAAATCCCCTCCCTTGACTGCCCCGCCCACAACCACGTGATGGCCGCCCCATGCGTGATCCGTGCCTGAAGTGCTGTCCGGGGTATAGGTCCGGCTGAAATCCGACAAGGTGAAGGCGGTAACCTGAGGGGCCGCGCCGATTTCGACGGTTGCCTGGTAAAAGGCGTTCATGGCCTGGCTGAGCTGGGTGAAGAGGTTGTTATGCCCAACCAGTTGATCGCTGTGGGTGTCGTATCCACCTTGCGCCACAAAGAAAATCTGTCGTTGTACCCCGAGCGCGGCGCGCACCGAGATAATCTGCGCCACCTGCTTCAGTTGGTTGGCCAGACCGCTGTTGGGGAATACCGTGGCCATCGTGGGCCGCGCCGCCAGGGCATCCGCCAGGGACTTGCTGTCCTGTAGCGAGTTGCTGGTCGTGTTGCTGGCGGCCTGGATCAATGTGACGCCGGTGTCGAAAGTCAGCAGGTTCTGCAGCGCCGCCATCCGGCTTTGGGATTCAGCCGAACTGCCGAAGCCCGAGAGCGCTTTCGTGGGATCGCCACTGGACTGAATCGCACGGGCGGATAAGCCCTGGCAAAAAATGTTCGTCCCGGCCAGCGAAATGATTACGGGGAAGTTCCCGCCGACAATCGATTGAACTTTGTCCGCCGTTCTCCCCGCCCACCCCGTCGCCATGTTGCCATCGAGGGCGGCAGTCTGCATCTGGGCAGCCTGGTCTTCGTGCGAGTAGAGATTCCGCGGGACGGCAACTTGACGTTGCCGGTATTGATCGCGGGTGGTCGGGCGAACCAGTGTGCCCACATTGGTCAGCACCGCCATGTGTTTCTGATTAAACAAGGCCTGCATCTCCGCCAGCTTGGGATGAAGCCCGAACGGAGAACCCACGCTGGGCGGAGTGATCGGCAGAAGACTCGCCTGAGGCAGAGCCAGCACGGAGCGGATCTGTGCGTAGGAAGCGTAGGCGCTGCTGCTCAACGGAACAATCATGTTGTTGCTGTCGTTACCGCCGAACAGAAAGACGCAGACCAGTGCTTTGTAGTCCTGGGTACCTTGCGCCAGCGCGTTTACCAGGCCGAACCGGTTGAAACTGGCTGCGGCGAATCCCGCAGCCGCGGTGCAGCAAGTCCTCTTGAGAAAGTCTCGTCTTGAAAATGCCATGGCTATTCTCCCTTTAGTGTTCGACCTGGAACTGCGATGAGCTGCCAATCAGATAGAAGGCGGCCTTGGTGCGCCGGATGCTGTCTGGAATTCCGGAAAGTGTTGTGACCAGGGTGCTCCGCATGTTGTCTGAGACCTGGCCGTGCATCATGACCGCGGCGACCGCCGTTACCAGTTGATCCGGATTTGCCGACAGCGGTACATATCCCGAGATGTCCACGGTCGTGGTGCCGCTTACCGATCCGTAGACCAGGGTGTTCACGAAATTGATTCGGGCTATGTCCGTGCTGGTATCGAAGATCTCGAATTCAGGGCCTGCCAGCGTGGTGCCGTCAACCATGTGATCCGGATGATAGAAATTGAAGACCGTCGGCGAGAAGAAGGGCGGCTGCTTCATGTCGTCCGCCCGGTCCGATAGCGAACCGCCGTCGGACACGCCGTTCATTCCTCGCAGCAGGTTCGTGATGAAAAGGACGGGCTCCTTGAGTTTTCCATCGCTGGGCTGCGCCTGAGCGGGATCGTCTCCTCGACGCGCCTCTGGATCCATCAGGATGGCCGCAACCACCGCCTTCAGGTCGCCGCGCACGCCGGTGCCATTGTCAGCAAAGACGGCGGCCACGCGCCCCACGTATTCAGGGCTCGGGTTGCTCGTGACCAGGCGCAGGATCAGCTGCCTGCCGATGAAAGGGCCCACGTTCGGATGATTGAAAATGTTTTGCAGCGCTGCCGTCAGATCTGCCTGCGCGGTTCCCCCGGCCGGCAGAGTCACTCCGTTCAGCAGGAGTTTGGGGTTGGTGGTGTCGTGGTGGTTGTCGAAGGGGATCATGGGCCCGCCGTAGAACTCCGGATTGCGGAATTTAGCGGTCGCTCCCGCCTTCGTCGGGTACGTCCAGCCCGTGAACACGTGCGCGAAACCGATGATCTCGTCCTGGCCATAGGTCGGAACCGGATTTCCCGAGCTGTCCAGTTGCAGAGTGCCGTCGGGGTTCAGTTCCTCGAGTCCGATGGAGAATAGCTGCAGAATTTCCCGGGCGTAGTTCTCGTTGGGATCGACGCCGTTCCCCGGCTTGTCGTTATTCACCATGTCCAGGTAGTTGCCCATCACCGGGCTCAGGGTGACGTCAGTCAGCAGGGTGGAGAAGTTGCCGAAGGCATCGGTCTGGAACATGTTCTGCCAGAGCACGAATGCGCTGGGGTTGTTGATCTTCGCCGCCGAGGCCACCATGATCTGCGATAGTCCCCAGGCCACGCGCTGCCGCAACTGGTCCTGCCCCGTAAGCGCGTTTGTGAAAAAGCGCTTTTGCACAAATGACATATCGTCATTGGCGCCGGGCGCCGGGAACGTGGAAATCGGCGCGGCGAACTGTTCGTTCAGAAAAGCCTGCATGCCCACCGCCTGGACGTGCGACAGGGACGCCGGGTCGGCTCCCCAGGTCGACTGTTCCAGCAAACGTGCCGCTGCCGAAGCGCTCAGAGTGTTGGCCGAGGTCCCCACTTCGAGTGCAAATGCATTGGAAGTCAGCGAGCCAGGATCGGGATTGATCACGGTCACTTCAACCGTGCCGGCGCTGGATGCGGTCCCCGTAGCGGTAAGTTGAGCGGGGGAGACAAACGTGGTGGTCAGGAATGTGCCGCCGAATGAAACCACCGCGCCGCTGGCAAAGTGCTGTCCAGTGATAACCAGTGTGAAATTACCCACAGGAATCGAAGTGGGCAGGACTGCCGTTACAACCGGCGCTGCATTAGTGAGGACTGCGGTTCCGATTGCAATCGCAGTCGTATCCGCAATGCTGGTCGCCTGCACCTGAATGGTGTTGGGGGTCGGGACTGTGGCGGGCGCGCGATAGACGCCTTGGGCGTCAATCGTGCCTACCGTCGCATTGCCGCTCGGTATTCCATTGACTGACCACTTGACTCCCGTCACGCCGCCCGCACCGTTTACCGCGGCCCGATATTGAAAAACAGCGCCCGCGGTGATCTGAGCCGTGGGTGGGATAACCTGAACCGACACCTTACCGGCGGCCCCGACTTGTACGTTCAGGAAGGCGGCCGAGTCACTCTTGCCCGGGTCGGGATTTTCAACCGTGATCTTCACCGTTCCAACTTGTGCCGAAGTGGTGGTTCCCGTCGCCTTCAACTGGCTGGCACTCACAAAGGTGGTGGCAAGTGGGCTCCCACCAAACAGTACTTTGGAGCCACTTACAAAGTTCGATCCCCCGATCGTCACCGAGAAACTGCCCACGGGAAGAAAGGTCGGGCTCACGATCTGAGCCACGGGAATAGGATTTTGCAGGGTCACCGAAGTTGTTGCGGTAAGAGTCTTGTCAGCAACGCTGGCGGCCGCGATCTTCACCATGTTTGGTGTGGGCAGACTCGCCGGTGCCTTATATTTTCCAGTCGCGTCGATGGTGCCGACTGTCGCGTTTCCAGTCGGGACTCCATTTACCGACCAATTGACGGTCTGGTTCGCATTGCCCGTGACCTTGGCGGAGAACTGTGTACTGTCCCCGGCGCGCATGGTCATGCCTGCCGGCGTAATGACTACCCCGTTTGAGGTTGAGCTTGATCCACCAACGTTCATGCTGCCGCCGCAGCCCGACCACACAAGAATGGCAAGTGAGAAAACCACGGCGCCGGCGAACTTTGAGACAGAAGATCTGGTTGTTCCGATCATCTCTGATCCCCTTTCCTGAAGATCCGAGTACTGAAAACCCTTGATGGGCGCGTCGCAGCGGCGCGTCGTAAGTTTTTTAAGTGGCGGGTGAAGAGTAATGAAACGTTGCCTGTATGCGAAGGTCTCCATCGTTCCATTCCGGGACTAGTGCCATTTCGGAACACGATCTGCTTTTCGGAAGCACTAGTGGCCTAGTTCCATCGTGCAGTTTTCTTCTGGAGGGACATGTACCGGGGTAACGAAGAGCAGTCGTCAGTCGTCAGTCTTCAGTCGTCAGACAATCCTTGCTTTGCTGAGGACTGACGACTGAAGACCGACGACTGCTTGCAGTTGGACAATGCCGCAGGGGTGCGTCAAAATACGAAGTTCGTCTTTTCAATCTGGAGAACTGATCGAGTGAGCCAACTGGTGCGCGCCAAGATTACTGCCCTGGGTGCTTATGTCCCGCCTCGTCTGCTGACCAACGACGATCTGGAAAAGCTGGTGGAAACTTCGAACGACTGGATTGTGGAGCGCACCGGCATCCGCGAACGCCACATCGTCGACAAGGGCGTAGCCACGAGCGATCTCGCCACCGAGGCCGCCCGCCGGGCATTGGCCCAGCGCGGTATCGAACCCTCTGACCTCGACGCGATCATCGTCGCGACAGTCACTCCCGACATGTTTTTTCCCTCCACTGCATGCCTGGTGCAGCACAAGCTGGGCGCCAAAGGAGTCTGGGGATTCGATCTCTCCGCGGCCTGTTCCGCTTTTGTATACGCGCTGCAAACCGGTGCGCAATTTATCGCCACCGGCGCGCACAAAAAAGTCATGGTGATCGGAGCGGACGTGATGTCTTCGATCATCGACTACACCGATCGCGCGACTTGTGTGATCTTCGGCGATGGAGCTGGCGCGGTCATCCTGGAGCCGGCGGAGAACGACTCCGAAGGCTTGATTGACTTCATTCATGAAGTGGATGGTTCAGGTGGCTGTTCGCTCTTTATGCCCGGCGGTGGCAGTCTTAATCCGGCCACCAAGGAAACGGTCGAGAAGCGAATGCACTACGTTCATCAGGACGGACAGGCTGTGTTCAAATTCGCCGTCCGCAAGCAGGCGGATATTTGTGAAAAAATTCTGACTCGCAATCACCTCACCGGCAACGACATTGATACCTTCATTCCCCACCAGGCCAACCGCCGCATCATCATGGCCACGGCCGAGCGATTGGGCATGAAACCGGAGAGTATCGTCATCAATATCGATCGTTACGGCAACACCACCGCTGGAACCATCCCGCTGGCGATGGACACCGCCCGTCAGGAAGGCAAGCTGAAGAAAGGCGACCTGGTCCTGCTGGCATCGGTGGGTGCTGGCTTTACCGTAGGCGCCACGTTGCTGCGCTGGGCCATCTAGAACCACGTGGGGACAGCCGCCCTCGGCTGTCCAGTCGAGCAAAGCTCGACAAAGTTTTCACGCAGGCCACTCAGAACCGACAACTACCTATGGATGAACTCTTGAAGACCCAGGTCCGCCACATCTTCGACAGCGCCAATTTCGTTCGTGACATGGGTATGCAGTTGACCCGCATCGAAGACGAATATTGCGAAACCATCCTGGTTCCCGCCGAGCGCCACCTGCAGCAGCACGGATTGATTCACGCCGGCGTCATGGCCACCATGGCCGACCACACTTCCGGATGCGCGGCCCGTGGTGTCGTGGGATTCGACCATGACGTGGTGAGCGTGGAGTTCAAAATTAACTTTCTGCGTCCGGCAGTCGCGGACCGCCTGCGTTGCCGCGGCCGCGTGCTTCGAGCAGGCAAAATGCTGGTCATCTGCGAGGCCGAAGTGTTCGCTCAGAAAGACGGCGAAGAAAAGCTGGTATCAAAAGCCATGGTCACCCTGGCCGTGAAAAACGCCTTCTAGGAATGTAGGCGCGAGCGCCTTCGCTCGTGCGGCAGTGGCAAGACGGTGGTGATGAATCGCAATGCGGGGAAGATGGAGCACGAGCGAGGACGCTCACGCCTACATTGGACATCATCAGCTTATAGGGGTCCTTCGACTGCGCAACTGCTTCGCGAAGCGAAGCAGCCACTCCGCCCCGGATGACAGACTAGCCGTTCTTCTGCTGCTCAAACGCCTTCTGCAAATACTTCCGCGCTTCATCCAGCGCGCCCTGGGTGTTGTCGTTGGTCTGCAAGGCCTGGCGATATTCGTTGGTGGCGCGTTCGCGCTGTCCGGTGACGTCGAAGATCTTGCCCAGCTGAATGTGGCTCCAGACTTCGGTCCAGCGTGGCTCGCCGTCGCCGTTCAGGCAGTCGCGATAGGCATTGGCCGCAGCCTGAAAGTTTCTCTGCAGGAAGAACACTTCGGCAATCCGATAGTGGGCCAGCGAACTGTTCTTGTTGACGTCGAGCGCTTTGTTGAACTCGAGCAGTGCGCCCGCCAGGTCTCCTTGCTGAATCAGACCCTGCCCGCGTTGAATGGAAGCCCTCAGTCGAACCTCGGATGAGTTCTTCAGCACCCGGTCATCCGGATCAACCACGATGCGCCGCGGCTTGCCGAAAGTCTCGACATTGAAAGCCGAGTTCGTGCCCACCACTTCGATGCGCTTGTTCTCGGTCTTGCCGTCGGTGTCGATCTTCAGGTCGACCGGCATGCGGAACAGATCGAGGTCCTGCGCGATCTGGCCCACCACGCGGAAGCCCTTGTTGTTGCCCAGCCGGTAGACGGTGTACTTGGTCTTGAATTCCGGCGCGCCCGTGGAATCGAGCCACTGCGAGAAGAACCAGGTCAGCTGCTGGCCGTAGTTCTGTTCCGCCAGAGCGCGGAAGTCGTCCAGTGACGCCGACTTTCCGGCGTACTTGGAGGCGAAAGTCCGCATGGTCTGATCGTACTTCTGATCGCCCATGACCCAGCGCAGCATATGCAGGATCATCGCGCCCTTGTCGGTCACCAGCGACTGAAACTCCGGCGAGAAAAGGTCGAGTTTTCCAGCGCTCGAGAGCGGTACGGTGTCGTAGGCCAGCGCGCCGACCGACATGTCCTTCACTGTCTCTTCCAGTCCCGCCTGGCCGGCCGCCTGTTCGACGTAGCGCGCTTCGGAATAGCGCGCGAAGCCGTCATTCAGCCACCAGTCGTCGCGCGATGCCGGACTCACCGAAGCGCCCCACCACTGGTGCGCGATCGTGTTGGCCAGCAGGCGGTAGTTCACCTTTTCTGTGATGGCGCGGCTGGCGATCGCCGCGATTTCCGGCGCCCAGGCCGCGGGCACGGTGTCATCCGGCATCTCGACCACCTTCAGCGTGGTGCGACGGCGCGGGCCGTACAGCGTGACGTAGTAGGTAAATTCCTTGACTGCGGTGTTGGCGTAACTCACTCCCAGATTCTGATGAGCTGGCTTGAAGAAGACGTGCAGATCCACTCCCGCTTCGTCGCTTTTCGATTCCTGAAAAACTCCGGCGACGATCGTGCCGGGAAAGCTGGGCTTGTCCCAGGTAAAAGCGAAGGTCTTGGTGGGCAGCGCGCCTGCCGGCCGTTTCGTCGCCGGGGCAGCGCCGGCACTTTCTTTCCCACTGCCGATCACGATCATGTGCGCCGGAACCGTGATGTTCATGGTCGCGGTGAAGCGGTTGATGCCGTACGCATTCACCGGAAACCAGCGTCCTGCGTAGAGCAGGTAAGTGGTGTCGTCGCTTATGTAGGCCAGCTTCAGACCTTGCACCGGGCTGTCGTCGGCGGAATCCAGCGCGCCTTCGTATTCGAAAGTAAGCGTGGAAGAACTGTCTTTTGCTACAGGCGTAGTCAGGGGAACTCGAATCGTCGAGTCCTGGGTCACGCGCTCGGCGCTCAAGGGCTTACCCGCCGCATCCGTCACCTTGGTGACACGCAGGGCGTTGTGCAGTTCGAAAGTCGCGATACTCAGATCGTCAAGAGCGGTGAACTTCACCTTGGCCCGCGCGCTGATCTTGTGGGTATGCGGAGTGAGCTCCGCGTCGATCTGGTAGTCATCCACACGCAGGCGCATCTTCTCGGCGGCCCACGACGAGGACGGCATCACGAACAAGCAAACGACAACGCACAGTAACAGGGCCCGACGATAATGCCGACGTTCAGAGAGGATCAAAAGCAGTCTCCTAGCATACGTACGATAATCCGTATGATGAAGATTGTGGCGCAAAAGATGCTGGCAGGACAAGGTTTAGCCTGTTTTTGACATCCGGCGGGCGCCCAGCTGTTCCATAACAGCCTCGGCAGCCCGATCCGCCGGGTGTCGTTGGTCTTGCATTTGTCCCTCGAAGCCGCGCCTTGACCCCGGCCAACCCTGCGATCATCTTCTCCCGGGCTGGACCGTCCACCATGATCGCCTGGAGCCTGGCAACGACGTTTTCCGCGGTGAAGTCCTGCTGTACCAGCTCAGGGACAACCTCTTCCCCAGCAATCAGATTCACCATGGCGAAGAACGGCACCTTGACCCGCGATCGTCCCAGCCGATAGGTCATGGGCGACACCCGATACACCATCACGAACGGCGTTCCCATCATTGCAGCCTCGACGGTCGCCGTCCCACTGGCAACAATGCCAGCGCGAGATGGGCCAGAGCAGGCAAGGTCTCCGGGACCAGCCGGATGGACAGCATGGTCACGCGATCAACGACTGCAAAAAACTGCGATCCAGCGTTGGCGCGACCGGCAGCAGAAATTCGTAGCCCGGACCCAATTTGGCGACTGACTCCAGGATCCTCGGCAAGTTCATCCGCACTTCTTTGACCCGGCTGCCCGGCATGACGGTGATCCAAGGTTTGGAGGCGTCCAGTCGGTGCTGGCTGGCATAAGCTCCGCGATCAATTTCAGGCCGAGGAAGATCAGCCAGAGGATGGCCGACGAAAGTCGCGTCCACTCCGCGCTCGCGGTAGAACTTCTCTTCGAAGGGAAAAATCACCAGCGCCTTGTCGACGTACTTCCGCAGCAGGCGTACCCGCCCCTGGCGCCACGCCCAGAACTGCGGACACACGTAGTAGACGACGGGAATGCCGCGCTTGTGCATCTGCCGCGCGACTCGCCAGTTGAATGCCGGCGAATCAATCACGATGGCGAGATCAGGCTTGCGTTTGTCTGCCTCGGCGATCAGCTTGTGAAACAGTCCCCAGATTTTGGGCAGATGGCTGAGAATTTCGGAGATGCCGACGACAGCAAGGTCTCGGGCATCGACGACGGTGTCGCAACCCGCAGCCCGCATGCGATCCCCACCGACTCCGAAAAATTCCAGCGGCTGGTGATGTGTGGTCGCGGGCGACTCGCCTGCGAGACGCCGCAAAGCTTCGATCAGCTGCGCGCCATACATTTCGCCAGAGGCTTCCCCAGCGGAGATGAGAATTCGCACGGAAGCCATTGTAACGACGACTCGATGTAGGCGCGAGCGCCCTCGCTCGTGCGGCAGCGGCAAGGACGTGGCGACGACTCGCAATGCACGGAAGAGGGAGCACGAGCGGGACGCTCGCGCCTACAGTCAATCAGTCGTCGGCGCCGGCGGTGACCTGCGGGTTTGTTCCCACCGGAATCTCCTGGTCTTTGTATTGCAGCTGATAGAGCTTGTAGTAAATGCCGCGCTTGGCGAGCAGTTGCTGGTGGGTTCCTACTTCGCGCACCTGGCCCTTGTGCATCACGATAATCTTGTCGGCACGCTGGATGGTTGAAAGCCGGTGTGCGATCACAACCGACGTGCGGCCCTCTACCATGCGGTTGAGCGCGTCGCGCACCCGCAGCTCGGTTTCGGTGTCGACGCTCGAGGTGGCTTCGTCCAGAATCAGAATCTTGGGATCGTGCGCCAGTGCTCGGGCAAAGGAGATCAGTTGCTTCTGTCCGGTGGAAAGCGTCGATCCGCGTTCGCGGACTTCTTCTTTAAAGCCCTGCGGAAGAGCGCGGATGAAGTCGGCCAGATTTACATCTTCCGCAGCCTTCTCGACGTCTGCATCCGAAATCCCGGCTGTGCCCAGCCGGATGTTGCCCTCGACCGTTCCGGTAAACAGAAATGGATCTTGCAGCACAACACCGTAGCGCCGGCGAAGTTCGGGCAAATCCATTTCCTTTACATCGACGCCATCGATCCTGACGGCGCCCTTTTGCACGTCGTAGAAGCGCATCAGAAGGGAAATAATCGTAGTCTTGCCGGCCCCGGTGTGGCCGACGATGGCGACAGTCTCACCCGGCTCGATGGTGAAGGACACATCGCGGAGAATCCAGTCCGGCTCGGTAGAAACACTAGCCGAGCTTTGCTCGGCCTGGACGGGTCGCAGACCCGTCCCCACATGGCCATTGCCAGCCTTGGCAGGTGTGGCCTTGTACTGTGTGGTCGCGGGCGACTCGCCCGCGTCTTTTGCGGCTTCAACCGGCACATCGCGGTAAGCAAACCACACATGATCGAATTCAATTCGCCCAGGCCCTGTCGGCGTCTTGGTGACCGCAGGCGAAGTAATCTCTGCCGGAGTATCCAGCAACTTGAAAACGCGCTCGCTGGCTGCCATGGCCGATTGCAGAATGTTGTACTTCTCGCTGAAGTCCTGAATGGGCCGGAAGAAGCGTTGCGCGTACTGAATAAAAGCCGCCAGAACACCGATGGTAGTCGCGCCACGAATGACATCATTTCCGCCAAACCAGATCACACACGCGATCGCAGTCGCAGACAGAATTTCGACAATCGGATAATAGACAGCGTGGGCCATGATCGCGTCTTTAAACGCGTCCATGTGGATGGCATTCACTTCGGAAAACTTGTCGAAGGCGCGCTTCTCACGATTGAAAAGCTGCAGCACCACCATGCCGCTGACGTGCTCCTGCATATACGAGTTGATGCGGGCGATGGCCGTCCGAATGCGCCGATAGGAATCTCGGACCTTGTCGCGAAAAATCTTGGTGGCGAAGGCGATCAGCGGCAGAACCGCAAAAGTGATCAGTGCCAGGTTCCGGTTCATCCGCAGCATGAACCACACGATCCCGGCCAGAACGAAAACGTCTTCGAAGATCGATACCACGCCGGACGTGAACATTTCGTTCAAAGCGTCGACATCCGATGTAGTGCGTGTGACCAGGCGGCCGACAGGATTCTTGTCGTAGAAGCCGATATGCATGCGCTGCAGGTGGCGGAAAATCTGGCTGCGCAGGTCGAACATCACCATCTGTCCCGCCCACTGCATGAAATAAATCTGCAGATAATCGAGCAGAAAACTAAAGATCAGCAGGCCGACGCCGATGGCAGCAATCTGGGCAATGCCGACCAGGGCGCGGCTGCTCAGGAAGGGATCCAGCAGCGTGTGCCCGCCCGGAACCGGCGCCAGGTACCGGTCGATAACGACTTTGGTGAGATAGGGCCCCAGAACGTCGGCCCCGACTTTCAGCAGAATCGAGCCCAGGGCGATCGTCGTTTGCCATTTGTAGGGACGCAGATACTGGAGCAGCCGCTTCATCAGCCGGCTGTCATACGCTTTCCCTAATACCTCTTCTTCTTGGGCCATCGGCTAATACGTGGGTATCACCTAAAGATACCTCAAATAGATTCGGAATGAAGCGCAGCGGATGGAAAAGCTTTGGGGTTCCACGAACCACGTAGGCCCAGATGTCCTCATCTGGGCGGGCGAGCAAAGCTCGCCTGGGGTTTGGGGAGGTCGCCAATTGCAGCGGCGCTTCGCTCCGCCGGGCAGGTGGGACATCTGCCCCTACACGTTCCGAGGTGATCTACGCGGTCTTCTTCAGCACCAGCGCCGAGTTCTTCGATCCGAACCCAACGCAATTGCAGATCGCGTGCTCGATCTCTGCCTTGCGCCCAATATCAGGAACGTAATCCAGATCGCATTCGGGATCGGCTTTATCCAGATTGATGGTAGGCGGAACCTTGCCATGTTTCATCGCGATCAACGTCGCTGCCAGGCTGGCGGAGCCGCAGGCGCCCTGGGCATGTCCAATCTGCGATTTCAATCCAGACATCGGAATTTTTCTGGCATGCTCGCCGAGAGCCAATTTCAGCGCTCGAGTCTCCACCCGGTCGTTCATTTCGGTGGAAGTGCCATGCAGATTCACGTACTGGATGTCTTCCGGCTGCAGGCGCGCTTCTTCCAGTGCCAGCGTAATGGCCCGGGCGGGTTCTTCGGGCGATTCACTCATGCGCACCCGGTGGAAGGCTTCGCAGGTCGAACCGTATCCCGCAATTTCGGCGTAGACGTGAGCGTTGCGGGCGCGCGCATGCTCGTAGTCTTCGAGGATGAACATCCACGACCCCTCGGCGATCACGAAGCCATCGCGGTCGGCTGAAAATGGACGCGAGGCACTCTCCGGAGAATGGTTCCAGGACTGAGTGAGCGCATGCAGCAACGAATACCCCTTAATGATTCCCGGAGTGATCGGCGAATCCACGCCACCCACCAGAAACATCGGGCAGCACACCGGCCTGAATGTGCTGGTAGGCATAACCGATCGCGTCGGTCGAAGACGTGCAGCCGGCCGTAACTACATGGCTGTAGCCGCGGAATCCGAAGCGCATGCTGATCTCGCTAGGCAGCGTCCCCATTGTGCCGCTCGGGATGCAGAAGAGGCTGACCTGCTTTACGTGTCCGCTGTGCCAGAGCCGGTATTGCTCTTCCGAAAATTCCTGAGCTCCACCGCCGGTTCCGATAATCACGCCGATCTCGCGCTTTTCATCCATCGACATGCCTGCCGGATCGAGCCCGGCATCCTTGATGGCTTCGGTTGAAGCAGCGATCGAAAGGGGCACAACGCGGGAGACATGTTTGCGTTCACGCGCGTCCACCCAGGCCAGTTCGTCAAACTCCGGGATCTCGCCAGCGATGTGTACCGGCAGGGAAGAAGGATCGAAGCGGGAGATGCGCTTCACGCCTGACTTGCCGGCGAGAAGGGCGCGGCAAAAGGCTTCTTTGCCGATGCCATTGGGGCTGACAACGCCCATTCCAGTGATCACGACCCGAGGAACCATAAGTTTGTTGTGTTACCTGATCCGAGGATGACAATCGGTCGATCTCGACTTCAATGCCTATTCAGCGCTGTCCACGTTACGCGAAGTGGGATAATTAGTCACGATGTCTCTGGGCCTTTATATCTCGGTGCCGTTCTGCCGCACCAAGTGCAGCTACTGCAACTTCGCCTCGGATGTCTTCTCCCGCGCCGTTTTCGAGCGCTACGTGGAACGCGTGGCCACGGATATCGACCATGCAGCTGAGACTGCCGATCAGATGGGCGGTGTCTTTGAAAGCTCCGTAGACTCGATTTTCCTCGGCGGCGGCACCCCCACGATACTCGATATTACGCAGCTGGAACGGCTATTTGTCACGATTTCGCAAAAGTTCGTGGTCAAGAACAGCGCTGAGATTACTGTCGAGTGCGCGCCCGGTACTGTGTCGCCGCAGATGATCGAAGCGCTACGACGTTGCGGAGTGAATCGCGTCAGCCTTGGAGTGCAGTCGTTCGTGGATCTTGAAGCTGCCTCGGTCGGGCGTCTTCACAAGCGAGCCACGGTACTCGACGATATTGCACGCTTACGGGCAGCAGGAATTGAAAATATCAATGTTGATCTGATCGCCGGCCTGCCCCACCAGACAGCCGAAAGCTGGGAGTTTTCCGTCGCTGAAGCAATAGCCACCGGTGCTCCTCACGTCAGCGTGTATATGCTCGAAGTAGATGACGACTCCCGTCTGGGGAGAGAGCTTATGGCGGGCGGCACAAAGTATCACGCCCACTTCGTCCCCGACGACGAACTGACGGCTGACTTCTACGAAACGGCCTGTGAACGTCTCAATGCTGCCGGCGTGCGGCAGTACGAGATCTCGAACTTTGCCCGTCCCGGACAGGAATCGCGACACAATCTGAAGTACTGGACACGCCAGCCCTATCTTGGTTTCGGCGTAGATGCGCATTCAATGCTGGTGTCCTCGGACAAAACGCATGAGGCAGTCAGGTTCTCTTCGCCGGACTCGCTGGAGGAATACGTTGCCGGGAAGGCCCCGCTGAAAACACACGTGCCGACGCAGGGCGCGCTGGAAGAGGCCTTCTTTCTAGGGCTGCGCCTAAACTCCGGGGTCGATCTCAAAAGTATTGCGAAAGAGTTTGGACACGCTGCCACTGACGCTCTCTCGGATACGATTTCGGAATGCGTGGAATCCGGGCTCCTCGAGCTCGATGGAGATGTCATTCGTCTGACGCCGCGCGGAAGGTTGCTGTCGAACGAAGTGTTTGAACGATTCATTCTTGATGAATCCAGTGTAGGGCGGGCGTCCTCGCCCGTCGCCTTTGAAGTTGCTCCTGATTTCTGAACTGGCGATTCTATCGCGGACCAGATTGAGCCGATCAAGAGCAAGATCAAAAGCGGCGGGCGAGGGCGCCCGCCCCACATAACCACCTCCCGGCAGTAACTTTGTCCCTCCGAAACCGCTATGTTCTAATTTACAGCGTGAGGGCTCGCTGCCCTCAGACGGAGATGGCACCGTGGATTTCCAGCTCAACGACGAACAGCTTCAACTGAAAAAGAGTGTCCGCGAATTTGCCGAGCGTGAAATCGCTCCCCACGTCATGAAGTGGGACGAAGCCGGCGAGTTTCCGCTGGCCACTGTCAAGGAACTGGGCAAACTCGGCTTGCTGGGTATCGTGTTCCCGCCGGAGTATGGCGGCGCGGGCATGGGTTACGTCGAATACGTCACCGCCATCGAAGAGCTGTCGCGCGTGGACGGCTCCGTGGGCATTATCGTCGCAGCGCATACCTCGTTGTGTTCGAATCACATTTTTCTCGCCGGCAACGAAGCCCAGAAGAAGAAATACGTAACGCCAGCTGGCTTCCGGTGAAGCCATCGGAGCCTGGGGCCTGACCGAGCCGTCGTCCGGATCGGACGCCGGCAGTGCGCGCATGACCGCTGTCCGCAAGGGAAACAACTGGGTGTTGAACGGCACCAAGACTTTCTGCACCAACGGTCACTATGCGGATTTTCTGGTCGTGATCGCCGTGACCGACCGCGCGGCCCACACCCATGGCCTGTCGGCCTTTATCGTGGAGAAGGGAACCAAGGGGTTTCGTCCGGGTAAGAAAGAGAACAAACTCGGCCTTCGCGCCAGTGATACCGCGGAATTGATTTTCGAGGACTGTGTCGTTCCGGCCGAGAACCTTTGCGGCAAGGAGGGCGATGGATTTATCGACGCCATGCGCGTGCTGGATGGCGGCCGTATCTCCATCGCGGCGCTGTCACTCGGCATGGCAGAAGGCGCCTACGAGGCTGCGCTGAAATATTCCAAGCAACGCAAGCAGTTCGGCAAGGCCATCAGCGATTTCCAGGCCATTCAGTGGAAGCTGGCCGACATGGCTACTGAAATCGAAGCGGCGAAGTTGCTGACACTGCGAGCGGCCGCGATGAAAGATGCCGGCATGAAGACGACGCTGGAATCGTCCATGGCCAAGCTCTACGCCAGCGAAGTAGCTGTCCGCTGTGCCAACGAAGGCGTGCAGATTCACGGCGGGTACGGCTTTATCAAGGACTATCCGGCGGAAAAGTTTTATCGCGACGTGAAGCTGTGCACCATCGGCGAGGGCACCAGCGAAATCCAGCGACTGGTGATTGCGCGGCAGTTGCTGAAAGACTAGTCGAGAAAGAGACTAGCCCGAAGAGGAATCACGGTCGAACCAATTCATCCCGGCATTACCCAACCGACCCAGGATGAGCGCACCATCGCTCTCCTGGCCCACATGTTGCAGATCATGCTCTGGTGGATCGCCCCGCTCTCGATCCTCTTGATTAAAAGAAATTCGAAGTTTGTTTCGTTCCACGCATTACAGGCGCTTCTGCTGCAGGCCGTCTATGTACTCACCATAGTGGCCGGCCTGGTATTGGCCTTCGGAGTTTTCGTTGCAGCCGCTGCTCTCGCTCCGGAAGGAAGAAACGCGCTCCCGCCTGAGTTTTATTTTTTGATGCCGGTCCTCTGGCTCTCCTGGATAGGAATGGGCGTAGTCGTGCTTCTGGCCGGAGTCGTGTACGGCGTCAAAGCCGGACGAGGTGAGTGGGCAGAGTATCCGTATCTCGGAACACTCGCTCGCAAAATCCTTAAGCTCGGACCGGGCGGAGTACAGCTATCGCTGTAATGCTTCCCGCTTCAAGTCTCCTGGCGTACCAAGTCACCACACAATTCCAGTTTTCGAAACCAAGCAGACCACCTGGCACCCACTTCTGGCAACTAAGCCGCAGTTCCAAATAAAAGGAGACTCAATGTATCGCCATATTAAGAAGTTGATGTACACCGTGAACGTAGGCACTCCCGATCCGCGCTTTGGCAACATGCTGCTGGAGCAGTTCGGTGGAGCCAACGGCGAACTCGCCGCAGCCATGCAATATTCGATCCAGGGCTTGAATTGCGACGACCTTGAGCGGCAAGGACTTGCTCATGGACATCGGCACAGAAGAACTCAGCCATCTTGAAATCGTCGGCACCCTGGCCAAAATGCATTTGAAGCCGATGAAGACGGACCGTGATGCAGTCGAAGCAGATCCCCTGATCGCCATTGCAGGTGGTGGCGGCGTCGGTTTGTTCAACTCCATGGGCGATGCGTGGACAGCAGACTATCTGAAGGTCACAGGTGAACTGGATGTTGATCTACGCAGCAATATCGCAGCCGAAGCCCGTGCCAAAATCGTCTACGAGCGTTTGATCAACTTCTGTGATGATCCCGGCTCGAAGGACGCCTTACAGTTTCTGATGACCCGCGAAATCACACATATGAAAGCCTTTACTGCCGCTCTCGAGAGCATGGGAAAAAAGCCATTTTCAATCGGGAAAATTCCTCCAACTCCCGGCCTGGTGGACGAGTACTTCAACGATTCAGTTGGAGAGGGAGACGAGGGCGAAACGGATGCGACCGGTCCCTGGAACGAAGGCGGTAGCTGGAGGATCGTCAATCCTCCGGAACTCGAGCAAGGGGTTGAATCCTTCAGCAGTGGTAGCCGTCCCGCCAGAACGCCGAGCGCAAAGGAGATTACAAACAAGAAAACGAAGCTCAAGAAGTCTGCTTAATAAGTGGAGCGCTTCGGCACGTACCGAAGCGCTCTGTCTTTCCGATTATCCCTTGCAGCAACGCTGCTAGACTCCAGCCGAGACAATTTGTCCCGGAGCCGCCATAGGTGCATCACTCTTTGCGAGTCTTCGACGAAAGCGTACGTGCCTCCGGCGGTTCATCTCTACCAGCGGGTACCATACGGCATGCACTAGGTCGCGTTTAATCAGGTGATGCCAAAAGCGATTCGATCGCTTGTAGAGATAAGACATGCCTAGATAGCTGGGTATCGCGCGCCAGTCTGTTGGACGGCGGCGCCAGATTGAGGCGTGCGAGAACAAGCGCTGGTAGATCCATGCATATCCATTCTCCAATTCCGCGGGGGTCATGTGTTTGGGTTGAAAAACCGCGTGTGCCGTGTCGTAGAGCGACCAATCGCGATGTAGCAGGCGATTCTGATCCTCCATCTGCCGAAACAATGGCGTGGCTGGATAAGGTGTAAGGATATGGAACGTTGCGCACTCCAGGCGGTTTTCTTCAATCCAGTCCGCCGTGGTGGCGAAGACATCCTTTCGATCGTGGTCAAAGCCGAGGACGAACGAGCCATTAACCTGGATACCGTAGTCATGCAGCATTCGCACGCGCCGTGAGTAGTCCGAGGTCCTGGGAGTTTTTTTACGTGCGTCTGCCAGATTGCTGTCGGAGAGCGACTCGAACCCGATGAAAACGCCTGTACACCCAGCCAAAGCCATATCGCGCACAAGGTCGGGATCGTCGGTTATGTCAATCGTAACTGCGGCGGACCAAATCCTGTTAAGAGGCCGCAGCGTTTTGCACAGCGCGTGGAGATAGTCGCGACGAGAGCCTAGGTTGTTGTCGATGAAAACCGCGTAAGGTTGCCCGTCAGCGACAAATTCTTCTGCAACCTGCTCTGGTTTGCGCATTCGGTAAGGCATTCGCAGTCCATCAGTGGACAGATAGCAAAAGCCGCAGCGGTTATGGCAGCCGCGAGTGGCAATCAGGCTTGTGGTGGTCAGGAAACTCGACCGGGGCAGGATGGCGCGGCGGGGAACGGGATCGTCGGAATAGTCGTTTTCATACATCGCGCTGTAACGGGATTGCAGGCGACCCGATTCCGCGTCTCGCAAAATTTTCGGCCAAAGCTGTACACCGTCCCCTAGAGCGAGGGCATCAGCGTGAGGTGCACACTCATCGGGGCAGCTCAAGACGTGTAGTCCACCCAGGACTACTTTCGATCCGCGGTTTCGATACCAGTCCGCAAGCTCGTAGGCCCGACGGGAAAATGTCAAATGCACGGTGATACCGACGACCTGTGGAAGAGGATCATATGGCGGACGCCCATGCAGCAAGTTCTCGTCCCAGTACTGCACGCGCCAATGATCCGGTGTAGTAGCGGCAAAGCTGGTCAGCGCCAAAGTGGGGGTCAGTACATGTTTGCCGAAACTCGCATTTGCGTCTTTAGGGTAAAACGGATTGATAAGGAGCGCGTAACGCGGTTCGATCGAAGCTGCTAAGGACTTCGAATCGAGCTTTGGTGGTGTGGTCATTTCTGCTGGGACCCATGGTTCGAAAATCGGCCTAAGGAATGGATCATTCTGAGCGGACATGGGATGTACTCTGCAACATAAAGCATGACTTGCCAATGCAATGTCGAATACTGCAGCACGGTTTGATGGGGTTTACCCGGGGCTGACTTGCCGTGCCGCACTACTTGATTCTGCTTTACACTTACTTGCTTGAATTCCGAGATCCAACCTTTAGTTGATCAAGTTCGCGCCGGCGAGCCGCGAGCTCTGGCCCGTGCCATCAGCACTGTTGAGGACCGCACTCCAGGCTGGTCTGAACTGCTTAAGGCATTCTTTCCACACAGCGGCCATGCGCGGATACTCGGACTCACCGGCCCACCGGGCGCAGGAAAAAGCACACTCGTCGATCAACTGGCCCGCCACTACCGCAAAGAAAATCAGACCGTTGGCATCATCGCAGTTGATCCTACGAGCCCCTACACCGGCGGCGCTATTCTGGGCGACCGCATTCGCATGCAAGAGCATTTTTCCGATCCTGGGATTTACATCCGCAGCATGGCGACCCGCGGTTCCCTCGGCGGGTTGGCGCGCACCACTGCAGATGTGGCTACCGTGCTCGATGCCTCGGGACGCGATCTAGTTATGATCGAGACCGTCGGAGTCGGGCAGGATGAAGTTGACATTGTGCGTCTCGCCAACGTCACCATCGTCATTCTGGTGCCGGGCATGGGCGATGATGTGCAGACCATCAAAGCCGGCATCATGGAGATCGCGGATATTTTCGTCATCAACAAGAGCGACCGAGAAGGCGCTGAGCGGGTGGAGAGGGAAATTCGCGCTCTGCAGTCGCTGGCCATACGCAGCGATAACTGGACTCCTCCTATTGTGAAGACCGTGGCCAGCGAGGGCGTCGGCGTCACTGAACTGGCGGCCGCGATTCGCGACTACGAGGCATATCTGCAAAAAGACGGACTCCTTCTGCAACACAACGTGCAGAACTGGCAAGACCGGCTGGTCGAAATGCTGCGCGATGCTCTGTTGGACCGGGCTCGTGAGCAATTTGGGAGCGGAGGGCTGGCTCGCTACGCTGCGGAGGTTGCCGAACACAAACGCGACCCGTATTCGCTAGTCGAAGAAATTGTTGCCGGCCTCGATAAGAGATGAAATGAAATGCAAGACGGGCGTCGCGCCCGTCCGCACGAGCGGGACGCTCGCGCCTACATTAATAAGCACTTGGAGACTCTTGATGTTCAGCATTGACCACATCGGTGTTGCGGTGAAATCGTTGGCGGCGGCGAAGGGCATTTACGAAAAGCTCGGATTGAAGCTCGCGCCCGAGGAGACCGTTGAAGCTGAGCAGGTGCGGGTTGTTATGGTGCCGCTGGGCGAGAGCCGCCTCGAACTTCTGGAGCCCACGTCGCCAGAGTCAGTCATAGCGAAATTCATCGCCAAGCGTGGCGAGGGATTGCACCACGTCTCTCTACGCGTGCCGGACCTGGAGGCTGCGGTCGAGCGCTTGAAGAAAGATGGCGTGCGCCTTGTTTCGGAGCAAATCAAGGTAGGCGCAGGAAGCCATCGATACGTTTTTGTGCATCCCTCGAGCGCTGGTGGAGTTCTGCTGGAGCTGGTTGAGTCAGCCAGTTGATTTTGACCGCGTGGTCGCGGGCGACTCGCCCGCGGTTTTTGATTTTGACTTCGGCATAAGCGGGCGAGGGCGCCCGCTCTACACATTCCTAAATGCTGATTCTCGCTGCTGACACTTCGGGTAAACACGGCACCATCGCCTTGGCTCGTTGCGGGCCGGGCGACACCTGCACTGTGCTCGAGGTAGTCCCACTCGAAGGCGGAACTTTCTCAGCCCAACTGGTGCCGCAAATCGCCGCCCTGCTGTCGAAACATGGCTTCACCAAAAACGATATCGGCGGCTTCGCGGTAGTTTCAGGGCCCGGTTCGTTTACCGGAGTGCGGGTCGGACTGGCAGCGATCAAAGCGCTGGCGGAAGTTTTGCAAAAGCCGATCGCGGAAGTATCACTCCTGGAAGCGATCGCCACATCAAGCCCGGCGCAAGGCAAAGTGATGGCGGTGATGGACGCGGGCCGGGGAGAGGTTTACGTCGGCGCTTACGACGTGCGCGGTGATCACGCCTGCATGTTGAAGGAACAGTTGCTGCCCCGCACAGAATTGCTGAACTCGGCGAAGACGTCCACAGTTATAACGGCCGACCACAACCTGGCGGAAGCGGCCCGTCAGGCAGGATTGCCAGTGAACCAGATTGAACTTCCGTGCTCTGATGTGATTGCGCGACTGGGATGGCGAAAAATTTCCGCCGGAGAAACCGTCTCGCCCGAAGCACTGGATGCGAACTATATCCGCAGTTCCAGCGAGATATTTTCAAAGAGCAGTTCTTAGTTTGTGGTTCCCGGTTCTCAGGAGTGAAGTGAGCTCCATCCGTCTCGCAACCGCTGCTGATCTTCTCGCCATGATGGTCCTGGAGAAGACTGCGGCTACCGCTGCGCACTGGTCAATCGAGCGCTACGAGGACCTTCTTCGTACGACAGAGCCGAATCGAGTGGCTCTCGTCTTGAGCGAAGAGAACGACCTCCGGGCCTTTGTTATCGCCAGAGTCGTCCGCGACGAATGGGAGATCGAAAATATTGCTGTCGCCGGCGCCGCCCGCCGTCGTGGTCTGGGAACGCGTCTGCTGGGCGAGCTTCTGGATATGGCCCGGGCGAGAGGCGCCAGAGCGGTATTTCTGGAAGTCCGCGAATCGAACCACGCAGCGCGGGCTCTCTACGAAAAGTGGGCCTTCGTGGAGAACGGGCGTCGCAGACGTTACTACCAGGATCCGAACGAAGACGCGATTCTGTATCGCATTGATTTCATTTAGGCTGCACCAGTATGGGTGCAAAAAGTATTACTGATGAAAACCTCTTCATCTGTGGAAATAGGATTGAAGCGGCCGGAGCGGTGTGGTAGGTTAGGGCCGTACAACGCTCAGGAGGGTCTACTGGATGACTCCAAAAGACCAGCTCCTGGTCAGCCACGATGAATTCCGCAAGCTGGCTCAGGAGCACACGCAGTACGCCGAACGTCTCGATTCACTCACCCAAAAGCGCTACCTGACAGAAGATGAGAAGCTGGAAGAAGTGCGCCTTAAGAAGCTGAAACTGCGGCTCAAGGATCAGATGGAATCGATTGAGCGGCAGTTTCGCATAGTCGTGCAACAAGGCCAGGTAGCTTAATCATCTCTCCAAGCAATGCGGCCATGGCCGCATACAGGTTTAATGTGCTCCAAACACGGCGCTGCTAAGCGCCTTTTTTATTATCATTTCGCTTCCCGCCGCGACCGACCTGCCCCGCCTGCACTATAATTTGGGACGATCCCCCATGGTCTCTGACGGCTACTATTACGGGCTCGCGATGATCGCGGCAGCCGCGCTTTTGGGCTGGCTGGCCGGGCCCTTGTGGGCGCTTCCAGCATGCCTGCTGGCGCTGTTCTTTCTGTGGTTCTTCCGCGATCCGGAGAGGGTCATTCCCGATTCAGCCGGAGCGCTGGTCTCACCCGGCGATGGCAAGGTCACTGAGGTGGCATCCATTGTGATGAACGGCGTGCCACTCACCCGGATCAGTATTTTTCTGAGCGTGTTCGATGTCCACGTGAACCGCTCGCCAGTAGCCGGCGTCATCCGCGAAGTTTGTTATCAAAAAGGAAAATTTCTCAACGCCATGAACCCGGCGTCTGCCGAGCACAATGAGCAGAATACGGTTACGGTTGAGGGAGACGGCCACACTGTGATTTTCAAACAGATCGCCGGACTGCTGGCGCGCCGCATCGTGTTCAACAAGAAGGTCGGCGATACGGTAAAGCGGGGAGAACGCGTGGGCCTGATCAAGTTCGGTTCGCGCGTGGACGTTCTTATGGACGCTTCTGCGGCGGTGCAGATCAAAGTAGGAGACCGGGTGAAGGGTGGGTCCAGTGTGCTGGCACATTTGGGACGCGAGTCCGAGCCGCTGTCAGCAGTCGGAGCGGAAGCGACTCGGCAAGGAGCGCTGTGATGGATCCCGACGTTCCGGAAGTTCACATGCAGCGCAATGCCGACCGCCCTCCGCGCCGGATGCGCAAGGGCATGTACATTCTGCCTTCGCTCTTCACCACCGCAAACATCGCCTTCGGTTATTACGCCATTCTTCAAATCACGCATGCTACCGGGGCCGATTTCTGGCATTTTGACAGCTCGGCGAAAGCTATCGGCTTTGCCGTGATGTTCGACGGTCTGGATGGACGCATTGCGCGCATGACCGGAACCAGCAGCGATTTTGGCCGGGAACTGGACTCTCTGGCGGATGTCATCACTTTCGGCGTCGCTCCTGCCTTGTTGGCATGGACCTGGGGATTTCGCCAGCTCCCACCCAACCTGGGCGAGTTGTACAACAAGCTGCTGCAGTTCGGCGCCATCGCCAGTTTCCTGTTTCTAATGGCTGGAGCCAGCCGCCTGGCCCGTTTCAACATCACCAGCAACCCGCAGCCCTCGAATCCGGGACGTCCGGGGAAGAAATATTTTGTCGGCATGCCGATTCCAGCAGGTGCCGGTGTGATCGCCGCGGTGGTGCATTTTTCCCGCGGAGAGCCTATTGCATCCTGGTGGACATCCCTGGTGTGGATGCTGCTGGTTGTGGCCATTGGTTACATGATGGTGAGCACATGGCGCTTTTACAGCTTCAAGGACATTGATTTCCGCTCCCGCCAGCCCTTCCAACTGGTGATCCTCTTTGGCGCGCTGTTCGCGGCGATCCGCTTCTACTCGGAGTGGGTACTGTTTCTGATCGCGCTGCTCTACGTATTTTCCGGCGTATTCTGGCGCTTGAAGTGGATCTTCCGTCGCAAAAGCGATCCCCCGCCGCCTCCGACCTATACCGAGGCGCCGCAAGCTTCATGAGTTCTAATTTCAAATCCGTCGCGCCGGCGCATACTGATCCGGTGCGGGCTGCCGGGCTTTACCGGCTGGCCATCGTGGGTGCAGGCACGCTCAGGGGCAAAGAGGTTGCCGAAGTGCTGGGTGACCGCAATTTCCCGTCGTTGGATATCAAGCTGCTCGATGACAACGATTCCCTCGGCAAGCTGGAGTCCGTAGGCGACGAAGTTTCGTTCATTCAGAGCGTGCGGGCGGAACAATTCGAGAAGGTTGATTTCACTTTTTTCGCGTGCGATCAGGAGTGTACCCGCCAGAACTGGAAGAAGGCCCAGGCGGCCGGCAGCGCCCTTGTTGATCTCTCTTACGCTCTCGAAGACGAACCGGGCGCGGATGTGAAATCGCCGTGGATTCAGCGTTTGCTGGGCCAGGCGCTGACTCCGGAGTTGCAGCCCGGACCGGCGGTCGTCGCGCATCCCGCTGCGGTCGTGCTGGCGCTGCTTTTGTTGAGGATTCAGAAGTCGGCAGCCATAAAACGAGTCGTAGCGACGGTCTTCGAACCGGCTTCAGAGCATGGGCAGAAAGGTATGGACGAACTTCACGAGCAAACCGTGAATCTGCTTTCTTTCCAGCCACTGCCGAAAAAGATATTTGACGTCCAGGTGGCTTTCAACATGGTGGCACGATACGGAGAGCAGTCGGCGCAAGCCTTGGCCACCGTAGAGCGTCGCGTGCTCAAGCACTACAGCAAGATCGCCGGCAAGGACGCGCCGCCGGTCTCGCTCTTGATGTTGCAGGCGCCCATCTTCCACGGATACGCCTTCACCCTGCACGTCGAAATGGAAAATCCGGTAGAGATCGAGGGCATTTCCAAGGCGCTCACTGGGGAGCACGTGAGCGTCACAGGTCTTGCGGAAGAATCTCCGAGCAACGTGAATGCTGCTGGACAAGGTGATGTTCTGGTCTCGATCCAGCCCGATACGAATCAGCCAAACGGACTGTGGCTGTGGGCATCCGCGGACAACCTGCGTATCGCCGCCACCACGGCCGTCGAATGCGCAGAAAACATGGCCGCCAGCCGTCCCAAAGGAAAGATCCAATGAAGAGATTGGCTCGTGTGGCCGCGGGCGACTCGCCCGCGAAAAGCCGGGGAACGAGCTTTCATTTTGCCTTTCCATCAATATTGAGTTTGACGCTGCTCATCATCACCTCCTGCGGATATCACACCGCTGGCTACAACGTAACTCTCCCGGCGAACGTGCAAACCATCGCCATCCCCGCTT
The DNA here is from genome assembly GCA_963741105.1 of Terriglobia bacterium. GTDB lineage: Bacteria > Acidobacteriota > Terriglobia > Terriglobales > Acidobacteriaceae > JAIQFF01. Next base: position 120,217 of record CAVUGT010000011.1, read on the forward strand.
TCGTCAATCGAACGCAGACCTATAAAATCGAGCAGCGCCTGACGGCCGCCGTGGTGCAGGAAATGATCACGCGAACGCACTACCACATCCTGAACGAAGCTGACGATTCGGCCGACGCGACTCTTCGCGGCACCGTGATCAGCACTTCAACTTCGCCCTTGACCTACGACTCGCAGACCGGACGGGCCTCGAGCGCCCTGGTGGTTGTGACTGCGAAAGTCACCCTCACCGACAGCCACGGCAAGGTGCTCTACGAAAATCCTTCCTATCTGTTTCGCGAGGAGTATCAAGTCTCGCGTGAACTCTCGAGCTTCTTCGAGGAAGACTCACCGGCGCTGGAGCGGCTCTCACGCGAGTTTGCACGCACTCTGGTGAGCAATGTTCTGGAGGGGTTCTGATGCGGGCATTCGCCCAGGCCGACCGCTTCGTCTCCGAAGTCGAAGCTCGCAAGTTGCGGCCTGCGTATGTCTTCGTGGGCGATGAAGTGTTCTTTCGTAAACGATGCCGCGAGGCCATCCTGAAACACCTGGTGCCGGCCGACCTGCGCGACTTCAGTTTGTTTGACTTCGATCTCGGTGAGACCGATCTGGCGGAGGTTCTCGACCGTGCCCGCACGCCTTCACTGATGGCCCCGTTTCAAGTGTTCTTCGTCCGCGGAGTCAAGACCCTCTTCGGCCGCGGATCGAACGAAGAGAAACTGGCTGCCATCGAGTCCTACTGCAAAGATCCAAATCCGGATGCAGTGCTCATCTTTGTCGCTGACCACATCAGCATCCCGGCCGACGCCCGCCGCATGGACATGACCGACAAGGAGCGCTACGAGCGCATCCGCGAAACCCTGGGTGGTTACTGCGCCATCGTCGAACTGGCGCGGGTCGAGGAGAGTGAAGCGGTCCGCTGGATCGCCGAATACGGCACGACGCGCGACGTGAAAATTGACGCCGACGCCGCCCGCGAACTGGTGGACGCTCTCGGCGGCGACATGATGATGGTCTCCAACGAACTGGAGAAGTTGATCCTCTACGTAGGCGAGAAGAAGCGAATCACGCTCGGTGACGTCGAGACGATGGTGTTGGCCGCGAAGCAGCGGTCACTCTACGAACTGACTGATGCAATTTCCTCCAAGGACCGAGTTCGGGCCCTGCAGATGCTGCATGCCATCCTCAGCACCGGCGACGGCGACGACGCTGCCATCGGCCATCTCTACATGCTGGCCAAGACCTTCCGTCAGATGCTCGTAATTCAGGAACGCAACGTGCGCGACCAGCGCATGCTGTGGGCCGCGCTGTGGCAGGGCTTCCGCGTCCCACCCTTCGCCGCCGACGACATCATCAGGCAGGCGCGCCGTTACAAGTCGAAACGTGAACTCACTCGCGCCATCCGCCTGGTGGCCAAGACCGACCTTGCCCTCCGATCCAATCCACCCACCAAACGCTTCGTGCTGGAAAAATTGATTCTCGACCTCACAGCAGAGGCCAAGCCAGAGATTCCTGGATGGTTACAGGAAGAGCTTCCGGTCTAGGAGTGGAAGGATGACCCCAAAGGAAGTTTTCCGTCTGCTGGTCATCATTCCCTGGGTCGTATTTTTAGTCTACTGGCTCATAGGCGCCATCAAGACTCGCGCCACACGGCAACAAGAATCCTTCGCATCACGCTACGCTGTTCTGTTGATCGAGACTCTTGGCTACGTTCTGATTTTTCGCGAGTCGGCGGGAATTGGATTTCTGAGAAATCGAGTAATCCCGCGTAATCTGGCGGGCCCGGTCATTGGCTCGGTCTTAACCTGGATGGGAATCGGGCTGGCGATTTGGGCGCGCTATCATTTGGCGGAATATTGGAGCGCGCGCGTCACGATCAAAGAGGACCATCAACTCATCCGCACCGGCCCATATGCGCGCCTGCGCCATCCGATCTATACAGGGCTGATCCTTGCGACGATTGGCTCTGCGATGGTCATCGACAGATGGCGATGCGTGCTGGGGGTGTTTCTGGTGGTGACGGGATATTGCTTCAAAGCGAACAAGGAAGAGTCGATGCTAACCCAGCAATTTGGCGACGCTTTCCTTGAGCATCAGAAACACACAGGTTTTCTGATCCCACGCTTCCGCTAAAGGATTCTCTAGGAGCTAGCAGCCAGAAGCCAGAAGCTGCTTTTTCTACTTCAGCGCATTCACCCGCGCGTTCAGGCGGGACTTGTAGCGCGACGCGGTGTTCTCGTGAATCACGCCCTTCTGAATGGCCTTATCGAGGGCGGAGACAGTCTGCCGGAAAACCACTTCAGCAGCGGCCTTATCGCCTTTGGCCATAGCTTCACGCAGCTCTCGCAGCGCGCCACGCAGGCGGGAAGTGTTGGCGCGGTTGCGCGCGGTTCGAGTTTCGGTCTGACGGGCGCGTTTCAGCGCCGAAAAATGATTTGCCATGTCTGGTTCGTTACCTTCGTTTCTATGGAGAGGTGTTCCGGGTACTCCCGAATAGGCTATTTTACGGGAGTAAGTCCTACATGGTCAAACGAAAGCTCCCCAAACCCTTATGCCCGATGCCCTTGAGCGCCTGAAAATCCTGCTCAGCTCTTCCACGCCCATCGTGGTGATGGAAACCGTGGAAGAAATGCGCGCGGTGCGCCTGGTCAGGGCGGCGTGTTCGTCGCTGAACCTGGTCACCTTCGAATGGAGCATCGCCAGCGGCTTGGTCCGTTGTGGCAGCGATGTGGGCGAACTGGTCCCAGAACTGGCCTACGCAGCCGGGGGCGTAGGCCATGACCAGTCTGGTGCCCAGGCGCTCTATAACAGCAAGGAGCCTGCCCAGGCCCTCAGCAATCTGGAAGCAATGTCACTCGAAGCCGCCTTTGTCCTCAAGGACTTTCATCGCCACATGGACGACCCGGTGGTAGTGCGCCGGTTGCGTGACGTAGGTCAGAAGTTTTCCGCCAATCGCCGTACGGTTGTTATTACAGCGCCGTCGATCACCATTCCGCCCGAGTTGGGCAGCCTGGTCGAATTTCTGGAGCTGCCTCTGCCAGACAAACTGCGCCTGCGTCAGATCATCGATGAGATGACAGTGAGGGTAGGGAAGACACGCACCCTGAAGCGCAGCCTGGACGCTGCGGGTCTCGATGCCATGGCTAACAATCTGCGCGGACTCACCGAAGAAGAAGCGGAACGCGCCGCATCACAGGCAATTGTGACCAGGTATGGCGTCACATCGGAAACCGTCACTGATGTTCTGGAGGCCAAAAAAGACCAGCTACGTCATTCCGGGATGCTGGAATTTATCGACGCCTCGGAAAATCTTGCCAGCGTAGGTGGCCTGGAAAATCTCAAACGTTGGCTGGCCCAGCGCCGTGGCACATGGGAAGATGCCGCCCGCGACTTCGGTCTGGAGCCGCCGCGTGGTGCCATCATTCTGGGAGTTCAAGGCTGCGGCAAAAGTATGTGCGCCCGCGCCATTGCCGGAGAGTGGAAACTTCCGCTGGTCAAATTCGACACCGCAGCCATCTTCGACAAGTACATCGGAGAAACCGAAAAGCGCATTCAGAAAGTATTTCGTGTCGCCGAAGGCCTTGCCCCGTGTGTCTTCTGGATCGACGAACTGGAAAAAGTTTTTGCTGGCAGCGGACCGGATTCAGCCTCGGTCGATGCCGGAGTTTCATCGCGCATCCTCGCGGCCTTTCTGTCCTGGATGCAGGACCGCAAAGCCCCGGTTTTCGTAGCGGCTACTTGCAACAACGTAACCGCGCTGCCGCCCGAACTGATCCGAAAAGGACGCTTTGACGAACTATTCTTCGTCGATCTCCCGAACCAGACCGAGCGCAAGCAAATCGTCGCGATTCACCTGCAACGGCGTAAACGCAATCCCGCGGACTTTGATCTGGATCGCATCGCGGTTGCTGCGAAAGGATTCTCCGGAGCCGAGATCGAAGCCGCGGTGCAGACGGCGCTCTATGCGGCATTCTCCAACAAGCAGACTGTCAAGACACAAAGTCTGCTCGATGCACTCAAGGCGACGGTGCCACTATCGGTGACCAGGTCTGAGGAAATTGAGGAATTGCGAGCCTGGGCCCGGCAAAGGGCAGTGCCGGCGTCGGTAGCCGATGCCAAAGGCGAAGGTGCTTAAGTCTTGCCCGTTTAGGGCGGTCGCCCTCGCCCGCCGTTCTTTCTACACAGATCACTACTTCAATAAACTTCGCAGTACCGCCACCTCAGCTTCGATTCCCGTATGTATCGCAGGATCCGCGTCCGGAGCGAATAGCGGAGAATGATTGGTAGGCAGATTCGTTCCCGACGCTTTTGCTTCCGCATACTTCGCGGGGTCGGCACCGCCCAGGCTGAAGTAGAACGAGGGCACGCCCTGCGCCGTGATGTAGGAAAAATCCTCCGATGCCATACCCGGGTCTTCGACAACCACGTTGTCTTTTCCCAGCGCCGATTCGAGCACGCCTTGCATGCGCTGTGCTAAAGCAGGATCGTTGTACACCGCATCAGTAGCCTCGAGGTGTTCAATCTTCGGTTCTTGCGTGGCGCCCGCAGCCTCGGCTTCGGCTTTGGTGATCCGCTCGATGGCCGCCAACACATGCTTGCGAACGTCAGGTTTGTAACTGCGTACCGTGATTCCGAGCTCCGCATGGTCAGGGATGATGTTGTTCTTCGTGCCGGCCTGAATATATCCGACGGTGACGACGGCGACTTCGCCTGGCTTCACCTCGCGGGCGACGATGGTTTGCAGCGTGACGATAAGACGTGCAGCGATCACAATCGGATCAATCGTGCTGTTGGGCATGGAGCCGTGTCCACCCTTGCCGTAGATCGTGATCCTCAGGGAATCGGCGTTGGAGAAGCGGTAGGCGGGACCGACGCCAACTTTACCCGCGGGAAGATTGTTGCCGACGTGTAACGCGAGTGCAATGTCGGGTTTGGGGAACCGAGTCAGGAGTCCGTCTTCGATCATTCGCTTTGCGCCGGAGATGGTCTCCTCTGCCGGCTGGCCAATCAGGATAAGAGTCCCGTGCCAGGTGTTCTTGCTGTGCGCCATGATGGCGGCCGCCCCGAAAAGCGAAGCCATATGGACATCGTGACCGCAGGCGTGCATGACGCCGACTTCGCGTCCTGAATCGTCCTTCATGTGGACTTTGCTGGCATACGGCAGACCCGTCTTTTCCTCAACCGGAAGCCCGTCGAGTTCCGTGCGCAGCATGATGGTTGGCCCAGCGCCATTCTTGAGGACGGCAACCACTCCGGTTCCTCCGACATGGTCGGTGACCGTATAGCCGAGGTCGCGCAGGCGGCCCGCCAGCTTCTCTGCAGTTTGCGTCTCGTGGGAAGAGAGCTCTGGGTTCTGGTGGAGATCAAGATAAAGAGCGTGCGCGTCGGGATAGACCTTTTCGACCTCAGCGTTGGTGGAAGTTTGAGCTGAAGCTAGAGCGGCCAACACTACAAACACGAGAGAGTATGCCGGTTTCATCGTTGCCGCATGATATCTGGATCGAGTGCGAGGCTGCAACGAACCGTGTAGGGCGGGCGCCCCACACCACACAAACCCAGTTCCTCCAAAGTAAAAAAATCGATTCTGCTGCATTGACTCTCGTCATTGAGCAGGGGTACCCTTAACTCAATGGTAGTTGCTTGCACTTCGGGGCGAGCATCCTCGGCTGGTTCCACCCACAGATATGAGAATCGTTTGTCTACGCCTGGGCAGGGGTGTTTCTACGCTCCGCGCGCAGGCAACTCAGCATCTAATGCGCGGGAGGAAGCGCCAAAAACTGAATGAAGAAGAGCATTGAAATCAGTCCCCACATTGAGACTCTTTTCGGCACGCGCGACGAAAATGTGCGCCTGCTGGAAGACGGCCTGAATATCAATATCGACCTGCGATCGGATTCTATCGACCTGGAAGGGGCGTCGCGTGACGTCGCCCGGGCCGAGCAGGTATTTGCCGACTACGACCACCTGCAGCGCTCCGGATACACCTTCAACAACGGCGACCTGGGCAGCATGTTGCGCGTTGTGTTGGCCGATCCCAAGGTCACGCTGCGCGGCTTGGCTGAAGCTGGGCGCCAGCGCGCTTTCGGACGCCGCACTGTGCAGCCCAAGAGCGTGAATCAGCGGCGCTATCTCGAGGCCATCGAAAATCACGACATGGTATTCGGCGTCGGTCCGGCGGGAACGGGCAAGACGTACCTGGCTGTGGCCATGGCAATTTCCGCGCTGCTGTCGAAGCGCGTGAACCGGATCATTCTGGCTCGTCCTGCAGTCGAAGCAGGCGAGCGCCTGGGATTTCTCCCCGGCACTTTGCAGGACAAGATCGATCCCTATCTGCGTCCGTTATATGACGCGCTTTATGATCTGCTTGAGCCTGAAAAGGTCGACCGGTATCTGGAAAAGAGCGTCATCGAAATTGCGCCGATCGCATTCATGCGCGGACGCACCTTGAACGACTCGTTTGTCATCCTGGACGAGGCCCAGAATACAACCTCCGAGCAGATGAAGATGTTCGTCACTCGGCTGGGATTCAACTCCAAGGCTGTGATTACCGGCGACGTCACCCAGATCGATTTGCCCAACGCGCGGCGCAGCGGTCTGCTCGAGGCTGCGGAAGTCCTCAAGAATGTGGAAGGCCTCGCCTTCGCTTATTTTGACGACACCGATGTTGTGCGCCACCAGTTGGTGCAGCGCATCATCCGCGCCTACGATGAGCACAAGGCGAAATCTGTGGAGCACTTGCCTCTGCTGGATTCGCGGACGAATGGCAAAGCTAATGGGGGCGAGATATCGCCGGGACAGAACAATGCGGAGCCCTCTTCGCACGTCGACAACGGGGAAGTAGAAACCAGCGAGTAGAGCGGGTAAGATTGAACAGGAGGGCGCCGAATGTGGCCCTCCTGTTTTTATTGCAGGCTGGCGAGAGCCTCTTAACCGCACAGGGCGCAAAGGACGCCGCGAAGTACGCAAAGAAGAATAAACATTGGTGATTCTGCGTAAACCCGTAGTCGGATTGAGCGATACCGCGCTTGCCCGGTTTGTCGTCCGTGCCAGCCGAGCCAGCAAACTGAAGGGTACGGTCAATGTGCTAGTGACTGGCAGTTCCGAATTGCGCTCGCTCAACCGGCGCTTTCGATCCAAAGACCAGCCTACGGACGTGCTCTCATTTCCGCCCGGGACGGGTTTCGTGAATGGGCTGGCAGGCGACATCGCTATCTCGGCAGATATCGCCAGACAGAATGCCCGCCGGTTGGGTCATTCCGCTGCCGACGAGATAAAGATACTGGCTCTACATGGAGTGCTTCATCTGGTGGGGTACGATCATGAACACGACGATGGCGCGATGGCCAGCAGGGAAGCGGCCTTACGGAAAACGCTGGGACTGCCCCTGGGTTTGATTGAGAGGAATGTGGGGATAGGTAAGACGACCGCGAGATCAAAGTCAAAAGCCGCGGGCGGGGGTGCCCGCGCCACACGGGCTGCGCGAACTCGATGAACTATGCCATTGCAGCTGCGTTGCTTTTATTTTTCTGCCTGCTGACGCTCGTCTCGTACGCCGATCGGGTTTACACCGAGATCGGGCGGTTCCTTTCGCGCGAGTTCCAGGAAAATATTGCCACGTTCGAGCAGAGGGTTGAGCCCAAGCTGGGAGTCAGCCGCGCCCGCGCCGCGCTCTCCATGGCGGTACTGACCCAAATCATGACGGCTGCGATTGCCCTGCTGGTGGGCTTCGCGGTGTTCAAAGAGCGGGGTTGGGGAATCTACGAGATTCTTCAGGCCACGCTCAGCCTCGTCCTCATCATCATTCTGTTCAATCGCTTTCTGCCTTTTGTTTTCTTTTCCCGGACGCGCGGCGAATGGCTGGTGAGCTGTGGCTGGGTTTTGCGCATTCTCATCTATCTCGTGCTGCCGGTCACGCTCGTGCTGGGCTTTCTGCAATCGGTTACTGCGCTTACCAAGGAGCATTCGGATGAAACTCCGGAGACTCACACCGAAGCAGTGGACGCGCTGATCGAAGCCGGTCAGGAAGAAGGCATTCTCGACGAAAGCAATCGAGACCTGATCCAGTCGGTGGTCGAGTTCAGCGAAAAGACTGTTCGCGAAGCCATGAAGCCGCGGCCGGAAATCGTCGCCGTTCCGACGAACTACGACCGTTGAAAAGTTCATCGAACTATTGCGTACCAAGCCATTTTCCCGCGTGCCAGTGTTCGAAGGCACCATCCATAACATCGTGGGCATCGTCTTCGCCCAGGACGTCCTGCAAGTGCCCGACACTGAAGCCCACTACCGCACCGTCGATACCATCATGCGGCGCGACGTCGACTTCGTTCCGGAGAGCAAGCTGGTCAGCGATCTTCTGCGCGAGATGCAACAGAACAACATTCGCATGGCAATTGTTGTGGACGAATACGGTGGCGTTGCCGGCCTGGTAACCATCGAAGACCTGGTGGAAGAAATCGTGGGAGAGATTCGCGATGAGCACGAAAAGCTGGAAGTCATCCGCGAAAACGAAAACTCCTACATCGTGCCCGGTAACATGGACGTCGATCGCCTGGTCGAGATGTTTGGCATACGGCCCGAGGGCAAGGAGTCGGCGACGGTTGCCGGACTGGTCAGCGAGCTGGCGGGTCGCATCCCTCACCGGGGTGAAGTGGTGGAAGAAGAAGGTCTTCGCTTCGAAGTTCTGGATGCCACCGAGCGGCGCGTGGAGCGTGTACGGATTTCCGTCGCAAAACCGACGCAGCAGATGAAGCTGATATAGTCAGGTCTCCGTGCCGCGTCCCAGCGGCTGTCGGTGGCGTCCGCCACGCGGAGGCAAGATGCCCTCACGACAGCCGGCAGGATGCGGCGCTCAATCCCTTATGGCCTTTCACTCCGGATTCGTCTGCATTCTGGGCCGTCCCAACGCCGGCAAATCCACGCTCCTGAATGCCCTGGTCGGCGAGAAGCTGGCCATCATCAGCCCCAAGCCCCAGACCACGCGCAACCGCATTCTGGGGATCATTCACGTTCCCAAGCAGAAGGGTAAGCTGGGCGGCCAGATCGTTCTGATCGACACTCCAGGCGTTCACCGGCCTGACACTTCTCTCGGCCGCAAGATGATGGCGGAGGTTCGCGAAGCCATGGTCGGCTGCGAACTGGTCCTTCTGATCGCAGACGTGACTCGCCGCTTCACACGAGAAGACCAGTTCGTGCTGGAGATGGCGAAGAAGTCCGGTACCCCGGTCTTCCTGCTGCTGAACAAGATTGACCTGCTGCGCGGTACAAAAGACAAACTACTGCCCATCATCGACGGCTACCAGAAGCTGCACGATTTCCGCGAGATCATTCCGCTTTCCGCGCCGAAAACGCGAAGGCCTCGATGTGCTTCTGGAAAAAGTCCTGAAATTACTGCCCGAAGGCCCACGCTATTTTCCCGAAGACCAGGTCACCGATCAGCCCGTCCGCTTCATGGTTGCGGAGATTATTCGGGAACAAGTGCTGGTAGAGACCGAAGAAGAAGTTCCATACGCGACCACGGTCGTGATCGAACAGTTCGAAGAAGGCGCCAAAGTGTTTCGCATCGCTGCCATGATTTACTGCGAGCGGGACGGTCAAAAGGGAATTCTGGTGGGCAAGGGCGGCCAGATGCTCAAGAAGATCGGCACAGCCGCGCGCCTGCAGATCGAAAAGATGCTGGAGAAACGCGTGTTCCTCGAACTGTTTGTAAAGGTCCGGCGAGAACTGGCGGGAGTCGCACGAGTTCGTCGAGGAACTCGACTGGCGCCGCCAGGTGGAGCGGCTGGCGGTCGGAGGGAAGTCCTGATCTGCCGTTACTTTGCTCGGATAGGGTGATCCCTGTAGAATCCCCGAGCACGGAAACGCATCGAATAGATTGGCAATTTAGACCTGACCATGAAAGCAGGCCATGACCGATAAGCACGAGCTCCACAAGTTCGATACCGGCAAGTTGAAACTAAATGTCACGCTGGCAGCGGACCGGAACGCTGTGGATCCTGTGGTCCAGAGCGTGATGGAACTGGTGAGACAAGTGCATTGCGAGAGCGATAAGTACGACGCCATCGAACTGGCGCTGACCGAAGCACTCGCTAACGCAGTCGTTCATGGAGCCAAGGCCGACCCTTCGAAAATCGTGGAATGCGACGTCGTTGCCAACGACGATGAGAGCATCCTGATTGTTGTGCGTGATCCCGGCACCGGATTCAAGCCGGGCGAAGTTCCCGACCCGCTGCAAGGGGAAAGCGTCTATTCCGATCACGGGCGCGGAATCTTCCTCATTAACCAGCTTATGGACGAAGTGAAGTTCTTGAAGAACGGCACAGAAATCCACATGATCAAGAAGTAAGCCGTTGAATAGCGCCGGCTGTCGCGGGGGCGTCCCACCCGCGCAGGCTGGAAACCAAATCTCCTCTAAACCGGCGTCATGCTGAGCTTTGCGAAGCATCTAGCGCGCAGTGGATGTGATGTTAGATGCAAGTTCAAAAGCGGCGGACAAGAGTGTCTGCCCCACACGGATTGGGCGCTTACTCCTTTACAGCAATCCCCAAAGTTTTCATCTTGCGGTACAAGTGGCTGCGTTCCAACCCCAGGACTTCAGCCGTGCGGCTGATGTTGCCGTGATTGTCGTCCAGCTTCTTGAGGATGTAGTCGCGCTCATAAGCGGCACGGGCCTGGTGCAGCGTGGAGAACTCCGCTCCGATCGACCGGCGAGTGCCATCCCGGTGGACCAGCGGCGGCAGGTGCTTGCGGTCGAACCGGGTCGTAGTGGGATTCATGATCACGATGCGCTCGATGACGTTGCGCAACTCGCGCACATTGCCCGGCCATGAATATCGCATCAGGGTCTCAACTGCGTCGTCGGTGATTTCGCGCGGCCTGCGTCCGTAGGTGGCGGAAAATTCCTTCAGAAAATGGCGCGCCAGCAACGGAATGTCCTCCTGGCGCTCGCGCAACGGCGGAACGGAAAAGGGAATTACGTTGAGTCGGTAGAACAAGTCTTCGCGAAAGTTGCCGCGGGAGATTTCGTCGTCCAGATCCTTGTTGGTAGAAGCAATGAGACGAGCATCCACAGTGATCGGTTCGTCGCTGCCTACCGGCGTGAAGCGCTGTTCGTCGAGCGTGCGCAGAACCTTGGACTGGGTTTTCAGGCTCATGTCCCCGATTTCGTCCAGGAACAGTGTGCCCCCGTGGGCGCGGTGAAACTTGCCTTCCTTGTCGGTGGTCGCCGCCGGAAACGAACCCTTGCGGTGGCCGAACAGTTCGCTCTCGATCAGATCTTCGGGAATCGCGGCGCAGTTCAGTTCCACGAACATCTCGTTTTTGCGCAGACTCTGAGCATGGATGGCATGGGCGACCAGTTCTTTCCCCGTGCCCGATTCGCCGTAAATCAGCACCCGTCCGTTGGTCGGCGCCATGAGTTGGATCTGCTGGCGCAGCGCTTTCATGGGAATGCTTTCGCCTTCGATCACGCTGCGGGGGGTGAGCTGTTTCTTAAGCTCGCGGTTCTCCTGCTTCATCTGTCGCGCATCGATGGCATGCTTGATCAGGATGAGCGTCTTGTCGATGGAAAGCGGCTTTTCGAGAAAGTCGTAAGCACCCAGCTTGGTGGCGCGCACTGCGGTTTCAATCGTGCCGTGGCCGGAGATCATGATGACCTCCGGAGCATTCTCGAGTTCGCGGATCTTCTGTAGTGTCTCGAGGCCATCCATTCCCGGCAGCCAGACATCGAGCAGTACGACGTCGAAAGAGCGTCTGCGCAGCCCATCCAGGCAGGCTTCGCCGCTGTCCACGCCAGAGGCTTTGTAGCCTTCATCTTCGAGCACGCCCTTGAGCGATTGCCGAATTCCGGATTCGTCGTCCACGATGAGGATGTTATGCATGCTGGCGAGTAGGAACGGGCGAAGGAATGGCATCTGCGGAGAGCGGCAACTCCACCACAAAACGAGTGCCGACGGGCTGATTTTCCTCGACGCGGATAGAACCGCGATGGTCTTCGATAATGCGGCTGACAATAGCCAGGCCCAAGCCCGTACCTCGTTTCTTGGTGGAGAAGTAGGGCAGGAAGAGTCTCTCTTTCAATTCCTGAGTCACTCCGTGACCAGTGTCGGCGACCGTGATTTCAACCGCATCGCGACTCGCTACCAGCGCGGTTGAGATCTGGATGTCGCGCACCAGCGCGTCCTGCATGGCTTCGGCGGCGTTGTCCACCAGGTTCGCCAGGGCGCGTTTTATGGCTTCGGCGTCCGCCATCACCTTGGGCAGGTCTGGGGACAGAAATGTCTGCACATGAATTCCATCCAGCCGGCCATTGAACATGGCGAGAGTATTTTCCACGATGGAATTGATGTTCGCTGGCGCAGGCTTGGCGGTGGGGAAACGCGCCAGGGTAGAGAATTCGTCCACCAGCGTACGCAAAGTTTCCACCGCCCCGCCGATGGTTTCCGCACAGCTATGCACAATCTTGAGGGAAGCCTCATCTGGAGGAGACCCGCGTTCGAGGTGCCGCCGAATTCGTTCCGCCGAAAGTGCAATGGGAGTCAACGGGTTCTTGATCTCGTGCGCCACCCGCCGCGCCACTTCGCGCCACGCGGTCTGCTTTTGAGCTTTCAGCAGGTCAGACAAATCTTCGAAGACCAGAACGTATCCCAGTCTCTGTCCTTCGTGCTGCAGCATGGCGACGGTAAGGGCGGCATTAAAGTGCGAACGATGCAATGCGACCTCGAGCTGCGTGGTCGTGGTACCCATGCGGTCAGCACGCCGCAATAGAGGCTCAAGATCTTCCAGGATCTCCTGCGGAAATACTTCCCGCAGGGCAGCCCCGATCACAATCAGGTTCGCGGAGTCCGATCCGGAGGGGTTGAACATGCGAATCAATGCGTGGTTGACGTGAGTGATACGGCGATTCGCGTCCAGCGAAAGAACGCCGGTCGGAATGCTCTCGAGGATCGTCTCAATGTGCCGGCGGCGCTGTTCCAGTTCGATGTTGGCCGCGCTCAGTTCGCGGCTGGAAGACTCAATCTGATGGCGGCTGGTTTCCATCTCCTCAGCCATGCGATTGAAGGATCGCACCAGATCGCCGATTTCGTCGGCGGCGGTGACTTCCACCCGATAGTCCAGCCGCCCGCGAGAGATTTCCTGGGTAGCCTCGGCCAACGCCACGACCGGGCGAGTCACCAGTTTGGCCAGATACAGCGCCAGCCAGGTGGTGGAAAACAGCACCAGCACAGTGAGCAGGAGCAGAAGCTCCATGTAGGTGCGGCGTACCAACCTGCGCTGGCGGTAGAGCTCTTGATAACGATGCTGGCTGGCGTCCAGCTGTTTAACGGTGTCGGAGAACTTCTGCGGCAAAGGCATGCCGACCAGAATCAGACCACTGTCGTTCACGGTGGCGCCACCCAGAATGTAATCGGTATTCTCCCATTTGAATGGGACCACCACATCGGAAGTCAGACGATCGAGGGGGATTTTTGCTTTGATCAGCGGCCACGATGCCGGAGCATTGAGGCTGGCCTCGGCGTTGCCTTGCTGGAGAGCGATGGCAAAGCCCCCCTGCAAGGTAGTCTCATGACGCCGGAATTCATTCATCACGCTGGAGAAGCTGTGGCCGGCAAATGCGCGTTGGGTCTCCGGCAAGGCGGCGATGGATTCTGCTTCCGCTCGAGCATTCTGCGCCGCATATTTCGACACCAGGGATGCCACAGCCGCAGTATCTTCCCGCACCTCCTCCACCGGACGTGAGAACCAGCGTTCCAATGAGCGGTTCATCAGGCCGTAGGTAAAAAAGAACATCATGATGACCGGCAGGAATGAGAGCAGCAGACCTCCCACCACGAGACGGGTGCGGAATTTCGAGCCGAGCACTCCCAGTCGCCGCTCCGCGAAAAGCTTCAGGAGGTTGCGGGCCAGAACAAAGGTCAGGGCGACGAACAGAAGGAAGATCAGAATCGTTAGAGCAGCGAAAAACAGGAGCGGAAAGCGCTGCTGAGTGTCGGCGTTGAGGAACGGCAGATCGAACGACGACTGCGAAAGCAGGATTCCGAACGACGCCAGAATCCCAATCGCCAGAAGGGTTATGACTTTCTTCCGGCTGGTCTTGTTGCGGGTTGGATTTGGAGTAGGCACCGTTAAGGATCGAAGTCTAAGTGCCTCATTATAAGCCTCAGACGCGAGGATTCAGAGGGTGCCCCGTTTCTCGCGTAGTTTGCGAGAAGTGGGGCCTGTCCAGGATATCGACTGTGAACGTCACCACGGACCAAAGGTCGTAGATGTAAAATCCGACCCGGAAGAAAACCCTTACTGGCGTAGCTTGAACAGACCGACGGGCCCCACTTCTCGCAAAGAACGCGAGAAATGGGGCACCCTCACTCACCCTCTTTAGCCTCCTCAAACCGCCCCACCCGAAGGAACTGGGCAACTGACTGGCCTCGGGAACCGATAATACCCTTGGAGGTGGCCTCCCATATGAGTGCGATTGGCAAGATCGGTGCTCCCGATTTCAGTGCGTCCAGCGATTTGTCCGACGGTTCATTGGCAACTGTGCGAGATGGAGAAAGCACTCTCGCCGATGTCGCAAAGCGCCTCAATGTTGGACTGGATGCTCTCCAGCAGGCGAACCCGCAGCTGCAGGACATTAACTCTTTAAAAGTTGGCCAGGATATACGGCTGCCGCAGGGTTCGCAAACCGACGATGCCTCACCTTCAGGTCAGTCCTCCGAGCCGACAAAACCGTCGACATCGTCCACGTCTCAGTTGGGCGATCCGATGCTGAAGACTGTTCTGCAGATGAAATTGAACCAGGGCACACAAACGCCCACGCTGCATCTGCCGGGCAACAACGTCATGTATGCGGACGGCGTCGGCGGTACTTTGCCGAACGCTACCAAGCAAGCGAGTCCCAGCGTTTCACCCGACATCGCCGCTCTATTGGCGAGGGGCGCAAAGACTGAAGGAGCCAAGAAAGAGTTTGCCGCTGCCCAACAGGCTATTGCCTCTGGCGACTATGCCAAGGCCTACGAGAGCTTGAAAACGCTGCTGGTCAAGCAGGGAGAAGACGTTCTTCCGGAAGATGACGTCAAGTCAACCGAGACGGTGCGCGATCAGCTGGAATTTTTGTCGAAGATGCAAGCCGCTGGAGTCAAAGCGGACTACCCGCCGACCGAAGCTCAATTGGTCGACTATTTCAAGACTTTGAAAAACAACCCGGATGCCGCTCGCGCCGCATTCGACAGCTATGCGCAAAATTTCCATGTGCACCCGGTCAACATCAAGGGCGCCGACTTCGATATCAAGTACAGCCAGGACAAAGTTAAGTACGGCCCAAACAAATCCGAGTACACCGTCGACGTACCGAAAGACTGGTCGTCGGTGGCGAATCGTCCGGTCAAAGATTACCCGCAATACATCGGAAAGCAGATGAACGACTGCCAGGGCTTCGCCTACATGTCCGAGAAGTTATTGGGAGCAGCAGGGTTCAAGCTCGAGCACCACATTGCAGTCTACCCGGGTCCACATGACGCAGGTCATTCGATGGTGATGTTCACTCACCCGCCCGAAAAGGGTTACACCGTGACCAGTAATGATCGCTCTTTCCACGGAACCAATGCGAAAGACGTCGCGAAGCAGGGCTACGAATACGCCGCAGGCAAAGACAATGTCACCAACAAAGAGCACTTCTACACCGGCAAAACCATGGCGGAGGCCGAGATCCAGCAAGTCGTCAAAGACGACGAACTGTGATTCCGAATTCATAACATCAATCGAAGATTCAGAGGGTGCCCCATTTCTCGCGTACTTTGCGAGAAGTGGGGCCTATCGGCCCGTCCAAGGTCCGCCAGAGTGAGTTTTTCTTCCGTGTCGATTTCAGTCCGACCTGATCTGTGACGAAGTTCACTTTCGATATCCTGGATGGGCCCCCCTTCTCGCAAGTGCGCGAGAAATGGGGCACCCTCTTTTCCTGTCCACGAAGAGACGAGTATTCCCCCGTTCCTAAGGCCCTACGCGTTACCAAAGTCATTGTCGCGTCGTAGGCTCCGCTTCAACATGTATTTCCTCGGTACCACCACGTCTCCGCAGTACTGGTGCGGCTTCCGCGAAGGTTCAATCCGCAACTTATGGACGAGACACACTAGTCCCACGCACTAAAGTTACTGGTGCCGTAACCCAGTTACGTTGACAATTTCTGTCAACGCGATAGGCTGCAACTTCTCCCCTCGAAAAAGCAGCGTAGTCGCGCCGCATTCGCAACCGAAATTATCTGAAGGCAGATAGGAGATCGAGGTATGTCTCAACGGCTGGGTGATCTTCTTGTCAAAGAGAAGGTCATTACCTCAGAGCAGTTGGAGCAGGCGACCAAGGTTCAGAAGGAAACGAACTGTCGTCTGGGCTCGGCTCTGGTCAAGCTGGGCTTCCTGACGGACGAGGACGTCACCAACTTTCTCTCGCGCCAGTATGGCGTTCCTGCCATCAATCTCTCCTATTTCGAAATCGATCCTTCGGTCGTCAAGCTGATTCCGTTTGAAACCGCGAAGCGTTACCAGATTCTGCCGCTGAGCCGCGTCGGCGCTTCGCTGACCATCGCCATGGTGGATCCGACCAACGTTTTCGCCATGGACGATATCAAGTTCATGACCGGCTTCAACATTGAGCCGGTGGTCGCATCGGAAAGTTCCATCCTCGAAGGCATCGAGAAGGCTTACGGCACCACGCAAGCAGGAAGACCTTGAGACGGTCATGCAGTCGCATGACCGAGGTCAACGATGCTGACGTCGAACTGCAGGCCGAAGAGACAGAGATGGAGCTCGCCGATCTGGAGAAAGCGGCCGACGAAGCTCCCATCGTCAAGCTGGTGAACCTGGTGCTGACCGACGCGGTAAAGCGCGGAGCCAGCGACATTCACATGGAGCCGTACGAAAAAGAATTCCGCGTGCGCTTCCGTATTGACGGCATTCTGCAGACGCATCATGTCGCCGCCGCTGAAATTGAAAGATGCCATCACCTCGCGCGTGAAGATCATGGCGAAGCTGGACATCAGCGAAAAGCGCCTGCCGCAGGACGGCCGCATCATGCTGAAGATGAGCCTGGGCGGAAGAAGAAGCAGCTCGATTTCCGCGTCAGCACCCTGCCCACGTTGTGGGGCGAAAAGATCGTGATGCGGTTGCTCGACAAGGAAAACCTGCGTCTCGATATGACCAAGCTCGGTTTCGAACCGGAGTCGCTGGTCAAGTTCGAGAAAGCGATTCTGAAGCCCTACGGCATGGTGCTGGTCACCGGCCCCACGGGATCAGGCAAGACCAACACGCTTGTATTCCTCGATCGCGCGCCTGAACACAGCCCGACACCAACATCATGACCGCGGAAGATCCGGTCGAATTTCAGTTGGCCGGCGTCAACCAGGTGCAGATGAAGGAGCAGATCGGCTTGAACTTTGCGGCCGCGCTGCGCGCCTTCCTGCGGCAGGATCCCAACATCATTCTGGTCGGCGAAATCCGCGACTTTGAAACCGCGGAAATCGCCATCAAGGCCGCTCTTACCGGCCACCTGGTGCTGTCCACGCTGCACACCAACGGCGCGCCGGAAACCATTACGCGCTTGATGAACATGGGTATTGAACCCTTCCTGGTGGCGACGTCGGTCCACCTGATCTGCGCGCAGCGACTGGTACGCCGCATTTGCCGTGAGTGCGCCGAGGTCAGTCGACATGCCGGTGCAGGCACTGATCGAAGAAGGCTTCACGCCGGAAGAAGCCAAGACGGTCAAGATCCAAAAAGGCAAAGGCTGCGGCGTTTGCAACAACACTGGCTACAAGGGCCGCACCGGTTTGTATGAAGTCATGGAAGTGGACGACGAGATCAGGGAACTGGTCCTGGTCGGAGCGTCCGCGCGTGGAGTTGAAGAAGAAAGCGATCGAGCGCGGCATGATCACGCTGCGCCGCAGCGGCTTGATCAAGGTTGCGGCCGGGCGTGACCACGCTGGAAGAAGTGGCACGCGAAACGATTCACTAGAGTTCGGAAGGAAAGGGAAAAACTATGTCGCTTTCGTTAAGCGATCTGTTGAAGAGGATGCTGGAGATGGCGGGCAGCGATCTCCACATCACCACCAATTCACCGCCGCAGATTCGCGTGCACGGACATCTGGTGCCGCTCGACCTGCCGCAGATGACGCCGGCCGAGACCAAGCAGCTGGCCTACAGCGTCATGACCGATTCGCAGAAGCATCGCTTCGAAGAAAACCTCGAACTCGACTTCTCCTTCGGCCTGAAGGGACTGGCCCGCTTCCGTGCCAACATGCTTCAACCAGCGCGGCGCCACGTGCGGCTGTCTTCCGTCGTGATTCCGTTCGAGATCAAGTCCTTCAACCAGTTGGGACTGCCGGCCGGTCGTCAGCAAGCTGTGCGACAAGCCGCGCGGACTGGTGCTGGTGACCGGCCCCACCGGATCGGGCAAGTCGACCACGCTGGCCGCCATGATCGACAAGATCAACACCGAGCGCCACGATCACATCCTCACCATCGAGGATCCGATCGAATTCGTGCACATGAACAAGAACTGCCTGGTCAACCAGCGCGAAGTTGCACGCTGACACCAAGAGTTTCACCGACGCCCTGCGCGCCGCGCTCCGTGAAGACCCGGACGTGGTGCTGATCGGCGAAATGCGCGATCTGGAAACCATCGAATCGGCGCTGCGTATCGCGGAAACCGGTCACTTGACCTTCGGCACGCTGCACACCAACTCGGCATCGTCGACCATCAACCGAATTATCGACGTGTTTCCGGCGCACCAGCAGCCGCAGATTCGCGCGCAGCTTTCGCTGGTGCTGGAAGGCATCATGTGCCAAAGCCTGCTGCCCAAGTCGGACGGCAAGGGCCGCGCGATGTGCATGGAGATCCTGGTGCCCAATGCAGCCATTCGCAACCTGATCCGCGAAGACAAGATCCACCAGATTTATTCGTCGATGCAGTCCGGTCAGGACAAGTTCGGAATGCAGACGTTCAACCAGTCGCTGGCGACGGCATATTTCCAGAAGCAGATCACTCTGGAAATGGCCATGGCGCGTTCCAGCAATCACGGACGAATTGCAGGAAATGATCAACCGTGGCGCGGGCTTGAATCGCAACCAGCCCGCTCCGTTGGCGAAGGGTGCCTCGCCCAGCAAGCGCTAGGCGGCACAGATACGAATTAAGCGGCACCGTCTCTAGAGCCGATAGCTGTAGAGACGGTTACCGAAAAAGCGAATTGCAGTCAGGAGAGATTCACCATGCCAGTTTTTACATTTTCGGGTAAGAACGCGTCCGGGCAAGAAAGTCAGCGGCGAACGGACCGCAGCCAACAAAGCAGGTGCTCACGACCCAGTTGCGGCGCGAGCGCATCACGCCGGGCGCGATCCGGGAAAAGGGCAAGGAATTCGTCATGCCGACTTTCGGCACCGGCAAGGTCAAGACCAAGGACATCGCCATCTTCTTCCGGCAGTTCTCGGTCATGATCGACGCCGGACTTCCGCTGGTGCAGTGTCTCGAAATTCTGGCCGCCAACCAGGAGAACCCGACCTTCCAGAAGACGCTGACCGGCGTGCGGACCACGCGTCGAAGGCGGCGCGACGCTCGCCAACGCCATGCGGCAGTATCCCAAGGTCTTCGACGACCTGACCACCAACATGATCGAAGCCGGCGAAACCGGCGGTATTCTCGACATCATTCTGCAACGGCTGGCCATCTACGTCGAAAAGGCGGTCAAGTTGCGCGCAGCCGTCAAGTCGGCCTTGATCTACCCCGTGTCGGTCGTCGCCTCGCCGTGTCCTGATCGTGGGCGCACTGCTGAAGTGGGTCGTGCCCATCTTCTCCAACCTGTTTATCGGACTGGGCGTCGCGCTGCCGCTGCCCACCCGCATCGTCATGGGGTTGAGCGCGTTCGTCGGCCAGTTCTGGTGGTTCTTCATTGTCGGCGATCGTCGGCCTGGTCTTCGGTATGAAGCAGATCCGCAAAGAATCCCAGGGGCCGCTACTGCTTCGATTACTGCCTGCTGAAGCTGCCCATCCTCGGCATGCTGCTGCGCAAGATCGCGGTGGCGCGCTTTACCCGTACCCTGGGAACCCTGATCACGTCGGGCGTGCCGATTCTTGAAGGTCTGACGCATCACTGCACGAACGTCCGGCAACGCCGTTCTGGAAGAGGCGCTGATGAAGGTGCGCAAGGCCATCGAAGAAGGCCGCACCATCGTCGATCCTCTGCGGGAATGCGGCGTATTTCCCAACATGGTGACCCAGATGATCGGCGTCGGCGAAGCCACCGGCGCCATGGACGCCATGTTGCAGAAGATCGCCGACTTCTACGAAGACGAAGTCGACTCCGCCACCAAGGACATGTTGGCCATGTTGGAACCGGTCATCATCGGTTTCCTCGGCGTCGCTGATCGGCGGCATCGTTATTTCGCTGTACATGCCGCTGTTCTCGATGATCGCCAAACTGGCGGGCTAGGTACGAATCATGCCGGGCAGTCGCAGTCGCTTAAGGCTTCGGCTGCCTGGTTCAAGAAACTGATTTACAGATAGGTGTCCCTCCGCCGTGAGCTTCGGAGCCACGCGCACAGTGGCCCGGCGGAAGCGGCGTTCGAAGGATCTGGGTCTCGCATGCAATCCATTTTTGATGATCGCCTCTGGCTGGCCTGGCTGGTCAAGGTTCGGATCATTATCCTGACACTTCTTTTGGGAATTGAGCTGGCGATTGCGCGGCTCACTCCCAATCCGTTCCCGCTGCGCTTGTTCGTCACAGCAGTTTTGTTGTGGTACACGATTTCGGCGTTCTACCTCCTTCTGCTTTCATTCTGGGAAGAACGCCGCATCCAGTCACTGTTGCAAGTGATCACCGACCTGGTGATGGTCACACTGGTGGTATACGCCACGGGCGGCGTTGACAGCTCGCTGAACTTTCTTTATCCGCTGGTCATCATCGTTGCCTGCATCCTGTTGCCCCGAGTCTGGGCTTACCTGACCGGAGCGCTGGCGTTCATCCTGTACGTCGCCGTCCTGGAATTGACCTATTTCGAAGTCATTCCTTCGTACTCGACAACGCATCCCGGATTGGGCGCGCTCCAGGCCATCATCTTCGTCAATCTCTTTGGCTATCTGGCGGTGGCGTATCTGGCGGGATTGCTGGCGTCCAAGCTGCGTCAGGTCGACGTAAAGCTGAAACACACGCAGCGGCGCCCTGGAAGACCTTCAGGCACTGCATGAAAACATCATTCAATCCATCAGTGGTGGGTTGATCACGACCGGGCTCGATGGGTACGTGACTCTGGCGAACAACGCCGCGCAGAAGTTATTCGAACACTCTGAGTCCGCCATCGTAGGTCAGCCTTTGGGCCAGCTCTTTCTCGACCCCCTGCCCGTTGTGGATGCGGAACGCGCCCACGGCGAAGTCCGTTTCGTGGCATCCAACGGTTTCTGCAAAACTTTTCGGGTACGGGTGACCGCGCTTGCGGTGCCCGGTAAGACTGTCGGTTACGTTTACACCTTCGATGATCTGACTGAGCTGCGCCGCCTAGAGCGCGACGTGCGCATGCAGGATCGTCTGGCGGCTGTGGGCCGCCTGGCGGCAGCGATCGCGCACGAGATTCGCAATCCGCTGACTTCGATTGCCGGGTCCGTGAGCATGCTTTCCGAGATTGCCGACCTGAGCGAAGAACATCGTCAGCTTCTGCAGATCGTGACCCGCGAGTCAGAACGGCTGAATAGCATCATCACCGATTTTCTGGCGTACTCACGCGGCAAGCACTACCAATTTGCCAGTGTCGATCTCCTGTCCCTGCTCGAGGACACCCTTACGCTGCTGGAACACCGGTTGACGGCCGAGAACCGGGACATTCGCATCGAGCGCAATTACAACTTCAAAGAAGCGCTGACCATGGCGGATGGCGACAAGATCAAGCAGGTCTTCTGGAATTTTTGCGAAAACGCGCTTCGGGCCATGGGCGCGGGAGGCGTGTTGAGCGTTTCTGTGGAGCAGATGGGGGACGACTGGCAAATCAACTTCGCCGACACCGGTCCGGGGATGAGCCGTCAGCTGGTGGAGAAAATATTCGAGCCTTTCCAGTCGCAGTTTGAAGGCGGTACCGGATTGGGTCTCGCCATCGTGTACCAGATCGTCCAGGCCCACGAAGGCAAGGTGTGGGCGCGCTCCCGCCTAGGCGAGGGCAGCGTCTTCGTTCTGCGGTTGCGCCGTCTGACGGTTGTGGAAGACGCGCCTGTAAAACCGGCGGGCAAAATCGAACTCCTTCCTCAACAGGAAGAAAGCGTTGCGGCGACAGCCGCAACAGGAGGGAGGGCGCATGGGTAACATTCTGGTCTGCGATGACGAACGTTCCATCTGCGAAATGCTGGACATTGCCCTGCGCCGCGACGGCCACAAGGTGGAGACCGTAAAGTCCGGAGAAGATGCCAAGCGGAAACTCGAAGGCAATCTTTATGACGTGGTCGTTACCGACATCAAGATGCCGAACACCGATGGCATCGAAGTGCTGCGTTACGCTCATCAGGTTTCTCCCGACTCGGCGGTCATTCTGATCACCGCTGTCGACGACTACGAAGCGGCGGTGCAGGCCGTAAAAGCTGGCGGCGCCACAGACTACATCCGCAAGTCCCCGGGACTGGTGGATGAAATCAAGCTGGCCATCAATCGCGCCCTGGAAAAGATGTCATTGAGCCGGCAGAATTTTGCCTTCAAACGCGATGCCGCCACCCGCAACTCGCTGGACAACATCGTCGGCGCAAGCCCCGCCATGGAGAAGTTGAAGCAGACCATTCGCACCGTGGCTTCCACGCAAAGCACAATTCTGATCTATGGCGAGAGCGGGACCGGCAAAGAACTGGTGGCACGCGCCGTACATGTATGTTCACCCCGGGCCAGCGAGCCGTTCGTCTCCATCAACTGCGGAGCTTTCCCCGAGACCCTGCTCGAAAGCGAATTGTTCGGCTACGTGAAAGGCGCTTTCACCGGGGCCAACCAGAACAAACGCGGATTATTCGAAGTCGCCGATCAGGGCACGATCTTTCTGGATGAAATCAGCGAAATGACGCTGACCATGCAGGTCAAACTGCTACGAGTTCTTCAGGAGCGCAGCGTGCGGCCGGTGGGAGGCACGACAGAGATTCCCATTGACGTTCGGGTGATCGCCGCCACCAACCGCGATCTCGACAAGCAGGTGGCCGAGAATACGTTTCGCGAAGATTTGTACTACCGCTTGAGTGTGATCCCGGTGTCAGTGCCGCCGCTGCGAGAGCGTCGCGAAGACATTCAGCTGCTGGTCAATCACTTCCTTAAGAAGTATGCTCCTGCAGCCGGCAAGAGCATTTTGCGTGTGAACCCACAATCGCTGGGTGCGCTCTGCGGCTACGACTGGCCGGGCAACGTCCGTCAGCTGGAAAATACGATCGAGCGCGCAGTAGCGCTCGAGACCGGGGAAGAGCTCAACGTCGAACTTCCCGTCGAGAGATCGAAGACCCGGGCGGCCGCGGCCGGCGTCGGCGGACCAGTCTCCATCAGCCCCGGCTCAGTCTTACCCGAAGGCATAGACATGGAGAAATACGTCGCCGACATCGAGCGCTCCCTGCTGCTCGCAGCATTGGCGCAATCGAACGGAGTACAGACCCGCGCAGCAGAAGTCTTAAAGATTTCCTACCGATCGTTCCGGCACCTGGCGAAGAAATATCAGCTGTGAGCTTCTAGCTCCTGGCTGCTAGCTAAGAGCTAGTAGCTAGAAGCCAGCAGCTAGGAGCTGCCCTTCTTCAACTGCTGCTTCCATCCCAGAATCCTGGCCTTATTCGCCTCGGCCTCGGCTTCCGGAATCATGCCTTTTTTCTGATAGAGAACTGACAGGCTGGTGTATGCGAGGACGTCATCCGGATCGAGCTCAGCGATTCGCTTCGCTACTACGATGGCTTCATCGAGTCGATTGAGGTCTTGCAGAGTGCGGGCCATGCCGTGCATGGCTTCGGTGAATACAGGATCGGCCGCCAGGGACTGCTCATATTCGGCCAAGGCACGCTCCTGTTCGCCTTCAGCGACCAGGTCGAGAGCGGCGTAATAGTGGTCTTCGGCCTTCTGGTGGGCATCGTCAGCCATGGAGCAAAAATCTTATCAGGTCTGAACTGAGAACTGGGAACCAGCAACTGATAACTGGTTTTCTTGAAGATCCCCGGCATCGTCCGATCGAGGCACGAGGGGGTTCCATTGCTATACTCACAGTCAGCTATGCGCTACATGCTGCGCTTCGTCTGGAACGCAACCCGCGGACACCGTCTCACCCCCTGGCGCAGCCCTTATCTTCTCTGGCGGATAGAAACCTACTGCGGAGTCAAGATGCAGCAGATCGGATTTCTCGAGTTTTGGGAGTTCATGTGGCGGGAGCGCGGCAATCTCTGGCGATTTCTGAAGTGGACGAGTGAAATCGAACGCTACATCCATCCCGGTCCGAAGCGCGTGTAGCGTTCAGTGTGTGTAGTGTGGCGTGGGCGCCCTCGCCCGCGGCCTTTCACGTTCGCGTAGTGCCGATACAAGCTCTTCTGCCTACTGCTGCAAGCTAGGAGCTAGAAGCCAGTAGCTAGAAGCTCTCTAACAAAAATCCCCGCCCAAGCGAAGCTTGGACGGGGCACCCTCGAAATTCTTTTTAGATACTGACCAGCGAGATGCTAGGTGCCGTTACCGGCGGCGGCAGCGCCGCCCAGCGAGATGATCACCTCGCTACCCTTACCGGACCCGACCAGCTTGGCTGCGGAACCACGGTTGGTTGCGATCTCTAGATAGCCCATGCTTCCGAGAATCCCGAATGCCTGTCCGGGGGCGCCCTCGGAGTAGTTGGGCAGAATTTCCGTAATCTCCTGCTTGCCGACAACCAGTTTGAACGGTGCCGGTGCGGACGCGAAGAGCATGGGCGCATCCTGTGGCGTGATGTTGGTGACCAGGTTGCCGAAGCGGTCCACTTTCAAAACCACACCGCGCAGCGTGTTTCCATCTACCGATTTCGGTTTCGGCGGATTGAAGCGGACGTAATCAGTGATCTCGTCGCCGAATTTTTCCGAGTCAACTCCCTTGGCGAGCCACGCTGCGACCGGAGAAAAAATATCGCGGGCATGAAACGTATTGCTCACAGGCTGCAGGGAATAGTGCTCGGCGGTGACGTGACGGATATGCAACCGCTCCTCGCGGGCATACACCATTGAGAGCACGCCATTGTCGGGTGCGACGAAATGGTGCCGGTCGCTCGATACCAGAATCGGCCGCCGGGCTGTACCCACGCCCGGGTCCACCACGACCATATGTATCGTTCCTGTGGGGAAATACGAATACGACTGGGCAATCGTCAGCGCGCCGTCGAGGACGTCGAAGGCTTGCACGGAATGGCTGATGTCCACGATCTGAGCTTCGGGAACAATGTTGAGAATGACGCCCTTGATCGTTCCCACGAAGTGATCGTTGAGCCCAAAGTCGGTGGTCAGCGTGATGATCGGACGGTGCGCCAATTTCCCCTCGCTTGCAGACGGAATTTTCCCCGCAAACCCCGAAAGTAATGCGTCGGAAGGGGAGAGTCAAGGAACGGAGGTAACGGAAGGCAGGCGTCAGGCCTCGGACTCAGGCGTCGGCCCCCAGACGTCAGCCGTTCCCACAGTTTCGCCTGATGGTTTTGACGTCCGATGTCTGAGGTCCGCTACTGGATTTGGATATCGCCTGATCCGGTTTCTACTTCCACAGGCACGCCGCCGCCACCCACTCGGCCGCGCACTTCCTTGCGCCCGACGGAACCTTGCACCGAGTGCGGTTGATCGATCGAAATCGAGCCTGAGCTGGTGTGCGCGTCCAAGTCGAACGAGGCATCCGAAGGCAGCTTTAGTGTCACTTCTCCGGAGCCGGTGTGGACGCTCCATGCGCCTGTGGGGCTGCCATCGGCTTGAATGGTCCCACTCCCGGCTTTCGCTTCCAGCGAGCCGTGCACTCCGTGCAGCTCCATGCCGCCGGAGCCGGTGTCGACCCGTACCGAGCCTGGTGCGGTCTGTTGCAAGGTGATGCGTCCGCTGCCGCTGTCGGCTTCAAATGCACCCGCAATGTCATTCGCGTCAATCGATCCGCTGCCGGTCTTGGCGTGGACGTTGCCCTTCACCCGGTCGATATCGATATCGCCGGAGCCGGTCTCTGCATGCACGCGGTCGCCGATGGCGGAAATCTTTAGACCTCCGGAGCCGGAGCTGACTTCGAGAGGGCCCCGAATTCCGTCGACCTTCTGATCGCCCGAACCGCTCTGGACTCGCAGGTCGGTCTCAGCCGGAACAACGACTTCGTAGCTGATGGAAATGTTGTGCCGCAGCTCCGGGTCATCGATGTGGCCGATACGAATCTGATTGCCACTCTGCTGGATAGGCGGGTTCGCTTCCAGCCGTTTGATCTTGTCCTCGGCATTGCCTCCAAACCATTCCCCGGCGCGAATGCGTCCCTTGACCTGCACTTCACCGGAGCCGCCGGTGCGTACTTCGACAGTGCCAGCGCCCGTCGTCAGGTCGAGGTGCACCGGTCCGGTCACCTGCAAAGCGCGCTGGAAGGTGCCTTCTGCTGCGGCCGAAGCCGGAGTGGGCTGGAGAATCAGGAGAACTGCGGTGCTCAGGAAGGCAAAGAGAATGGAGGGAACAACGGTCCGGTGTTTCATGGTTCCTCCCGAAAAGGTTTAGGGATATTCGACTCTTCACGTTCTTTGCGGCTGTTTCTTTGCGGCCTTTGCGGTTAAAAGCTTTTCCGCAAAGGCCGCCAAGGGAATTCCGCAAAGTACGCAAAGGAAAAAACCTGAATGGGGCCCTTACTGCAGTACTACCTCGTCGCCTTCTTTCAGGCCGCTGAGGAGCTCGGTCTTGGCGCCGTTAGAAATACCTATGTTGACCGAAACCTTCTTCTTGCCGTCCTTAGTGCTGGTGTCAGGGACCTCCACCGACGCTTTCTTGTCCTTGTCGTAGATGATGGCGCCCTCGGGAATCTGAAGAACGTTCTTGTGTTCTTCCAGGATGACTTCAGCGTTGGCGGTCATCTCCGCTTTGAGTTCGCCACCCGGGTTGTTGATGGACACGCGCACTTCGAAGGTGGTGACGTTGTCCTTCTCCACGCCCATCGGCGATATCTTGGTCACCACGCCGTTAAAGCTCTTGTCTTTAAACGACTCGACTTTGATTCGCGCTGGCTGGCCCAGATAAACCTTGCCGATGTCGCTTTCATCCACTTTTCCTTTTACGTAGACCGAACTGGTGTCCCCCAGGGTCATCACCAGCGTGGCGGACGAGCCTAGGACCAGAATAGAGCTGACTGCATCGCCCATTTCCACGTCACGTGAGAGAACAACTCCGTCGATCGGCGACTCGATGTCGGTATAGCTCAGCTGCTCCTCGAGTTGCTTCAGATTGGCGCGATCCTGTCCCAGTTGGCCTTGGGACTGGGCAATCTTCGCCTTCAGTACAGTGGCTTGAGCCTTCGAAACGTTCTGCTTGTTCAGCGCCAGTTCGTAGTTCTTCTCGGCGTCTTCCAGGGCGGATGTGGAAACCACGCCTTCCTTGGCCATCCCAATGGCCCGATCATAGGCTCGTTTCAGCAACGGAACCTCGGGACCTTCGGCGTCCACCTTGGCTCGCTCGTAGTCGGCTTCGGAGCTGGTCAGGCTGGCTTCGGCGGCCTGGACGGCTGCGCGGGACTGTTCCACCTGCGCTTCAATCTCTTCTTTATCCAGCTGCGCCAGCAGCTGGCCCTTCTTGACCTTGTCGCCGGCGTCCACCAGCAGCTTCTTGACGATACCGCTGGCCTTGGACTTCACCTCAACCTTGGTGATGGGCGTGACTTTGCCGGTGGCGACCACGCTCTTGGCCAGATCTCCCTTATCCACCTTCTGGAGTTTCGTTGGGTCAATCTTGGTGCCGCCATGCGTGGCTGCAATCAATCCCCCGGCGATCAGGAGGACGAGCAAGAGTCCGATACCGCCGTAGATCAGCCGCTTCCGTCGCTTCTTGCTGCCATTCCCGTTCACATCTGCCTCCTGAAGGAATAATGCTCGCGTCGATAGAGATTACGGATGGGATGCACAATTTGTTCCCTGGACTGCCACGACCCCAAAAATCCGCATCATTGGGATCAATAAGGCCGGTAAAGAGAACCTGGCTTAACAAAACACCTTCCCAGCGATTAGACCTGCGAAACTCTGAAATGGAAGCAGAGAACTTCCACGATTTGGACGATCACAGCGCGGATGCGATTGATTCTACAAGACGTTGGACTTCGAAGTCATG
Source organism: Terriglobia bacterium (assembly GCA_963741105.1). Lineage (GTDB taxonomy): Bacteria > Acidobacteriota > Terriglobia > Terriglobales > Acidobacteriaceae > JAIQFF01. The sequence goes on from CAVUGT010000011.1 coordinate 148,491, forward strand.
CCATATCTCTTTGGAATGTTAGAATTACCCTTCCATGATTGCATACGTGCTGCTGCGGGTGTTCCTCATCCTGCTCCTGGTGGCGGCCAACGCTTTCTTCGCGGCCGCGGAATTCTCGCTGGTCAGCGTCCGTGATACCCGTATTCAGCAATTGATCGCTTCCCGGCGCATTGGCGCCCGCATCGTGCAGAAGCTTCATCGCAATCTGGATGAAGTGGTCAACGGCGTCCAACTGGGAGTCACCATCGTCAGCCTGACCCTGGGCTGGGTAGGTGAGCCGCTGCTTGCCCAAATGATGTTGGGTCCGGTTCAGGATGTTCCCCACGCCTCGGTTTACGCTCACGGCATCGCAATCTTTATCTCCTTCGTTCTGATCACCTGCCTGCACGTCATTCTGGGCGAGCTGGTTCCCAAATCTTTGGCACTGCAGCGGGCCGAGCAGGTCGCGCTGGCGGTAGCAGGCCCGATGGACGTCTTTCTTACCCTGACCCGTCCTTTGTTGTTCCTGATGAGCCGGGCAGCCGGTTGGGTCTTGCGAGCCTTGGGTTCACGCCGCATTCGGGAGGGCCCGGTACACTCGCCCGACGAACTCAAACTCATCGTGACCGCCAGCCGGCAATTCGGGGAAATTCCGCCCTTCCAGGAAGAAATGATCCACCACGCCCTGGAGCTGGACAATATCAACGTGCGCGAGGTCATGGTGCCGCGCCCAGCTATATTTTCTCTCCCCGCCGATCTGTCGATTGCAGATGCTCTGGCCCGGGTGGTCGAAGAACAGCACTCGCGGGTCCCGGTCTACGACCCGCAGCGCGGCCCAGAGCACATTGTCGGAGTGCTCTATGCCAAAGACCTGATGCGCTGGACCCGTCTCCGCCTTACCAGCACTCCGGACCAACCGGTGGCGGGGCGAGTCTCGGCCATGAAGATCAGCCAGATCATGCACGACGTCCTGGTCGTGCCCGAAACCAAAGTCCTCACCGAATTGCTCGAAGAATTCAAACAGCGCAAGCGACATCTCGCGGTGGTCGTTGACGAGTTCGGCTCAACCGCCGGAGTCATCACCGTCGAAGATGTTCTCGAGCAGATCGTCGGCGAAATCGAAGACGAATTTGACGTCGCCCCGGCCCAGCAAGTTCTCGTCGAAGGAGAAATCGCGGTTGTCCTCGAAGGCTCGGTCAGCATTCGCGATCTGGAGTCGCAATATCAGCTTTCTCTGCCGCGCGATTCCGGCTTCGAAACCCTGGCTGGCTTCATCCTCGCCCGCCTCCAGCGCATTCCCAGACAAGGTGAAAGCTTCGAGTACGAAAGCCACCGCTATACAATTCTCGAAATCGAAGGCCACCGCATCGCCAAAGTAAAAATCGAAAAACTGGAGGCGAAACCCGCCACCCAAGCCGGAGACTGAGAACCGGGAACTGAAAACTAGCAACTGATTTTAGAGACAATCCTGAAGCAAAAAATGACCCAGCCAGGAAGTAGCCGGTGTAGCATGACGAACACCTAACTTCTGAATGCCGAAATACCTCGCCCTCCGCGTGCTGTACACGCTGCCAGTAATCTGGCTGGTAGTATCGCTCGTCTTCCTCCTGATTCACCTCGTGCCCGGCGACCCCATCCTGCAAATGCTGGGAGAAGGCGCGCCCGTAACCGACGTACAGGCGGCCCGCCACGCCTACGGCCTCGATCTCCCTCTCGGCCGCCAGTACCTGAATTACTGGGAAGGCGTGCTCCACGGCGATCTTGGGCCATCGTTGCGTTTCAATCAGAGCGTCACGCGCCTGATCGCCCAGCGCTATCCTTATACTCTGCAGTTGACGGTGGCAGCGCTGGTGGTGGCCATTCTCTTATCGGTCCCGGCCGGGGTCCGCTCGGCGCAACGCCGCAACCGTTGGGACGATCGGTTGCTCAGTGTGGTCAGCTTGTTTGGTTTGTCCTTCCCCAATTTCGCGCTGGGCCCGATTCTTATTCTGCTCTTTGCCATCAAGCTGGGCTGGCTGCCTGTCTCTGGTTCGGGCACATTCGCTCACCTGGTGCTGCCCGCAATCACCATGGGCGGCGCCCTGGCAGCGATTCTCACCCGCATGGTGCGCACATCCATGCTGGAGGAGTTAGGCCAGGACTACATTCGCACCGCTCGGGCCAAAGGATTGTCCGAGCGCAAAGTGGTCTACGGTCACGCGCTGCGCAATGCCATGATTCCAGTGATCACGGTGCTGGGCTTGCAGTTTGGCGCGCTGCTGGCTGGCGCGATCGTCACCGAAACAATTTTCTCCTGGCCCGGAATTGGCAGGTTGACGATTCAAGCCATCTCCAATCGCGATTACTACCTGGTCCAGGGATGCATTCTGGCGATTGGGTTGACTTACGTGGCCGTGAATCTTCTGACCGACTTGTTGTACTCGGCGGTGAATCCGAGAATAAGACAATGAGGTAATTGTGCGATCGTCAGGCCTGGTAACCGAATAGCTAGCGATGAGGAGGCTGTATGAAGTGGGCAAAGATTTCAATCCTGATGGCCATGTCCGTGTTCGGTTTTGGACAAAGCGCTTCTGCCAACGATGGGCATGCCCAGGATGAAAAAGCCATCATTCAACTGCGCGACGCATTATTGAAGGCATACGACTCGGGCGACGTGAAAACTCTTTCCGAGATCGAGGACGATGACTTCACTCTGGCGGGAGAATTTGGGCAGGTGACCAAGCAGCAGCATCTCGACCAGGTGCGCCGCAGAGAGAAGCCGCAGGTCGTCTCGCGCAAGATTGATAATCAATTTCGGTTCTACGGCGATGTAGCGCTGCTCACGGAAGTGGATCATGCGACTGATGCTGAAGGGAAGGCTGATTATCAGACAACCATCCTTTGGGTGCGGCATGCAGATAGGTGGCGGGCGGAGCACATGCATTACTCGAAGGTGGACACACCCTAAGACTGGCGTTCTGCGATTCCAAACATGTCCACTCTCTCCATCTCGCTGCCACGCGCCGCCCGCCACAACCCGCTGGCGGCTACTGGTGCGGTGTTGGTCATCGTCTTCGTGATCTTCGCAATATTCGCTCCCTGGATTGCCCCGCAGGATCCCGCTTACATCGATCTCCCAACTCGTCTGTCTCCGCCGTCCTCTGCGCATTGGTGTGGCACCGACGAGCTCGGACGCGACATCCTTTCCCGCCTCATCTATGGTTCGCGCATCTCCATGCTGGTAGGAAGTTCCGTGGTTGCTCTGTCGCTCGCGCTCGGCCTGATCGTAGGATCGATCGCCGGCTATTACGGCGGAAACATCGATCGCTTCTTCAACGTCGTAGTGATGAATGCATTTCTCTCGTTCCCGGGAATTCTGCTGGCCATCGCTTTTGTAGCTTTTCGAGGACCGGGAATCTTCAATCTCATCCTGGCGCTCTCTCTGGGAGGCTGGGTGGGATACGCTCGCCTGGTTCGAGGACAAGTTCTGGCGGCACGCGAACGCGAGTTTGTTGAAGCCGCGCGTGCCTTGGGCGCGAGCGATTTGCGCGTGATTGTTCGCCACATTCTTCCCAACATCATTCAGCCGGTGATCGTACAGGCCGCGATTGGCATGGCAGGGGCCATCCTCGCCGAAGCTACCATGAGCTTCCTCGGCCTCGGCGTAGCGCCGCCCACCGCCAGTTGGGGCGCAATGCTGAACGATGGCCGCGCCCACCTGTTCGATGCTCCGCATCTCGTTCTTTTTCCCGCTTTCGCCGTGATGCTGGCTGTGTTGTCATTCAACTTCATCGGTGACGCACTGCGGGATTTCCTCGATCCCCGGTCTCGCATTGAAGTCGGACTGTAGCGAGAGCTTTTTGGGGATCGCTCGGGTTTGCGACCAAACTCGCTCCATGCGCAGGGATCCTCCCAGTGATAGTTCACTCACTTTGGTAACCGCCCCTACACCTCTGCCAGCTTGTGATTGCGTTTATTCGGGCGCAACATTCTCCCGTACCCAGTGTTAAAAGATGTGGGCCGAGAAAGGCCAAAGAAGCCGCAAAAAGGGAGCAAGGGAGAGACATATGACGCTACGAAATAAGGGTTTCATGCTGACCGCAGTGATGGCTGGTTTCATGCTGCCCGCTGTGGCTCAGACCACCACTCCGGCGACCGCGCCGGCCACCATCAATCAGCGCAAGGAGAACCAGCAGGATCGCATCGCCAATGGCGTTCAGAGCGGCGAACTGACTGCGGGTGAAACCAAGAATCTGGAAAAGAAGGAATCCGACCTGAATCACGAAGAGCACGACATGCGAAAACTGGACAACGGTCACCTGACCGCCGCCGACCGCGCCACCCTGAACCAGCAGCAGAACAAGCTGTCCAAGAACATCTACAACCAGAAGCATGATGCTCAAGTGCAGAATGTGAATCCCAAGAGCGAAGTCGGGCAGCGTGAGCGCAACCAGCAGGAACGGATTGCACAGGGCGTCAAGAGCGGCCAGTTGACTGCCGGTGAAACCGCGCACCTCGAAGGCCGGGAAGCTGGCATCAACAAGGAAGTTCACAACGAGCGCGCAGCCAACGGTGGCAGGTTGACCGGTGCCGAACGCCGTCAGGTCAATCGTCAGGAGAACCGCACTTCGAACGCGATCTACCGCAAGAAGCACAACGCGCGAGTCCAGTAGACCGGTACTCAGCAGGATGTTGAAAAGCGCCTCCGGAAACGGAGGCGCTTTTTTATGTGGGCGTGAGCGCCCCGCTCGTGCGGCAGTGAGATGGTCCAAACCATCGCGACGAAGCCTCCCGCCAATCCTCGGCCGTAACCTCTAGAAAATGCCCCAAATCGAGTCCTTGACGACAATTACAAATAGACATATAAATATAGCGATTTGCGATACTCAATTGTCTTATGACACTGGCCGAGAAAATCCGTTACCTGCGCGAGGTAGAAGGCTCGCTGCGCGGCCTGGGACGCCCCATGACCCAACAGGAACTGGTGCGCGCCATCCACAAAGAGCAGGGCAAGAGCATCAGCCAGTCTTACGTGTCGCAGATCGAGGGTGGAGTACGCCCTCACATGACGCAGTCCACGCGCACGCTGCTGGCAAAGTTTTTCAAGATTCATCCCGGGTTTCTTGTGGATGATCCCGAGGGCTATCACACCGAACTCGTGTCCGACTTGCGCACGACGGAAGGCAAACTCGATGTCTGGTTGCTGCAGGGCTCGGAACGCTTTGCCAGCGATCCGCTGTTAAGCGAGGTCCTGATCAAAGCGGCCCGCGAAAAAGACACCCGGCGATGTTTCCTGCTCCTGGGCGCGATCCTCGATACCCCGGGACTGGCGGACCGTCTGCTGGAAGCCTTGCAGCCGGAGCACGGTGGAAACCGGACGTACGCCAAAGAAGGGAAGCGACGCACATGACGTGGGCAGATTTCTATCTCATTTGTTTCGCGGTGGGCTTTTGTTTCAGCCTGTTGTCGTTTCTTGCTGGAGGTCTGCGCTGGCATCTGCACTTGCCGCACTTTTCAGATGTTCACGCGCCCGCCATTCATCCACCGGTCGGACACGGGACCGTGCCGGTTGGGCACGGACAGGGAACTACTGCGGATGGCGCGCAAACTGGAGACCATAATCACGCCGCGCCCGTCTCGCCATTCAATTTCGTGACAGCGACGGCGTTCCTGGCGTGGTTTGGCGGCGCTGGATATCTGTTGACGCGCTTTTCGGGGGTCTGGGTTGTTACCGGACTCGGTCTCTCCGTATTGTGCGGTTTGATCGGGGGAGGGATTGTATTCATCTTTTTAAGCCGCGTGCTTATCTCGCACGAAGAAAGCATGGATCCCGCCGACTATGAAATGGCAGGCGTGCTGGGCAGAGTGTCCGTTCCGATTCGCGAAAAAGGCACGGGAGAAATCATCTACTCGCAAGCGGGAACGCGGCGGACCTGCGGCGCTCGCGGCGAAGACGGAAACGCAATCGCCAAGGGAGCAGAAGTAATGGTTACACGCTACGAAAAAGGAATCGCATACGTTCGCCTCTGGACAGAAATGTCAGGTGACCACGACCCAATGTAGGCGCGAGCGCCGACGCTCGTGCTCCAGTGGCCAGAACGTCGATCTTCGAGTGTGAACGTAACCGAGGGAAAAAGATTCTATGGACAGTAAATCGTATCGCACCATCACTGCGCTGCTCTGGCTGGCTCTGCCCGTGATCGGCCTCCAGTACTGGATGGTCTGGGACCAACTGCCAGTCCGCATCGCTTCACATTTCGGGCCGACGGGTCAGCCCAACGGATGGATGACGCGGGAGACGTCCGTCATCTTCTCCCTCGTACTGGTGGCATTCCTGCTGGCGACTTTTACCTGGGCCCTCACCCGTATTCGCAAGCCGGATGCTCTGGCCTGGTCGCTGCTGGCCATGTTCTACGTCGTAATCGGTGTACTCGTGAGCGTTACGTCGTCAGTGCTGGATTACAACATCCACGGCCGCCGGCTGAACATCGTGCCGGAAATGGTTGTCACATTTCTCGCGGCTTTCGCTGTGATCGCGGTTGCGCTCAGCGCGAAACGCGGTCCGGAGTTGCCGCGTCACGCTGCGATTTCACATGCCGAAGCTGGCACGGAAGAGGTCCATGCTTCTTCCCTGTGGGCGATAGTGTTTGCTGCCATGACCGCGGTTGAGCTGAGTGTGGTCGCCATCATTCCGGTGGGTGGCCTGCGGTTGGTGATGATTTTGCCCGCACTGCTGCTGCTCGGAGTCACTGCCCTGGCCTGGAGCGGATTTCATTATCGCTTCTCGTCGCATGGTGTCGAGATCAGCACGCTCGGTTTTCGCCTGCGTTCCATCCCGATCGAAAACATCAGGGCGTATGCAGTTGCACCGTGGAATCCGATGGGTGGCTACGGCATTCGTGGCATCGGAGAGCGCCGCGCCTACGTTTGGTGCAACACCGGCGTCCGCATCATGCTTTCGGACGGCGAAGTATTTCTCGGCCACAACGAACCGGAGAAAATCATGCACGACCTGAACGCAATCCGACAAAGCCAGAAAGGTCGCGAAACTACATGAAGTGATTCGTTTTGATTTCCTTTGTGTAGCTTCGTGCCCTTTGTGGTTGGGGCTCTGACTGGGGCACTCGAAAGAGGAGGCAATATGTTCGGAATGTCACACATCTTCGAAATTTGGATTTTCGTCGGGCTGGGAGTGATGGTCATCCTGTTCCTGATGAGCAGCATGGCCCGTCTCTATCGCAAAGCTGGCCCGCATGAAGCGCTGATCGTTTATGGACTCGGCGGAACTCGAGTCGTCAAAGGACACGGCACGCTCGTATTTCCCATGGTCCAGATCTGCCGCGAGCTTTCGCTCGAACTGATGTCGTTCGATGTCGCCCCGCAGCAGGACCTCTATACCAAGCAGGGCGTCGCGGTGACGGTCGAGGCTGTCGCACAGATCAAGGTCAAGTCGGACATGGAATCCATCTTGACCGCGTCAGAACAGTTCCTCACCAAAACCGATCAGGAGCGCGAAGGCCTGATCCGCTTGGTGATGGAAGGCCATCTGCGCGGCATTATCGGCCAGTTGACGGTCGAAGAAATCGTCAAGCAGCCGGAGATGGTCTCCGACCGCATGCGCTCCACTTGCGCGGAGGACATGAACAAGATGGGCCTGGAAGTCATCTCGTTCACCATCAAGGAAGTCCGCGACAAGAACGAATACATCACCAACATGGGCAAGCCTGACGTCGCCCGCATCAAGCGCGATGCCGATGTCGCCACGGCGGAAGCCGATCGCGACACCGCCATCAAGCGCGCCCTGGCGCAACGCGAATCCGCAGTGGCGAGAGCTCAGGCCGATCAGGAACGAGTCCTGGCAGAAACGCTCTCTCTTGCCAAGCAGGCAGAGGCGCAGCGCGACCTCGAAGTCAAAAAAGCACAGTACGTCGAAGTCACGAAGCGCCAACAGGCGCAGGCTGACAAGGCCTACGACATACAGACCAACATCATGCAACAGCAAGTTATCGCCGAGCAGGTGAAGGTGCAGCAGATCGAGAAAGAACAACAGGTAAAAGTGCAGGAAGCCGAAATCAACCGCCGCGAGAAAGAACTGATTGCCACGGTGCTGAAAGGCGCGGAGATCGAGCGTCAACGAATTGAGACTCTCGCTCTCGCCGAAAAACAGCGCCTGATGTCGGAAGCGGATGGTCATGCATCGGCAATTCGCGCTCAAGGCGAAGCCGAAGCCGAGATCATCTTCAAGAAAGGCGAGGCCGAAGCGAAAGCGATGAACGTGAAAGCCGAAGCCTATCAGGAGTACAACCAGGCGGCGGTTATCGACAAGCTGTTCACCGGCATGCCGGAAATTGTGCGCGCGTTAGCCAGCCCGTTGGCCAACGTGGACAAGATCACGATCGTATCCACAGGAAACGGCGATTCGTCGGGGATGAACAAAATCACCGGCGACATCGCCAAGATGGCGGCTCAAGTGCCGGCGCTGTTCGAAACACTGTCAGGAATGCCGATGTCGGAGCTGCTGGGCAAGGTCCGCCAGATCGGTGACAAGTCTCCGAAGACTGACGCGTTGCCACCAACCGTCGCAGCAGGGAAGTAGTAGATGCAATGGAGGACGGGCGTCCCCGCCCGTCCCACCCGTTGCTGATAACGATCTTGAGGAAAAGATCATGAAGAAGCGTTCCATTCAAGTTGTTCTTGGCATCACTCTCGGCGCCGGTATCGGCACCGCGATGGGCGTCGCCGCCGGCCACGTAGCCGTCTGGCTGGCAGTCGGCATCGCGATTGGAGTCGTAATCGGAAGCAACTTTCGCAGCCCTGACTGCGCCGAGTGCGCCGAAGTCCACGAAAGGCACCAGGCTGGAAGCCAGCAGCCAGAAGCTAGAAGCTAGAAGCCGATTTAGAAAAGGAGTCCATCATGGCACTACTAGAGCGAGTCGCAACACTGGTCCGGGCCAATCTCAATGACTTGGTCGACAAGGCCGAGCACCCGGAAAAAATGATCAAGCAGGTAATCCTCGACATGGAGAACCAGCTTCTGCAAGTCAAGACCCAGGTGGCTATCGCCATCGCCGACCAGCACCTGCTGGAAAAACGACAAAAGGAAAATGAAGACAAAGTAGCAGAGTGGATGCGCAAGGCAGAATTGTCGGTCGACAAGAAACAGGACGACCTGGCACGTGCCGCCCTGCAGCGCGTAGAAAGCTATCGCGATCTAAGCGAAGGCTTCGCGGAGCAAGTGGTTGATCAGAAAGCCCAGGCAGAAAATCTGAAAACCGCGCTGCGCCAGCTGCAACAAAAGCTGACCGAAGCCCAGGCCAAAGCCGACCTGCTGATTGCGCAGCATCGCCGCGCCCGAGCCGTAGGCAAAGCCAGTGACGCCAAGCTGGCTGCTGGCAACGGTTCCACCGCCAGCGCATTCGACCGCATGAAGCGCAAAGTTGCCCACGCCGAAGCTCACAGCCAGGCCAAATCCGAAATCGCCGCAGATGATGTGGAAGAACGCCTGGCAGCGCTCGAGAAAGAAGATCGCATCGAGCAACTTCTGGCGGAGTTGAAGACGAAGCGGGGAGCGTAGTGCCCTGAGTGGAGATTGCGCTGCGCCTATAGCATACGTCTGCCGTGGATCACGGCCGCGATGAGCACTTCGCCCTGTTCCACGACGTAAATAATCCGGTAGCTGTACGCGATCAGTTCGCGGATGCTCTCGTCCTCAAACTCCGGGACTTTACGTCCCGAAAGTGGAAATTCGGCGAGAGTTCGCGTCGTTCCCACGATCCGTCTGACTACGGCGGCCGCATAAGAGGGAGAATCGGAGGCGATGTACGAGGCGATTGCCTCTACGTCCGCTATCGCGCGCGGAGACCAGACTACTCCGTGAGCCACTTGCTCAGCCGTTTTTCTGCCTCTTCTTGCCCAAGTGTGCCGTGCTGGCGTGCATCCTCCAGCCCGTGCCGCACCTTGTCCAAAACATAGAGATGATATTGGATGTCTTCAAGCGAGCAATTCTCAGGGAGTCTGTGCAGAAGTAATTCGACCTGTTGTTTAGCCTTGGTCATAACATCCCCAGTTCTACCTAGGATAGCACCGGCTACACTCGACAAATCCTTACGCGCTGGCCTTGTCAATCAACGGCAGGGTCGGTTCCTCGTCACCCTTTGCTGCTGCGGTTGCTGCGTCGAGTTCCAACTGTTCCTGCCCGCTGAGTGCTGTGACCCGGCCGCGGTAAGTTTTGAGGTGTCGCTGCGCCGTATCAAAAGCTTCCTGAGCCTTGTTCAGGTTCTTGCCAACATTCTCGAACTGGTTCTGGAAATGATCGAACGACTTCTGCGCCTTGGCCAGTTCCTGCCGGCTCTTCTCGAAGCGGCTCGCGACTTCGTACCACTTGTGCACCAGCGCGATGGTCTGCAAGGTCATCAGCAAAGTATTCGGCGAGACGGGAAACACGTGCTGCCCATTCAGCCAGTCGGCCAGTTCACGATTGCGGACAGCCTCCATGTACAGCGTTTCGCTGGGCAGGTACATCAATGCAATGTCGGTAGTGCCATGTTCGGGCTGGATATACGCCTTGATCCGACGGGCCTCGACCTTCATTACTCGCACAAACTCGTGACGTGCTTCTTCAATCTCCGATTCGACATTGCTTTCAAATAGCGCCAGCACCTGTTCGCGGGGGAACTTGGCATCGATGGGCAGCCGGCGATCGGGGAACTGGATGACTGCATCGGCGCGTCCATTGCTATCGCCCGCGGATGACTGGATTTCGAACATATGCGCCGGCAGAAAATCTGAGAGCAGACGCTCCAGACTGGCTTCGCCAAACTTTCCGCGCAGATGCGGCAGCTTGAGCATGTTGTTGAGATCGTTGATGGAGTGTCCCAGCGCACCGACTTCGCGCAACTGCTCTTCCGCGGCCTTCAAGTGCTGCTGCACTTTTTCGAACTGGGCGAAACCTTCCTTGATGTTCTGATCGAGTTTTTGCTGCACCTGATCGGTGATGGCGAGCAGCTTGGCGTCCACACGGTCGCGAATTGAATCCAGGCTCTGCGCCGTCTTCTGATTGAGATTTTCAAATTCAACTTTCAACTGTGAGGTGGTCAGCGCCAGAGAGCTAGTCAGCTCCGTACGCGCCTCTCGCAGGTCGTGAGTCTGCTCCTGGCGTCCGCCTTTCAGTTGGGCCTCCACCGAATTGCGGATCTCATTGAATCCTTGGGTCAGACGGTTGGTCACCCCGTCGCGCAGGTCCCCTTTAGTGCTCTCCAGACGGGTGGCCATATCGACAGTAGCGTCATTGAACTTCTGGCTCAGGGACTGGTAGAGCATCGCCGTTTGCTCGGCAAGACCCGTGATTTCAGCGGTTTGCGACGAACCTGATATTCGGCGGAAAACCGCCCACAGCAGTACCAGAAGTACTACGTTCACGACGACGAGTATGCCTAGCAGGAATGTCCCCATCGTAAGGTGCTCTCAATGATTCTAGGGGCTAGCGTGAGGGAAGCAAAGCGGAAGTTTGATTTCGCATCCATCTGGCGGCGAAACGTGAATTCACATGGCCCGCACCCTCATAGCTTCTCTGGCAATTGCTCTTGCGACAGGCGTGACGACGCTTGCTGTCTCGCCCTCGCTGGCGGCGGAGCAACCGGGCGCGGCCACGAACTCGCAGCCCTCCCCCTATTACGACACCGAGGCGGAACGCCAACTTCTGGACATGGCGAACCGCGAACGGGCCAAGGCCGGACTTTCCCCGCTGCAAAAAGATGAAGGACTGACCCAGGCGGCGCGCGCCCATGCCACGGCCATGGCAGCGCAGCAAAAACTTTCGCACCAGCTTTCTGGAGAGCCGAACCTGGAGCATCGGCTCGCCGCCAATACCAAAACTCAACTCGACCAGGCAGGAGAGAACGTAGCCTTCGCCCCTAGCGTGGACCAGGCGCAGGACAGCCTGATGCATTCTCCACCGCATCGTGCGAACCTGCTCAATGCGGGTTACAACGTGGCTGGGTTCAGCGTGGTGCGCAGCGGTTCGTTACTCTACGTGACCCAGGACTTCGGGCATAGTTTGACCACCTACTCCGATGACGAAGCGGAAGTCCTGATAGGACGGAGCCTGGATCGTCTTCGGGCGCAGAGTAGCCTTCCAGGTCTGCAGCGCATGGATGGCAAAGAAGCGGGGTCAACGGCCTGCGCCATGGCTGAGGCTGATTCGTTGCGTACCCCGGCGCCCAAGGCCCGTGAAGTTCTTCGCTATACGACTTCACAGCCCCAAATCATTCCCGAGAATTCATCCCGTGCCATCCAGAATCGCGCGGTTCGTTCTTTCGCGGTCGGTTCCTGCTATGCCCGCACCCGCTCGTATCCCACCGGGATGTACTGGGTCGCAATACTCTTCTACTAAGCGGTATTACTTGGGCATCGCTGTCCTGGGAAGGGCACAATCGGGGAGTGCACGACCGGAGAGACACGATCGGGAAGGGCACGACTTCAGTCGTGCCGCCACACTTCGAGTTTTTCGCGCTTTAGCGCCTGAGGTCGGCTTTTTGCATCCTGATCTACAGATGCAGTTGACAAAGCACACCCCAGCGGCTGGAAGCCGCCGATCCTTCAACGCTTTGCGGCACGACTGAAGTCGTGCCCTTCCCAAGGGCTGAATTAGCGCCTTTCGCTAGGGCGAAGTCTCTGCCAGGGGCAGTAAAACTCCGAAGCCGTCCGAAAAACCACCGCGCCGCCTGTGCTAGTCTGCTGCATCTAAGCTAAAGAGTTTCGTGAGCCCATCGTCGCAAATCCGTATCGGCACTGCCGGCTGGTCCTACAAGGACTGGGAAGGCGTCCTCTATCCGCCTGGAATGCAGCACCGCAAACAGCATCCGCTCGAGGTTCTGGCTCGATGCTTCGACATGGTCGAGATCAACACTTCTTTTTACGGACACATCAAGCCACACCTGGCCAAACTATGGGTACGAAAAGCAGAATCGGTGAATCCCAATTTCATGTTCACCGCCAAACTTCATCGGTCGTTCACTCACAATCCCATGGCGGTCATGGAACCCACTTCCGCCGCATCCATCAAGCCCAATGATGAAGACGAAGCCCTGGCACGCGAAGGGCTGGAAGCGCTGGCTGGAGAAGGGAAGCTTGGTGCGCTGCTCATTCAATTTCCGGTGTCGTTTAAGAACACGTCGCTGAACCGGGAATATGTCGAGCGTCTGATCCGCCAGTTTATCGAGTATCCGCGCGTGATCGAAGTGCGTCACGATAGCTGGGAGAATCCGGAAACGATCCGTTACTTCACCGAGAAGAACGTAGCTTTCTGCAACATCGACCAGCCGCTGATCGGACGTTCGCTGGAGCCGACCGAGTATGTCACGTCCCCAGTCGGCTACGTCCGTCTGCACGGGCGAAATTACGACCAGTGGTTTGACGCCGACACCGGCGCGGATCGCTACAACTATCTCTACAGCGAAGCTGAGCTGGCAGGATGGAAAGACAAGGTCGTTCGCATCGCAGGCAAAGCCGAAGTCACATACGTCGTGACCAATAATCACTTCGAAGGCAAAGCCGGAGTCAACGCGCTGCAACTCAAGAACATGATCACCGGACAACGGGTAAAGGCGCCAGAGCCACTGCTGAAACATTATCCAGAGCTAAGCAAGATCGCTGACCCGATTTACGACGACACGGCGAGTCCAGAACTACCGCTGCGGGCCTGATCTACCCGAGCTCACCAACCATTGTCATTCCGAATGCACTTGCACCGCGCTCGCGCGGCGAAAGGAGTGAGGAATCTGCTTTGGCTGCTATCGGAGAAAGGTGGGGAAAATCAGATTCCTCACCGCTGAAGCGGATTCGGAATGGCAAGGAATCTGGGGTTCGGGCGACGTGAGAATTGAGTGGCTACTTTGCGGCGAGTTCTTCTTTGGCGGCGTAGTGCGATTCTACGTAGTCATCCAATATCTGGATGAACTCAGCGACGATCTTGTCGCCCTTCAGAGTGGTGAACAGGCGTCCATCCACGTAGACCGGAGCCTTCGGCTCCTCGAACGTTCCAGGCAATGATATGCCCAGGCTGGCATGCTTCGATTCGCCAGGGCCGTTTACGATGCAGCCCATGACTGCGACTTTCATCTCTTCGACGCCGGTGTAGCGTCCCTTCCAGACCGGCATCTGATCGCGCAGGTATGACTGAATCTGCTGCGCCATCTCCTGGAAAAAGGTGCTGGTGGTGCGGCCGCATCCGGGGCAAGCCGTGACTTGCGGTGTAAAGCTGCGGATCCCCAGCGATTGCAGAATCTGCTGTCCTACGCGAACTTCTTCGGTGCGATCGCCGCCAGGCGCGGGCGTCAGCGAAACGCGGATGGTGTCGCCAATGCCTTCCTGCAAGAGCACACCAAGCGCGGCGCTCGATGCGACAATCCCCTTGGCACCCATGCCTGCTTCGGTGAGTCCGAGGTGCAATGGATAATTGCAGCGCGCCGCTAATGAGCGATAGACGTCGATCAAATCCTGCACACCACTCACTTTCGCGCTGAGAATAATCTGATCAGGGCGCAGTCCGTACTTCTCCGCCAGGCTGGCGGAATTCAACGCGCTCACGACCATGGCTTCCATGGTGACTTCACGCGCATCCTTGGGTTCTGCGAGCAGCGAATTCTCGTCCATCATCTTGGTGAGAAGGGACTGGTCGAGCGATCCCCAGTTCACCCCGATGCGGACTGGCTTCTGGTTCTCGACTGCAACTTCGATCATGGTGCGGAAGTTGTTGTCGTCCTTGCGTCCGATACCGACGTTGCCAGGATTGATGCGGTACTTGGCCAGCGCCCGGGCGCATTCTGGAAACTTCTTGAGCAAAAGGTGTCCGTTGTAATGAAAGTCACCGATGATGGGTACGCGAATGCCCTGAGCATCGAGCTGCTCGACGATGGGCGCGACTGCAGCTGCGGCTTCTTCGTTGTTGACCGTGACCCGCACTAGCTCAGAGCCGGCCTTGGCCAGGGCGGCAACCTGCTTTACGGTAGAAGGAATATCAGCGGTGTCGGTATTGGTCATCGACTGCACAACAACTGGTGCATCGCTGCCGACTCTCACGCCACCAATCGAGCCTGTAACGGATTTTCTGCGTTGGATATCTGCCATGGGGAAGCTCTATTTTAACACGGGAGGGGGAAGCTCTCGGCTGTCAGCTCTCAGCTTTCAGTGTTTAACGGACGCAGAATGAGTGGGTTAGCTCGAGTGTCGCGCTTGGTGCGGCTGTGTTCTCATGACGAAGTGGGCCCGAACCACGCGCCCGAAAACGCAAGGTCCCTCCGCTGCTCTTCGCTCCGGTCGGGATGACAGGGTTTTTGGTGCTTAGGCTAGAAGCCAGAACCTAGCAGCCATAAGCTGAAAGCTGACGGCTGATAGCTGACAACTGCTCTATGGCATTCTCCCCATCACGCCGGGCAGCATTTTGACTACGTCGTTGTAAATCACCATCACGGCAAACAAGACGAGGAACACAAAAGCCGCCTGGTAGATGCGCTCTTTGATCCTCAGGCTGATATCTCTGCGAATGATGCTTTCGACGAACAGCAGGAGGATTACGCCGCCGTCCATGATCGGAATCGGCAGCAGGTTGAAGATGCCAAGATTCAAGCTGATTCCGGCGGTCAGTTCGAGGAGCGGTGTCCAGCCCTTCTTGCTGGCGGCTTGACCGGCGGCGCGGCCGATTCCGATGGGGCCCTCGATAGAGCGAATCGAGATCTTGCGTTGAATCATCTTTTGCACGAGTTCCAGAATCAGCAGCGAGCCCTGCTTGTTTTGTTCCACCGAGCGGCGAAAGGCTGCCGTGAAGGGCAAAGACGATATCTTCATCGGTGCGCTGCCGATACCTACGCGGTAGCGGGAATCGCCTCGTATCTCCGACAAGACCGGCTTCACCGTGAAATTCAAAAGCTGGCCATCCCGCCGGACCGTGATCTCGATGGGCTTGTCCTGTGTCTTCTTCAGGCTCTCGATCATGGCTTCGAGGCCAGCGATGGGCTGTCCGTCCACATTGACAATTTCGTCGCCCAGCTTCATTCCTGCCTGCTCGGCCGGCATGCCGGACTCGAGGTCCGTGATCGGGAAGCTCGGCTCCTTCGGCGACCATCCCGCGGAACCCATCTGGTTCGGACCGAATGCCTCTGGAATGATCGTCTTGGTAAATACCTTGCCGTCGCGCTCGATCCCGATATCGAGAGGCTGATTAGGATTCAAGGCCTCTCGCAGAAATTCCTGTTCCCAGGTTGGATTCTGTATACCGTCGATGCGAACAATCCGGTCTCCGACTTGAACTCCAGCTTTCGCCGCGGGCGTATCTGGCTGTACCCATCCAACCACTGCCGGCTCGTCAAATACCGCTGGATATTCGTAGTGGACCATGTAAACGCAGGTGAGCAGGCCAACCGCGAACAGGATGTTCATGGCGGGTCCGGCGATGGCGATGAGGAAACGGTGCCAGCGCGGGTGCGACATGAACTCACCGGGGTCGCCGCTGCGTTCATCCATCGGATTCTCGCCACTCATCTTTACGTATCCGCCCAGCGGAATGGCGGCGATGCGATAGTCGGTGTCTCCACGGCGGAAGCCAAACAGGCGTTTGCCGAAGCCGATGGAGAAAACTTCGACCCGCACACCCAGCAGCTTGGCAGTCGCGTAATGGCCGAACTCGTGAATCAGGATCATGAATCCTAAAATCACGCCGACGGAGAGCACCGCTGTTAAGAATCCAGACATATATAAATTCGTCCTACTGTACTAAATTGTGGTTGAGACCGGCCTTGCGCCTGCGAAACTTTCCCCCGCCCGTCCGACTCTTTCACGGGCCACTTCACGTGCTGCGGAATCTGCCTGCAACACCTGATCAATAGATTCCAGTTTACCTGCTTCCGTTGCAGAGAGGACTTCCCGGATGACTTCAGGAATTTGATCGAACCCGATTCGGCCTTGCAGGAACGCTGCGACTGCCACCTCGTCGGCAGCATTGAGTGCAACAGTTTTAGCACCCCCTGCCTCTGCCGCTTCGTAGGCGAGACCCAGACAAGGGAATTTTTCCATATCCGGTGGCAGGAATTCCAGATGTCGTAGGTCCATGACCGGGAAACGCATATCTGACGGAATGCGATCCGGGTAGGTCAACGCATACAGAATAGGCAGGCGCATGTCGGTCACGGAGAATTGAGCAAGTATGCTGCCATCCACGAACTCGACCATGGAGTGGATGGTCGACTGGGGATGTACCATCACCTGCACCCGGCTGGGCGGCAAGTTGAACAAACGACAAGCCTCAATCACTTCAAAGCCCTTGTTCATCAAGGTCGCGGAATCGATCGTGATGCGCTGCCCCATTTTCCACGTGGGGTGGTTCAGGGCCTGGTCCACGGTGATCGAAGAAAATTGCGACTTTGGTGTGTAAAGAAATGGTCCGCCGGAGGCGGTCAGCCAGATGCGCTCGACCTCTTCCATCCGTCCGCCACGCAGGCATTGATGGACTGCATTGTGCTCGCTGTCGATCGGAAGCAGGGGCTTACCCTGGCGGCGGGCCTCAGCGGTGATCAATTCTCCTGCCGCCACCAGGCATTCCTTGTTCGCCAGCCCAACCGTTTTTCCCGCCTTGACGGCTTCGTAGGTGGCCTTGAGCCCTGCCACGCCCACAATGGCGCTGACCACAAAATCCACTTCTGGATGTGTAGCCACACTGACGGTACCAGCTGTGCCGTATACGACTTCGATGCCTTTTGTGCCTGAATTCTGCAATCGGGAACGCAAGATCTCGGCATCGACCGCGGTGGCCATCGAGATCAGTCTGGGTTTCCAGCGCCGGGCCTGCTCGAAAGCGACGTCAACATTCTGTCCGGCCGCAAGGGCGACAACCTGAAATCGCTCAGGATAGGTCTCAACCACGCTCAATGTGCTGCAGCCAATCGAGCCCGTCGATCCCAGAATGGCAATGCGTTTCATGATTCAGAAATTCAGGTGGGGCGCAGCCAGGGGAGGCGGATTACTGCATCACGCGCCAAGCCGCATAGTACCACAGCACCGGAGCGGCAAAGAGCAGGGCATCTACTCTGTCAAGCATGCCGCCGTGCCCGGGAAGAATTGTCCCCGAATCCTTTATATTCGCGCCTCTCTTGATCAAAGATTCCACCAGGTCTCCCAGTTGCGCCGCAATATTAAGCACCGCAGAAAGCAGAATGATCGGCCACAGTGGGGCTTTCTCCAATGCAAACAAGCCATCTTTTTTCTCGATTAGATGTGCATTGAACAGCGCGGTACTGATGGGCAGGGCGTAGTTGTACAGCAACATGCCCACGCCGATACTGGCGATCATTGAAGCCGCAGCGCCTTCCCACGTCTTCTTGGGACTGATGCGCGGCGACATCAGGTGCCGTCCCAGCGAACGCCCGACAAAATAGGCAAAGATGTCTCCCGCCCATACCAGTAGTAACAGGTAGAGCAAAAGGAAAGCGCCCGAAGCCTGTTCCCGAATCTGCACCAGGCAGCCCAGCGGCAATGCGACATACGCGAAAGCGAATGCTGAAGTCATGGCTGCGGGAAACCCGGTACTGAGGTCAGTCCGCCTCATGCCGATTACCAGAAAAACAAACGTCGCAATGGTCGCGACGAATGCCGCGCTCCCGGCAAACACGGAGGTGGACAGTAGAGGAGTGTCGTGTCCCAGGTTCACCGCGAGAAACAGGAAGAACAGGCCGACAAAAATATAGGTCGGCCATTGAAATGGCCGAATTTTGTAGGCTTCTGAAATCTTGAGCAGTTCTTGTACCGCGAGTAAGGCTACCAGCGCCGTCACCAACGCCACGACTGCCACGGGCGCCCGTAGCACCAGCAGCAGGACGATCGGAATCAGGACCACCGCGGTAAGAATTCGTTTCAGTAGTTGCAAGCCGTTTTAGCTCCGGCCAGTCTTGGAAGGATGGGCGTGGGAATCGTGTGCGCCACCGGCCAGTCCGCCGTAGCGCCGCTCGCGTTTCTGATATTCGGCAATGCCTTCAAGCAGATGTACACCGCGAAACTCGGGCCACAAAGTCGGCGTGACATAGATTTCCGCATAAGCCAATTGCCACAACAAGAAATTGCTCAACCGCATTTCGCCGCTCGTGCGCACCACCAGGTCGGGATCTGGCAAATGCCGCGTGTACAGATTCTGCGATACAGCGTCCTCGTCAATGTTCAGATGGTCGAGACCACCGTTGCGAGCGGCAGCGTCCACGATCGAACGGAACGCGTCCACAAGTTCGGTACGCGCGCTGTAATTAAGAGCAAGGGTCAGCACCATGCCGGTGTTGCCTGCGGTCGCATCCCGCGCCCAGCCCATCTTTTCCTGCACGGAAGGCGGCAGTTCATGCTGCCGTCCGATATATTCCAGCCGGATGTTGTTCTTATTGAGAGTAGGGACTTCCGCTTTCAGGTATCGGCAGAGCAGTCCCATCAGGAAATCGACTTCGGTGCGAGGACGTTTCTTCCAGTTCTCTTCAGAGAATGCGTACAGGGTTAGCCAGGGAATTCCGATACGTGCGGCAGTTTCAACCGTCGAACGCACGGATGTGACCCCGGCGCGATGTCCGGCCATGCGCGGCAAGTGGCGGCGGCGCGCCCAGCGACCGTTGCCGTCCATGATGATGGCGATGTGTTTCGGGAGCCGTTCCGGATCAAGCCGCTGATAAACTTCCGCTTCCTTGCGATCCAGCCCGGCAGGAATCGTCGCTTGCAAGCTAACCTCTGCTGTTTCAAGAAGCTAACATAGGGTACCAGACCTTGCAATAAGATGCCCGAACGCTGTGACTGCGACTGGCGTCTGCGCTTTACACCTCCCAGTCCTTCCCATTATCCTCGCGCCCATGAACCGACGAACTTTTCTTCAGACTACCGCCGCTGGCGCTGCCTCACTCGCCTTCTCCAGCCCCTCTTTTGCGGCCACAGACACTCCCGATCTCTCGGCCATGCAGAAGGAAATCGAAAAACGCCATGACGAATCCGTGCAGCGCTTACAGCAGTGGATTCGCCAGCCGTCGATCGCCGCCGAGCACCGTGGCATGGACGAAGGCTGCGATCTCGCCATACGCATGCTGCGCGACGCCGGCTTCGACGGTGTTACGAAAATTCCTACTGACGGCCAGCCCGGCATCTTCGCCACACTCGACGCCGGCGCACCACGAACCATCGGTATTTATTTCATGTATGACGTGAAGCAGGTCGATCCATCAGAATGGTCGTCACCGCCGTTCGATGCTGCAGTGGTAGACAAGCCTGGCTTGGGTAAAGCTGTGGTTGGACGCGGAGCTGTAAATCAGAAAGGTCCGGAAGCTTCATTCCTCGCGGCCCTGCACGCGATTCGCGGCTCCGGACGGAAACTTCCCGTGAATCTTGTGTTTGTTGCAGAAGGAGAAGAAGAGATCGGTTCGCCACACTTTCCGCAGATCGTACGCCGTCCTGAGGTGTTGGCTGCGCTGCGCAAGTGCTCAGGGGTTTACATACCGTCCGCCGAACAGGACCTCGACGGCAAAGTCACGATGACACTCGGTGCCAAGGGAATCGTCGAGCTCGAACTGGTCTCGAGCGGTGAAAAATGGGGACGAGGTCCGAAAAAAGATGTCCACTCCAGTCTGAAAGCGATGATGGATAGCCCAGCCTGGCACCTGGTGGCGGCACTTTCTACTCTGGTCTCGCCTGACGGCAACACGCCGGCAATCGATGGCTTCGCCGATAAGGCACGTCCGCTTTCGCCTGCGGAAAAGAAAATGATCGCGGAAGCTGCCCGGCGTCTGGATGAAAACGTCGCCAAGAAACAATACGGCGTCGATCACTGGATTCACGACGTCGGTTATCAGGAGGCTTTGGAGTTGTTGCAATCGCGACCCACGGTGAATATCGAAGGGCTGGTGGGCGGCTACACCGGACCGGGCGGCAAGACGATTCTTCCGCATCGGGCGGTCGCCAAGCTTGATCTTCGCCTCGTTCCAGATATGAAAGCTGACGAAGCCTTGGCTGCACTCAAAGCCCATTTGGCCAAACGCGGCTTCGGCGACATCGAAGTGAACATGACAGGCGGATACGATCCCAACAGCACGTCGGCCGACGCTCCTCTGATTCGTGCTCAGGTCGCGGTGTATCGCAATAAGGGGATCGATCCAATCGTTCTGCCCCGCAGCGCCGGTTCATGGCCCGGCTACGTCTTTACGGACGCTCCGCTGAGCTTACCCGCCGGCCATTTCGGAATGGGCCACGGCAGCGGCGCGCATGCGCCTAACGAGTATTACGTGATTGAATCCACGAATCCGATGCTGCAGGGAATTGACGGCGCAGTCCTCTCTCACGTTGAGTACCTTTACCGACTGGCGTCGATTTAAACGGACCGTGTGGGGACGGGTCTTCGACCCGTCCGGCCGAGCGATTCTCGGCAGAGAAGACCGAGGGAAATCAGTCCGTGGACTCCCACCTTTGCGCAGACTACGCGCAAAGATGGGGCACCCTCGTTTTGTCTTTAGTCAAACAAAAAGCCTACTGGGCTTCTTCGGGTACGACTGACAACTCCAGTTTTTCGGTCCAGCGCAATACCGTGAGGGGATTGCTGACGCCTACCCGCGCATCGGTCAGCAGGCGATGCAAGTCATCCACGCCGGCCACGGATTTGCCATCGAGTGCAACAATCACATCGCCTTCGCGCAAGCCAGCTTTCTGTCCGGGGCTGCCGGCCGTCACGGATATCACAACCACGCCAGATTCCTGCGGCAGATTGTAGAAACGCACCAACCGCCGATGCAGTGGCGTAGTCTGGGCTTCGACGCCGATGTAGCTGCGCCGAATCCTTCCTTCCTGCAATAGCCGTCCGGCCACGAACTTCGCGGTGTTGATGCCGATCGCGAAACACAATCCCTGAGCGCCCATGATCGTCGCCGTGTTCACGCCGATGACCTCGCCATCGGACGTCACCAGCGGCCCTCCCGAATTGCCTGGGTTCAGAGAAGCATCGGTCTGAATCACGTCGTCGATCATTCGTCCCGAGTACGAACGCAACGAGCGCCCCAGAGCGCTCACCACGCCCGCTGTCACCGTGTACTGGAAGCCATACGGATTGCCGATCGCGATCGCCAGTTGCCCGACGCGCAGCTTCTGTGAATCACCCAGGTGAGCAGCCACCAGGCTGGGCGCTTCGTGATTGGGAATGTTTACACGCACTACCGCCAGATCGGTTGCCGGATCGTCGCCGACAGTGTGAGCCGGGAAGCGCCGCCCGTCAGCGAATGAAACCTGAATGCGCGTGGCCTCATGCACGACATGGCTATTGGTGAGAATCAGGCCGTCGGGAGTGAATACAAACCCGGAGCCGCCGCCCTGGCGCTCACGGGGCTCGCCTGAGCGTCCCTTAGCCGCCTGGGCCACATCGATCTTGACGACAGAAGGGCTGAGCTTCTCAGCGGCGCCCACGACCGCCTGCGAGTAGGCATCCAGCAAGACGGAGTCATTCAGTACACCGCTATTGGAGGGCTGGACTGCCGCTTCGGAATAATTCGCAACAGAAGACGGAACTACATCTTGATTCATGTTTCCTAGATGAAGAAAAGTGCGCGGTGGATTCAGGCGCGGCAGGATGACACTACTGCTTGGGTCGCAGCCGCGTGTCCGCGTTCGGAAGGATGCAGGCGTCGGAGGCTTCCGCCAGCGATCTCTGCAGCGCCAAGCCAACCGCGCAAAGCTCTTCCGGCCCCATGAGCTTCTGCATCCCTTCAAAGAGTTCGCGTTCTTCCTTGCGGATGTGGGACGCCAGTTTTTCTACCAGCGCCTGTAACCCGGCTACGTGCAACTTGCGAGCGGCGGCACGGGAAAAAAAATCGCGAAGCAAAACGTGCCCGATGAGAAGTTCCTGAACCAGAGGTTGCAATTCAGCATGTTGCGCGGCTACCGGAAATATCTCTTTTTCTTCGGCGGCAAAATGGAAGCCGATTTCCTGTTCGAACATCTGCTGGATCTCTGCCTGCCACGCCTCCAGATCGACCTCTCCGGCCTGGATAGCACGGTCCAGGCGCACGCACAGCGCCAGGCAATGCTGGTGCTGATGGGACAGAGGTACAAGGTTTTTGTCACGGAGCATCTTTAACCTATTCTCTTCGGGGTCCGGCCAGAGCGCAACCGGGGCCGCTCCAGCGCTGGTGACGCTGGTCACTATACCGCCTCAGCTATTGATGTTGGAAACCCAGGAGTCGATTCAAACACTGGCGCTCACGGCCTGTGCCGCTTCCTTCACCGCCGGCCGCAGGGTGAGCCAGTCGGTCCGTACGCTATCCCACTCTTGAATCAAAATCCCGTAGGACTCGAAGAACTGGCGAATGCGGGCCCGCTCCCATCCCACCGTTTCCTCGAGGATCGGTCCGAGCACGGCGAGGGCATTGGTGCTGAGAACAGTCCTGCGCGCGACTTGCGATATGTGCTTGGCTTCCGATACCGCGATGGTGAACCCGTCGCGCATCTTTACGTGCAGCATCACGTTGATATCGGAGCTGCCGTCTCCGGTGTAAATGATGTGGTCCGGTCCGATCTGTAACTCCGCCTGCAACTGGTCGAGCGCCGCCACCTTGCCGTAGCCGGCGGTGGCCCGCACCAGGCTTTCGATCTCGCCCGCAGCGTTGTATATGAATTCGGTCCCGTAAATGTGGTCCTGCGGAACGATACCCTCGAGCGCCGATTGGATTACCTCGACCGGCGAAGCCGACAATACGTAGAAATCGAAGTGATAGCCGTCCACCCCATTTCTAAGGGCCTCGTAAAGCAGTTCAATGTTCTCTTTCAGGCGAATGGTCTTACCCACCTGATACAGATGTTGCTTACGCACTTTCTTCCGGAACTCGGGATCATGCAGTAACAGGTACGACAACTCAGCGCCCTGCTGTACCAGGTTCAGCTTGGCCATGCCCTGCGCTTTGCGTTCAAATTCCGCGGTCGGAATGCCCACGAGTTCGCTCAATACATACCCAGAATCGTCGAACGTAAGGGTCTGATCGAAGTCACTGGCAAACAGGTACCGCTTCAATGGTTTGTCACTCATATGGCTATTAGATTCATTGGAGAGCCCGAATGGCCCATAAATAACATCGATAGTGAGCATTACCAAAGTGATAACGGGACATAAGAATGTAGGCGCGAGCGACCTCGCTCGTGCGGCAGCGAAACGGTTTAGTCCCGGTTGATGTTCCTGACATGGCCGCGAAACGGGGTCATCTGAACCTCCACAAACTGTTTCTCCAACGAATGGAGAGACGAGGACGGGGCACCCTGTTGCTTCAACGGGCGCATACATGTCCGTCGTGCCTTTACTAATCTGTTCCTACCCTTGAGAATAGATACATCACCCGCAGCGCAAGGCATGGCCCAGCACGAGCGTGGACGCTCGCGCCTACATGGACTGGACAGCGGACAACAGGAGCAGATTCAACTATGGCAGCTACCGGAGAACTCATTCGTCTCATCAACTACGTCGACGACATTAACACCACGCTCCGCCGCATCAGCGCCTCCATCCCATTGATGGAAGCTGAGGAGCGCAAGCGTCTCGCAGAAAATATTCGGTCGGCCGGCACCAACCTCACGTCTGTCCTGGGACAACTGGAAAAGGGGCAGTAGTGACCGAGGTCCGGACCATCGCCGTCATTGGCGCTGGCCCGGTGGGCCGAGCCATCGCGCAACTGGCGGCCCGGGGCGGTTATCGCACGATTCTGGAAGATCTATTACCCAATGCTTTGCGCCGGGCGGAGAGCGAAATTCGCATCCAGCTGGACCGTGCCGTAGCGTCAGGCGGTGTTACCGCTGACGCTGCCAGCGCCGCATTCTCCCTTCTGGAATTTGCCGGTACGGTCGAAGACGCTGCCCGCCCAGCGGATTTCGTCATCGAAGCAGTGCCGGAAGAACTGGAATCGAAGATCGAGATCTTTACTCTGCTCGACAAGATCTGCCGTCCCGGCACGATCCTGGCTTCTCATCTCTCCTCCCTCAGCATCACAGAGATTTCCCGCGTCACCTATCGCGCCAGGAATTGTCTGGGCATGCGCTTCGCTGAACCTGTGGAAAGCGAAAAGAAGCTGGAAATTATCCGCGGTGCGGAAACCGATGACGATACCGTTAACGCTGCCGTGGAAGTGGGCCGGCGTTTGGGGAAAGAAATTGTCGTGGTAGAAGACGTCGTTTCGGGCCCATCCTGACCGTCTGCCACTTGGCATACAATTATTGACAATGTGGCAGAACCTTCCTAAACTTAAACCATGAGTCACCTGGAGACAAATCGGCCCCACAGGGCCACCCGGCCCGGTACCTCGGGCCAGTCGCTGCGATTCCGATTGCGTGGCAGCGCCCTCGGCCTGACCGCGGCCAACCCCGATGATCTCATTCGACAGTTGGAGCGCGGCTTCTCGTTCAAGACCCTGCAATCGCTCGAATCCCGAAGTGGCCTTGCTTTGCCGCGGCTGGCAGGCATTATCGGAATTCCGGAGCGAACCCTCGCCCGCCGCAAGGTTTCCCGGAGACTGACTCCCGAAGAATCCGAGCGCCTGCTTCGCATTTCTTCTGTATTCGAAGATGCAGTCGATTTGTTTGAAGGGGATGTCGCGGCTGCGGTGAAGTGGCTGACCACTCCTCGGAGAGCGCTGGGCGACCGTACTCCGCTGGCTTACGCCCGCACCGAACCCGGAGCCCGTGAGGTCGAAAACCTGATCGGACGCGTGGAGCACGGAATCTTTTCGTGAACGTCATAGCCTGGCGAATTACCAAGCGGAAGCACGCCAGAAATGCCTTCACCGGGGAGGGGGCCCGCGAGTTCGGCGGTCGCTGGAACAATCCCGGGACCGCCGTGGTTTACACCGCGCAGTATCAATCCCTTGCCGCCCTCGAGATGCTGGTCCACCTTGATTCATCGGAACTGCTGCAGAAATACGTCTTGATCGCGGTGGAGTTTGACCAGTCCTTAATAGCGAGGCTGGAGCCTTCAGAGTTGCCACGCCAGTGGAGGTCCGAACCTCCGCCGCCAGAAGTTCGGTCTATCGGAGATGAATGGATTCTTGCCGGAACTTCGGCGGTGCTTCAGGTTCCGAGCGCGCTGGTCCCCGGGGAAAGCAATTTCCTGCTGAATCCTCAACACAAGGATTTTGCTCAGTTAAGCTTCGGCAAGCCGCTGTCTTTTCGTTTTGATCCTCGTCTGGCGGAGTAATGCAGGCTTCTAGCTCCTGGCCTCTAGCTCCTAGCCCCGTCCCACGGGTCATAGGCTGGAGCTAGAAGCTAGGAGCTAGGAGCCAGAAGCTTCAGCCTATTTATTGATGTCTTCCTTCGCTTCCAGCCGTTTGGCGAATGCCTGTAACGGCTGTTTTTGACCATCCGGCGCCCCAGCCGCCGCCGTGTTCATCTCCTTGGCTGCGTTTGCGAAGTCTCCCTGGGCTGAATACATGCGCGATAGGCCCACATGAACGATCCACTGGTCGGGATTCTTCTTGGCATTCTCGCGATAGATGGCGAACGCCTCATCCGCCTTGCCGCCCATTTGCAACTGGCGGGCATAGCTGTGCATTTGGATCGCGTTAGCCATGGTCAACGCTTTGTTTCGCGCCGTCGTGGCTTCATCTTTCCGTCCCAGCGCGTCGAGAACTTGCGCCTTCGTCATGTTGTTGTCGTACCGCGCTTCGGTCTGAATCGATCGATCCGAGTACTTCAGAGCCTCATCCAGATCGATCTTTTCTTGAAGCAGGTAGGTAGCGGCATCATCCCAACCTTCCCACGAGTACTGGGACAAACCCCGCAGCTGGTTGTGTAAATTGGCCGTCACAATTTCGTGTGTGTTCACACCCACCTTGAAGGGAACTGCAACCTTCTCCCAACGCAAAGTCACCACAGATGAGTCCGGAGTTACGTCGTCGAAGTCGTAAGTGAGGGCTTCGTGAAAGTCGGTGCTCTGTGGTTTTACAGTGATCCGAAGCGCGTCCTCAGCCTGGTCGTAGGTGAAGCTGCCCCAGGACGTGAAATTCCTGGAGAAGATAATCGTGCACTCGTTTTCCCCCGGAATCATGTGGAGGCCGTAAGTGCCTTTGGGCAGGGGCTTGCCCTCGATGGTCACCGGATCGTTAAACTGGATCGTCGTATTTTCATTGGCTCCGGCGCGCCAGACCTGGCCGTAGGGCACAACGCCGCCCCAGACTTTGCGCTTATTGACCATGGGACGGTGGTAGTTGATGGTGATGTCGGTGATCCCAATCCGCTGCGTGAGGATCGCATGTTGACTGGGCCGCGGCAGATCCAGAACGAACGACTGGGCCTGACCCAGAGTGCAAAGTAACAGCAAACCTTCGACGATAAACAGAGCGCGCACAAGTAGCTTGAACATGGTGCAAGCCTCCCAAAACTGTGTTTTTGATGAAATGAACCGGGCCTGGGCGAATTAGAACGGTGGTTTAGACGCCTGGCCTCTGGCCTGGTTAGCATGTGGCTCCCGCCGGTCCGGCGCCCGAAAAATCAGGCTATCCTTTTGGCCTGCAACGCGGTCTAAGGAATGGTGCGTTGAGATTGTGGGAACCTGTTTCCCCCTGTCCACGTATCAAGAGATGGGAGGACAGGCGGCTTCACACTCTGCCCGTGCGACCTTGCGATAACCTATGAATGTCCTTTTCGAGATCGTCCGCCAGTCCCTGGCCACTCTCTGGGCCCATAAGCTGCGCTCTTTTCTGACCATGTTCGGTATCGCCTGGGGCGTCGGCTCACTTCTTCTGCTGGTAGGGCTGGGAGAGGGATTCCGCAGCGGACAAGTGCGAAACCTGGCCACCCTCGGTCAAGACATCATGTTTATCTTCCCGGGACGGATTCCGGCGGTCGAAGGAAGCTTGCAATCTGGCCAGACCTATCACTTTACCTACGAAGACTACCTGGCCATTCGTAATGAGGCCCGGACTCTGCGCTTCATTTCCCCGGTGATCAACCGAGAGGACATTCGCGCGGTCAGTGACTACGGTTCGACCAACGGCCAGGTCTTCGGTGTAACTCCCGAATACAACCAGATTCGCAGCGTACCGCTCGGTACCGGCCGCTGGTTGAATGACGAGGACAACACGGAGCGCCGCCGGGTCGCTGTGGTGGGTTGGGAACTTCTGAAGAACGTTTTTCCCGGACGTCCCGCCGTGGGCGCCACCATGCTGCTGAACGGTATTCGCTTTGATGTGATCGGAGTATTGGCCAAGGTGGGCAAGGATGGCAACAACGGAACCAATGCCCGCATCTTCGTTCCGGTCGAGACCATGCGCAACCTGTTTCCCCTTAAGCAGGAGAATTCAGAGAGCGCGCTTTCTTTCATCAACTACCGGCCCCTGGTGAAAGCCGAGCACCTGCGATCCAAAGAAGAGATTCATCAGATCATCGCGCGCCGGCACGGATTTGATCCCAAGCTGGAAGATGCCTTTGAAGACTGGGACACGATTGAAAATTCGCAACGTGTGGGCAAGATTTTCGATGCCATGGACTATTTCCTCGGGGTGGTCGGGTTCGTAACCTTGGCGCTGGGCGCGATTGGCATCGTGAACATCATGCTGGTATCGGTTGCCGAGCGTACCCGGGAGATTGGTCTGCGCAAAGCGTTGGGCGCCACGTATCAGAATATTCTGACCCAGTTTTTTGTCGAGGGAGCGTTCCTCACCGTTTTCAGCGGCGGCATCGGACTGCTGATTGCCACCGCTTTCGTCACCGCGCTGGCCCAGTTGCCCGCTCCGCAAGGATTCGACACGCCCCGAATTGTGCCCATGTCCGCGCTGGCGGCGATTTTGTCGCTCGCTGTAGCCGGCGTGGTGGCTGGAATTTATCCCGCCCGGAAGGCCGCACTGCTGGCTCCCGTCGAAGCCATGAGGCAAGAGTAACGTGATCAGCGAACTCGGAACGCAGGCCTATGCCGCGCTAAGCCACAACAAGCGGCGCAGCATCCTGACCATGTTGGGCATGGCCTGGGGTATCGCTACGGTGGTGCTGCTTCTGGCGTACGGCGCGGGTTTTGAGCGCGGTATCTGGGTGGCATTCCGCTCCTTTGGCACCAACCTGGTCTTCATATTCCCCGGACGCACTTCCCACCAGGTGGGTGGCACCAAGGCAGGCAGCGAAGTCCGCCTTACCATCAAAGATCTCGATTACATTCGCGACGAAGTTCCGTTGCTGAAACGGATGTCTCCTGAAGTCTTTAAGCAATGCACGGTGGCATGGGGCACGCGTAGCGCCAGCTATGGTGTGAGCGGCGTGTACGCCGTTTACCCCCGCATGCGTCGAATGGAATTCGCGGAAGGAACTCCCTTCGGAGAAGCCGAGGACTTCACTCACGCCCGTGTCGCATTCATCGGAGCCGACGCCAAGAAGAAGCTCTTCTCCGGCCAGAATGCGATTGGTGAGAGCGTTCGCGTGGACGGCATCTCCTACCAGATCGTCGGTGTGCTGAAGCACGTTATCAACAATAGCGACGACAATCTGAACGAGCACATCTACGTGCCTTTCAGCACCATGAGCGACCTGAAAGATACGTTTTACCTGAACTCGGTTGTCATGGAATACGAGGGCGACAACGCCAAAGTGGTGAAAGCGTTGCGGAACTCCATGGCCTTCCATCACAACTTCGACCCCAAAGACGAGCGCGCCATCTTCGTGTTTGACGTGTTCTCCGATTTGCTCGATCTGCGGATCATCACGACAGGCATCAAGATTCTCCTCGGTTTCATCGGCTTGCTTACGCTGGGAATCGGTGGTGTCGGCCTGATGAACATCATGCTGGTTTCAGTGACCCAACGCACCCGGGAGATCGGGGTGGAAAAAGCCCTGGGCGCCCACCGCTGGCATATTCTTTTTCAATTTCTGACGGAAGCGATGGTCATCACCGCGCTCGGCGGTTTGCTGGGCGTGGCCTTTGCCTACCTGGTTTCGTGGTCCGTCCCGTCGCTTACTTTGTGGAGCGCATTTCAGGAAGGCGCCGACGAAGGCGACATTCATCTGACCATCGACGCTGCAACGCTGATCTGGTCCACCGGCATTCTGAGCTTCGTTGGAATTGTCAGCGGTATGTTGCCCGCCATCAAAGCCGCCAAACTCGACCCCATCGAAGCCCTCAGATACGAGTGAAGACTGAGAACTGAGATCTAAGAACTGAAAACTAAGAACTAAACGTTGTTGCTCTTGTTGCAAAAAGGCCGGCGAAGGCGCCCACCCCACACAGTCCGTTACAATCTTTAAGTGACCGAAGCGACCTCTCGGCTCGAACGTGTCGTGGCGCAACTCAAACTCTACGAGCATCCACTGCTCGATTTCTCCGCTCGCGCCAAAGGCGAGGCGGTCGAAGTGGTCATTGACTTCAAGAAACCGCCGGTGCCGGTGCATACCTATTTGTTCGAGCTTCATCCCCGTGACCTCGATCATCCGCAATTCGAGTGGGGATTCCAGAGGCAGCTTTACGATTGTCTGCACGACTACATGGTCGAAATGTTCATTCGGACGCCCCAAGACCGTGCTGATCGTCAACGGAAGGGCTTGTGAGCCTTCGCCAGATTATTGAAGAGGAAATCCGTGAGCACGGGCCCATCCCGTTTTCGCGATACATGGAGTTGTGCCTCTACCATCCCGAACTTGGATACTACTCGCGCAACGCTGAGCAGTTTGGCAAAGCAGGCGACTTTTATACTTCGAGCGATGTCCATGCTGTCTTCGGGCGCCTTCTGGCCCGACAGTTCGAGGAAATTTGGCGCGCGCTGGGCTCGCCCGCCGAAATCGAAATTCTGGAACTCGGCCCCGGTCGCGGGCTGTTTGCCCAGGATGTACTGGCCTGGTCAGAGAAGAAGTTTCCTCCATTCTTCCACGCCTTGCACTACTCGTTGGCCGAGCAGTCTCCTAAATTACGGGACCGGCTCCGGAGTGTGCTTGCAAGTTATCTCGAAAGCGGGAAAGCATCTTCAGTCTCTGAAAATGCTTTCGAGCGACATCTCCATCAGAGACTGATGCCCTGGTTCTCTGACATGTCAGGCAGCGCTGCGAAGGCGACGATGGCTGCTGAAGCTGCTGAAAGCTTCTACGCCAGTTCGAAGAAGCCAGGAGAAGGCACAACTTCAGCCGCTCCAGATAACGCGATGAACGAGCGAGCACTAGCCGCTGAGGTTCCGGTCATCGTTTTCGCCAATGAATTCTTCGATGCCCTTCCGGTAGAGGTTCTCAGCCAGCAGGGGGCGCTTCGCATCTCCACGCAAGGCGGCCACTTCGTCGAGACCTGGGTTCCGCCGTCCGCGGAGGAATTGGCGTTCCTTGATAGCTACGGAGTGCATCCCGAGCCGGGAGAGCGCATAGAAGTTCCATTGCTGGCACACCGTTACATGGCGCGACTGGGCGCGTCCGTGGGCAAAGGTGTGATCATCGCAATCGATTACGGTTACACCCGCCAGGAACAGCTTGCCGGTGGCCATCGAGGGACTCTGATGGCGTATCGGCAACACTCGGCTACGCCCAATCCTTACGAAGCCCCCGGCGAGCAGGACCTCACGGCCCACGTGAACTTTACTGCTCTTTCTGCGGCGGCGGAAGAAAACGGCATGCAGGCGCAGCCGCTGCTCACTCAATCGCAATTCCTGATGGGAATTGGAGAGCCGAATCAATTTTCCGACGCCTTCGAAGACTGCCGGGTCCCGCAGGAGCGCGCCAAAGTCGCTCTGCAGCTCAAGCACCTTGTAACTCCCGCTGGAATGGGCGAGAGTTTTCACGTCCTGGTCGCGACCAAGGATGTTGCGACGCAGCAAGTGGAAGGATTGAGCGGCCTCGCTTTCGCCAAGAGCAGGCTCTAGTGACGGATGAGCAGAAATCCTTTCGTACATAAGAATCTTTCATGTTGTAAGTATGGTTCGGAAAAGCGCCTTCGAACATCTATGAAACGTAGAATTTCGATAGGAGATCCAGATGGAAAACGAAGCCCGGCCTCCGTCCTGGAAAATCCTGCTGGCGTTCGCCATTATCTACTTCGTTTGGGGATCGACGTTCCTGGCGATCCGCATCGGGGTCCACGAAGTTCCTCCATTCCTGTTGGCGGCCTTGCGTTTTTTCGCGGCTGGCCTCGTACTCTACGTTTGGTTGCGGGTAAAAGGCGCTCCGGTTCCAAGCCGGCGTGAGTGGATTTCAGCAACCGGACTTGGGGCTCTCATCTTCGTGCTCGACTACGGCTGCCTGTTTTGGGCCGAACAGCGCGTACCTTCTGGAGTCACCGCAGTCGTACTGGCAACTATCCCGGTATTCATTGCGCTTTTAGAAATCATTTTCCTGCGGACGCAGAAACTCACAGTCAGGCTGGGACTTGCGCTCATCGTTGGGATCTGCGGTGTCGCGGTGCTGGTGAACCGATCGTTCTCCTTGGGCGAAGCTGCCATAGATCGAGCGGGTGCGATTGCCTTGCTTGTTGCCTCCGCGACCTGGTCGGTGGCGACGATTCTTACCCGCCGTGTTCCACTGCCGGCGTCGAAGGCGATGAGCGCCGCCGCCCAGATGCTCACCGGAGGAGCGCTGCTCTTTGTGGTGGCGGCAGTGTCTGGAGAGTTTAAAGGTTTCCACGCGCAGGCGGTTTCCTGGAACGTATGGTTTGCGCTCGTCTACCTAATAATCGCTGGTTCGATTGTGGGTTTCACTGCATACGTATGGTTACTGCACTATGAATCGCCTACAAAGGTCGGAACCTACGCATACGTGAATCCGGTTGTCGCAGTTGCCCTGGGAT
Organism: Terriglobia bacterium; assembly: GCA_963741105.1. Lineage (GTDB taxonomy): Bacteria > Acidobacteriota > Terriglobia > Terriglobales > Acidobacteriaceae > JAIQFF01. The sequence goes on from CAVUGT010000011.1 coordinate 181,213, forward strand.
ACTTCTTCGGCGGGGAGGGGCTTGGATCGCGAACCCTCTTGGGGACTCTACTGGTTCTGGTGAGCGTTATCACAATTACTACGACGCCGAAGGTTGCGCGAGATGCAAGTTCCGACGACATCGCGGAATTGAGCGCGGCCAAAGCAGACTAGTGCGTAGGGCCGGGTCTTCAACCCGGTTGGGTCGGAGACCCTGCCCCACGCCACGGGACATCTATCCATTGATAGCAAGAACCGCCGAGGTAAAAGTTTGAGGGGAGATCCATATGGAAACTGAAGCCCGGCCACCCTCCTGGAAAATCCTGCTGGCGTTTGCCACGATCTACTTCGTCTGGGGATCGACGTTCCTCGCGATCCGCATCGGGGTCCACGAAGTTCCTCCATTCCTGTTGGCGGCCCTGCGTTTTTTCACGGCTGGCCTCGTGCTCTACGTATGGTTACGGGTGAAAGGCACTCCCGTTCCAACCCGGCGCGAGTGGATCTCAGCGACAGGACTTGGGGCGCTCATTTTCGTGCTCAACTACGGTTGCCTGTTTTGGGCAGAGCAGCGCGTACCTTCGGGCGTAGCAGCGGTCGTGTTCGCGACCGAACCGGTATTCATTGCGCTTCTTGAAATCATTTTCCTGCGGACACAGAAGTTGACTGTAAGGCTCGGACTCGCGCTTATCGTCGGAATCTGCGGCGTGGCGGTGCTGATGAATCGTTCGTTTTCCCTGGCTGAGGCTGCCATCGATCGTGCGGGGGCGATCGCATTGCTGGTTGCTTCTGCCAGTTGGTCGATTGGGACGATTCTTACTCGCCGCGTTCCGCTTCCAGTGTCGAAGGCAATGAGCGCCGCCGCCCAGATGCTCACCGGAGGAGCTCTGCTCTTTGTGCTGGCTGCGGTGTCTGGAGAATTTAAGGGGTTCCACGCACAGGCGGTTCCGTGGAACGCCTGGTTCGCGCTGGTCTATCTCATCATTGCGGGTTCGATTGTTGGCTTCACCGCGTACCTGTGGTTGCTGCACTATGAATCGCCTACCAAGGTTGGAACGTTCGCATACGTGAATCCCGCGGTCGCGGTTGCGTTGGGATACTTCTTTGGCGGGGAGGGCCTTGGTTCGAGGACTCTCCTGGGGACGCTGCTGGTACTAGTCAGCGTCATCACGATCACCACGATGCCCAACGTTGCGGCGGTAGGAAGATCTGACAATGAAGTCGCGGAATTGAGCTCGGCCAAAGCAGACTAGTGCGGGTCCCGGCAAGAACCGTGTGGGGCCGGGTCTTCGACCCGGCCGGGCCGAGCGAAGCTCGGCAAGCTTTATATCGCAGGATGGTTATCGAACGGAACCAAGTCGAGCTGCGCTCGACCTGACCGGGTCGGAGACCCGGTCCCACACGGCCTGTTATGGCCTAGTCATTCTTTCCGGCTTCATGAGTTGATCAAACTCTTCGCCCGTCAGATACCCCAGCTTCAACGCCGCCTCGCGCAAATTGCTGTGTTCGACATGGGCGGTGTGGGCGATCTTTGCCGCCTTGTCGTATCCAATCTTCGGCGTCAGCGCGGTTACCAGCATCAGCGAGTTCTTCAGATTCTTGTCCACCTGGGCGCGATCGACCTGCATGCCCTTGATCATGTATTCAACGTAGCCGTGGCAGGCGTCGGTGATTAGAGTCACTGAGTGCAGAAAGTTGTAGATGATCACCGGCTTGTAGACATTCAGCTGGAAGTTGCCCTGCGAGCCGGCGAATCCGACTGCAGCCGTCGCGCCGTACACCTGCACACACACCATGGTCATGGCTTCGCACTGCGTGGGATTCACTTTGCCAGGCATGATCGACGAGCCGGGTTCGTTTTCCGGAATGATCAGTTCACCCAGTCCAGAACGCGGCCCGGAAGCCAGCCAGCGGATATCGTTCGAAATCTTCATCAGCGAAGCCGCGAGGGTTTCCATTGCGCCCTGGGCAAAAACGATTTCATCGTGCGCTGAAAGCGCGGCAAATTTGTTGGGATGGGAGCGGAAGGGAAGCCCGGTAAGTTCGGCAATCTTCTTTGCAGCGCGCTCAGCGAATTCCGGATGCGCGTTTAAACCCGTGCCTACCGCGGTTCCTCCGATGGCAAGGTCGTAAAGCCCGTCGAGCGCCTGTTGTAGTCGCTTGATATCACGTTCCAGCAGACTGGCCCAGCCTCCGAATTCCTGTCCGAAAGTCAGGGGGACGGCGTCCTGAAGATGAGTGCGCCCGATCTTGACGATATCGCCGAATTCTTTTCCTTTGGCCGCAATGGCATCGTGCACCGTCTGGATCGCGGGAATCAGAGCGTCCTTCACCCGATCGGCGGCCGCAATGTGCATGGCCGCCGGGAACGTGTCGTTGGACGACTGCGACATATTGACGTCGTCATTGGGATGAATTGGCTTCTTCGATCCCAGTTCGCCTCCCGCCAGTTCGATGGCACGGTTGGCGATGACTTCGTTGACGTTCATGTTGGTCTGCGTGCCGCTGCCGGTCTGCCAGATGCGCAGAGGGAACTGGTCGTTGAGTTTGCCGGCAATCACTTCATCGGCGGCCTGCACGATGAGCTTGGCCTTGTCGGCGGAAAGCTTGCTAAGGTCCTGGTTCACCAGCGCGCAAGCCTTCTTCAGGATGCCGAAAGCGCGGATCAGTTCCGGCGGCATGGTGTCGCGTCCAATATTGAAATGCAGTAGCGAGCGCTGGGTCTGCGCTCCCCAGTAAACGTGGGATGGGACTTCGATGTGTCCCATGCTGTCGGATTCTTTGCGTGTCTTGAATTTTGGTTTCGTGGGCGCAGCCATGGCGTCTTCCTGACGAGTCCGTGAGGATGAAAGCAACCGGAGATTATAACGCGGACGGGAGATTGCTATCTGGGGCACTACCAATCTTTGAGGAGGCTTCGCTGATTACGCTTGGAGGAATTCGTGGTCTAATCGGGGACGAAGCCAGAGAACGCCGTAACATGAACTGGAAATCGCGACTAAAGGCGATTGGCATAGGAGCGATTCTTGTGGCAGTTGGCTATTTGCGAATAAGAGGCGGGTCACAGGTTGTTATCCACTGGACGGGGCAGCCGATGTTTTCATTTGGTCTAATTGCCGCTGGTCTTGTGATGCTCGGGTCGGCCGCAATACCTCAACGATTGATTTTCAAACTCACCACCATTAGAAAACGTTGAATTCAAAACAGTCCACTGCCTCAAACTAAGCCGCTGCCCAATCCTTTGCACGCTTTGCAGTTAAAGATTTTGACCGCAAAGTTCGCAAAGAACTACTTCGTTCCGATGACCACGGTGAAGAACGTCGGCGGCAAGGGGTGATTTTCAACCAAGCTATAACCTGAATTCCGTAGCATGCGTTGGAGTTCCGCAAAAGTGTAGGCTTCTCCGCCGGGAGTTCCCGCCAGCATGGTCAAGCTGAAATGCGCCGGTACTGGGGGCGAAACGCGATCTTCATTGGGAACAAATTCGAGAATGACGGCTCGGCCTCCGGGTTTGAGAGCAGCCTGAACCTTGGTCAGGAGCTTCTCGCAAGTTGGCACATCGAAATGATGCAGGAAATTTGTGATCAGGACGAGGTCGTAATCCTTACCATATTCCACATCAAAAGCGCTTCCTGGAATCGTGTGGTAACGCCCTGAAACGCCGGCCGCTGCGGCGTTCTCGCGTGCGACTTCCAACACGTTCGGCCAATCAACCGCCCAGACCTGGGCATTGGGATTGTGTTTGGCAAGGGTGATCTCGAACAGTCCGTGGCCTACGGCCAGGCCGAGAACTTTCCACTTTTGTCCTTCGTCCGCTTTTAACAGCTTGGCAATCAGATCGGCTGGCATCTTCATCATCGGCGCCATTGCGCGGGCAAAGTCAACCCACATGGGATGCTCTGGCTTCGTGCTGTTGTGATCGATCGCGGTGCCACCTTTGCGTACGGCGGCTGTCAGCTCACGAAAGCCTTCGAGCGATGGTGGAGAGAGCAGAAACCGGATTGAGCCGCCAATGTAGGCAAGGGAATGCTGGTCGAGAAAAATTGCCGAGTCCTGGGTGAGGCCGTAGTTCGAATCATTTTTGGTGAGAAAGCCCATGATCACAAGGGCATCGCAGAGAATACGTGTGCCTCGTTCCGAAGCCTGGCAGCGCTGGGCGATAGTCGTTGCCGAGTGATTTCCCTCAGCGATTGCGGTGAAGAGTTCAAGCTGGATGGCGGCTTTCAGCGCTTCGGTCTGATGGAAGGCAGTAACCGTCTCAAAGAACAGTTGCGGGGACGGTGGAGAGCCTGCTTGTTTTTCCGGCATCATCGATCTCCGTAATCTTCGGGATGTTCGCGTCGCCATTTTACAGGGAAGAATGCCTTGGAAGGATAGCCGCAAACCGGGTCAAAACCGTAAACCACAAAGGGCACGAAGGTCCACGAAGGTTTTTATCAGGCCTTCCTTCGTGTGCCTTCGTGTCCTTTGTGGTCATAGGTTTTGCTTCGCTCCTCTGAACCAGTCTCAGATTCCCTGCATGCTAGAATCTTTAGCTTCCGGAGCCATTGCATCCCACCCTCTGCAAAAAACGCGGGAGAGTGGGTTACCCAGGCGTCGAGCACATCACCCGAGATAACGATTTGGTGACCAAACAGCTTTCCCGCGAGCGCCAGCAGATTCCCGAGACTCTTCCGCGTCCTCAGATGCAGGGCGGAGCCGATACTTCCGCGGACGTGGTGGTGATCGGCGCCGGTCCGACGGGGCTCGCCTGCGCGATCGAAGCTCAACGCGCCGGCTTCAAGACCATGGCGATCGACAAAGGATGCCTGGTCAATTCCATTTACAACTACCCCGCCAACATGTCGTTTTTTACCACGCCCGAGTTGCTGGAAATCGGCGACATTCCGTTCAGCACTGCCCGGCAGAAGCCCACGCGGGAGGAAGCGCTCGAGTACTACCGCAAGGTAACCGAGCACTACCATCTGGATGTCCGCCAATATCAGTGGGTGAAGACCGTTACCGGCAGCGACGGCAATTTTCAAATCTGTGCCACTGACGCTCTCGGACGCATCTACGACTATCGCACCCGCAAACTGATTGTTTCGACCGGCTACTACGATTTGTCGAACCCGTTGAACATTCCCGGCGAAGATCTTCCCAAGGTTTATCACTACTATCGCGAGCCGCATCCTTACTTCGACATGGATGTCGTGGTAATCGGAGGCAAGAACTCCGCCGCTATCTCGGCGCTGGATCTTTGGCGCCATGGGGCGCGCGTAACCCTGGTGCATCGCGGTTCCAAATTGCACAATCACGTGAAGTATTGGATTTTGCCGGACATCGAAAATCGCATCAAGAACCGTGAGATTGCGGCTTACTTCGGCAGTTCAGTGGTCGAGATCGGAGTCGACTACGTCAATCTTGAAACGCCGGAAGGGCCGGTCCGCCTGAAGAATGATTTTGTCTTTGCCATGACCGGCTATCATCCCGACTATGATTTCCTTCGTTCGATGGGGATCGAACTTTCTGCCGAACAGTGCCGTCCCGTGTGCGATCCTCTGACCCTGGAGAGCAATGTGCCCGGTATCTACGTGGCGGGAGTGATCGTGGCAGGATCCAGAACGAACGAGATCTTCATCGAAAACGGAAGGTTTCACGGTCGGCAAATTGCCGAGCATCTGAAACAGACGCTGTCAGGAAAAGATTAGCCAGGCTACGCCAGCGTCACCAGTTCTTCTCCCAATTGCTGATTGATCAATCGCGCCACCAGCACTTTGAGTCTTTCCCCGGTCTTAGATAGCACGAAGTCCTGATCGGAATCTGACCAGTCGAGCTTGAAACTCGTGGCCAGAGCGGAGATCCAGATCTGTCGCACGGGAGCGTTGGGAGAGATAACGAACTTGCTGCGGTCTTCGAACGAAATATGCAGCGCGCCAGACTGGTCTTCCACTTCGATGTCGGAGGACTCCTCGGCTTGCATGAGAGCTTTCTTTAAAGATTCGAGCGCCGCATCGGCGCGTTTGCGAAAATCGTTTTCATCAAGCATGTGTAGATTATAGTCGCTGCAGACTCGTCGTTGGTCGTTGGCTGACGATCGTTGGCCCTTCACCTCAAGCCGTCGTTTCGGAATCACGAAGCCTAGCTTTTGGCCAACGACCAAAGGCCAACGACCGACGACCAATCACCATGGACCCACAACCCGAACGCGCGTCCACGACCATCTCGCTGTCCGCATATCTGCGGCTGGTCCGGGTTAACCGGAACTTCCGGCGGCTTTGGCTGGCTCAGATTGTCAGCGAGATCGGCGACTGGTTCTACACCCTGGCGATTTACAGTCTGCTGCTGCAACTGACTGGCCGGGCGAGTTCGGTGGCGCTGGCACTGGTGCTGCAAGTCCTTCCCCAAACTTTCATTGGGCCCGCGGCTGGGGTGATCAACGATCGCGTCAGCCGCAAGCGGGTCATGATCATCGCCGACGTCGTTCGGATGGTCGTTGTTTTCGCCATGCTGCTGGTGCGTTCCCGCTCCACGGTTTGGCTGGTCTACCCTCTCCTGCTGCTGGAGACGCTGATGGCGGCATTTTTCGAGCCCGCCCGAACTTCAGTGATTCCAAATATTGCCGCTCGGGAAGATGTACTCGTGGCCAATACGCTTTCCTCGGCAACGTGGTCGGTCAACCTGCTGATTGGCGCGTCGGTCGGCGGAGTAGTGGCGGCGTTGTTCGGACGCGATGCCGTGTTCTTGCTCAATGCCCTCTCATTTCTGTTGTCGGCCCTCTTGATCCGCGGGATGAATTTCGATGAGCCGCACGCCAAGGCAGCGGCGCCGCTGCACCTTCGCGACGCGATCGATCTGTCACCGGTGCTGGACGGCGTGCGTTACCTTCGCAAAGACCGGCGCTTGTTGACGGTCGTATTCGCCAAAGCCGGCGAACTGATGATTGGCCCCAGCTGGGTTCTGTTTACCGTCATGGGCAACGGCTATTTCCACTTCCACATTCGCGGCGTCGATCCCCAGCGTACTGCGATGCTGGGTATGAGCCTGCTGCTGGGTGCGCGCGGGATCGGGGCAGTTGTTGGACCGCTGTTCTCGGCCCGCTGGGCGGGCCGCTCAGACCGACGGCTTCAGCTTGGCATCCTCGCTGGTTATCTCATCATTGGGTTGGGATACTTCGGCCTGGGAGTGTCGCCCAACATTTGGCTGGCGTGCGCCTGCATTGCGCTTGCCCACTGCGGAGGATCCACCGTCTGGGTTTTTTCCACGACGATATTACAGTTGAACACCGAAGACCGTTTCCGTGGCCGCGTTTTCTCCGCGGACCTCGGCTTCGCCATGTTGACAGTCGCCATCGGCGCCTACGTCTGTGGATTTCTCCTCGACCGCGGAGTGTCGGTTCGAGCAATGGCGTGCTCGACCGGGCTCATCATGATTTTGCCAGCTCTGCTCTGGGCCTGGGGTATGAGATTCGGCAAACCCACGCCCGCCCTGACAACAGCGCCCGATGGATGACCACAGACCACGCGAGCTATGCCGGCAAGACCTTATCAATCTTGGCGGCCATGATGAAGTCGCTCTGCGTCAGGCCGTCAATTTTGTGTGTCCACAAAGTAATTTCAGCTTTGCCCCAACCCAACAGAATGTCGGGATGATGTCCCTGAGCTTCCGCGACCTCTCCCACACGGTTGACGAAATCGAGCGCCTGCTTGAAGTCGGGAAAGGTAAACGTGCGCGTGATGTGGTGCTCGTTCATCGCTGTCCACCTTGGAACCTCTTGCTGGAGGCGTTTCAGTTCCACTCCTTTGAGCGGCGGGACGCCTCCGCGGCAGGGAACACAGTTCTGGCTGGCAAGATCTTCAGGCATGGCTACTACCTCTTCTATTGCGGCGGTCGCATGTCCACCTGATTGACGGGACATTCACGCACGCTTTGGGTACAACTCTGGTACTGCAGATTCTTGTCCACGCAAACTTCCACGCTGACCAGGTCTCCGGCATGGCAGGAAACGCGGAAAGCCTCCAGTGGCGCGTGGTTGGCGTCGGCAAAGCTCTTCTCTAAGTCCTTAACGTCAAACTGCTGCTCGCGATCCAGTCGGGGATACTGCTCCGGCACGTGCACACTCTTGAACGCCTGTTCCAACTTGGCAAAATAATCCTGGGCCGAGAGGCCGGTGCAGGTGCCATGTTTCTGCCACTCATGCTGGATCAGCCCGCGGCTGGGCATGTAGTTGAGCATGTGGTCCACGGTGTCGCTCGCAACCGGACTCGCCGTCGAACATGACATGGGCGGCGCTCCGTGGTTGGCCTGCGGCCAGAGTCCGTGCAGCACGAAAGCGGTGTGTCCGCCGGTTCTGCACTCACTGGAATGGTCCGTAGGATGACCGGCACAGTAGTTGGGCGCCCAGGAAAGCGCCAGCAGGTAGTAGTCGAAATTGCCGCCCGATGCTGCATCGTCGTCGTGATGATGCCTGTGATGCTTGGCGAAAGCGAGGGGTGCGGTGCAGAGAAGCAGGCCAAAAAGTACAAATACGATTAGACGTTTCATGTTAGTTGATGTCTGCGCCGGTCCCCACTTCTCGCAAAAACCGCGAGAAATGGGGCACCCGCTTTTTTACTGATGGCTGAAAGCTGATAGCTGATAGCTGCTTTAAAAAGGAATATCTTCGTCGCTGATCGGCGCCGTGCCAGCTGGTTCGGCTTCCGGCATGCGCTGGTCGAAGTTGTTTCCGCCAGACGAAGCGCCCCGCGAACTGCCTGCGAAATCTCCGCCACCGCCACCCTCACCACGGCCGCCCAGCAGAATCAGGTCGCTGGCCACGACTTCAGTCATATATTTCTTTTGATTGGTCTGCTTGTCGTCCCACGAGCGGGTTTGCAGACGGCCTTCGATGTAGACCTTGCCGCCCTTCTTCAGATACTCGCCGGCAATCTCCGCCAGACGCTGCCACAGGACAACGTTGTGCCATTCGGTGCGGTCCTGCCATTCACCATTCTTGTCTTTGAAGCGTTCGTTGGTGGCCAGTGCGATCTTGGCCACGGGAGTGCCGCTGGGAGTGAATTTTACCTCGGGATCTTTGCCCAGATTGCCAATGAGAGTGACGCGGTTCAGACTTTTGCCTGCCATAAGTGCTGCTCCTTCCGCCCCTTTCGTTTGAGTATTAAACCAGGGAGCCGGGAAAATTAAACGGGATTCTAGGGGCTGGAACGCCACTATACCAGATCGGACCTCGGACGTCAGACCTCGGACTTCAGGTCGTCCGCAGTCTGAGGTCCGACGCCGGCTTTTGGGGTATAATCCGCCGATGCCTGCCGAACCGCTCAGGGGAATCGTCGGGATGGTGCCCGACGAGTTCAAGCACGAACCCAGGTCCAAGGGTCTGCTGACCGCGCGCAAGAAAAAGCCCAAAGAACTGGCTGTGATCACCGAGTGCTGCACCGGCTGCGCCGGTTCGCCCGCCTGCGTGGAATATTGTCCGGTGGAAGACTGCATGTTCTGGGTCCCGGACGAAGATAACTCTCCTTTCGGCCGCATCCAGGTCGATCCCATTCTTTGCATCGGCTGCAATAAATGCACCAGCAAGGGTCCAGACGGTTCCTTCCTCGATGGTTGCCCCTGGGACGCAATTGTGATGGTGGACACAGCAGAAATCGAAAAAGAAGTCGGCGTCATGCCGTTCTAACTGAGAACCGGGAACTAAGAACTAACAACTGAAGTTTTAGATTTCTGCTCTTCCTCGCCCCCAGTTCTTAACAGCCAATCTACTTCGCCCGCTGATTGATCGCCTGCTCGGTTGCCACCGCCTGCTGCCGCACATGGTCGGGAATCTCAGGCAACTCCCGTTCGTAAGGCCGGATCGCAGGAATGTCTTCGGGCTGTCCAATGAGGTAGAGCGCGCGCAGAGCCTCCCAAACCTGGTCGGTGCCGGGATCAAGCGCCGCGATTGCGTCTCCCGCCGCAACGGTTTGCCCGGGCTGCGCGGACAACTCACGCAACCGCCCACTGATGGGGGATCGTACTTCGACGATTCTTCCTCCGGCGTCGATCTTGGCAATGATGCCGCCCTGGTGAATTGGCGTTCCCACGGTGCTGGCATCGGTAATTTTTCCGGCCTCCGGAGCAGTGACCTTTGCCGGTTGCAGCAAGGCGACGATATGCGGCCGTCCCGTGGCATCGCCGAAGCGGACCAGCGATAATGCAGCATTGCCCCGTACCATGACCGAAGAATCGTTCAACATTTTCAAGAGCGCTTCGTGAAACCCGGCGCTGGCCGCGTCTTTGCTGCTGACATCCTGCCCCATCACCCAGGCATCGGTGTTGCGTACTTCTTCGACCGGGTAGGCCGCCAGCCGAACCACGTCCGGATACCAGCGCATGACACTCGAGTCGTGGCGAGTAACCCGTTCGCCGATCTGTACCAGGGCGTGCTGGATGTGACGAGGCTTTTTATCGTCCTGAATGTAGTCGGCGAGTTGCTTGTCGGAAAGTTGCCGTCCAAACCAGGTGTTCCACCAGAACAGAAACGGCATGAGCACGATCAACCAACCGGTGGCGAAAAACAACAACCGATTGCGAGTGGACATTCGCGGCTTCGTCGGTGGCGGTGCCGGCGAGACGGATTGGTCAGCTACGGTTGACGCGTCGGAGGGAAGATCTGGAGTAGCCGACATAGGATTTTCCGCGTGGAAATATATCAGATCGTAGTTAATCAGATCGTGGTTCAGAGTGCGTCAGTCCACTACGTCCGCATCCAGCACTCGTTCCTGTTCCAGATAGTGCGACACCGCGTACTGGGCCAGCAGCGGCGTTTCCAGCTTGATCTCTGCGCCGATCCACTCGCCTTTGGCATGCGGCTGGTTGGCGGCATGCTTGCAGCTTCCGCTTGATCCAAACTTCGGACCAAACGCGGCACTCTGGATTTCATCGAACTGCCGTAGGTTGCGCCAGGCCTCGTCGCCGACCGTGCCGGAGACATCGATTTTGAGTTTTACTATGGCCATAAAGTTATTTCACCACGGAGGCACAGAGACACGGAGAAAACCTTTGTCTCTGTTTTTCTCTGTGTCTCTGTGCCTCTGTGGTGAACCAAGCGTTATGCCACAAACAGGTGATACAGCATGAAATAAATCACCACGCCCGTGACCGACACATACAGCCACAGCGGAAAAGTCCAGCGTGCAATCTGGCGATGTTTGTCGAAACGCTCTCGCAGCGCGCGGCTCAGCGTGATGATCACCAGGGGCACGATAACGATTGCCAGTATGGTGTGCGAAATCAGAATCGTGAAATAGACCGGCCGCGACCAGCCTTGTCCCTGAAAGTGCACCGAGCCCACATGCGCGTGGTAGTACAAATACGAAGTCAGAAACAGGGCCGACGAAACTAAAGCCGTGATCATCACAGCCCGGTGTGCCGCCATGCGCCCGCGTTTGATATAACTCCGTCCCACCAGGAGCAGCACGGCGCTGGTGCCGTTGAGCACAGCGTCGATGACCGGATAGATAGCGTATTGCGCGGCAACTTGCATCATGCGGCGGGCTTGGTGGTGCGACGGTTGACCATGATGAACGAAAGGCCGAACATGAGGGCACAGAACAGCACCAGCGTTGCCAGCGATGAGGCCAGAGGAAACTCCGTCTGATTTCCCGGGTAAAGCAGGTCTCGCAGCGACTCGACGCCGTAGGTCAGCGGGTTGATCTCTACGAGGAACTTGATCCATTTGGAAGCACCCGACAGAGGGAATAGCGCCCCGGAGAGCAACCACAGCGGGATCAGAAAGAGATTAATGATGGCGTGGAAGGCCTGAGTCGAATCCATGGACCAGGCAATGGTGAATCCCAACGCTGTAAGTGCGAATGAGACCAGAAAAACTGTCAGTGCAACCAGCAGAAAACTCGCGATGCCAAGATGTATTCCGACCAAAGGGGCGAAGGCGAGGAAGATCAGGCCCTGAATTGTCGCCAGCGTAGTTCCACCCAGCACCTTACCCAGCACGATCGCCGAGCGCGGCACCGGAGCGACCAGTACGGACAGCAGAAAGCCTTCTTTACGGTCCTCGATTACCGACATCATGGTGAAGATCGAGGTGAACAGGACAATCATGATCAGCGCGCCTGGATAAAAGTAATCCAGATAGTGCTGCTGCCCGGCCGCGCTGCCCGAGCGGAACGAACTGCCAAAGCCGGAGCCGATTACCACCCAAAATAAGAGCGGCGATGCGATGACTCCAACTACGCGAGCACGCTGGCGGTAAAAGCGAACCAGTTCCCGCCACCAGAGCGTGAAGGCGGGCAGCATGAGTCCCGCGTTGGGAGCGGCGGCTTGGGCCGGGAGAGTTGCAGTCTGGGTTGCCACTTCAGCTCGTTTTCTGCGCCGATGGCGCTTTCTTTAGTGCAAACTTTTTGCGTGCTTCGAGGAATACGTTCAAGAACAGTATTCCGGAAAGAGCCAGCAGAATAATGCTCATGAAAAGCCCATCAACAGTAGTGATCATTCCGTTCTGAACTGTCCACGCAATTCCGGCCAGCGGAACCAGTCCAAGGACAAATGACAGCGCAAGCATCATAGGTTCGCTCCTGATAAGGCCGGCCTGAGGCCGGCTCTACGAAGGTCTTTCGGCATCGTCAGTCCAGAACTTGTGGCCGGTCCGGCGGATGAAAACATCTTCCAGTGACGGCTTACTTACGGATATCGCGTCAATTTCGCCGGGGAATCCTTCTACCACGTCGGTAATAAAACGGTGGCCATTTTCCCGCTCCAGCCGGACTTGGCCGCCCAGAACTTTTGCGTCTACATTGAAACGGGAGCGAATGCGCTCCGCCATGGACTCTGCGTCCCGCGCGTCCAGCAGAATCACGTCGCCGCCAATTTCGTGCTTCAATTCGACAGGAGTTCCGAGCGCCACCAGTTTTCCCTCATTCAGAATGGCGAGACGATCGCAACGCTCCGCCTCTTCCATCAGGTGCGTGGTCACAATCACGCTGACTCGCTCTTCGTCACGCAGGATCTGCAGATACTGCCAAAGGTCGCGCCGCGCGCCGGGATCGAGTCCCGTCGTGGGTTCATCGAGCAGCAGGACAGCGGGATGATGCAGCAGGCCCTTCGCAAGTTCCAGGCGGCGCTGCATTCCTCCGGAAAAAGTTTCTGCCTTTTCGTTGGCGCGATCTGAGAGACCCACTCGGCCCAGCATTTCTGTAACGCGCGATTTCAGGGCCGTGCCCCGCAATCCATAGAGATGACCCTGGTGCCACAGGTTTTCATAGGCGGTCAATTTCACATCAATACTTTGAGCCTGAAACACAACCCCGATCTGATGGCGCAGTTTGTTGGGCTCTGTGGCTGCATCAAATCCCATGATCACGGCCCGGCCACCAGACGGCACCATCAGCGTCGAAAGGATGCGGAACATGGTGGTCTTGCCGCTGCCGTTGGGCCCGAGCAGCCCAAACAATTCGGCATGCCGGACGTCGAACGAAACTCCGTTCAAAGCGGTGCGACCATCGTAGCGATGAACCAGGTCCTGGACGGAGATAACAGCCGGAGGTGCCGGCAAGGGGCTATTTTGCGGGTCGAGCGCGACGTAATCGGGGGCTTTGGAGACCACAGGGTATTTTAGCTGGAACGGGCGACCTGCGCTTGTTTTACCCCAGTTCATGGAACTGATCCGCCGCGCGGGCCGGTGCTATTAGTTCTTGTTCAACATCATCAGTGCAAACAGCAGCGGCAAATAGAACACCGTAGCTTGCAGCAACTGACGCGCCCGCTGTTTGGAGCGCGCATTGCCGGTGGCAACTCTCAGTGACGCCAGACGCCAGCCAAAATAGAGTAGAGCTATTCCGAATATCAGGGCGCCAGCGAAGTACAGTCTGCCGGACATACCCAGCAGCGTGGGCAGCAGGCTGATGGGAATCAGCGCGACCGAGTACAGCAGGATCTGCCTGCTGGTCGATTTTCCATCCGGTTCCACGACCGGCAACATGCGGATTCCGCCGTCTTCGTAATCCTGACGATAGAGCCACGCGATCGAGTAAAAATGAGGGAACTGCCAGAAGAAAACGATGGCAAACATCACCAGCGCTCCCCACTCCAAATGTCCGCGAGCGGCCGTCCAGCCCAGTACGCCCGGCATGGCTCCGGGAAATGCGCCAACGAAGGTGCAGATGGGATGGACTTTCTTTAAGGGCGTGTACGCCCCGAGATAAACAGCCGACGTCGCAAGGGCCAACCATGCGGTGAGCGGATTCAGAGCGAGGCCGAGGTAAAGCGCGCCGCCAAGCGTCATAAGAACGCCGACCAGCGTGGCGTGCACGAATCCAAATCGCCCTGCCGGAATCGGCCGCTGCGCAGTTCGCCGCATACGGCTGTCGGTGTCCCACTCCATTACTTCGTTCAGCGCGGCAGCGCCGCCGGAAACCAGGCCGATCCCAAGCAAAGTGTGAAACAGTGACCACGAAAGCGACGAGATGCCGGACTTCAATGCTCCAAAGTAGTATCCGCACCACGCAGTCATAATGATGAGCGTGGTCACGCGCAGCTTGGCCAGTTCGGCGTAGTCGCGTGCCAGGGTCAGCACGCCGCTACGGGGAACAACCAATGGTTGTGTTGCCGTACTCATGCCGCCACCGGCTTCCGCTCACGACTAGGAATTTGTTTTCTCACGGTCATGGAAACATGCCGCCAAACCTGTACCGCCAGCACTACCGTGGTGGCCAACAGCAAAGCTCCAACGGCGACGTGTGCCACCGTTGAGACTACCATGGGAAGCTCAGGCTGGACCGCGTCGCGTCCCCAGGCCACGCGCGTAAGAAACGCGACAAACCCCAGACACAGCTGCGCGATCATCAGTGCCAGCATAGTGATCGCAGGCCGCCGCACTGCGTCAATCGAGGAACATCGCGATAAAGCGCGAATCGACGTCCAAGGCAGCACACTGGCCACCGTCGCCGCATTCAGCACGTGCGGCCACCAACTCAGACCATGGTGGCGAAACATCGCGCCGAGAATAAGCTGAACATACAGTACGAAAATTGAAAGCGATACCAGGGTAAAAAGAGTCGGGCGGCGGTCATCACTCTGAATTTGCGGCGTTTCTTCCACCCAGCTTCTACTGGTAAAGAGAGCGATCAGAACCAGCACACAGAAAAATGTCTGCGCCAGTGCGGCGTGTGCGGATGAAATCGCCGGAGGCAGAAAGAACAGGACTGTAAGCCCACCCAGAATTCCCTGCGCAACGACAAGACCCAGCGCGGTTGCACCTAGATACTTCATCCAGCGTCGGGGGTCAATACGCCAGGTCCACACCGCGATGACGATGCTCAGAAATCCGACGAACTGGGCAATCATGCGATGCGTATGCTCGAACTTAACGCCACCCACCAGATGAGGGATCTTGTACAGCGAACCAAACGAAGTCGGCCAATCAGGAACGGAAAGGCCGGCGTCATTGCTGGTGACCAGCGCACCCGCGATGATGAGCAAGAAAGTCGCGGACGCCGCGAAGACGGCGAATCGATGATGCGCCTGGTTGTACGGTACGGCTGTGGCCTTCAGAAGAGGCTCCTGGGAGGTTTGTGTAGCGCCGCCACGACGGCGGCGCTACGTTTTCGTGGCATTAATTACGGTTTGAAGCCCTGGTCTACAGTTTTGCTGTCTTTGGCGGCCAGCGTAACTTTCTGCGTCTGCTCGCCCAGCTTTTCCTGGACAAACGCCAGCGTGTAATCTCCCGGCGGCAGGCCCTTGATTTCGTACTTGCCATCCGCGCCAGTGACCGCGAAGAACGGTGTCTTGACCACGTTCACGTACATCTTCATCCAGGGATGCTGGTTGCACTTCACCGGCAACATGACTTCCTCGCGGGCGAAGCTCTTCTCGATGGGCGCGGCCTTGGGCGGCTGCGACTCGTTCCACTCGCGATTGTCTTTCGGCGTGGGATGGATATTGTGAGTGGTCTCGTCGTCGTTGCGAATCTCGATGTTCTGGCCCGTCATCGCGGCCAACACGTGGGGATGGTACTGGCAACCCTTCTGGTCGATCGTCACCGAATCCTTGGGGACGTCAAAGGTGCGATCTCCCAATCCTTCTTTTACGTACACGAAGACGTTGGCCAGCTTGCCGTCGTTGGCCACGATCGTTTCCGCCACGTTGCTGCCCTTGCAGGCAGCGTCCTGGCTCATGTCAATCTTCTGACCCTTAGGCGCTGCTCCGCCGAAGGTCACGGTGCCGCTTACGCTGGCCACCGTAGCGGGATCGATCGGCGTTGCAGCCGGCGCCGGTTTCACGTCCGAGCTCGGCGAAGTGCCTTGCTCTTCGTTGGTGTTTTCCTTCTTGCTACAGCCTGCCAGCAGCCCCAGCAGACAAATCAGAAACATTGCCGCCCATAGTTTCTTATTCATGATGTCGCCCTTTCGTCAGGTGTGAGTCTCTAAACTGAATTTCGATAGCAGAAATGTCCATGTGGGCGCGGGCGACTCGCCCGCGCAAACCAGACCTGTCCTCTAAGGATATTATTTCCAAAACACCACATTCTACCGCGAACCTCCGATGCTTGCCGCCCCGCCTTGAGTTGCCGCCTGCTTCTGTTTGCTGCGCGGCTGGACAGCAGCGCTGGTGTGTCCCATCGACGCCGCCACTCGCCGCTGCTCTTCCGCGGTGAGCTGGAATATGTAGTCGATCAGCAGCTTGCTGTGGTCCCGGTCATATCCCTGGAACGAAGGTGGGGTCGGACCGGAGAACACCCAGTGATTGTTCTCCCGCTTGAACAATCCCGAAGGCATCGCGGTGCCGGGACTGATCGCCTGCGGATCCAGAATCCAGCGCTCGGCCCAATCGGGCTTGAGACGCTCTTTCGCCAGCAGGAAGTTGGGTGCGGTGGCAATCTTGTCATGTTGCGGATCGCCGGTGGCGTGGCACTTCAGGCAAGGCGCAGCCGTGCTCGAGAACAGGCTTCGCGCCATGTCGTTTTCCTTCGCGCTCAGTGCCGGCACCTGTTCCGGAATGTATGGCATGGGCTGCTGCGATATCGCCTGGAAGAACCGCACCAGCTTGCGCAGCTCGTTATCGGAGAAGGAGAACGTCGGCATCCGCACTTGCAGATACGGACGCACGCCGTTGCGGTTCGTGTCAGTCGTGCTCAGCGACGGATTCGAAAGAAACTTCCGCAGCCATTCGGGATCGACACGCGCGCCCTCGGTCAGCAGCTTCGGTGGCAACTGCTCCTGTATATCCTGATAGTGCTTCATGCCCATCAGAATCGTGCTCTGGTCAGGCGTGAACTGGTGACAGCCTACGCAGTTGTACTTCCGGACAATCCACCAGCCTTCCTGAATATCACGCCGCGAATCGCCCGGCTTGTACTGATAACCCGGGGGCAGGGAACTCTCTTCGCTTCCCAATAAGAAGGTAGTGAGGTCCTGAATCTCCAGCTTGGAGAGATGGAGATTCGGCATGCGAAGAACTTCTGTCTCCGACTTGACCTTGCCCTTGTCGTAAACATTTGGCTCGGCCAGTTTGTGCTCGAAGAATCCTTTGTGGTCGTACCACGGCTCTTTGGCAGGCCCTTCGGGCAGCCGCGCCAGGTCTTCCGGGTCGGTGATGGGCTCAGAGGCCTTCCCGCCGCGCTGCGAAATTTCAGTGAACAGCGCGAAGTCCAACCGCTCGATCGGCTTGCTGCCTTCGTAGGTCAGCTCGGTGCCGATCCGGCCTTCGTCTTCAAATCCGGAAATCTCGTGGCAACCGGCGCAGCCGTAGTGCCGGATCCACTTCTTGCCTTCTTCTTTCAGCTCAGGATCTTCCATGAAGGAAGCCTGGGCATACGACGAAGGTTCCTGCTTCTTCTGGCTCATCAGGTAGGTAGCGATGTCCGCGGCATCCTCCGGGCTCAGGCGAAGGCTGGGCATCACCGTCATGTTCTGCACTTGCAGTTCGTGTCCGTCGTTGGGGCACTGGCTGTGCTGCAGATCGAACTGGTAAGGCAGGCCCTTCTTGGCGTAGTCCTCGGGACCGATGTCCTTCTTTTCATACGGACAATAAGGACGCGTCCGCTCCCGCGCGTTGTGAATCCAGCGGACCAGGTAATCGTAGTTGGCCTTCTCGCCCACACGAGTGAGATTGGCGGCGAAGGTGCCGCCCTGGGTCTCGTCCCCTTCTCCAATGGAATGGCATGCTAGGCAGCCACGGGTTTCAAACAACTGCTGGCCATGCTCTGCGTTGCCGGGTTTCTGCTTGGGCAGAGCGTCGGTGAATCCCGCTTGCCACAAATAGGCCGAGATGGTCTGAATCTGATGATCGGACAGCCGGAAGTTCGGCATCTTTGTTGTAGGACGGAACTCGCTGGGCTTCTTCAGCCAGACCGGAATCCAGTCCCGATTCAACTTGAGCCGGACGTCTTTCAAGTTCGGCCCGATCTTCTTCACGTCCTGCATCAGGCTGTGCGTCTGAAAATCAAGCTGCTGCACTTGGCCGTCGATCTTGCTGTTCGCCACTCGAAGCGCGACTGCCTGCTGGTTGAACCGGTTGGCTTCGTCGTTGCTCGAAGCCGAGTCGGCCTGCTTCATCAGGTCGGCGGAAATTTTCGCATTGTCGATCTTCTGCTGCTCAAACAGTTTCATCTGCTGAGCAATCGAAGTCAGGTCTTCAGGTTCCTTGTCGTAGCCTTCATAGCGGTGGCAGCCCATGCAACCGCGCTGGCGGAAGAGGAACTTGCCGTTGGAGATATGCGTGCCAACTTCTCCCGCAGCCAGATGCATATCGGCAGCGTGGCAAGTCTGGCAACCGGCTTCCGCATTCTGTTTCGGAAACAATGGCCACAGCCAGTGCTCGTAATTGCCGTGGGCTTTTTCGACGCTGGTGGTAGCGCGGCCATTGCCCTGGTGACAAGGAGAGCAACCGAACTTGTCAGGATCATGTGCCTTCAGCAACTCCGGCTCAGGATGGCTGGTAAGGGCGTGCGCCAGATCGTCCGGTTTCTTCTCGCCCTTCGGAGTCATGACCGCGGCAGAAATTCGCAGGGGTTCGCGGGCATTCATGTGGCAGGATTCGCAGCGGTCCACGATATTGGCGTCCGCCACGTTGATCTGCACAATCTTCGGGTCCCACTCTTCCGTTTTCTTTTTCAGGCCATCAATCTGGGCGGGCGTAAGGTCCACCATATGGTCTGAAACGAACGACGACATTTTGTTGCTGGCCTCGGTCACCGGCTTCAGCACGTCGCCCAGTTCCGCGCTCAGCTTGGTGCGCTGGTCTTTGAGCGAGTTGTAAGTCTCTTCCAGTTCGTGGAAGTTGTAGTCCTGCTTGTGTCCATCGGGAAATGTGACGGTGGCCTTTTCTTTTTTATATTCGTCGATGTCCTGCTGTTTGCTTTTCTTTCCCGATGCGCTGGTTCCGGTTTCCAACTGATAGGTGAGAGCATTGACGTAGGCGCGGCGATCGGTGAAAACATTCTGGACGGCCAGAATCTTCGCGCTTAAGTCCGTGATCTGTTTTTGCAGTTCGTCCCGGCGCGGCCGCGCGGTCTCGGATGCATCCTTGTAAGACTGTTCCAGTTGCTGATACTGCGAATTTTGTTCGACTTCTTTTACCGACTGCGAAGATTTCGACCGTGTGCTGTTCAGAAAAACGCTGTATCGCGTCTTCCACTCGTGCTGCAATGCCTTCCAGGGACGCTGTCCGAAAGACTCGTCCCACAATGCCCAGAACAGCGTCACCATGAGGATCAACATGGCGATGACGTAGTGCGCCGCGTAAGACTTGCTTACAATCGGGTCCTTCTCGGGGACAGGTGGCACTCAGATCCTCCAAAGTCAGTCGTCAGTCGTCGGTCCTCAGTCGTCAGCCAGTCGCGCCCAACACAGCCGTTGAGACTTTGGATGTGCTGACGACCGAAGACTGACAACTGACGACTGAATCACACGTTAAACCACGGCGTTATCCATACGTACTTGATATTGAACGCGAGGCGCAGCAGCATCTTGATCGGTAGCGCCACCATGCTGAGTACGAAAAACATCATGATGGAGTACTGCAGCAGGCTCATCCGCTTGTAATCTTTCGGATTGTAGCGACGGAACAACGCATGGCCGATATACCCGCCCACCGCGAAATAGCCGCCTACCACCAAGCCCGCCGAAAATCGCCTTGCCCAGATTTGACGTGATCCTGAAAAAGTCCGGCAGATCGCGGTTCACTTCATAAATAAGGCGGTTGTGGTCCCATGTCTGTCCTGGCCAGAACCACTGCCATCCGGGGCCGCGAATGAACGTCCCGATGATGATCATCGCGATCCACAGAATGATGAAGCCGAACAGAAACGTGCCAATCGAAAATTTGCGCTGCTTCCAGGTGTAGTAGCCGCTGCCCAGCGGATTGGTGTCGATGTAGGGAATCACCATCAGGCCGACGATGATCAGCGTCGGCATGACGACGCCTGCGATCCACGGATCGAAGTACACCAGCATTTCCTGCAATCCGAGGAAGTACCACGGCGCCTTCGCCGGATTCATGGTCAGGTTGGGATTCGCCGGCTCTTCCAGCGGCGCATTCAGCGTGATCGACCACACCATCAGGATGATGGTGACGATCATGGCGGCGAGAAATTCTATGCGCAGCAGAAAGGGCCAGACATGGATCTCTTTCTGCCAACCGGGACGGAAGGGCCAGCTCTTGCGATGATGCGTCTTGGCCATCGCCGGATTGGTTTCCAGTTCGCCGATCAGTTCATCGTTGGCCTTGGCCTGCTTCCACGCCAGATACATGTAGAAAACGAGCAAAGGAATCAGCCCCACGATGGGCACGTTGTCAGGCGCCGAACATATCTCCCAAAGTTGTCGCCAATCCATAGTTGCTCCGAACTTGTAGCGCTGCCGTCCCGGCGGCTGTCCGGTGGGCGTCCCGCTCACCTCCGGGGGCGAGACGCCCCCGAGCCAGCCGGCAAGATGCCGGCGCTACAAAGAATCCGCCGTCTTACTTCTTCGGCTCTTTCACTTCCGAAGCCAGCATCACCGGCGCCGGTCCCGAAATGCCGCCGTCTTTACGCACGCGCCAGAAGTGCACAATCATCAGCACCGAAGCCACAATCGGAATCCCGATGCAATGCCAGATGTAGGATCGCAGCAGCGCGTTCGCATCGACGATCGATCCGCCCAGCAGTCCGAAGCGCACATCGTTATATGGCGTCATGCCCAGCATGCGCGCCGAACGGGCCTTCATGTCCCAGCACCGGCGTCGCGCGCGCCATGTTCGTTCCCACCGTGACCGCCCAGAATCCGAGTTGATCGTCCGGCAGCAGGTATCCGGTGAACGAAAGCAGCAGGGTGAATACCAGCAGCAGCACGCCGATGTTCCAGTTGAACTCGCGCGGCTTCTTATACGAGCCCGTGAGAAAGACACGGAACATGTGCAGCCAGACACCGATCACCATCAAGTGCGCTGCCCAGCGATGCATGTTGCGCAGCAACTTGCCGAAGGGAACGTCGTGCTCGAGATAGAGCACGTCGCGGAACGCCTGCACTTTGCTGGGATGGTAATAAAACATCAGCATCACGCCGGTGAGCGTGAGCACGATAAACAGGTAGAACGTGATCCCGCCCATGCCCCAGGTGTAGCTGTAACGCACGGCGTCGCGATTGATCTTGGCCGGATGCAGATGCAGGAACACGTTGGACAGCACGCCCAGCGCCCGGTTGCGCGGCGTGTCGTCGTGCTTGTGGCGGAAGATCGAAGTGTAGACCTGGGTCTTGGTCGGATCTTTCAGACCCTCGATCTGCTCCTTGGCCTTCGCGGGCATGTCAGTCTTGAGGGACTGGACGTCTTCCTTGACGCCAGCCTTCACCCGCTCCAGCAGGCCCACGCGCTTCCCGTTCGTCCCGTTCCCGTTTTCTTCAGCCATTTAAACCTCTTCCAATCTTGTGTGGGGCCGGGTCTCTCGACCCGGCCAGGTCGAGCGAAGCTCGACTAAGTTCTAAGTTGGCAGAAACGCCCCCGGATCGTTGAACGCGCTGGGCTGTCCCTTAGGCCACTGATAAAGCTTGGAAACATCCACCAGAATCTGACCGTCAGGCGCGATCTGCACATTGGCCCGATCCATGGGACGCGGCGCCGGTCCTTCGAAGTTGACGCCTTCGCTGTCGTACCCGCTGCCATGGCACGGACATTTGAACTTGTTTTCAGCCGGCTTCCAGTCAGGCGTACAGCCGAGGTGAGTGCAGCGCGCGTAAATTACAAAAATCCGGTCCGGCGTGCGGTCTACCCAGATGCGATATTTCTGCTGAAATTTTGTATCGACGCCCAACCCAAAGTCGGCGGGATAGCCAATTTTGAACGATGTAGCTGGTTCGAAAAGTGTGCGAGGCAGAAAGAACCGGAAGAAAGCGATGAACCACGCCGTCATGAAAGCCGCGAACGCGGCCCAGGCGAAGCGACGACGCGCCTGATTGAATTCGTTATCGTCGGGGCCAACTGAGGCCACGCCAGCCGACGCCGCCGCCCTGGACGTTCCCACTGCCGGCGTGCCGACATAGGTGTTCGACTCGGTGCCACGCGAGACTGTTGCCGCCGCAGAAGGTGGACCAGCAGAAGGCCGAGCCGCTACAACTGGTTTCGCGACTGCTGCCGCGACGGGAGCAGCCGCAGGCGCTTCTGCCGCCGCGGATTCTCCCAGCAAAGCAAATACTTCAGCGTCATTGAGCGCCGGCAGACCCTTGCGTCCGCGGCGAGCTTGTTCCGCCGCGATTGTGGACTTGCTCCACTTCTTTCCTTCCGCAACCCACTTCGCAACTTCGGCGCTGATTGGTCCGCTGGCAGCTTTTGCTGCCGGAGCCGCCGGAGCGTCTGCTGGTGCTGCGGGCGCTGCTGCAGCAGGAGCGCTGGCTTCCACAGGTTCTCCCAGCAGGGCAGACATTTCCGCATTATTCAGTGGGGGCAGACCTTTGCGACCACGGCGCGCTTGTTCGGCGGCAATCGTGGACTTGCTCCATTTGTTTCCTTGCGCGACCCACTTGGCGACTTCTTCGCTGATCCCTCCGGAGGATGTTGCGGGAGGTGCAGCTGCCGGAGCAACTGGAGTTGCAGGAGCCGCTACCGGGGCGGGTGTGGTTGCTGCGGCCGCTGGCGCAGCCACGCCCCCTTCTTCCCATGACATAGGTTGTCCAGCTTTGAGGGCCTCGATGTCGGCATCGCTCAGCAGTGGAAGGCCTTTACGCTGACGATAGGCCTGCTCCATGCCGATCACGGAGTTGTTAAGCGCCGGCCGAGGCAAGGGCGGTAGATGCCCGAGAATGCCCGTCTTGGACTCGTCTGCCATCCGTTCCTTCACTCCTGAGAATCAGGAATCTGGGTAATCACGACCTGGTGATCACCAACCTGGTGACTCGGACCCGATGACTATCAACTTGGCCTGTAAATATTTTACGTCTACATAAATCTAAATCCGCTCAATCCGCGGCGACCAGGCGCTCGCTATCTCGCGACTGATCCGCACCGACCGCCGTTACTACCAAATCCGCCAGAGCTGCAATGAACGCCGGAGAATCGTTCAGCCCGGACGTCATCTCAAACTGTTGTATCCCGACCTCGGCTGCTTCTTCGCGCGCCTCATGGTCGATCTCACCCAGCGTCTCTACGTGATCCGAAACAAATGCAATGGGCACAATACAAACTTCGCGAACCCGCTCGGTCCCAAGATCACGGATGGTTCGGTGCAAGGACGGCTGCAGCCATTTGCTCGCTCCGACCTTACTCTGATAGCAGAGCCGGTGGGGGTAAGGCCATCGCCCGCGCTGCATTACCAGTTCGACCGTCTCTTCTATTTGCCGCTGATAGGGATCGCCCCTCTCGATGACGGACACCGGCACGCTGTGCGCACTGAATACGATCTCGGGCTGGGCGGACTCGGGAAACCGCGCCAGCGCTTCATCGACTTTCTCAACCAACGCATCGAGATAAAGCGGATGGCGATAAAAAGTCTCAATCGCCTGCACCGGTACGTCGTCTCGGAAAAGACGGCGGAATTCATTGAGGCTGCTACCGGTCGTAGTGCTGGAATACTGGGGATACAGAGGCAACAGCACGACTTCGTCGCAGTTCGCGGCCCGCAATTGGGCGACCGCCTCCGCGGTAAAGGGGTGCCAGTAACGCATGGCTACGAAACAGTGGGCGTCAATTCCGTCGTCCCTGAGCCGTTGTTGCAGCGCGTCAGCCTGCTGCTCCGTGAACCGCCTTATCGGGGAAGCTCCGCCGATTGCCGCGTAATGGTGCTGCACCTTCTTGGCTCGGGTCGTCGAGATCAATTTGGCCAATGGCTTACGGCCAATCCGGGCAAAAGGGAAGTCGATAATATCGGGGTCACAAAAGAGGTTAAAAAGGAACGGCTCTATAGCCTGCGGCGTGTCGGGGCCGCCGAGCTGAAAGAGAACTACTCCTAGCCGCCGTGTTGGGTTTGCCATCCCCCGGGGTTCCTTGAAGAAGGAGGATGTTACTCAAATCCGGTTTCCGCGTCAACGAAGAGTTGCAGCCCGCAAGCTATTTCGTTGCGTGGTGAACCTCGACTTTGTCCCCGATGTCGATGCTCATCAGGTCTTCCCCTACTTCCAGTGGTCCGGAATAAGTTTTTCTGGTGTGCGGTACCAGGTCCGGAGCATTGAATGGCACGATATGAGAATAGACCGCGAGCTTTGGTTTCACCTGACTGAAAATCTTTCCCGCCTGTTCCGGAGTGGTGTGGTGGTTGACTACTTTCTGCTTTTGCTCCGGGTTGAAGAACTGATCGCTGGCGAAATAGGCTTCCGGATCGAGCACTTCGTGAATCAATAGATCGGTTCCTTGAGAGAACTGGATCAAATTCTCGCTATACCGGGTGTCACCAGAGAGCACCACAGAGTGCCCCGCGTAGTCGACGCGGTAGCCGAAGGCCGGTTTGACTGGACCGTGGTCAACGGTAAAGGCAGTGACTTTCAAATCGCCATTCTGGTAGACCACTCCTTGCTCGATATCTTTGGCCACGACCACTGCGCCTTGCGGGGCGAGTTTCTCATCCACGTCCCGCCGGATATGGATATCGAACTGATAAGCCTGCTGCAGATGCGACATCATGTCGGCGGTGCCCGCTGGTCCCCAGACCCGGAAAGGTGTGTCTCTCCGCATAATCCAGCCCGTCAGATACAGATCGGGAATTCCGACAATGTGATCGGAATGCAGGTGAGTCAGAAACAGGGACGTGACATCGGCGAAAGGTACTTTTAGCTGAAAGAGACGCTGGGTCGCGCCCCGGCCGCAATCAAACAGCAGCTTTTCTTTTCCCGCCTCTACCAGAATGCTCGGGCCAAAGCGCTCCATGGTTGGACGGGGAGCGCCTGTCCCCAGAAGAGTGACTTTAAGATTCTGCGAAATGTGCGGCCACCGCAAAGACGATAGCCGCGATGATCGGCCAGACGGCTTTCAGCCGCAAACCCTTGAAGCTCGGCATAGGCTACCTGACCTTATGCGTGAGACGATTCGGCTTGCTTGGGAACATCCGTGCTGGTTTCCATGAACTGAATAATGGCGTCGGCGAACTCCGAGGTGCCGGCTTTTCCGCCTACATCGCGGGTGAGTTTGTCTTTGGTGCGATAGACCTTTTCCAGGCCATCGTGAATCTTGTCCGCCGCGTGGTGTTCGCCAAGATGGCGCAGCATCAACTGTGCCGAGCGAATGACGGCTGTCGGGTTGGCCAGGTTCTTGCCTGCAATGTCGGGAGCCGATCCGTGTACCGCCTCGAAGATGGCACAGCTGTCGCCCAGGTTGGCGCTGGGTACAAATCCCAGGCCGCCGACGAACGCGGCGCAGAGATCCGAAATGATGTCGCCGTAAAGATTCTCCATGACCAGCACATCGTACTGATAAGGATTCATCACCAGCTGCATGCAGGTGTTGTCCACGATGTGCTCGCCGTAGGTGATTTCGGGATATCCCTTGGCCACATCGCGGCAGCAGCGCAGAAACAGCCCATCCGAAAGCTTCATGATGTTGGCTTTGTGAATAGCGTGAATCTTCTTGCGATGGTTTTTGCGGGAATATTCAAAGGCAAAGCGCGCGATGCGGGTAGAAGCTTTTTCCGTAATAATCTTCAGGCTCTCTACTACGCCGGGCACGACTTCATGCTCGATCCCGGAATACAGGCTCTCGGTATTTTCACGGACAATAATCAGGTCAACGCCCGGATAGCGAGTGGGAATATGAGGCAGATTGAGAATCGGCCGGAAGTTGGCGTAGAGCTCGAACTTCTTCCGCAAAGCAACGTTGATGCTGGGGAACCCTTCGCCCACGGGGGTGGTCACAGGCCCTTTTAATCCCACCCGGGTGCGTTCAATCGATTCGACAAGTTCCTTGGGAATGTATTCGTTGTACTTAGCGTAGGCCTCGGCGCCCGCCTGAAAAATTTCCCAATCGAATTTCACGCCGGTAGCTTCGAGAATGCGCACGGTCGCCTGGGTAACTTCAGGACCGATGCCGTCGCCGGGAATAAGTGTGACCTTGTAAGCCATAATGATTTTATGTAGCGCCGCCGTCCCGGCGGCTGTCGTGGGGGCGTCTCGCCCGTACGGTTGCCACCCAAAACGCCGAGGGCAAGATGCCCTCGGGACAGCCGGCAGGATGCCGGCGCTACGAGCACCTAACTCTTAACCACGCCCTTGCCGCGAACTTCTGGTGGCACTTCTTTCGTCTTCAGCAAATCCTTCAACTCGGCCATGAACTCCTGCACATCTTTGAAATCCAGATACACCGAAGCGAAGCGCACATACGCCACTTTGTCGTACCGGCGCAGCCGGTTCATGATCAGCTCGCCGACTTCACTGGTTTTCCGCTCGCGCTCCGCCGACTCGATCACGAAGCTTTCCGCCTCGTTCACAATCTGTTCCAGTCGGCTGATCGGCACCGGACGCTTCTCACACGCCCGCAGCAGTCCATTCAACACTTTCTGGCGGTCAAATTTTTCCCTGCGGCCGTCCTTCTTGACCACCATGTAGGGGATTTCGTCGATCCGCTCGTAGGTGGTAAAGCGTTTGCCGCACTTCAGACACTCACGGCGGCGGCGGATGGAATCGGCTTCCTTGCTCTCGCGCGAGTCCACCACTTTGTCATTTTCAAAGCCACAGAAGGGACACTTCATGTCAGACGGGAGTCGTCAGATGCATTGTAACAGGGGAGAATGCCGGACATCGGACGTCGAACCTCGGACGTCAGACCTCGGACTTCGGACTTGGCCTCCGGACCTCAAACTTCGCCTCACACTTTCGAATCTTGGGCTCGGGCTGAGGTCTGACGCCTGGGTCTGACGTCTGAAGCCTGACGTCAGCTTGCAGGAGGCGAGACCACTTCCTCCTCTTTCTGATGACTCTCTTCCGACAGCTTCCGCAGGGACAGCTGTTCCCGGTGGGCGAGCAGCAAGCCGATCGGAATTACTCCGACGAAGGTCACCAGCCAGAGCATGATTCCGCAACTCGCTGCCAATTCCTTGGGGACATCAAAGATATGTTCGAGCGCCGCGATGGTGGCCAGTTGCGAACCGCCACCGACTCCAGGCAGCTGAATCACCGACCCCACCATGCTGGATCCCATCAGCAGGAGAACCTGGCTCTGGGGTATCTCAAGATCTTCAGCGTGATACGAATGTGTGACTTCCTTGTATGCGACCGCGATGGTGGCCCACATGGCCACGGAGACCACAGTCAGCATCACAAAGGACCACTTGTCGTGGATCGTGTCGAGCCCGCCGTGAAATTCTCGAATTCGCAGCGCTATCCGATGCCCTAAATTGGAAGCAAGGTGAGCGAACCGGCGTTCGACCCAGCTGGCTAAAGCTTCTCCACTGCGGCTCACGGCGAGGGCTCCGATGATCAGGCCCACCGAGAGAGCCAGGAATATAAGGCCTGCCTCCTGAAAGCTTCGGTGATAAGCCAGTCTTTTCGGTGCCGTGGCAAAAAATGCCGCCAGCACCAACAGGATGGTAAACGCTCCTATGTCGAAAATGCGTTCCACCGCCCAGACTGCCAGTTGGGAAGAAAACGTCAGCTTCTCCCGCCGGGCAATCAGATAGGGACGGATGAGTTCGCCGGGACGTCCCAGCAGGGCCAGTCCGGTAAAGCCGATCAATGTCGGACTCACCAGCTTCCAGGTGGAAGCCTTAGGACGTACGGGACGCAGGAAGATCTTCCAGCGCAGCGCGCGCATGAAGTAGGCCACATAAATGAGAGCCACGGCGTGGAACAGATGAAAAATATGAGGAGGCCGCCCCAGATTCCGGCTTTCCCTCCAGAAGGTGGCCCAATCGAAGTGTCGCCAGGTCCGAAATTGCATGTAAACCAGTACCGCGAACGCGGCGAACGCCAGCGTGTACAAGAGAATACGTTTCTTGTCCATGTTTGAAGGGGAGGACCCAAACGGCTGGCACGGCGCCGAGCACGGCACTGACCCAGATTACGGCTAAAAGACCCAAAGCAACTGCCAACAAGGTAAATGACCCCGCGGCGTGGGTCAACGCGTCGCCGTATAGGGCGGGCGCCCTCGCCCGCCTCTCTTGGGCTTGATCTTCGAATCTATCGTTGTCCAAGCAGAGTGATGGCGACTGTAAGGGAAGAAGGCAAAATCCACGTCAAAATCGGCGGGCGAGGGCGCCCTCCCAACACTCGTTTTAACGAGAGGCGCGAGAAGAGAGATCAGGGGCTGCTGAGACCTGTTTGGCGATCGCAGGTTGCGGGGCGGGCTTCTTGTTGCGATTGGCCTTCGCGGCCGCAGCTGCAGCTCTGCGCTCTGCGATTTTTTTACGATTGTAGTCACGAACGATAGACGCTACGTAGGCTTGGGTCTCACGGTAGGGCGGCACGCCGCCATACTGTTGCACTCGCAGCGGACCTGCATTGTAGGCGGCCAACGCCTTGATTACGTCAAAGTTATAACGCTCCAGCAACTCGGTTAGATACTTTGTGCCTCCCTCAACATTGGCCCGAGGATCGAAGGCATTGGAGACTCCCAGCTTGGAGGCAGTGCCGGGCATCAGTTGCATCAGCCCTTGCGCTCCCTTGGGAGAAACCGCGCGCTGGTTAAATCCGCTCTCGGCGTGGATCACGCTGCTGATGAAATCCGGATCGATGTGGTGCCGGTCGCTGATGTTATTGATGACTTCTTTCAGCTCTTGCGGCTTCAGCGCCTGCGGTTTTGCCAGCCGGGATGATGCAAGGACTGGAGCAGCAGCCGGAGCCGGGACCGGTGCGCTAGCAGGCGCAACCGCCGGCGTCAGGTCTTTGTCGAAACGTTCGATCTGGTTGGTGGCGATATCGACGTACCCTTTGTCGGTGCCAAGGTAGAGACGAGTCATGGACCCGACGGTTTCCCGCCGTTCGTGGCGGATCGAGAAGCCGTTGCGCAGGATAGCCAGGTCAGCTCCGAAAGCCGGCAGGGCGAGGAGCAGCAATCCCAACGCAAATCCGAGTTTTTTCGATGAGCCCACTGTTTTGAACTTGTAGCGCCGGGAAGGCGTCGCTACAACGATCCCGTCCCTAAGACTTGTTCAAGAGCCGCCGCGACCCCGTTCTGATCGTTCGGCAGCGTCACACTCCAGCCGTCGCGGCGCAGATCCTCAGCCGCATTGCCCATGATAAACGGCACCCCGGCGAAGGCAAGCATTTCTATGTCATTGTAATTGTCACCAATGGCCATGACCTCTTTACGAGGTATACCGCGGTAACCGGCCCAGCGCTCCAGCGCGTGTCCCTTAGAACAACCCTGGTTGAGCACATCCACCATGGAAAGATCGCGGACCGGATATTCGGTTCGAAGCACCGTAATGTCCTTCTCCAACCCGCTGGCCGCTAGAGTCGCAAGCGCTTCTTGCATGCGTGGAATCGAGCCACAAAACATGGCCTGCACCGGGTCTCTGGTGATCGCATTTTCAATGGGAATGACGAAATCAATGTATTGCAGGTTCTTTTCCAGCCAGCGCTGGATGCTGGAGCTCAATTCCTGCATATGCTCGAGAACAATCGCGCCTTTGGCGTCCGTGTCGAAGGTCAAAACGGTGTTTCCGCGAAACTCCCTCATATAGATGCATAGCCTGCGGCAGGTTTCCGCTGGAAGCAGGTCGCGATGAAAAGTCTCACCCGCTAAAGACCGGGTCACCGCGCCGTTCGAGCTGATAACCCACAAGTCGAATCCGAGTTGCTGGGCAATGGGTAAGGCAAAAGTATGGCGGCGTCCGGTTACCAGGACGACTTCGACCCCGACGGCCTGGGCCCGGCGCAAGGCGGCCATGTCTCCCGGGGAGATCTTAAATTCGGGGTTCAGCAGAGTGCCGTCGATATCGACACCCAGAAGGCGGACGGGAGGCTTCACTGAATCGATTCTAGCAGCCACCGGCTCTCGGAGGGCAGATACCGCGGGTCACGTGGCTTCATCTCCGCCGCGTACTATACTGCTGGATTCGCATGGGATCGCTACTCTTTTTCGCGTTTTCGTGGTGGGGCATCCTGCTCCAGGCCTTCGCAATCATTCACTTCATCCGCCGCCGTCCGGACACCTTCTGGCTGTGGATCATCCTCATTGGCGG
The DNA here is from genome assembly GCA_963741105.1 of Terriglobia bacterium. Classification (GTDB taxonomy): domain Bacteria; phylum Acidobacteriota; class Terriglobia; order Terriglobales; family Acidobacteriaceae; genus JAIQFF01. The sequence continues at coordinate 211,732 of CAVUGT010000011.1, forward strand.
TTGGCTCGGCGCCCTGGTCTACATCGCAGTCGAAGCCATTCCTGACGCCGGTTTGCTGCGCCAATCGTTCAAAGTATTTCCCCGGCGTAAGCGAATCCGCGAGCTCGAAGCGGCCATTCTGGACAATCCATCCGCCGGAAACTATGAAGAACTGGGTGATCTCTACCTCGAAGAAGGGCAGTACCCGAAATCCCGGCAGGCGTATGACAAGGCGATCTCATCTCGAACCGATTCACCGGATCCGTTCTACCGTCGCGGTGTAGCCGCCGTCATGATGGGGGATTTTGCCGCGGCCTCGCCCGACCTGGAACGCGTTGCGTCCAAGGATCCAACCTACGATTTTCATCGCGCGGCAGGATTGCTGGCCCATGCATACGCCAATACTGGCCAGCCTGAAAAAGCTGAAGCCCTCTTCCGGCAGGTGACGAAAATATCCACGTCCTCCGAGACTTACTACAACTACGCGTGCTTTCTGTCGTCCCAGCAACGCAACGCAGAGGCGAGGGACTGGGCGCGGCAAATTCTGGCCAAGAAACCAACCATGCCTGGATATTTACGGCGTCGCGAGCGTCCCTGGTTCCGCAAAGCCAATTCTCTGCTGAAGCGATTGCCAACTGAGAACTGAGAACCAGGAACTCAAAACTAGGAATTAAGACCTGAGGGCACATCACTGAGCACGAACGCCGCTAGGCCAAGCTCCGCCTTGTCCAGAATGCTAAACTCCCGACGTGTCCCAAATCGCCTACTTGGAGTGCACCAAATGTGGTGCACAATTAAGTGCCGACCAACCCCGTACCATCTGTCCTGCAGACGGCGGCATTCTTTATGTTCGTTATGACCTCAAAAACATAAAGCAAAACTTTAAGCGTGATTCGCTGGCCACCCGGCCCGCCACCATGTGGCGCTACCAAGAGGTTTTGCCCGATGCCCCTCCGGTTTCCCTGGGAGAAGGCTTCACTCCCATGCTGCCCAGCCGCGAGTTTCCCAACGCTTTCATTAAAGATGAAGGCCTGAATCCGACCGGGTCCTTCAAGGCGAGGGGTATGTCCGCCGCAGTCACCATGGCGAAGGCCTACGGCCTGAAGAAACTGGCCGCGCCCTCCGCCGGAAATGCCGCCAGCGCCTTGGCCGCCTACTCGGCCGCCGCCGGTCTGGAAGCTCACATCTTCATGCCCAAAGATGTGCCGCTGGCCAACCGCGTCGAGTGCGAGAGCTACGGCGCCCATGTCACGTTGGTAAACGGCCTGATCAGCGACTGCGCCCGCATGGTTGCCGAACGCAAGGAAAAAGAAGGATGGTTCGACGTCTCGACCTTGAAGGAACCGTTCCGGGTCGAAGGCAAGAAGACCATGGGATACGAGATCGCCGAACAGTTCAGCTGGAAGCTGCCGCAGGGCATCATCTATCCCACTGGCGGAGGCGTTGGCCTGCTCGGCATGTGGAAGGCTTTCGACGAGATGGAGGCGCTGGGCTGGATAGGCTCCGAGCGTCCGAAGATGGTCGCCGTGCAATCCGCGGGTTGCGCCCCGATTGTTAAAGCGTGGGACGAACACAAACCAGCTTCCGATTTCTGGCAAGATGCCTCAACTCTGGCCTCTGGACTGCGCGTCCCGAAAGCCTACGGCGATTACCTCATCCTTGAAATTCTGAAAAAAAGTGCGGGGATCGGCCTCGCCGCAACAGACGCAGAGATCATGGAAGCGTTCCGGCACTGGGCACGGGTGGAAGGAATTCTTGCAGCTCCGGAAGGCGCGGCATCGCTGGTGGCTTACCGCAAGCTGCGGACCAGGGGGTTTTTCTCAGCCGAAGATAAAGTTGTGCTGTTCAATACCGGCTCAGGTCTGAAGTATTTGGACGTAATCGAAAACCAGAAAAAGAAGCCACCAGCTTCGCGACAAATCGGCGGCATCATCGGCCCGTACTAAGGGCAATGCCCGCCACAACCGTTTTCGCTTTGGTGGCCCAGCGGTTCATCTTTTGATACGAGCTCGGTTCACAAGCCGGATTTAGCGATCAGAAGAGTCGATAGACGGCCTGCAGGCCTTCACACAAGCCGCAAGTTTTTGCATTCCATTCTGCCAAGCAAGCTTCTAACTGTTGGTAGCAAACGGTCTTAGCCTGATCACGCATGGCACAAGAACTGCACTTCTATCTGCGCCTCCCTCGCCAATTTGGCTTTACCACGAAGTGTTTGCAGATATCTGCTTTCTGCTGTGTGGTCCACCGTGTTACCGATTTCTACCACCGTGTTACCGATTTCTAAAGGAGGGAACCAATAATGTCCGAGGCACTTGGCGAGCCACAAGAAATCAAGACTGATGAGCACAAGGACAAATATTTCAACTTCCAGATCAAGGGCTGGACGAATTTCGATCCTATGAGCGCGACTCTCGCCCGGATTGCTGAAGGGATAGAAGAGGGTGGCGGTTTTCTGACCCTCGTGGAAGTCCGGCAAGTCGAAGAAGACCTCGCTTCTATCGGCGATGAAGAAGTAAGGGAATGCTTTGCGAACGTACTTGCTGCTAAAAGGCTCGTAAGAAATGTTCGTGAACTCCCAAAACACCTCGTAGATGAGCTCCGCTCAGTATTGAACAGTCCGGACGAAGTAGTGCCCAAAAAGACAGTCACCCCGGCGGCGATTTCGTCAGTCAGTGCCGACTCAGGGTCCGGCGCCAAGCGTTGGCCCTGAAACCGTCGAGGCCGGGGAGGCGCGAATCTGAATGGGAAATCGGCTGAATAAAATCGAGGCGGAATTCGAAGATTCATTTGACCAACAGCTGGTAGCGTGGCTCGCTCGACGCAGGAGTGTCTGGTCTGGGACAGCTGCTGAACTATTAACCGCGGTAAGGACCGGACTCGATGTCAGTGAGGGCTCGTGGCCTGAGTCGCCGACTACACTTTACGGCTATCTAGAGTCGCGCCGACAATTACTTCGTTCGTTGGGAGTGGACGTCGTGTTGCGCCAAGGCCCTCCAAGAATGCTGTCACTCCGCTTGTGCCAGGCTGAAGAAGCCGTACAAGAAACGGCGACGCCGCACGGAATCAATCACATCTCGGATCCTTCGTTTAATCTGCTTGGCCTTGTGGACGATCCAAAGACGGGCAACACAGTTCCTGGCGATGAAAATGTTGAGGCTAGCAAAACGGTCAAGCAAGACACCTCGGTCGCCAGACCTGACTGGACGGCTCGTTTCGTAAGCGGGAGGTACGCCGCCGACAGGGGGGGCCGTATTTTCGAGAATACCGGAGAGGCGCTCCTTGCCATTGGAGCAATGCAGGAAGGGATCGCCGGGCAGGATTGTTCAAAGTCGGCGATTGATCTGGTGGGCCGTCGGACCCAGGAGGTCACGCGATCCTGCGGGATAGTTGTTGGATTGCTTCAACAGGACACGATCATCTACCCCTTTCGAGCAGGAACCGGGGTTGCGATGCAGTGCCTAGATTTACAAGCGAACTTCTTTCGGTCCTGCATTCGAACTGGCAAAGCCTTACGGTTGCAGGACGCTCAAAGTCATCCGCTCTTGGGGGCCACCTGTCAGCTGGAAGGTATCGGGTCTCTAATTATTGTGCCGATATTTCACAATCGTGAAGTTGCAGCGGCTGTGGAATTCTTTTTCAAAGAGATGCGCTCATTTTCACCTGGTTTTGTGATGGACTTGGAACTCATAGCGGGCGCTCTGAGAGAACTCTTGGCCAGGGTGTCTAGTAACGAATCCCAGTAGCCGACCCTTCAGGAACGATAACATTTCTTCAGTATTCTTTGAGTTTTTAGTGGAACTGCGACCGCCTAGGCTTGCTGGGCGAGACTGCCACCCCTACATTCGCCAGAACGGCGGCAGAATCTCCCGCCATGCTACATTTCCCACAGTAGATCCTCGTCCATGGAACAGCGTCTCATACTCATCAATCTCCTGATCAAGCTGGGCGTGGCTGCCTCGGCAGCCAGCATCCTGGGGCGATCGGTGGAGTTCAAGTCGCTTCTCTTTCGAGATGAGCGCACCTGGAAGCAGAAACTTTATCTTGTCTTATGGATCGGCATCCCGCTCGCTCTAGGCGTCTGGATCCGCTTCGGAGCCAGAAGTTTCGCCGCCGGTGATTTGTCATTCGAGACCACGGTGTTGCTGGGCGTGATTGGAGGACGTCTCACCGGCGTGATGGGTGGGGTCCTGTTGGCCCTGCCCGCAGTCTGGCACGGCGAGTGGGCGACACTGCCCTTCAACGTGTTGTGCGGCTTTGTCGCCGGACAGTTGCGCATCTTCGCTCCCAATCGTGAAGACATCTGGTCGTTTTCTCCATTCGTTGACCTCAGCATCTATCGCTGGATCCGACGCAACCTGCCTACTCCTCATCCCTTCGAGTGGCAGACCATGTTTTTCATCACCATCGTGGCGTTGCGCTTCGTGCAAACGGAGCTATCGCGGTTTGCGCCCAACCGGACATTCAGTCTGGAAAGTCCGACCTGGTGGGTGGAGATCTTGATCTACGCCACGTCGGTTACGGTGATCGGGACGGAACTCAAGATCTGGAACAGCGTTCGCATTCAGATCAAGCTGGAAGAACAGGAGCGGCTGCTGCTGCACTCCCGCATGGAGGCGCTACAAAACCAGATCAATCCGCACTTCCTCTTTAATACGCTGAATTCAATCTCGTCCCTGGTGCGCTTCGATCCTGATACCGCCCGCCAGCTGATCATCAAGCTGGCCAACATTCTGCGCCGCTTGCTCAACAGCAGCGACGCGTTTGTGCCGCTCCGTGACGAGATGGAATTCATCGATAACTATCTCGACATCGAAGTGGTGCGTTTCGGCCGCGACAAACTGCGCGTCGTGAAGGAACTGGAAACCTCATCGCTCGACACCATGGTTCCCAGCATGTTGTTGCAGCCTTTGGTCGAGAACTCGATCAAGCACGGCTTGTCGTCGAAGATTGACGGCGGCAGCATCTACCTGCGTAGCCGCCTGACTGACTCGCATCTGATCATCGAAGTCGAAGACGATGGCGTCGGCATGGGCTCGGCCAACTTACTCGAGCGGCCCACGGGACTGGGTGGAACCGGCATCGGGATGGCCAACGTGGCCGAGCGTTTGAAGGTTTTGTATGGAGACACTGCCCGCATGACCATCGACAGCCGCGAAGGAAAGGGAACCCTGGTCAGACTGCGCTTACCTGTGTTGCATGGAACGGGCGCGATTCCCGAAGCTTTCTACGAAGCGCGTTCCAGCACGCGCCGGTAATACTCTTCATATTGCGGAATGATCCGGCTGGAACAGAAGCGCGACTGCGCCACCGCCCGGCTGGCTTTTGCCATGGTCCGCAATGCCGCATCGTCGCCCAGCAATTCGATCGCGTAGCGCGCCATGCTTTCTACGTCGCCTACATCTGCCAGGTAACCGCTCTTGCCGTGCTCGATCAGTTCCGGGATGCCGCCCACGCGCGTCGCGATGGGCACGACTTCACAGGCCATGCCTTCGAGTGCAGCCAACCCGAACGATTCCAGTTCACTCGGCAGCAGCAGAATGTCGGACAAGGCGAGCTTTTCCTGTACCTGCTCCTGCTTGCCTAGAAAAATGACATCGTCGTGAATGCCTTTTTGTACCGCCAGCCATTCCGCCCGAGAGCGGTCCGGCCCGTCGCCGATCATCAGCAACTTGGAAGGGATCTTCTTGCGCACCCGATCAAAGACCTCGATGCAGTCGGTAATGCGCTTCACCGGACGAAAATTAGATAGGTGCACCAGAAGGCGCTCACCGTTCGGTGCATACTCCTGTTTCAGGTCTGCAGCCCCTTCTCCCCGGACATATACGTCGCAATTGACGAAGTTGTAGATCACCCTGATTTCGTTCCGAATATCGAACTCGCGCAAGGTGCGTTCCTGTAGATATTGCGAGATGGCGGTTACGCCATCGCTTTGCTCGATGGAGAAGCGGGTGATCGGCAAATAAGAACGGTCGAGTCCAACCAACGTGATATCAGTCCCATGCAGCGTGGTCACGAACGGCAGTTTCCGTCCGCGCGGTTTGGCCGCCATCATCTGTCGCGCCAGCAGCGCGCTCACCGAATGCGGAATCGCGTAGTGCACATGGAGAAGATCGAGGTCGTAAAGCTCGGCCACTTCCGCCATGCGCGAGGCCAGCGCCAGATCGTAAGGAGGATATTCGAACAGCGGATACCGTGAAACTTCCACCTCATGGTAGTGAATGTTCGGATGAGGGCCCATCAGCCGGATGGGCTGGGCGTAGGAAATGAAGTGAATTTCGTGGCCACGCTCTGCCAGTTCCAGACCCAGTTCGGTCGCGACCACGCCGCTGCCTCCATAGGTTGGATAGCAGGTGATGCCTATTTTCATGCATTTCCCTTCAGTGTCAGCCTATGGCATTCGATGGCGGGCCCGAGGCGAAGATTCAGTTTTTGGCCTGCGGTTTGATGAGAAAACAGATATCAAAGGATGGTCTAGCCAGAGGTTTCGTTCTTTTTCTCCGCTTCGGACTCTTCCACCATGGCCTCGACCCGACTCTGTAGCCGGTTCCGAGTGTCATCGTCAAGCCCCGTGAATTCGATACCCATACCGACTCCGCCGTCACAGGACCTGACAATTGCGGACGTCCGAACTCGGTCTTCGCCGATCCAGAAGGTGATCTGCAAAGTTTTTCCTATGGGCAGCGGCATCAGGGTCTCGACGTAGCAGCCCCGCCCACTTATATCCGCCGACTTGGTCTTCATCTGCGGGCCGACACCGTTCTCGTCGCGGATTTCAAGGGGAAAGGGAACTCGCTGCCGGGGAAACTTTCTCTTTTCGACGTCAGATGGCGCGATTCGGGGAGCCGGTTCGGCCGCCTGCTGGGGCTCCTGCATCTCTTTTTCCCAGGGGCAGGGCTGCCCTTCCAGCAGGCTGACCCCGACTTCAATTTTTTGGGACTGCCCGGCGTCGACTACCCAGATGACCTTGCAGCGGGCTTTCTTGTCACCGAACTGGACCCCGATTACTTCTCCCGGCTTTAATCGAGTCTCCAGGCCGGCGAGCTTGGCGCCATGATGGCTGATGTTCCGGGCGCGGACATTCTGCAGGAATGGACGACCTTCTGCACTCATCCCAAAAATTCGGATCGGTAACTCGACATCCAGCCGTGGTTCTGGTTTTTCTGACATGCAGGTCGCGGACGCTCCGTAAGCAATCCGATAGCATTAAATCATACATTTGAAGTTCCTTAGTCTCCTTCATTACCAAGGTGTGAATCCGCGCCGCCTTGACGAGGATGACGCGAGACCGTTTGCTAAAAAGAAAGTGTGCCCGCATTAGTAGCGCCCGGCGCTACCAAATCCTTACTGCGCCGCGATCGCTTCACGGAACGAGATGATCTCGATCCCATTCGCTGACATCAAATCGCGAGTCGAAGGTGAAGTCAGGATGCGCAACTCCTCCTCGCGTGCTTCCCGAAGCCGGGTGTGGATCGCTTGCAGATCGGCATCGTTGTATCCCGGGTGACACACCAGTTCCCAGGTCCCCTCCGGAAGATTCTCGATCATGATGCGAAGCAGTCGCTCGTTCAGCGTGCCCGTGGCTACGATGGCGAGAGTTCCATCCGGAGTAAATATTCCTGCCTGCTGTACTGCCTCGCGAAATTGCCTCGCGAAACTGCGCAACACGCCAACTTCGATCCATCGCTTCCACATGCTGGGCGACGCCGCCAGCTGAGAACCCTGAAGACGTTCGAATGGATTCCGTATCGCCCGTATGCCGCAAGCCTTTGCCGCCCGCAACAGCGGCCGGAGAACATGCGGAAAAAGATGGGTGTGTTTGTGCGAGTCGAGATGAGTAATCGCAATACCCGCGGATTGCAGCTTTCGGATCTGCGCGGTGGCTTCGGCTTCGATTTCGTCGGGGGCCAGACGTCCCAGCAAGGCGAGCGCGCCGAAGTTGCCAATCCCGCCGCGAAAACGCGGATCGCCAGCACGATCGAGGGGTGGATCCAGAAGAGTTCGAACCTGTCCCGGTTCAAGCACGGGAGTGCCATCTACCAGGACGACGTGACACCCCAGACCCAGTCGGTGTGTGTCTCGCGCCAGAGCGACGGCTTCCGCAAAAGCCTGTCCATTGGCCATCAGCGTCGCCGAAGACACTACACCGCGCTCGTGGGCTTCCACGATGGCTCGGTTAACACCGGAGGTCAAACCAAAGTCGTCGGCGTTGATGATGAGACGGCGCACGCGCCAGTCTAGCAGGCCGCCAGGAAGGGACTTCATACAACCCCGCCCTGCCGGCCCCGACTCCGATGACGATGTACTAAGGTAGCTACTTCTTGGCGGCTGCTGCTCTGACCTTCGCCCAACGGGCTTTTTGGGCCCGCCGGATTGCCGCCCTTCCCTTGGCACTCATGGTACGACGTTTTTTGGTTGCGCCCGGCAGAGTCCTACCGCCTCCGCCGCTATAAACTCCGGCAAATGCGGCCAGCGCCGCATTCAATCCAGAGAGCTGTTGTTGTACCCGGTCACGTTCATTTTTTAACTGCCCTATTATCTTGGACAAGTCCGCCATTTCTTTGAGATTCCCCCTGCCGCGAATTGTAACAGCGCTCGAATCTTCCTGGTTGCGCAGAGTGGGGAATTGTCAACTTTTGTGAATCCGGAACCATCACTGTGACAAAGTATTCCGTTTCCGGGAAGGTTGCGATTCCAGTTATTGTAGGACCGACTGTGCGACGGCTTTGCAGCCACGAGTCAGCTCTTCTAAATGGTTGATATACAGCACCACTCCTGAGCCCAGACATTTGGTTCGCTGTTTGCATAACACCTATTGTTGTTGGGGCCAGAAAACACCACTCGGGTGTAAAGTTTTGTGAATGCAATGTAGCGGCATCGTTTTCCGATGCTGTTCCTAGCTACCGTTTTTCCTCTCCGCTCCTCGACTCGCCGTCGTTTGTTCTCGGAGTTTCTGAAAGAGAGGAAAAGTTGTGACTACTCCTGCGTCATCCAGAATTAAACGATACATTGCGTTTTCATTTTCTCTGTTTGTTGTGTTCTCCCTGTGCCTTGCTGCTTTCGCACAAACAACCATCTCCACGGGCAGCATTCAGGGAACGATCACTGATCCTTCGGGCGCCGTCGTGAGCGGTGCGAAGGTCAGTATCCGCAACAACGGGACCGATCAGACATCCGTGACCACAACCAATTCCGCCGGCACGTTCGCATCTGGCGCACTGATTCCCGGCAGTTACCTGGTGCGCGTCGAAGCCACCGGATTCAAGACGATGGAAATCCCCATCACGGTCCAGGTAAATACGACATCATCGGCCAGCGCCAGACTCACGCTGGGCCAGAGTGCACAGGTGATCGAAGTGCAGGCCACGGATGTGGCCGTAAATACCGAGCAAGCCACCGTACAGGGCGTCCTCACCAGCCAGCAGATTGAAAATCTGCCCATCAACGGACGAAACTTCCTTGACCTGGCGCAACTGGAACCGGGCGTACAAATACAGGATGGCGGAACTTTCGATCCCACTAAAAACGGTTTCTCTTCCGTTTCCTTCGGTGGCCGTTTCGGACGTACCGCCCGCATCGAAGTAGACGGCATCGACATCAGCGATGAAACTGTGGGCACCACCACTCAGAATCTTCCTTTGGGATCCATTCAGGAATCAGCATTGCAGCAATCTTCACTTGATCTTTCCACCGAGTTGACTTCTTCCGGTTCCGTCAACGTCACGACGAAATCAGGCACCAACGGTTTGCATGGCGACGCTTTCTATTATTTTCGTGACCAGTCGCTCAACGCGGCTCTTCCTGGCGATTCCACAAATCCGTTTCAGCGCAACCAGTTCGGCGGCAGTCTGGGCGGTCCCATCATCAAGAACAAGCTTTTCTTTTTCTTTGATGCTGAACGCAACAAGCAGGACCTGATCGATCCGGTCCTCCCGGGAGGCGCATTCGCCAATCTCACGGGAGACTTCGATTCACCCTTCCGCGAAACTCAGACCGTGGGACGATTGGACTGGCAGCCCGGCCGGTACAAAGTCTTTTATCGGTTTTCGTTCGACCAGAATAAGAGCGTGCTTCCGTTCATTCCGAACTCTTTCCAACCGTTCGCCAACGTGAACCACGCCCGCGACCACGTTGCCGGTCTCGACTTCAATACTGGCAACCTGACCCACAGCATTCGTTTCGGCTACACCAAATTCCAGAACGGAATCACGGACGCAGTCACCGGCTCCAGTATTTTCGATCCGGCGCCGGGCATCGAACTGGCCATCGGCGGCGATCCCAACTGCCTGACCGCCGGACTCGACGATTTCTGCTCCGGTCCAAACTTCCTCGCACCTCAGGCCACGGTACAGTCCGACCGCCAGATCAAGTACGACGGCAGCTGGGCCCTGGGAAAACATGTGATTCGCTTCGGCGGCGGCTATAACCGAATCGTAGGCGGCGGATTCGCCGAGTTCCTCGGATTGGCGCCGGCCGTGGGTTCGCCGAGCACGGCGACCCCTTTCAACACGTTTCCCGGAGGAGCGTCTAACCCGTTGAATTATCCGGTCACCAACGTCACGCTGGGTAACGGGCAGGGATTTTCTTCCGAGAAAGCGACCTTCGGATATCCGGGTGGCGGATTGGGTCCCGACAATCGCGTTTCCTTTTATATCGGCGATTCTTTCAAGCTGAAGCCCAATATCACGATAACCGCGGGCTTGCGCTACGTCCGCGACACCGGTCGCACCGACAGCGATCTCGGACCGATCGCCGCGCTTGATCAGTTCAACAACCAGTTCTATTCCGGCTTGGGGAACCGGGTGAACCAACCCGATCACAACTTCGCTCCCCAACTCGGATTCGCCTGGGACCCGAAGAGCGACGGCAAAACCGTGATCCGCGGCGGAATTGGATTGTTCTACGAGAACTCAATCTGGAATAACAACCTGTTCGACCGCCCCGCACGTCTGGAGCAAGGTCTGTTCCTCGGACAGCAACCGGTGTGCTCCAACGGCGCGGCGCAACCCTTGCCCTTTACCAGCACAATTGATCCCGCCAGTATCTGCGGCCAGCCGGTGGGGAGCGTTGCTACACAGATCGTCCAACTGCAACAGCAATTCCAGGCGTTCACCCTGGCGCAGGGACCGGCCAGCAATGGCGTGTACGTGGGCAACATTCTGGCCGATGCCATCGACGTCACCGGTACCAACCTGTTCGCGCCGCAATACGTTTCGCCGCGATCGGTACAAATGAACATCGGCGTGCAGCATGAAATCCGGCACGGCATGGTGTTCACCGCCGACTATCTTCGCAACGTCTCCACCCACAACCTGCTGAGCATCGACACCAATCACATTGGCGACTCCCGCTTCTTCAACTTGCCGAATGCACAGGCCGCGATCGCTACCACCAACGCATCTTTCGGTGGCTGCGCAACGGTCGATTGCGCCATCGCCAATGGAGCGACGATCACGGACTACGCCTCCAACGGCCTCGATTCCGGATATTCAGTGTGCGGCGGCTTGGCCTGTCCCATACTGGATCAGCCCGGTGCTCCGCACGCTCGGGCCGCTTTCCCCGGCATCAATGAGAACGTCGGCGCGAACCAGATGCTGTTTCCCATCGGGCGATCGGTCTACAACGGCTTGCAGACTTCTCTGCGGCAGGATGTGCATAGTCCGCTGCCGGGCGTCCGCTACCTGAATCTGCAAGTGTCCTACGCGTTCTCCCGTTATGTTTCTTCCGCCCGGGACAACGACTTCATCAACTTCGCAACCGACAACGCAGATCCAAACAAATACATTGGACCGAACGGACTCGACCGCACCCATCAGCTCTCCTTCGGAGGCACGATGGATCTGCCGGCCCACTTCCGGTTGAGTCTGATCGGACACTTCGACAGCCCTCTGCCGTTGAATGTAACCTTGCCAGTGAGTGGAGCTCCAGGCGGTCTCTTTCAGACTGACATCACCGGAGACGGTACGGGAGATGGCACTTTCGGTTCCAACGGAGGCGCCGGCGATCTGTTGCCCGGCACCAACGTCGGTGGCTTCGGACGTTCGTTTGGCGTCAACGGACTGAACCAGAAAATCACTGCCTTCAACAACAACATGGTCGGACAGGCCACGCCCGCCGGACAAGTGCTGATCAGCAATGGCCTGTTTACCCTGGCACAATTGCAGGAGCTGGGCGGCGTGATCGGAGGCTTGTCGACTGGAGGCACAGCGCCGCTGCCGCTGGCACCTCCGGGCGCGGTCGGCCAGGCATGGCTCAAGACCTTCGATATGAGCTTGAGTTGGGCTTACCGGTTCCGGGATCGTCTGGAACTCAGGCCCGGAATCTCTTTCTTCAATCTGTTCAACATGGCCAACTTCGACGGCCCGGCCGCTCCGTTCAGCAGCATTCTGGACGGGACGCCAGGCTCGCCCAATGGAACGACGAACCCACAACCCAACAGTCTGCGGCTCGGTCTTGGCTCCGGCGTAAACGCGTTAGGTTCTCCACGCGTGATCGAGTTCTCGCTGAAGTTAAGCTTCTAATCCAACTGCTTCGTCTGCTGGCCGCCGGTTTCGACCGGCGGCTTTTTTTGTCGGTGCTCGGCGGAATGGTAGGATTCTGTGCCGAGGCCCAGACGCAGACAAATCATGAGACTCTATCGCACAACTTCCGGATACTTTGTTGAAGAACACGACCGCTTCTATCTCCCCAAAAAAGACCACGGGCAACACGCGTCCTGGGAATCATTAACGACGAACGACAATTTGCATGAACACCTTCAGCGCCAGATCCACGAAGGCGATTGGACTGAAGGCACACGCCCGGCAGTTGAAGACCTGCAGGCTCCCATCGGCAATCAGGAAGTATGGGCAGCCGGAGTGACTTACTATCGCAGCCGGGAAGCGCGCATGGAGGAATCGAAGTCTGCCGGTGGCGGAGACTTCTACGATCGCGTTTACGACGCCGAGCGCCCTGAACTTTTCTTCAAGGCCACTCCGCATCGCGTCGTCGGTCCCAACGGAAAGGTCGCCATTCGCGCTGACTCTACCTGGTCTGTCCCTGAGCCCGAGCTGGCTCTTCTCATAACTCCGAAAGCAAAAATCGTCGGCTACACCGTTGGCAATGACATGAGTTCCCGCAGTATAGAAGGCGAAAACCCTCTGTATCTGCCGCAAGCCAAAGTGTACGACCGGGCGTGCGCACTAGGCCCGTGCATTCTGGTTACGCCGGATGCTCTACCATCGTCAACAGAGATCAGCCTCGAGATCGTGCGCGCGTCCAGGATCGAGTTCGCCGGCGCCACCACGCTCGCCAGCTTGAAACGCGATCCCGAGTTGCTGGTGGAATATCTGTTTCGAAGCAACAGTTTTCCCGCAGGCTGCTTTCTCCTTACCGGGACCGGGACCGTGCCCCCTGACGCCTTCACTCTCGTGCCCGGTGACGAAATTCGAATTACCATCACCGGAATCGGAACCCTGGTCAACACCGTGGGTTGATCCTGCGGGTCGATAGCAGCCGCGGAGCGGCAAAAGAATACAGCCCCACGGCGCAAGCCCTGGGTAAGAAGCAGGGAGAGAGTAGAGCCCCGGAGGGGCGAAAGAAACTAACCGAATCTAAATAAGTATGAATTAGCTCCGCGCGGAGAGCCTCGAGCTCAACACACCATTTGGTACACTGAATACCCACGTGATCGGGCGGTTAGCTCAGCTGGTTAGAGCGCCTGCCTTACAAGCAGGAGGTCGCAGGTTCGAACCCTGCACTGCCCACCATATAAATCAATTACTTACCAAGTTTACTATTTGGTAACTGTGCCGTAAAATGTGCCATAGCTTCCACGTTCTGGGTCGTGGTTGCTGTTTGTCCCGTTCAAGACGCGTCTCACCTGCTCGAGTTCGGGGTGTTGATATTTCATTGCTGTTGTCGGACTGCCGTGCCCCATGGCGCGCATGACGACCGCAAGATTGCCGGTGCCCTGCAGCACCCTGGTTCCATAGTCGTGGCGTCCACAGTACAGGACCAGCTTTTCCGGAAGTTCGGCCTCACGTCTGGCGTCCCGGAATTTCCTGTCCACGGTTATCAAATGTCCGGAAGCTGAGAAGGCCGGGAAGATCCAGCCCTCGCGCCGTTCCCCGCAGCGACCCTTCAGCAAATCCAGAACGCGATCACTGAGTGGAACGAACCTCCGGCCGTTTGCGGTCTTGCTATCGGGAATGAAAAACACACGGTTGTTCCAATCCACGTCCTCGATGCGCGCACAAAAGAGCTCTTTCTTGTTGCGCATCCCGGTATCCCGGACGAGAACAACCACGTCGCGGAAAGTGGCGTGCATTTTGGGAGTCCACTTGCCGCTCTCTAGCAAACGGTCGGCAGCAGCCAACAGCTTGCGTTCCGCCTCTTGATCCAGCCTGAGAGTGCGGCCGAGTTCTTTCATCAACTTCAGTTTGGGGGCCTTCGCAATCAACCCCCATTCTTCTGCCTTGTGTAGCATCCGGCGTAGGGTCTTCAGGGCACAGTTGACGTTATACGGGCCGCCAGGGAAGGCCAGCGCGTCCACGTCTTCTGCAGTGATGCGATCTATCTTCATGCTCGCAATGCCTGTCTGCTCCAAGAGACGCCATCCGCTCCGGAGATAGCTCTTGGACTTCGCCGCAAGCTTCGCATTGTCAACATACGACATGAATCGCACAACGAACACCGACAGCACCGGGGCTCTTTTGCTAGTTTGTGTTTTGCCTTCAGCAATTGCTGCCAAAAGCCTTGCTGCCCTCTCAGAAGCGGCAGTTTTGCGGGTTTCTTTGGTTGATCCGCGAAAACGTTCCCCGCGGATCGTGAAGTCATACCACCAGTAAGGGTGGCCAGCTCTCTTAAAAAGGTCCACGCTTGGTCTCCACGAGCGCTCGCACGGAAGATGTCCGCGTGTTTCTGCGGATGTATTCCCGCAGATGCTCCTGATGGTATCGCACTCCTCCCTCTTCTTTCACGTAATCGGGCCCTCGGCCTTCACAGCGCCAGCGCTCGAGTGTCGATGATGGTCGACCTAGGAGTGCAGCGGCTTCCTTGGTGGTTAACATCTTGGTGACCTGCATTCTTGCTGGTTGTGGCGGCTCTGTTGCCGCGATCGGTTGTCTTTGGTTGATCTCTGATGACGGGCTGGGTCGAAGACTGGCTGGACATGCATGAACTCCGAGATTGAAATCCGGCAGTTAGCGTCAAATGCGGCTTTGCCGAGTCGAACGGGCTCTAGGCGGCTCGGCGCCTGGCTAGCTGAAGGAATTGAGCAGCAACGGCTGCATCAACGTAAGGTTCGAAATCCAGTGTGGTTGGTGGTAGGGGTCGGACTGACCGGCCCCTGCTGGGTTGCCATTGGATCCTCGTCAGATACCTCACGGAATCTCTTCTCCGCGGGAGCGCCCATCAAACTCGCCAAATTCCGTTGCGACAACGTACGCCGCACGCACATTTTTCCAAGCTTTAGCATCGCGGGCAGAAAAACCACTCTCTGCTCATCGATTTCTCGTGTTTCATTCGCCCGCCATCCGCACCGCCTGCCGGTGATGCTGGCTAGGCTGAGCGTACGTGCAATCGAGTTCGGTTTCTTTCACATTCCTATCAGAAGTGTCGGATTCTGCCGAAATCCCACAGCTGCCGTGTGACGGCCACGGGCGACCGAACGCCTGAAGAAATCGTGCCGAACTGAACGTTCCGTTGGAGAGCTTGGAGGTTCTCCAGCTCAGCCCTTCATGATCTTTGGGTCGAGTACCCTCCGAGCCTAGCCTCGGCACAAGAACAGTGTTCCAGCCTTTCGCAAAATGCCAAGCCGAAGTCTGAAAGTAGTCGAGGAGGATTCCGCTGGCCCGATCTCCGAATCGAGTATGAGACGGCGGAAGGCGATCTTGCCAAAGTCGACCTAGGGCTCGCGACCGAAAACGATCGCGGTGCGCACGCCGTCAATACAACCTCTTGGGCCAGGAGCGGGGCGGGAATGCGGAGCGTTTCATCGAAAATGCGATTCCCAAAGCCACGTTCCGGCGCATGAATCGGCCAATCGCAGCGTCGTTGATCACATCGGTGCCAAGCCCTTCTTCGAACCAATCGGAGAGCAGGACAATCGCAACCGGCGATGGCGACAACCATACTCCGTCAAGATCAAACTCATGGGTTTCGACTACGTGTTTGCCCATGCGGGCATCAGTACCTGGCCACGGAAACCGAGAAACTGGACTACTTTTCAGGCAACCAGGGAATCGATCGCAAGTACTTGCCTGGGCGCATCTACCGCTCGAAAGATGGTCGGACCAAGACCGCCCGGTACTTCGTGGACAAGTTCCCGCTCTTCCTCTCGCGCGCGCTCGGCGCGGCGCCTCCTGTGGTCGGTTCTTGCTACATCGACGGGGAGGTCAGAAAGCCCTCGGGCTTCGACACTTACTTGCTGCAGTACAGAGATCTGTTCGCTCGGCTGGACTCGTTCCGGGTGGTATACGTCACAGCGGACCAGTCTATGTTTCTGAAGGCGGAGAGCATTTTCTCGCGCTTGTGCGGGGGGGCCGGTAGAGGACCGAACGGCATGCCCCTCGATCCGGAAGTCCGGTGACTGCTGGATCATGTTTTATGATCGCGATCTGTTAGAACGACGGCAGACGGCTTCGTTCGACAAGCGCCAACTGGAACAACTCAGCGATGAGTTAAGGGAGTTCCGAGGGCCGAAGTACGAGGTTCTGTTCCGCCATTGGCAGCAGCAGGGCGAGGGGCTGTTCTCAACGCAATGGGCCTCGGAGGACGACTGTCGGGCTCGTTCACAACCTAACTGCTGACTCTGACTCTGACCATAGGCTCTTCGGAGACCTCTGGCGAATGACGCCAGACATGAAAACGTGCCGGATCAGCGGACCATTCCCATCAGTTGGTTTGGTCCGGGATGCGGTGCGGGGAATGGTCCGCCGATTGTCGTCGGGAACCAGAGGCGAGAAAACGACTTCCACAAGGAGCCGCGGTCTCCAAAGTACGGCCCGCGGGTCATGAAAAGGGCGAGGGGCGGGAGCGACCCCGGTTTGTGGGCGGTCGAGCCGCCACAAACCCGCTTCGCTCGTATCCTCGCTACGGGGGTCGCTCCCGCCCTCGATGGAAATGAAATCTATACGTGTTCTTCATGCCAAACACCATCAATTCTTGAAGCGGCTGGACAAGAAGAATCCACAATGGCAGGATCGCCATGATTTGCAGACACGACAGACCACGCAGGTAAGGTCCCTATCAAGGCAGCACTGGTAGGACAGCTTCTAACGCAACTAGGTTACGAGAGGATCAGGGCGACGCCCGGGGGCGGCGTCTTTCCAGAGGGCAAAGAAGTCTTGGTATTTAGTGCGGCTCTTGGTGGTATCGCTCTGGAGCGCGTAGGCGCGTGCGGTGGTGTCGGAAGGCGGTGATCGTGATCGCTCGGAACCGTCCCGAACCAGGGACAACTGGTATTCGATTCAGAACACAGTTAATCTATTGTATAGGGGCAAAACACAATGACGATCCAGGTCGAACTCAACGCGGAAATAGAAGCGCAACTCATGGCCGAAGCCCGCGTCCAGGGCATACCTCTGGAAAAAGTAGCGGAACGTCTCTTGCAGGAAGCTCTGGCTTCTCGCTCTGTGCCTCAAGGGAGTCTGACTGTGGAAGAGTTCCATGCGATGCTCAATGCGCTGTCAGTAGGTTCCGAGGGATTGCCCAAGCTGCCGACTGAGAGCTTCACCCGCGAGAGTTTCTATGAGGACCGCGCCTAAATGGTGGGCACGGCATACCTAGTTGACAGCAACGTCCTTCTTCGCTGGGTAAAGCCAGATGATCGTGACTATCCCCTCGTGGTTTCGGCGATTGATGCGACTCTCAAGGGCGGCGCAGTGTTCTGCTACACGTCACAGAACGTTGCTGAATTCTGGAACACTTGTACTCGTCCACTTGACCGCAATGGGTACGGGCTTTCTCCCCAGGAAGCTGATCGTCGGGCGCGGTGTTTTGAAGACAAGTTGCGGCTGCTGCCGGACAGTTTGGCCGTACACCACGAATGGCGCAAACTGCTTGTTGCGAATAACGTCTCCGGGGTTCAGGTTCACGATGCGCGATTGGTGGCCGCAATGCGAGTACACGGCGTCGGCAAGATTCTGACGTTCAACGAAAAGGACTTCGCTCGTTACACAGATATCGAAGCCATCAATCCTCGAACCATTTCAGCGAAGCATCCATGAGCATCTGAGTGCGGAGCTGCTCGTCGAGATCTGCAATCAGTCTGCAATCACTTAACCCTGCGTGCCGACAGAAAGCGACGATATTGAGCGGTCGCGCTCAGCCCGCTCTTCGGACAGATTCCACCACGTCCTTACTCGCCCAAATTACTGTGCCGTAAATGTGCCGCGAGTGGTCTAAAGCAATGAGGTTTTCGAGGTTTTTGAGGCCACCTCGGGACCTTCCGTGCGAGCTGATGTTGGGGGTAAGCGATTGATTCATTTAGGCGGACGACACTTTGTCCAGTCCTGTGAAAGTCCGCCTTACAAGCAGGAGGTCGCAGGTTCGAACCCTGCACTGCCCACCATTCATTTTAATCGACTTAGTTGACTTTCGCTCCTGAGTTTTCTTTCACACCCGGTGGATTTACCGGGGACCCGTCGTCAAATTTGGCTTCGGCTGATCTGCTAATGGTCTCAACTGCGCCCCGTAGATCCTCAAGACCGAAGTGCCCATAACGAGCACTCATGCGGACCATCGTGGCCGGTGACCATCCAACGATCCTTGCTATCTTGGCAATGGATACACCGGCATCCAGCATTCGGCTCACTGCGGTATGTTTTAGATCGTGAAACCGACATTTCACTCCGGCACGTTCCTTGGCGCCTTCCCATGCTTCCTTTATGCTGGCAATTGGTTTGGTTGGGTCGGTAGCGTAAGCCGTCGCCTCGAACACATCACCAGAAGCTCCGTATCTCTCGGCGGGAAAAACATAGTGTTCGGGCTCTCGATTGGGAAACCGTTGCGCCCAGAGCTTCATAGTCTCGAGCGCACGCCGGTTTAGTGGAATGATCCGTCCAGTACCACTTGGAGTCTTATCTTGGCCGAACTGAATGCAGGCATTCCTAAAATCGATCCATTTCCATTGGAGCGTGCGAATTACATTCTTGCGCGCGCCTGTTTCGATCGCCAAGGCAACAAACGGAAACAAGCCTCGCGACCGAGAGTTCGAACTCTCGCGCAACAAAAGAATCTCTTCTTCGGCGGAGATCTTGCGGCCGATGTCTCCATGCTCTGGCAGCATGTTCACCTCATGCTGAATACGTGCCCATGCTCCAAAACGTCGCATTATGGCCCGGAGGAGGCTTTGTTCAATATTCACGGTCCGCGACGCAGCGCCCTCGGACAGCCGAGTCTTTTGGTATGCCCGGATGTCAGAAGGTTCAATATCGACCAGTAGATGTTTACCGAAGACGGGCAGCAAATGTGCCAAGTTGTTTTGAGCAATAAGCTGTGTTTTCTCCTGCCAGCCGCACTCTTTCACTTTTAGGTACTCTTCAGCGGCAACTGAAAATAAGAGAGGCCGATTCCGTTTGCTTTTGAGGCCGGCCGCACCTTGCTCCAATTCTCGGCGACGCTTGCGTTCTATGTCCGCCGCGAGAGTCTTTGAGCGTGTCCCCGTGCTCTCGCGGATGCGCTGTCCGTGGAAAATGAAATCCATCGTCCAGACTTTGCTGCCCTTGTATTCCGTGCGCCTCCAAGAACCGTTGCGCCAGATTTTGATCGCTACGCAAGAAATTTGGGACACACCACGCACACGCGAATCGGTACGTGTGAACTTCCGAAAGGTAATCGCCTGCCGGACCGCGGTATTGGGATTCGAGGTCTATGCGTCGGACATCGAAGAGCTCCTCGTGCCGCACACATGCAAATCGAGAGCCTGCTCGAGTTGTGGCCACCGTTCCACCGCACTATGGCAACGCGATTGTTGGTGCCGCCTTTTTGATACCCGCTATTCCATGATCACCCTCACAATGCCTGACGTTTTGTGGCCAATCTTTCGGGACAATCGCAAGTTTCTTCGTGATTTGCCCTCAATTGGCGCGAGGGTGGTCAGCCAGCTCGCGCATTTGAAATACGGAGTACTGCTCGACATTAACGTGGTTCCGCATACATTCGGTCGCCACTTGAACTTTAATTGTCACCTGCATGTTCTGGTGTCGGATATTGGGCTGAGAAAATCGGAAAACCGCTTTGTACCTGTGCGGTTGAACGCAAACGATATTATGGTGTTGTGGCGGGACACCATCACTCTCTACATTAAAGAGGCCGTCAAATTGCGCCATATGAAGTCCACTTTGACGACTGATGTGCTGATGGCGGGATTGACGCGCCATGGGCATCGCGAATGGAAAGTGAACATTGCGCGATTCAAGTCTAAAGAACAGTTGCTGCGTTATGCCGGCCGCTATGTCCGCCGGCCCCCAATCGCGCAGCATCGATTTCTAAACATCTCGGAAGAATATGTAGAGTTTTGGACTAATGACCGAAAACAAAAGCGCCGCGTGATTACCCGATACCAGATCGGAGATTTTGTGGCAGCGCTTGCGGATCATATTCCCGACCACTACCAGCATTCGGTTCGTAGCTATGGACTGCTTGCTGCAAGATCTATTGCCCTGTCGCGAAGCGCGCTGTTTCTGCTTTTGGGACAGCGCAGACGTGAGCGGCCTGGGCGGCTGAAATATCGCGATTCGATTCGACGATCCTTCGGCAGGGACCCCTTCATCGACAGCCAGGGGTTTGAGATGCGAAGGGCGGGCCGGCGCAAGCCTCAAAGAACTGCTGTCAATTCTCCGGGCTAGAACACGAAGAACAACTTCCTCAATATTAAAACCATCCAGACGACTCGTTGTAGCAACCTAGTTGTTTGCCTACCGTTGTTTGTGCCATCGTAAATTGAGACGCCAGTGTTATTGACTCTCTCGGCCGCTTCAGCGTTAGAACA
The DNA here is from genome assembly GCA_963741105.1 of Terriglobia bacterium. Lineage (GTDB taxonomy): Bacteria > Acidobacteriota > Terriglobia > Terriglobales > Acidobacteriaceae > JAIQFF01. The sequence goes on from CAVUGT010000011.1 coordinate 232,682, forward strand.
ATGTGCCCCCGGCAATGCATGACACATGGTCCAATCTCCCAGATCCAATCTTTTGGACCCAACCTAAAGTTTTGATTTTCCTATACATCAAGAGGTTGAGTTCGTAGCCAAGGACACCAAGGCGAAGCGGCTAGTCCGGACACGATGCGAACTCACAGATTTCGTGCGTCTGCTGGCACAGCACGTGCCAGATCGTCAGAGAAAAGCGATTCGCTATTTTGGCCTGTGGGCCCCCCGGGCAAAGGGCCAGACCTATGATGCGTTGCTTTTAGTACTAGGAGAGACAAGGCGACCCCGTCCACAGAGATTGAGTTGGCGAAGCTCAATCCTGAAGTACTTCGGGCGCGACCCGATGATTGATAGTCACGGTCGACAGATGTATTGGGTTCGCCGTGGTAAGGCGCTTACCGGATAGGCCGAACTCCTGTAAGAACGGGAGCGCAAAGAACGAAGGAGACAATTAGGAGATAATCCATGCTACTCAGTATTGACGGCAAGGGTCGGCAATTCCGGGAGCGCGTTGTGCTGCTGCGGACACTGAGAAACGTCGTTTGTCTACAAATCGAATTGTGGGATTGTATCAATCGCCTTGGGGCACTCGTCGATATGGACGCTGATCCTCAGCTCTGGGTGGACAGGGCAAGCACGATTGTAACGAGCGGCAGCGATCTCACCCTAGCCCATGTGGACGACTACCTCGCCACGGGCCTCATTTACCTCGTCTTTGAGACTTGGAATTTCCCAAATCGCGAGTTGCTGCTCCCCGAACTGATCCTCCCCGAACAACCAAACGAAACCGTGGTGGTATTCTTTGCTGGCTTGCAGGAGCTGTCTGTTTGAGGAGTGCATTCAGCAGGGCGTGTTGACCTCTGAGTTCTTTCTGGACAACAAACGTTTTCTTGGGCTGGACTCGGATCAGGTTGCGAATCGTTCAGATGGACTGTCACTCGATTCGCAAAGCGTCGGTGGGGCTTAAGTTTGCCGCCTGGCTGGCGGGGCGGTATCCGAACAACACTCCGATTGCGCTCGGAACCAAGAGAGCAACCACGACTGCCGTCCAGGAGATGCTTAGCGGTACGTTGTTTCCGACCCAACCCATTACCGACAAGAGGAGAGCAAGCGCCGACACCACCCCGACCACGGCACCACCAAAGCTCATGAAGAAAGCCTCCAGCAAAAACTGGAGCCGGATCTCGGCCGGTCTAGCACCCAAAGCCATGCGGACGCCAATCTCGTGGGTTCGCTGCGATACATTGAAGAACATGATGTTCATAATGCCTGTTCCCGCCACTGTCAGGGTCAGAACGGCTACTGCCAAAAGGACGGCGCGAAAGATAAGCGAAATTTTGTTCGCGGTCACGACAAGTGAGGTCAAATTCTCGACGGAGTAACGCGCCTCCTTCCGGTGGCGGCTGTGCAACAAATGATCCATCTGTTCGGTCAGGGCGGAAACCTCGCTGGAAGATGCTGCCTGCGCGTACAAGACCTGGAAGAAGTCGTCGCCCGTGATGTCCTTTACCAGGGGAAATGGAATGAGCAACGTGGAATCCTGTATCTCGGAGCGCCCAAAGGTGGGCACCCCCTCGTTGAAGGTGCCGATGATGGTGCAGCGAAAGTCGCCGAATTGAGCGGCGTTTCCCACGGCCGCGTCGAAGCCAAACGTACTCTGGGCCAAATTGTCAGTGATCAGGCAGACCTTGAAGCGCGCCTGGAAATCGTCTTGGTCGAAATATCTTCCGGAAGTGATCCGGAGGTTCCGGATTTTCTCAAAATCGCCAGTGACGCCGACTAGGCGCGCGGCCAGGGACTTACCACCGGTGTGGAGGTTAACCGGCACGTCGTATGTGCCGGCGATCGCCCGGACTGATGAGATTGATTGACGAACCGCCGTGAGGTCATAAGGCGTCAATTCGTCCTCCAACACGGTCGAGGTCCCGCGATTCAGTGTGGCATACGCAAGGTTTGCGCCAACCCCTTCGATCAGAGACACAATGTACAACTCGCCGGTGGAACCAATGGTGACGACTAGCACAATCGCGGCGCTGCCAATCACAACCGCCAGGGTGGTGAGAGAAGCTTTCGCCTTCTCGGCCGCTATGGACCCCAGGGCGAAGCGAATGCTCTCTCCCCAAGGGATTATGGTTTCGGTCGGTTGCTCGCGGAAGTGCATGGTGAGCCAACTAACAGGTGTCCGCGTTTTCGGCTACTTACACGCAGGCTGGATCGGTGCCGACGAGTTGCTCCAAGCGTGGGAGATGCGCCCGTCGCGTAGGACGTATGTTATTCCCGATAAAGGTTCCTCATGGCCCATTTTCCACAATCTTGCAGACTCTTAACTCGCCGTTAATGTAAGGGCAGACCAAGCCGTCCAACGGACGCAGGTTGTCCAACAGCACCCACCCTACTCCGTATTTGGTTCGAAGGCGCTTTAGTCGATCCGTGGAAACGTGTGCCCAATCTGACTGCGCTGTGCTCTGTTCTTTCCAGGGTTCAGCCAGTTCGGGAAATACCGAAGCTGCTCCGCTATCCTTTTCCTCATCGGCCAGTACGCTGCGTTCGGCGAGTGCGCGAAACCCGTGAAGATCCACGCCCGTTTTCAGCAGATACTCTGGATCAAGCGCGAAGATTGCATCCTTAGGCGTGTGCTCGCGAATCCAGAGGAAACTGGAGAGCCATTCACCTTCGTAGCGTACGCCCGGTCGTTCGATGTGCGGACTTGTTGGATAGCCGGCAACTTCGAGAGCGAACATTCCCGTCGAGAGCGCGCCAAAACAAAGAACCCACCGCCAGGCACGCGCACAGAGCAGATACTCCCCCAGCAGACCGCCTAGCAGGACGAAGAACGCCACATAGATTAGGTGAAAGCTCCTCATCGGCTGCAATCGCAGCAGATATGTGAAATCCACGTCGCTGGCAAGCAGCAATGCAGTAACCATCGAGATTAGACCCAAGCCAACCAAGGTCTTTGCCAGCCTGGAAAAGGCTGGCAGTGTCGACTTGAGGGGCACGCTGGCACATGCCGTCAGGATAGCGAGAGGCGCGAATGCGCCGAACCATTCCCACCAGTGCCACGTGGTCACGAGAAAGTAGCTTCGGGATGCCAGCACCTCGCGGTAGGCGCCTTGGGCAGGATGTAAATGGAAACCGATCAGGAAAGGCAATAACAGTGTCGAAAACACAGGCGCAGTTTCCGAGACCTTTGCCCGCCCGCATGATCGCGACTCGAAGGCAACCAGCACACCGATTCCCGCTCCGTAGACCGCCATCTGCGGATGAATTAACAACGCGCCAATCAGCCACAAGCACGCATCGCGGGTTCTTTGGTCCAGAAAGCAGATGATGGACATCAGGACAAGGGGTGTGGAGAGCGATCTCGCTGTAAGGTAAGGGTCTGCGATGATCAGAGCGGTTCCCGCTACAGGGACGTTGAGCAGGGCAGCTAGCAGCCCCACCCCCGCCCAGCGCGCTCGTTCGCTTCGAAAACATCGCCGCGCCAGTTCGTAAGCCGACGACAGCAGCAGATATTGCGCAAAGGCGAACCATAGCATCATGCTCCATTCGATGGGCAACCGGGTGAGCCATGTTACCGCTGCCACCAAACGCGGGAACAGAGAGAGCCCGGCGTGATGCATAAAAAATTCGGAGCCAAAAGGAAACAACGATGGATCGGCCGCTCTTTTGATTCCTGGAGCATAGACTGCGGCATCGTCCGTGCCCATGTGATACCCATGTACCAGAATCGAAATGAGAGTTGTAGCAAGAAGAAGCAGTATCCGCCCGGCTCGTGAGAACGAAGGACATTTTGGGGATGCCTCCGATTCCCCGTTAGTTGTGACTACTTTGCCAATCATAAAGAGTTACCGTCAGAACCGATGTCCGTGCGTCGCTACTGGGTGCTTCGAAACTCAGTTTGCTTGCTGACCATTTGCCCTGGCGTGTCTAGCGGGTTCAAGCCGGCAATGACGCAATTCGGGCAGTGAAAAGCTCCAAGAAGACAGAGCATGGCATTCGCTGCCGAAATTCCACGGCACAGTCACTAGGCTGCGAACGACAGCTGCTTCGGCGTTGAACGATTTGATCGCGCCCGCTTTGTCGTCCTTCACATCAAATACCGTGTACAGCTTGGTGATCTGCAAGAGATCGTGGACCTGCTTGGTCAGGTCAAGTCGCCGAGAGCGATGCGCCCACTGCAATCCACGATGGTGCCGCCATTAACCTGCCGGGCACTGGTCTTCATGCTCATTGGGAAGCCTCCTTGACATCCCGGAGTCTATGAGTTGTGCGCGAAGGGAAACAGTGTCAGTTATGACAGCTATGCGTAAGTTCCGGTTAAACTGGTGCAGCTGTCGGTTCTGCCAGTTATAAAACCCGGCAGAACTGGGCTAGCGTCGCAAATGAGGGAGACTCCCTCCCTTCACATTTATGTCGAGGGAACGTGGTGAAGAACGTGCAGTGGAGTACGAAGCAATGAATGCAGTAGTAGCTTTTGCGTGGGGGCTGCGAGTGAGCCCCGCCTGTTTGCAACAGTTATCAATCTGAACTACAAATGTCCGCGCCCGAGGCTAGTTTCGCCAATGCGTGTTGGGGCGGTTGCGACGGTTGATAGAGCTTTGTCTCTTCACTGGGAGGACCTGGGAGAGTTGGAGATTTATCCAAACTTCGGGAGCGGTGCTACGTCTAAATCCCTGCCATGCAGAGGAGGCCTCTTGAATGAAACCACTCCGAATCTTCTTGCTCTCAGCAATGCTCATCCTCGCGGTTAGCGCGCTTGGACAGGGCACAAAAACCGTCGCAGTCGCGACGGCGCCTCAGGCGCAAGGGTCGCAGGCTGCGCCAACCCTTGCTTCCGCCATCGACCGCGAGATCAGCGCGGTCGAAAAGCAAGTTCTAGACGCGGCCGAGGCCATGCCCGAGGACAAGTTCAACTTCTCTCCAGAGAGTTTGAACCTTCCGGGCAGCAACTACAAGGGTGTGCGCACGTTTGCCGTGCAGGTCAAGCACATTGCGGCATCCAACTATTTCATCTGGTCGGGGCTCACTGGCGATAAGCTGCCCGCAAACCTGAAGGACGGAAACGGTCCGGAGGACGTCAAGACGAAAGCCGAGATTTTGATGTTCCTGAAGGATTCTTTTGCCTTGGGTCACAGGGCTGCTGCGACATTGACCACCGAAAACATGTTGCAGACGCCCGACCACAGCAAATCGACGCGCCTGCACCTGGCCACATTTGGCGTCGCGCACGCCTTCAATCATTACGGACAGATGGTGGAGTATTTGCGGATGAACGGAATTGTGCCACCCGCCAGCCGGGGGAAGTCAGACTGATGAGCAAATGGACTCTGGCTGAAATCGTGGGCACCATCTATCGTTATTCCACTCACAACCAGGTCTGGGGCGTAGTGGCCCAAAGGCGGCCTAACTGCCTACTTTTCTGGCGTAATCTTCGAGCGTTCTCTTGGTGTCCTCTGCTCTGGCGGCTTCTTGGGATGCCTGCTGTTTCTCGATGCGATCCACAAGTTTTTCAGATTTGCGGTCTTCGTGTGACTCGCGATATTCCTGTTTCTTTTCCATGCCAATAGCCTCTGACAATCATCATGCTTGGCAACCGGACAGAATACTGTGCAATCTTGAACGGTCTTGAGCTGTTGCGTCCCGGTAGTGAGGTCGATTCCAGGCCACCATTGACTGGATCGTGAGTGCAAACGCCTGATCACAACAATCAAGCAGCTTTCCACACATCGCTCTGCGTGTTGCACTGAACCAGGTTTGGCGCTCTACTCTATGAGAGAAGAACTATGACCGACGAGAACACTGACGACCTCTGCAAGGACTGCGGTCCGACGTTTACAGCCTTCCTAGAAGGGATGGCCGACCACAACAAAGAACAGATGGAACTGAACGCCAAGTTTACCTGCCCAACTTGCGGTAAGGTCCATGAATACACGTTTCCGTATCCTCCGAAAGCGACTGTCCCGCCCGCCTCCGCTCCCTGATGAAAGGGACTTTTGCAGTAAACAAGTCGCCGGACAAGACCTCTCTCTACGATAGCTGTTGAAACATCGCCATTACACTCATTGTGGGAGCGGCAGCCCTGCTCGTGGGTCAATGAGTGTAATCGCCTGTTAGCAACAGTTACCGTTCCGACGCTGATGGTTTTTGACGAAGCGTCGAATAAGACGGGTTACCAGGTGCCGATGCGGAGGACGGCGCCGGTGGAAATGCGCAAGCTATTCTGGGGACGAATCATGGCCACGTCGGTCATCCAGGTGTGACTGTATTCGAACTCGATCACTCGCCACGCGAAAGGGCGCGTGACAACCACGTCCAACCCGCCACCCGCGACGACGCTGGGCCCATTGTTGGACACTTGGACCGACCAGTCGCTGCGCTTGGGATAATGTTCGAGCGGGCCTTTGCCATCGTCCCACGCCTGCAACAACTCCTTCCGCAACGCCTGGTCATCGGTTTCGTGAGTTACCTTTTTCCCACCGAAAAGGAGTTCCGCAAAGGGCGATATGCGATGGTGGGCGAGAGGAGTCCAACGCGCTCCTCCACCGTAAAACAAAGAGTCGCCACTTTGATTGACCTGCGGCATATTCATGATCAGGCAGCCACTCACCTCGGTAACCACTTGCCAGCTACGGTTTATCCTGGCCGCCCCTGAGCCTCCACCACCAATGCAACTGTGGCCCCCGAAGCTTTCGTAATAAGGGAATGCGGTCAACTCAATCGGCGCTTCTAGGGGATACTTCCGGGACGATTCAGACGAAGTCTCGGACGGGTTGCGACGTATGAACTCGAAGGGCTTGTCGCCAGTCTTCTTGTAGTCCGCCAGCAAAGCCTGGCGCAGCCGGTAATTCTCACGAAACACTCCCGGACGGTTCTCTCGCTGCCACGGAGGTGTGAAGGCCAGGAGGTTGGCAGACGCCCGCCCCGGGTTTAGAAAACTGCGCGCCAGGACCAGCAACACACGATTGGCCGTCCGATTCTCCAGACCCATGATCAAATAGCGGTCGGCGGCATCTTCCGCCATCATGGCGACGGTCCCCAATGTTGGTGTGTCGACGAGTGTGATGAACCCGGGTGAGGCATGCAGCATTACATTGCCGATCGAGGCTTCGCTGATGGGGCCGATCTTCCATTGCGTGTGCCACACCGCCGAATACGCCATAGAGCGCAAGATGCTGATGAAATAGTCTCGCCCGTCTCCCCACTGCACGTTCTTGTATTTCGGATCATTCTGCCGCTGGACAAATCCAAAAGCCGATCCTTCAATCGTGTGGCCTACGTAGGGGGCCATAAAGGTGTCGCCGTCGCTCCAGCCGCGGAGTTCGCTCACTGAGCTCAAGTAATTGTTGAGCCAGGGACCGTTGAGTGCATCTCGCGTCCCGGCTTCGCTCGCAAGATTGAAGCCGTGCATAATGCCGGTGAAGAGGAGGGATTGCTGGATGGAAACTCTCCAGCGGAATCTCGTATCAGATGATGGGGCTTCTGTTTTTATGACTGGTTCAGCGGCGAAATTGGCAGACGTGGCCCGAGAGCTGTCAGATCCGCCCGGCGAAGCGCCGTCGGGGAGACCTGGAAAGGTGTCGTGGTACAGATCGAGAGACGAATACAAGGAAAGCCAGGGGGCAGAGCACGGGCTCGCCGAACAAGAGCGGGCAGTTACAGCTTGATCAGGGGCGGTCGGGCCATCGGTCATGGATCGCGCTGGAACTGGAATCGCACACAAGAAAAGCGCTAAAGCGCCAAGCAATCCGAGATGTCGAACCAGAGACGGAATCACAATCGATAGCCAAGATCGGCGAGTAGACGAACTGGATAAGCGGCCGCAATATACAAAGGTGAGGCTATGTTTTTGCGGAAGAGCGAAACACTGTCAATTGCGACAGAGCAGGCCTCACGACTATTTCTGCTTAGCACCGAGACCGACGCCTGGAAGCGGGCGACAAGAAATGATCACTTGACCCGGAAACTATGCCGTTGTTGACGTAAGATCGCCATTACACTCATTATGGGAGCGGCAGCCCTGTCCAGGGGGGTCAATGAGTGTAATCGCCTGTTTACAACAGTTGCTTCCGAGTAGCCCGTCACTCAGGACCAATTCCTTCGTTTTGGGCTAAAATCGATCTCGGCAGTCTGGCACTGGCCACACACTTGGCCAGCTTCGAAGATCGATATAAAGGAGCGAGTCATGAATCCAAACAAAGCGTTGTGGGAGAAAGGCGACTTTACCGAGATTGCCGCCTTGATGCGTCAATCTGGAGAAGCACGTCGTCAAGTCTCTCGGGATAACGACGCCGCTGCGGGTCTTGGACCTCGGCTGCGGAGATGGCACTACGGCGGTTCCTCTCGCCCGTTTGGGGGCTGAAGTTGTTGGAATCGACATTGCCAGGAACCTCGTTGACGCCGGGAACAAACGAGCCGCGGAGGCGGGTCTCAACCGACTGAAATTTCAAGAGGGAGATGCGTGCAACCTGCAAGGGGTCGGCGACCATTCGTTTGATTTGACCCTCTCTGTATTCGGCGCCATGTTTGCTCCCAAGCCCTTCGACGTAGCCAAGGAGATGGTCCGGGTCACAAAGCCGGGTGGCCGCATTGTGATGGGCAACTGGATCCCCAACGATCCAACTTCATTCGTGTCGCAGCTGCTGAAGATCAGCTCGTCGTTTATGCCTCCACCTCCGGAAGGCTTCGTCAGTCCGATGACCTGGGGTGTGGATACTCACATCATCGAGCGTTTTGGTCAGGCCGGAGTGCCCAAGGAGAAAATATCCATGGTCAAGGACACGTTCCACTTCATATCGCCTGACAAGAGCCCGGCACGATGTCATCGAATCATTCAGACGATTCTATGGCCCGACCATGAACGCGTTCGAAGCGGCTGAAAAGAGCGGAAAAGTGGAGGAGCTCCACAACCAACTTTTGGAACTGGCGAACGCACAGAACAAGAGCACTGACGGCGGCACTTCGATACCGGCTACCTTCTTGCGAGTGACTGTTCGCCTTTGAGGGCGACAGCCTAGGCACCGTGATTTAAGAAGTGACGATCAACTCCTGCGTTGTCGGCCGACCGGAAGCTATCAGACTTGCCACCCAGTACGCAATCGCCTCAAGTGGTGAAAAATCGCGATTACACTCATTGACCGGATTGTGAGAACAACCACCTGGTTACTCTGAATCCCGACGCTTTGTCGACTTCCTTTAGAACCCACTCGAACCGCCGCTGTCGAAGAAATGGCGTGCCCAGCCGCAGGTGGTCACGGCGGCGTTCTCGCTCAGTCCCAGAATCACTAATTCGGTTTGGGGATCGTTGGCGTAGGCCGCCGCTTTCGCCTCGTCCATGTTCTGTGCAGTGATAGGTTTACGAGAGGGATTTGTGGCTAGGTCTGGCATGCGGCGAGAATACCTCGGGGATCGCGGGCGGGTAAGGTCACGGAAGTGGGGTGGAGGGTGGGAGAAGGGATCTGATTGCACCTGGCAACGATGCCCGCATTCGACGAATCGATATTGACTCTTGTCGCGGAACGACCCTGCCAGCCGAAGGCGTAGGCCCCGATGTTCTGGATCGCGAGCCTGATCAGGAGAAGAGCCTCGACCCCTCGGGCCCTCGCATACGATGCCCCCTGTGCGGCTGGTCGCCCAGGAAGCGATGGGCTCAAGGCACGCCACGCCAAACTCCTGTGCAAAAGAGACCATTATGGACGGCGGCTTCGAGACTAGAGTGGAATTCTGTCGTAGAGACCTTCGAGGTACAAACAGGAGAAGTCATTGTCAAAACACGATTCTGTCACCAAACGGAAACGACGCCCCAAATCCGACAAGCGGGTGGACTATACCGCTCGCACGATGGCGGCTATCAAGCAACACTCAGAAGCAGCGAAGCTAAGTGAATCTCAGAACGTAGTCCCGAAAAGTGCATAATGCTGACGGGTGCGCCCCGGCAGCCGGGATGATGATGCGCATTCACTCGTCGTTTTTCGGCAAGGCCACCGGCAGCCTTGCTAGGCATCAGACGGTAACTACGTTGCGCGTCGTCGCAGCAAGACTGGTACCTCTGATCGCGCTGGTCGCCGCTTCCCCGTCGCACGTGTGGGACCGATGTCAATCTCCAGCGCTCGAATCATACGACGCAGCGTATTCCGGTGTATGCCGAGTCTCTCGGCGGCCTTGCACTGATTCCCTCTTTGATCCTTGAGCACTGTGAGGATGAACGTCTTCTGAAACTCGTGCACAGCCTCAGAGCATCGCACACCGGCTCCAGCTCTATACATTTGCAAGACAACACTCTCTAGTTGTTCCTTCATAGCGGATTTCCACTTTGCAGAATCACTGCACATGAGGTGGATCACCTCCACCATCACACAACTAGGAAAGCCAACTAAGCGAGGAGGATCTTGCAGGAAAAGGAAAAGGCCGTGACATTGGTTATGCTCTAGCTGCTCGCTCCTGCGAAGAAGCCAACAACGTGGAAGCATGCACCATCACGGCCCCTGATGCGATCACCGCTTTCGCGGTTCCAAACCCCAACCATTCCTCGCAGAGTTGTCGGTTTTTTCAGGTTTGGCGGCCCGGTAGGTTACCCCAACAGTCCGATCACCCAATCTACTTCAGACTGGTTAATTTTATTTGAACCAATCCTTTCGATCGTCGACGGTGCGAAAGTTAGACGGTCGGTCGATGGTTGTCAATGCCGCTTTTCGGTGCAAACGGCACACTGGACGGTGCTTCTCCTGACACATTCAATCCGTTGACGGCGCGAGTCTTGCTGGATATTTAGATCGTAACGATCCTGTTTTACACACAATCTTCCACAGTCGGGCGAGCGGCAACCGTAGCCCAGACAAACCTTGTGAGCGGAGGCGCTTTAGACGGTCCGGATGTCTGGGCCAACAGAATCGGTGCTAACATGTCTCGGTTTACCGAAAGGAACACAATGGCGAAGAAGATTGATCCGCTCAACAAGAAACAGTACGGCGCCGTATCGGCCATACTTACAGTCTCCGACATAAAGGCTGCTGTCGCCTTTTATCAAAAGGCTTTTGGTTTTACCAAGCGCGGCATCATGAACGGACCCGATGGCAAGCCCATACATGCAGAACTCACATTGCGTGGCACGACTTTGATGCTGGGACCGGAAAATCCAGCGCGTGGTATGCGCAGCGCTAAGTCAGTTGGCGCCTCGCCAGCGGGCCTGTTTCTCTACGTGGAAAAAGTGGACAAAGTCGTCGCCAAGGCTGTCGGTCTTGGAGCAACAGCCCAAGGCCAGGTAATCGACATGTTTTGGGGCGATCGCTGCGGAACGTTAGTGGACCCTGATGGATACACTTGGATGGTGAGCACACACCAAGCCGAACCCACATCGCAGGAAATAAAGAAGAAAATGGCTGAGCAGATCGGACAGCAGCCGGCCGGTGCCGCAACCGTCGCGGCTTAGCCGAAGGCCTTGTTAATCAGTGCGGAGAGCTGCCGGGCATGTTGTTCGTACATCCCCCTGTCCGACTTCTTGCCCAGTCTGCGCGGAGATAATCGCCATGGCCTGGAGTTCGCGAACCAGATAACACGCGGTGGCTTGTATCTGTTTCAAGAGCTCTCAACTCTGGGTCAGCAGCTCACGCGCACGCTTTTGCTTGGCTCGCATCTCGGCGGAATTCCCATGCCTCCAAACGCGTAGGCCGCGACCGCGCCAACCTTTCGGGCTGCTTGCGGGGTCCAGTACCGGCGTTCCTGCAAGCACTAATTACACGTTCACGACGTTCGATCGTGGACCTGTAGCGACCTTATGGGAACTTCATCCTGCTATTGTGACTCTACACTGAATCGCTCCCTAGAATTACAAGGCCCAACTGCCACTGGGCCATTTTTTGGCCTTCTCCCACCGACGCACGCTGACGCATAGATATCGTTACACCTTTCGGGCGTCAATCGATGACTTTGGTCACTTCCTGCAGCCAGAGCAGAGAGCTAGCATTAGAATTCCATGAGGTTGGAATCGTTACTTCTGAGCCGAGATGCCGAGGTCATTCGTGTCCTCCAGCCGGCCTTGGAAAAGCTGTCGATCGAGGTCGAAGTCTGCCATGGCGTCAGGTCCGGGCATGAAATCATCCGCACTGAGAAATTTGACGCTATTATTGTGGATTGTGACGACCTCGAGGGTGGCTTACGGGTGCTCGAAGGCTTGCGTAAGGCCTCCAGCAACAAGAATTCCGTCACCTTTGCCATCCTGAACGGAACCACCACTACGCAACAGGCATTCAAGATGGGAGTGAACTTTGTTCTGCAGAAACCAATTTCTACCCTGAATGCGACGCGTTGCTTCAGCGCCGCCCTCAATTTCATGATTCGCGAGCAACGACGTTATTTCCGTCATCCGGTGGAAATACCAGCCACGCTTGGGTCTGGCGAAGGCCAGAAGATGAAGGCGACAATCACAAATATCAGCGAAGGGGGCATGGCCATCTTTTTCCGTGGCAAGTTCCCCTCGGGCGGTGTCTCGGCAAATTTCAAGCTACCCGGGGTCGCCACTCCTCTGGAACCGAAAGTACAGCTTGCGTGGATGGATGACTCTGGCCGCGCGGGTCTGCAGTTCTTCGACCTAGCCAAGGATTTGCGGGAGCAACTCGATCAGTGGCTGACAGAGCAGTGCAAAAATGCAGAAAAACGATTTAACTGATTCAGTCCATCCTGACGCTTAGCGACTTCCTTTAGAACCCACTTGAACCGCCACTGTCGAAGAAAGAGCGTGCCCAGCCGCAGGTTGTCACGGCGGCGTTCTCGCTCAGTCCCAGAATCACTAATTCCGTTTGGGGATCGTTGGCGTAGGCCGCCGCTTTTGCCTCGTCCATGTTTTGCGCAGTGATGGGTTTACGAGAGGGATTTGTGGCTAGGTCTTGCATGCGGGCGAGAATATCGTGCGCGCCGCGGCCGGGTAAGGTTACTGAAGTGAAAGGGACGGTGGGACAATGGGCGCCGCTGCAGACCTCCAGCCGGGTGTGTCGGTAACCGTCGTAGAGTTGTGTTACGGATTGCGGGAAGATCTTCGCTTGTTCGTTCCGGTAGTACGCGCCAAGTTCTTCGCGTCTGTGTCGGCGGTGATCTCTCTCGTTCTGGATACCAGCTTCTTAGACTGCTGAACCATTTCTGCTTCCTTCGCGTTCACCCGCTTGGTGATTTCTCTTCTCTCGCCGGTGTTAGGCATGTGTCCCCCCTTATGAAATAGATGTCGAGCAGTTCGCTCTTCGAGCGGTGGATGCTACTCCCAGTGCTCCAGAAGTTCGACTTGCTTTCTAATAGACGCGGCTCTGTCATCGATGAGCTCGGCGTCCGACTTAAGATCGACAGAAAGGTCAGGTGAGATTTGTCTGAGCTTTTGGGCATGATGTTCCAGCTGATTTGCATCTCTGCTGAGTACTTCGATAATCGATTTCAAATGTTCTTTCATAATCGCTACTCCAAAGAAACCACTCAAGCCGCCGAGATCCGCGCGGCTGGGTGGTATGGATGTACTGGTTTGGTGTTGCCAGTGTTCCTTTGATGGCACTACTCTCGACCTTTTATTCAGGCAACAAGAGCAGGTTCCGCGGCTGGCTGATGTACGTTGATCTGCTCGACGCCCGAAGTTTGCTGTTTAGCGAAGCGACTGGAAGTCGAGGATCTGCCCCAGAATGGCACCAAGCACGCTATACGAGCCGTTCGAATAGCTACCATATTGGTTGCGGCTGCTGAAGCCGTCTTCATAGCCACGACTAAAACCCTGGCGAAAATAGTAGTTGTACTCGTCCTGGTCAACGTAATATCCGGTGTAGCCGTAGTTTGCGTCCTGGTAGGCGTACGAATCACGGTAGTCGGAACGCCACCGATCCTGCCGGTCCGCCTCTCCCGTGCGAAAGCCTTCTTCGTAACCGTAGTTCACGGACCGACGTAGCAAGTCTGCGCCGTACTGATTCGTCTCGTAGTAGCTGCCACCGCGATTGTAACGATAGGTTGGAGCCGTGTAGAAGTACGGATCACCATTGTAGTCGTGGTTACGGTCGTTATCGAGCCGCACTTGCTGCTGTCGCATGCGCTCCAGGTACTCTTCCTGAAAACGGTACTGCGACGCACGGTTCTGTTCCCGTAGCATCACCGTCTGCCGTTCTACCGCCTGCCGCTGCAGCTGCTGTTGCTGCTGGTCCAGATGTTGACGGTATTGCACGATACGCTGCTGCTGCTGCTCGATTAGCTGCTGCTGACGCTGCTGCGAGAGGCGCTCCTGCTGCTGCGCCTGCACGTTTTGCTGCTGTCGCTGTCTGTTCAGATCTTGCTGCTCCTGTTGTTGCCGCCCGACCTGTTGCTGCTGCCTGTTCTGGTCTTGTTGTTGCTGCTGGGCATGCTGTTGCTGCTCCCTGTTCTGGTCTTGCTGTTGCTGCTGGGCATGCTGTTGCTGCTGCCTGCTCTGGTCTTGCTGTTGCTGCTGGGCATGCTGTTGCTGCTGCCTGTTCTGGTCTTGCTGTTGCTGCTGGGCATGCTGTTGCTGCTCCCTGTTCTGGTCTTGCTGTTGCTGCTGGGCATGCTGTTGCTGCTCCCTGTTCTGGTCTTGCTGTTGCTGCTGGGCATGCTGTTGCTGCTGCCTGTTCTGGTCTTGCTGTTGCTGCTGGGCATGCTGTTGCTGCTCCCTGTTCTGGTCTTGCTGTTGCTGCTGGGCATGCTGTTGCTGCTCCCTGTTCTGGTCTTGCTGTTGCTGCTGGGCATGCTGTTGCTGCTGTCTGTTCTGGTCTTGCTGTTGCTGGCCGTCCTTCTGCTTTTGGGGCTTCGCTTGCTCTTCGTGCTTGGTCTGTTTTTCTTCCTGCTGGTCCTGCTGAGCGTAGGCAAGAGCAATGGGTCCGACAAGGCAGAACAGAACTGCCGCGCTGACTACTCCAAATCGTTTCATGAGGGTTGCCTCACATTGCAGGTTAAGCGAGGCAGAGCTGATTAACTGTCTCCTTTTGACCAATTTAAGAACGGATGTCTGATTCAAGGGCCCACGATGCACCGGCGAATCTTCGTGCCCTGTCGGTATCCAAGCCACGCTCCCGAGTGGGTCCTCGCTCACACGTTTAGGTTCAAGTTCAGAGAGGGGCGGAACGCGTTCTCAATCCAGCTTTCCAAAGTGGCCCCATCCGGGACATATCTAGTCCACCACACGAACCCTAGAATGCTTGTGAGCACGCCAGCTGGGACTTACAACCTGACTGTCAACGCGGTTTCCAGATCAAACTCTCAAAGTTCAACACTTACTCTGATAGTACGGTAAAAGGCGGAGTTCACCCTCCCGTTTGAGGCTCTCGAAGGAGTACGTGGTGCGAAGGGTTCGGAGGGAGGGCTGATCGACGAGCGTCCATCGCTCTGAGTGTGTGCCGCGTTCTTTTTGGGGCTGTTGTCGCTGTGAACCCGTTTGCGATGGAACATATTTTCCCCGCGGAATGTCTTTTGCATTGCGCGTCAAAGGCTCTCTACCTCTCTGTCGACCAAAAGAAAGCTGGCAGAGAATGCACCCTTCCTCCGACCGCGTGGGCTAAGCGCCTTTCGTTAGCCGGAGTTCCGCCGGGGCGAGCACAGGGGCAATTGTTGCGGTTCTCGCCCGGTAACGCAAGTCTGGTTTGGCATTGCACCTGCACTGTTCTAATCGACGGTCCGTCTGGGACCCCGCGAGAGTCCTTCCCCAGACTCCCGCTTCGCCCGAGAAAGCCCGATTCGGCAAGATCGCACACGTCGTGTGATAGCGATACTAGTTCGAGAAGGCAGGTAGGCAACATGCCCGATCTCAGTATTGGAAGCATTTCCGGCATCATCCACATGATAGCCAGATTTCCTCATGCCGCCAGAGCTGTCGTGGTCGTTGCAGTGTTGATCGCCATCTGGCGCTGAACAAAGGAGAGCGCGGATGACACTTGAACTGCTCAACTGTCGGGAACCTGGTGTGTGTTTGCTTGTACGCCGGATGCAGATTCCTGGATGCGGAAGGGCCTGTGTGCGGAGACTCCGTCAGTGAGCCATAATGACAGGGATTGGCTCGACGTTTATAGAGCCGCGGCAATGGAATTCGACCCGGACAAGTTGCCAGCGAGCATCGAAGTGGCTGAGAAGGCTATCCACGAACGCTTACGGGGATTGCCGATCGCATACTCTAAGCAGCATCGCAAACTGAGAGATGCACTCAACAGTCTCGCGGTTCTCAAGAGAATGCTCTAGCACATGGGCATGTTGAAGCATTTTCTGTTGGCCTGAAATCGAACTACTGCGGGATCGATCCTGCATATCGTGCCACCCCCACTTTGCAATGCGCCGCCCATAACGGTCGTAAATCCTCTGGCTGGGTGTTCGTGGAGATAGGCAATCCTCTGTGCGCAAGTCCAGTGCCATAGTGCACGCCCCTCAGCGTGACCGGCCCGGAAATCCGAGCGGACGATCTCCATTCCGATGTGGTTGTTTTGGAAGGGGAGAAACTGCATCTCCTGCCCATGGAGGGCTCGGACACGTAGTGGTAGGCGTTACTATCCCGGATATAGAGGGCCAATGCATCGCCGCGCTCTGCGGAGAGTAAACCCGAGTACGTCTTGGCAAAATTCAGTTTCATTCTCCAGCCGGAATCGGCGGCCCAAAGGAAGCTTCGGTAGGCATTGTGCGCTGGCGTGCTGAATCGAAAACCCGCCTCTTATTACACTTTCCCAATCATGGCTAAGTCAAAGCACCCACCCTCCCCGGAAGAGACTCTGGACAAACTTCTCGACAAAGTGTCCGACGCACGCGAGTCGCTAGTCTCCATCGAAAGAACCCTCGAGCGCCTCCGATCCAACATCACTGCACTGGACAAACCCAAAAACGCCCCCCGCAAGACTCGCTGACTCCGCTCGGCGGATGGTGAGGTCATAATGGCCGTCTTTAAAAATAAAACTTTCATGCAAGAGAAACTTGTCCTCGACGGCAACGAATTCTACGACTGCAAATTCAACGAATGCCACCTCACATACCGGGTGGTGCCATTGAGTTCAAGTCCGCAGCCGTCCGTTGCCATTGGGTGTTCGAGGGAGCGGCTCAAAATACGATTGGGTTGCTCCAATACCTTGGTATCCTGCCATCCACAGGCCATCACAAAGACTGGCCGATGGATAGCCGATTCGCAGCCGAAGGTCGCGTTGCGAATTGGAGTAACGTAGCGCAGTGCAGAGCCGCTTGCGAAAGTGGCGCGCGGAGTACAACACGGCACGGCGCATTCGTCCACGCTTAACCTTAAGCCTAAACTCGAAGTTGTGATGTAGACTCTCGTGGCTACTGGTACGAATGATCGGGTAGGTCAGCGCCGGCTTCGAATTCACACTTCTGATCGCCCTCCAGTTGTTCGTGGACTGATGGAAGGCGCCCGACGGCGCGCGGCAATTACTCTAGCGCCGGATGGCAAAACCCTTGGCCCATAGGCATCCCCAGTAGAGGCGTGAATGGGAATCTCAAAGAAGACCCCGGATGCATTTCAGCGCCCAAGTAACCTCCATGACGGAAACGGGGCGCATTATTCCGTTCAACTAAAGGAAACAGCGTGTGCCGATACCGATATCGTCCTGAAGGGGCTCGCATCGCAATTGAACGGCCTGAGCGAGGCGGAAGCCGAATCTCGCTTGAGGCGATTCGGGATGAACGAGATTGCCCAAGAGATGCGTCAATCCGCCCTGATGCGACTCCTGGGCAATATCAAGAATCCGTTGGTCCTCCTGCTCCTAGCGCTGGGTGTGCTTTCCTTTCTAACCGGTGACCTACGGGCGACGGTGGTCATTTTCGTGATGGTGCTCCTGGGCGTGGTGTTGCGTTTCCTCCAGGAGATGCGAGCCGATAACGCGGCCCAGAAGCTCCAAGCGATGGTCAGCAACACCGCGACGTTGGTGCGGGCGGGTAAGGAAGAAGAAGTCTCGCTGAAGATGTTAGTGCCTGGCGACATCATCCGGCTGGCCGCCGGTGATATGGTGCCGGCTGATGCACGGGTGCTCTCCGCCAAAGACCTGTTCTTGAATCAAGCGGCTCTCACCGGCGAAGCCCTGCCCGTTGAGAAGAAAGCCGCCCTGGCCGCCGCAGACGTTCAGAATACGCTGGAACTTCCCAACATCTGCTTCTTAGGTTCCAACGTGGAGAGCGGATCCGCGACAGCCGTGGTCATCCACACCGGAAACCAGACCTTCTTTGGATCGCTGGCCGCCAGTATCGTCGGTCAGCGCCAGTTGACCAGCTTCGACAAGGGCGTCAACAAGTTCACCTGGCTGATGATCCGCTTCATCGCGGTGATGGTGCCGGCTGTCTTCCTGATCAACGGGCTGAGCAAGCACAACTGGTTGGAAGCTTTCTTGTTTGCCATGGCGGTGGCAGTCGGGTTGACCCCCGAGATGCTGCCCATGATCGTGACCGTCAACCTGTCCAAAGGCGCCCTGGCAATGGCCCGCAAGAAAGTGATCGTCAAACGCCTGAACTCCATCCAGAACTTCGGGGCGATGGACGTGCTATGCACTGACAAGACCGGCACCCTCACCCAGGGCAAGATCGTGCTCGAAAAGCATCTTGACGCGCACGGCGATCCCAGCGAGAAGGTGCTGCATTACGGCTACCTGAACAGCTACCACCATACCGGGTTGAAGAACCTCCTCGACGAAGCGATCCTCGACCATGAGGAACTGGAAGAACGCCTGAAGGCGAAAGAGAGGTACCGCAAGATCGACGAGATCCCCTTCGACTTCGTGCGGCGCCGGATGTCGGTGGTAGTGGAAGATGAAACCGGGTTGAATACTTTGATCTGCAAGGGCGCGGTGGATGAAGTGCTGGGCCTGTGTACCCGGGTGGAAGTTAAAGGAGAGGTCATCGAAGCTTTGCCCGAGCACGACGCCAAACGTCGAAACTTGGCGGATGATCTGAACGGCCAGGGTTTTCGGGTGATCGCCCTGGCTTATAAGCAAATGCCGGGCGGTTCCGATGAGCCCGTTTACTCGGTCAAGGATGAGTCGGACCTGATCCTGTTGGGTTTCCTGGCTTTCCTCGACCCACCTAAGGACACCGCGACGGAAGCCTTGAAGCAGCTTCAACGCCTGAGCGTGGACGTCAAAGTCCTGACCGGCGATAACGAGATCATCAGCGCCTACATCTGCAAGGAGGTGGGCATGCCAGCAGAGCGTCTCCTGCTCGGCTCTCAAATCGAGACGATGAGCGAGTCGGAACTAGCCGAAGCCGCCAGCGCTACCAGCGTTTTTGCCAGACTGGTCCCGGCTCACAAAGAACGCATCATCCGCGCACTCCAGAGTACGGGCCACGTGGTGGGGTTCCTGGGCGATGGCATCAACGACGCCCCGGCCTTGAAGGCCGCCGACGTAGGTATCTCGGTCGACAGCGCGGTGGACATCGCCAAAGAGTCATCCGATATCATCCTGCTGGAAAACAGCCTGCTGGTACTGGAGCAGGGCGTGCTTGAAGGCCGACGAGTGTTCGGCAACATTGTCAAGTACATCAAGATGGCAGCCAGTTCGAACTTTGGCAACATGTTCAGCGTCGTTGGGGCCAGTGCGTTCCTGCCCTTCCTACCCATGCTGCCGATCCAGGTGCTGACCAACAACCTACTGTACGACTTCTCACAGACCACCATCCCAACCGACGGGGTGGATGCCGATTGGCTGATGAAGCCGCGTCAGTGGACGATTGACAAGATCCTGCGTTTTATTCTTTTTATCGGGCCAATCAGCTCGATCTTTGATTACCTGACGTTCTTCATGATGCTGTACGTTTTCAATTGCTGGCACAACCCCGCTCTGTTCCACACCGGCTGGTTCGTGGAGTCGCTCTTCACCCAGACGCTCATCATTCATGTTATTCGCACCAACAAGATCCCGTTTATCGAAAGCCGGGCTAGCTGGCCGCTCATCCTTACTTCCATGATCATCGTCGCGGTCGGCGCCTGGCTGACGGTCTCCCCTCTGGCGAACACGCTCGGGTTTGTCCCGCTCCCGCCGCGGTACTGGCTGTTTCTGGCCATCATGCTGCTGGCCTATGTGATTCTGACGCAGGTGGTGAAGACCTGGTTTATTCGCAGGTTTGGCGAATGACGCGGTCAATTTCTGCGGCACCAAGACTCTTAGCGAAGCGTCCCGCGAACAGGTCGAAGCCTTCGTCACCCACTTGCCGACTTGGCCGACCCGGAGTTGTTCCTCTTTACTCGCCGTGAGTCCCAGTTGCGGCCTTTTTTTCGGTGCGCTCACGGACTTTGTCGCCGAAATCCGAAACCTTTTCAGCAATATCGGACCGAGTTTCTTCACCGCGGGTCGGTGCGATTAGCAGGCCGACTCCCACACCAATCCCTACGCCGACTAGTAGGACACCGATTGCGCCAAGTATGTGGGAATCTTCTTCGCCACGAAGAGCGTCGGTGGCTCGACTGACGCGGTGAGACGCGGTGTCATACGTATCCCTGACCCGGTCCTTAATGTCATCGACATCGTCCGGCAGACGCTCTCGAAGGGAATCAATCAGGTGAAGTCCGGTACTGAGTAGTACACCAAGAAGTGGCTCTCTCTTTCTGAATCTCATAGTTGTTTCTCCCAACAAAAGTTTTGTCAGTATGGAGATGCAAAAACAAGGGGAGGTGTTGGCAGACGAGTATGCGCGTAATCGCGGTCACTTCGATCAGTGAGGTGGATCACAGCCTCTCGGCTTGCGGGTGAGCTAGAAGAAGCATGGAGGATGAAAATTCGAGATGGGATGGAGAGTTGAAGGGAGTTTTCAAGGCCATCCATCCGAAGCACTGGAAAATTCCCGAGTTGGTCGCCTTTCTCAGCGAAGCGACAGGCGTGAATCTTTCCATCCTTCATTCGAGGCAGCGGCCAGGCACGAACGTAAGTGAGGCGTCCCGGAGTTTCGACGCACCGGTCCGACTGGATCGGAAGACTTCGCAGCCTGCTGCTGCCTGCAAGTTTTGCGCTGGGAGGTCAATGCAGCCTAGTGACTAAGGCAAACAGTGTAATCGCCTGATCTCGTCCACTATCCACTTCACGTCTGATTTCCACGCCTGGTCATAGGCCGGCTCTGTTAGCCAGATGGTGAGTCCCGGGGGCGTATGTATGACAACATTAAATCTTCTCCTCATAGCCTTCTTGGCCGTGGTAGCTGGCTTGGTTCTTTTCCGCGTCATCCCGGTAGTGCAAACCTACTTTAGGTACCGTGGCAAGCGGCTCATAACCTGCCCGGAGACGCTCACGACAGAAGCTGTGGATGTGGCAGCGAGGAAAGCGGCCGCGTGGGCCTTTATCGGCGAAAGCGAGCTTTGCACGGATAAATGTTCTGGCTGGCCGGAGCGCCGTGACTGCGGTCAGGAGTGTCTGCAACAGATTGAGGCCGATCCGGAGAACTACCTAGTATGGAACATTGTTTCCGAGTGGTATGAAGGACAGAGCTGCGTGTATTGCCATAGCCGCTTTGAACCGTTCCATTACCTCGATCGTGCCCTGGCCCTCATGGGACCTGATCGCAAGACGGTTAAGTGGGAACACTTCCCACCGGAGCAGCTTCCAGAATTGTTTTCGACTTATAAGCCCGTCTGCTGGAACTGCCATCTCACCCAGACGTGCCGGCGGGAACTTCAGGAACTGGTTGTGGATCGCAAACGGTGATAACCGTTCGGAGCAATTTCAGGCGGAGGGAGACAGGATCTCGAGCCTAATAGGTGAGATCTTTGATGTGCCCGGCACAGGACAACCCGACGTTGTGTCAGGCTCGGCAAAGGCCAACGACTCCGAAGTCGGCCAAGGAGGGTGCGCCATGGCATCATCGAATACTCTCACCGTTCTCGATAATCGCACTGCCACAAAATATGACCTGCCTATTGAGAACGGGACAATCCGGGCTGTGGACTTGCGGAAGATCAGGACCCACCCTGACGACTTTGGTCTGATGACTTATGACCCGGCGTTTATGAACACTGCGTCTTGCCGCAGCAGCATCACCTTTATCGATGGCGAACGCGGCATTCTGCGCTACCGTGGTTATCCCATCGAGATGCTAGCCGAACACTGCAGTTTTCTCGAGGTGGCATACTTGCTGCTGTTCGGCGACCTACCCACTCCAGACAATCTGAAAAGCTGGATCAGTGAGATCACCTACCACACCATGTTGCCTGAAACTACGAAGAAGTTCATGGAAGGCTTTCACTACGATGCTCACCCCATGGCCATGCTGGTGAGCACAGTAGCAGCCTTGTCCACCGTCTACCCGAAGGCGAGAGAGATTCACGACCCTGCCAACCGTTTGCTGCAGATTAAGCGGCTGATTGGCAAGATGCCATCCGTCGCGGCCATGTCATATCGGCACAGTCTCGGGTTTCCTTACGTGTACCCGGACAACGATCTCAATTACCCCGAGAATTTCATGAACATGCTGTGGAAGATGGTCGAGCCGAAGTACGTAGCCAATCCGGTCATAGCCCGTGCCTTAGACATTCTGTTCATTCTGCATGCCGACCATGAACAGAACTGCAGCGCCAACGCCATGCGTTCGGTGGGGAGCGCCCACACGGATCCGTACCTGACAACAGCGGCTGCGGCTGCTGCCTTGGCGGGACCACTCCACGGCGGAGCCAATGAGGCAGTTCTTGAGATGCTCGACGAAATCGGCTCTAAGGAAAATGTCCTCGCTTACGTCAGGAAGATTAAAGAAGGGCACGGCAAACTGATGGGCTTTGGCCATCGCGTCTACAAGAATTACGATCCCCGTGCCAAGATCATCAAGCGGACCGCTGAGAACGTATTCGAGGTTACGGGTCGGTGGAAGCTGCCCCGGCTGCGGCCGTGAGCACTCCAGCAGTGGAGCCTGCGGTCCCCGCCGCGGTGGTGAGTCCGTCTACGCCAACCGTCAGCACTCCTCCGGTGGACGCAACAGAACCAGCTACAACGGTCAGACCGTCTTCGGCGGTTGTAAAAGCGCCCATTGCTAAGGCTGCTCAGCTCGCGCCGCCGGCCCACGCTCGCAAGGGCTCAGCAGCAGATGCCGCCGCCGAGGCCGCCATTGCCCCCACTGAACCGGTCAGCAAGACGCCAACCCCAGGGCCAGCCGCTTCGGTTGCTGACGCCGCTACAGCTGTTGCGGCGGACGCTCCCTCCCCGGAAACAGTTGCAGCGCCTGATGCAGCGGCACCCGCCACTCCAATAACTCACAGGGCTGGCTCTCTGTCGCTCCTGGTTGCATTTGTCGTGCTGGTAATTGTCTTGGGGACCACGGCTCCGCTTATCGGCAGATGGAGAAAACGGAAAATTCTAGAACGAGACGGCAGCCCAAATCTCTCCTTCACGAATGATGTGGCCAGGAATGACGCGAGCACGAATGAAGCGAGAGCGAGTGATGCGCGCTCGGGGCAGGACACGACGGAACCGCGCAAAGTTGCCTAGGCTCAGTTAGGAAGAAATCGGCAGGATCGAATGAAAACCGGGAAGGCGGAGCATCAACTCCGCCCTCTCGAAAGTCTTACAAACGACTACGCTGCAGCTCCAGCCGTGATCTTGTGGAACGTCGAGTTGACCACTTCACTGGTTTGCACCTTCGGCGTGCCCTCGATGAACCTTGCCATCGTCTTCAACACTTCGGGATAAGTGTTGGTGTTGTAGGTGTCTGAACTCGCTTTGTTCTCCCACAGACTGATCGCCGTGACATCGATTCCGCCGGGGCCGGAGAACGTGATTTCGTCCTTGAAGCCGTTCTGCCTGCGAAGCAATGGAAGAATGTCCTTGTCGAAAGTGCGGGTGTAATCGGAAAGCATATTGGATTTCAAATGAAACGAAACGTTGCGTGCAAACATGGCAACCTCCTTAAGGTTGTGATTTCGCTAAGATAGGGAAAACTTCAGATGGGCTGACTTAGTTCAGGGAACCTGAAAGAGGAGAAGAATGCTCACTCGCCTTGACTGTTGCACTTGAGTGGCCCTCTCTGCATGAACCTCGCAACTCGTTGTTTCGATACGTTACCGTGCAGATCTGGAGTCGAAGAGTCCAGGGTTCCGTCGTGTACCTTTGGCTGAAAGCAAGCACAAAACGGCGCCGCCAACCGACCGCCGTCTAGACTTGGTCGTTGGCGTAATATCGCCATTACACGCATTGATCCGGGTTGTGAGAGTGACCGCCTGATTACGAAAGGGTCTGAATCCTGACGCTTAGCGACTTCCTTTAGAACCCACTCGAACCGCCGCTGTCGAAGAAACGGCGTGCCCAGCCGCAGGTGGTCACGGCGGTGTTCTCGCTCAGTCCCAGAATCACTAATTCGGTTTGCGGATCGTTGGCGTAGGTCGCCGCTTTTGCCTCGTCCATGTTCTGTGCAGTGATCGGTTTACGAGAGGGATTTGTGGCTAGGTCTCCACGTCATGGCGGCCGCGATTCTGCCTTGGCCCCCAGTCTGCGTTGGAGGTCTGAGAGGTCTCCGGCAACTCTATTGATTACATCGGTGGCACGACACAACTCGGCGCGCCACGCCACGGTCGTGAAAGTTCAGTCTACTTAACGGTCAAAATAACAGTGGTTGTGTGCGTCACCGATCCCGATGCGCAGATCGTGACAGTGTAGATTCCGGCCGGCGTACCGGGAATACCATTACCGCTCACACCAAAGGATGCGCCGCCCCCCCCGCACGCCGGCAGAAGGATCAGACCCGAAAATAGAACGCACTCGAACAGGAAGCACAAGAACCGTTGCCTGCGTGAGGTAAGACCTGCTCCAAGCACAAGTAGCCCGCCAACCGGCAGCCACATGGCGTAGAAGACACGCCGTGATCGTGGTGCTAGGAACCCTTGCGCTGCGGCCGTAGTGCGGACCGTTAGCGTGGAGGTACCTGAACCCGTCACCGAACTTGGGGCGAACACGCACGTCGGTGGCGGAGTCACGGCGGGGACGATACTGCTACAGGATAGGCTCAACGTACCGTCGAAACCGTTCAGGGGAGTGATACTGACGGTGGAAGTGGCCGTTCCCCCAACCGCAACGGTTGTAGGCGAAAGCGCCGAGGCTGTCATCGTGAAATCTGCAGGCCCAACGTAAGTGTAGCCGTTTGGCAATGTGCCGCTTTTGGCATCGCTGTTGGTTATCACGACGTTCACTGCCCCTGCCGCGTGGGCTGGAGTCATCGCTGTGATAGATCCGCTGCTGCCCACAATCACGTTGGTCGCGGCCGTTCCACCCAAGCTCACCGTTGCCCCCGCCAGGATGCCAGTGCCAGTGATGGTCACTGGCATCCCTCCATTGACCGTCCCCGTGTTGGGGGAGATCGATGTCACCGTCGGTGCAAGATTAGTGGGACCTTGCCCGCTGGCCCGAAAGGTAACCAACTGCATGACCCAGGCGGAGAAATAGCTGAGCACTGCAGACGCACTATAGCTGCCCGTGCTGCTAACTAGGTTATGTTCCCCAATATCTCCATCCGGATTGGTAATTATGCAGACAGTAAAATCCGCCCCCGCCGCGTTGAAGCTGCCTTTGGTTGTACCCGCGCCAAAGATCAGCTCATTCGCGGAGGTGGTCTCCGCCGCTCCACTGTCAGCACTATTGCTGGTGCCTGCTGCCCCCGCCGTCACATCCAGTGGATTGGTCGCATCCAGCCCGCTGTACTCCAGCAGGCGCACATCCACATACGCTGCTGCCTGGTTAAAGCTGACCGTTACCGTGTTGCTGCCGCCAGCTATGTTCTTCGCGTAATAGATGGCTTGCCGTAATCCAGTACCCGCGATGGTCGTTCCCGCCTGGACATAAGAGTTCCCGCGGCTATCGCTCACCGAGCTTAGACTCGAGGTGTTGTCGTTCCATCCCACTACCACGATGTTCAGATTCCCCGCTGTCTGCGGTACCGGATAATCAAGAATCACGGTCCCTGTCGGTGTCTGTGGCGTGGCTGAATTCATCTGTACAAACGCGATTGGTCCCCCGCTCGTGCCGGAAGTGTAGGTATACCCGTTGGTCAAAGTGCCACTCTGGTTGTCCGTGTTGGTGACCATTACATTCACTGCACCCGCAGCGTGCACTGCGGTGGTCGCGGTGATGGAAGTGCCGTTCGCCACTGCCACATTGGTCGCGGCGTTGTCACCGAGCGTTACCGTCGCTCCGGGTAGGAACCCCGTTCCTGTGATGGTCACCGCCGTCCCGCCGTTTGTAGTCCCCGACGTGGGGGTAATAGCGCTCACTGTGGGCGCGGGATTCGATGACGAAAGCAGACCATATACCAGCAATTGATTCGAGAATGTCGCCAGGTAAACCTTGCCGTTGGCAATTGTGGGGGGAGAAAACTTGGCATAATTCCCAACATCATCTCGCGCAGCGTTTTGCCTGCTGTCCCAAAGCTCGTTGGTAAGGTCGGTAGCATCAAAGGCGCGGAGAATGCCAGCCACCGTCTCTTGGTTTGCATTTCTTGAAAGCGCACTTGCCGCCCACACAATGCCGGTTCCGGCCTGGCTGCCATTTGCAGAAAGCGACAACGGAACGCTGTTGGAGTATCCATCGGCCTCCAGCACCGTACTTTGCGAGACTGGATTCGTCACAAATTTCCCGTTCACTAACTGGTAGGCTTTCAGGAAGTCGTTCCCACTCCAGATGTAGATAACGGGGCCATGGTTGGGACTGTTCCAATAGATGGGCGCCCCCATGAATACGAAACCTGTGGTTCCCTGGAATTCTTGAACATCGTTGTTCGTAGTGACGCTGAACTGGCCAAGATTTGTAGTATCCAGGACTCTAACCACTCCATCTTTTCCCGACCCCACAATCAGATTGGTCCCAGGCAATGCCATGGGCCCACCCGAGCCCAGATCCAGATCGGCGGCGTCGAGATCCGCCTGATTCTCCGGGGTGAAATAGTCCACAATGGAAAGACCGGAGGCAGTGCTGATCTTCAGAATGCTGTCACCATAATCCCCGCCTGTCGTCGGATCGAAGGTGCCGTTCCCCGTCATCGCGTAGATGTTGTTAGCGGAGTCAGCAAGAAGCCCCTGGCCGCCGCCCCAGATACCACCGTCGGAGCCGTTAGGCGTCGTGTTGAGTACGGCCACTTTTTGTAGCGTCGAGGCGCCGTAGCCTATGATCCAACCGTGCCACGGTGGAGTTTCGCAGGCGGATCCAAAAGCAACGTACACAATACCGTTCAAGAGCAGGAGACCTGGCCGGTTGAATTGCTGCAAAGAGTTAAATACGACGGTACCGCCCAGGTTATCTACCCCGGTGCCAGGTACTTGGGCGGCAATCTCAGTAGGGCCCCCAAATTTTTCTGTGCCTGTGATCAGATCGAGCGCGTGGATTTTGAAATGGTGACTATTGTCGCTTGTGTTTTTTGTCTTTGCGACGACATAAATTGTTCCGCTACTCGGATCGATCACCGGAGTGCTGGTGATGCCAACCTGAGGCGTGATGTCAGCGCAGTCAGGAGCAACATCGTTGCTAGGGACGGGAGTGCCGAAATTGACATGCCACAACGGTGATGACGCAGCGGGGTCATCAGCGTCGAAGGCATAAACTGAATCGTTCTGCGTCGCGACGTAGACTATGTTTCGCATCTGACCAGCAACCGATAGATCCGGCACGTAGAGCGGCTGAGCATAGATTTGACCGTCTACGGCACGCGAAAAGAGCTTTCCAAAGGTGTTCACGTTCACATTAGAGGTGTTGAGCACAAGTTCGTTCAGGTTCTGTCCTGTCCGGCTATTGTCGTTGTGGTGGGTGGTCACCGCAATCTGGCCGTTGGCAATTCCGGCCGATCCGCTAATCAGAAGTGCACAGGCTAAAATCAACCGCCGTGTCCCTCGATTCAAACTCTTTAAGGTATTCAAAAGGGGCCCCTTACCGAAAAGTAGGGGGAGTAGAGGAACACAGAATAGCTATCAGCGTGGGCACGCAGCTGTGACCACCATCACGCTATATAGTGATTTTGCTCATAGAACCATTCGCGCTGAACTCACCAGGTGCAGTGATCCCAAACAGGCGCAAAGATGGATTGAGGGTCCGGGTCGGTGTCTCCGGTCGAGTCCATGATTACGGCGGGCAAGTCGAAGGTCGTGGAGGTCTTCGTTCCTTTTTATGCGCTGCCATGAGAAGACACGATCACACCAGCAACTCATCGATACTGGGATGGAGCTAATTTAAGGGAGCACTGGTGTAGCTGAACTTGCCGGTCGCTCTGCAAGGCCTCGACAGCAAACCACTAGCCTGGATTATTCACGAAGTCTCTAGCCAAAAAAGAAAGGATGCTCTAAAAGGAATGATGAACACTGGGTTTCGGCACCCAGCATTCCCTTTCGGAGCATCCATCGCTTGATACGAAGTGTTTTACCACAACTCACCTTCTCCTTCTACCGCCATCAACCCATCTGCGCCGATTTTTCCGGGGGCCAGATCACCAGCGACGCCGGTCTTCTGCCCTTGCGCGCCTTCGATCAGCGCCATCATTTGACCCGCGACTGGGCCGCGCCACTCGGCGATCCCCGGCAACCTGACCGCGTGCATCACGACTCGCTGGCCCTGTTGCGGCAACGCATCTATCAGATCGTCGCCGGCTACGAAGACGCCAACGACGCCGACCGTCTGCGCCACGATCCCCTGTTGCAGATCGTCGCCGATCAGAAACTGGGTGACGCGCTGGGCTCGCAGCCCACCCTCAGCCGCTGGGAGAACGCGCCCTCCGCCCGCGAACTGGTGCGCCTGAACGATCTGCTATGCGAACAGTTCATTCGTCTGGGTGCCGAACAAGTTCGCCGGCGGGGCCAGATCCTGCTCGATCTCGATTCCACCGACGATCCCACCCACGGCCAACAGCAACTCAGCTTCTTCAACGGCGCCTACGGCCAGCACATGTATCACCCCATGCTGATTTTCGAGCGCCACACGGGATGCCTGCTGGCGGCGCGGCTGCGGCCGGGAAACGCCTCCAGTCACGCCCGCATCGTGCCCATGCTGCTGCGCCTGGTGCCGCGTTTGCAGGCCGCTTTCCCCGGCGTGAAAATCAAACTGCGCGGCGACGCCGGTTTCGCTCTGCCCCTGCTCTACCAGTTCTGCGAGTTCTTCCACCTCGAGTACGCCCTCGGCATTCCCGCCAACTGCGTCTTCAAGCAACGCGCCGAACCGCGGCAGAAGCAGTTAAAGCGCCGCTATCGCCGCACTCAACTTCCGCAGCGCAGCTTTTCCAGCTTCCCCCATCGCGCCCGCAGTTGGCCGCGCCGGCGCCGCATCTGCTACAAGGCCGAACACTCCGCCGCCGGCACCAACCTGCGCTTTGTAGTTACTAACTGCCCCGGACCTGCCGCCCAGGTCTTCGCTTTCTACAACGATCGCGGCGAGTGCGAGAACCGCATCGAAGAATTCAAAAACGGTTTCCGCGCCGACCGCTTGAGCTGTCACCGCTTTCTGGCCAACGCCTTCCGCCTCTTCCTGCACGCCGCCGCTTACAACCTGGTCAACTTCTTTCGTCTCCAGTTGCCGCTACCTTGGCGTTCCGCCCAGATCGAAACCCTACGCGCAAAGCTCTTCAAAATCGGCGCTCGCGTTCGCCATACTGCCCGCTGTGTTCGCTTTCACCTGGCCACCGGCTGGCCGTTTCAGAACTTGTTTCGCTCCGTCGCCTGCGCCGTCAACAGCGGTTGACCCGTAGGCTTGTCTCCGAACTCACCTTTCACTCGCACTTCATTGCGGAGCCGTGCTCAAAATCCCTCCCCTCAGGTCGCCCCGCCGTACTACCCCCGAAAAACCGACTGACCGGGCCGACTCGACGTCCGATCACACATCCTCGCAAGAACATCTCAGCTCTGATGAATTAAGCAGGCTAGCGACTTCCAACCAGGAATGCTGCAGCGCGTGACTGCAATCACTACCGTCTGTGTTCAGCGTCACTGTTGGTTTAACTCTTATGAACCTAGTCTGTTGATTCAATGGAGGAATGTTCATGAAGCGACGTGTTGGCGTGGCAGTGGTGATTTTCTGTGGTTTGCTGCTTTCGGCCCAGCCACTGAAGCCTGGCGTGCTTAGCAATGACGTGATCAAGAAAGTAGTTCCCAGCACCTATTTTTTTCGGGGCCAATCAGCTCCGGTGCAATTGCGCAATTCCGCAGGATTCAGTGTCCCCGATGGGAAGCTGGTCCTGACGGGACTGTTGGATACCTCTGGTTATGCGGCCGATGTGCAAGCAAAGTATCAGGGATTTCTGATCACGGAAGTGAAGCTCAATATCGAGGGGTCAGAACTGGCGCCGGGTGAGTACGGATTCGGATTCTCAAAAGAGGGAAAATTCCTGGTGATGGACGTGGGAGCCAATGATCTGTTCAGCGTTGCTGTCCAGATAGACGACAAAATTCCGCACCCGGTGCCCCTCAAGATCGTGGAAGACGGAGGAGCGTACCGGCTGTATGCCGGCAGAAAGTGGGTTAGCCTGAAGCCTCAGTAGCCCTTCTTGATCGGGCGTGACATTCGATTGCAAACCACTCGGATGAACCGCTACGCCTGCTGGTGATGGGGTTCAAGATCCCGTCATCGATTTCAATCGGGACGCCGATGCCACACCCGAGAGTCGCAAACCTGGAGGATGCCAGGGAGGAGACCGTCAGCGGTCACCCGAACTCAGTTCTGTACAAACTTCTGATCGGCTTGCACACCGGAAAGCGAGACTTGATTGATGAGGCGTGATGAACAGCTTTTCTGGATGGATTTTGCGCCCGGAGGCACGAACTGGCCTCACCACCACCAGGCCGCGGAAGAAATCTACCTAGTAATGGACGGCCAGGGCGACATCGTCGCCGGCGGTGGGACGGACGGCGTCGAAGGCCGCTATGCCGCCATGGCCGGAGACGCCTACTACTTTCGCCCCAACTGCACGGTGGGCTTTTACAACCAGAACAAACCGAGCACCAAGGCCTACATTTTGGCCGTTCGATCGCGCATTCCACTGTATGAAGACGAAGAGTAGGTATCTCATCTCGCTCGGTGTAGAAATGCATGTCCCCGAAATCCAGCCGTCGATCTTTTGTGAAGGGGGAGCCATGAGAAACATTCTTGGCAGAGCCGCTCTAGCGGGCGTAGTAATTTTTGCTTCCACCGGTTGGCTCCTCGTCGCAGCAAATGCCAGTGGCTCGTCCATTCTGGAGCCCGCAGCGGGCGCGTTGCTCGGACAATACTACGGAGCCGGTGATCTAGCCCAGACCACGGCGAAGCTCGGGCGGACACCCCCCGTTCACCTCACTTACTACGCGTGGACCGACGACTGGATCGGCACCGTCACCAAAGCGGATCTGTCCGCTGGACGCATCCCTCTCGTCAATTGGGAACCTCACAAGATCGACTTCACCAAGATCGTCGACGGAAGCCTCGATGCCACTATAGTAGCGCGTGCAAACGGCTCCAAAGCACTGGGAAAGAAGTTCTTCCTCGACTTCGCAGCGGAGATGAATGGTGACGAGGCGTGGGGTGGCAACAATGCACCCCTGTACGTTGCTGCTTATCGACACATTCACGACATCTTCCTTGCTGCGGGCGCTACCAACGTGATCTGGGCCTGGTGTCCAAACGTCACGGACATCGACGGAGGTAACAAGCATACGATGGAGTACTACCCAGGGGACGCCTACGTCGATTGGACAGGGGTCGATGGGTATAACTGGGGTGCGACAAACGGTGGCTGGCAGACCTTCCAACAGGTTTTCCGGGAGATCTACCCCCTCCTTGCAGCCAAGAAAAAGCCGATCTTGATTGGAGAGATGTCTTCTGCTCAAGTGGGGGGAAACAAAGGCAAGTGGATCGATGAAATCATTCCCACTCTCCGCGCCAGTTTCCCGCTCATCAAATGTCTCGTCTGGTTCGACATCAACAAGGAAGCCGATTGGCGCATCAGCTCGTCTCCCGAATCGGAAGCGGCGTTCATTCGCATGGCAAGAGATCCTTATTTCAATCCGTAGGATTCTGGGACACGCAGCTTGCACGTGTTCTCCGAGCAACTTTGGCGACGCTGGAGAAGCATTGCAGTGCACGCATATTGGGAGTGCCTTCGATGGTTGGCGTAACATCGCCATTACACTCATTGACCGGCGTCGTGAGTGTAATCGCCTGATAGCGTCAACCGTCGTGCACACCGTATTCACTGTGATACAAAAGCCGTGAGTATTTGCGCATGAAATTGCTCCCATTCCTTGCGATTCCCCTCGGGTTGATGTGCATGTTCTACGGCTTGCGAGGGAAGAGCATATTGCTGAAAGGTGAGCGAGCCGCTGGTCTCGAACTCGCTGTAACTATTGGTGGCGGATTCCTATTGATCGTATGCGGACTGGGTTACGGTTTCCTTGTGTTCCGATTATTTTTAAAATAGTGGCGAGGGTGTAGTTGGTGATAACGCCTGTTACGACACTTTACGGCTTAGCTTGAGCAGTACGACGAAAGTCGTTACACCGTTCGCATTCGCCTTGGCTTCGTGTTGAAGCGACGCCTCCACCAAGGCTCCATCGTATCGCAAACCAGATGCCCACCTTCGATGTCGACGGAGTGGCAACTGACCTGACGCTCACTCTAAAGGTTCAAAGTCGGGGAACTGAATACTGAGCGGACGCCTCGTCTAGGGCGCGCCCATGAAAGCAGGAGAGGCCAATACAGCACTTCCTGCTAACCAATCATGAGCGCTTCGGGAGCACGGATAAGGACACTACCACGCCCCTTGGAGACAGTTCCTGCGTGCACCCAATTATTTAGCACGCGGCTGGCGGTAAATGGGCTGATATCCGCCAACGCGCCGAGTTCATCGTTGGTGGCACGGATTTCGATCCCTTCGGGACGAAACTGGCCGGATTGGTCACTGAGCCTAACCAGGGTCTCTGCCAACCTTTCTTCCGCAGTCTTCGTAACCATTCCAACATGGCGGTCGATGTAGGTTCGCAGGTAGCCAAGAGCGATGTGCAAGGCGTTTTCTGCGAGCTGAGGGTGCAAGGAAACGAGCTTGCAGATGACGGAGTGTTCCCAGGCCAAGACCGCACAGTCGGAAATTGCTTCTGCGGTTGCCATATAGGGATGCGGACTCTTCATTGTGGTCACCAACCCGACGACGTCCCCCGGCACCAACCACGCCAGCAGAACTAACTCGCCCTGTTTGGTAAGGTGATAAAAGCGTGCCTGGCCGCTTTGAACAAGGAACAAACGCGTAGCCCGATGACCCTCGGTGCTGATGTTGCTCTTGGCGGAAATTCTTTGGATCTGGGCCGCGGCAAGGATCGCGTCCGCGGCAGGTCGCTCAAGGCCCGCCAAAAAGCTAGAGGACAAGGCGGCAATCGATGCTGACCGAGAATTAGCCATGTCCCTCCAGGGAGAGCGCAACCCCTCTGCATGTTTGATTCTGCCTCATAAGGCTAGGTCGCCCGCCCGAGACCGGTAACTGTCAATACGTCCAGTCCGCAGCGGCGACTGTCGAAGGAAGCGCCTCTCATTGACGTGGCTCAGCTCTTATGCCTTTTGTCGAAAGCGAGGCGCTCGTCACGATCGATTCCCCAGTGAACAAAAGACCAGGGTGGCTAGACTGTCTGTTCAATCGACCCCGAAGCCGGGCTTAGCTGTTGAAATATCGCCATTACTCTCATTGTGGGAGCGGCAGCCCCTTCCCGGGTCAATGAGTTCTATAAAAAGGGATGTCAAGAAAAAACTTATGCCTCGACCGGAGGGCGAGTGCGACGTCTTGATCTCCAGCCCACTGGATATGTGAGTGCCCCCGATCGCTCAGGGTGTTGCTCTGGACGGTTTGTCCTTCCCATGGTTTTCTCTGCCGGTGGCGACCATGCCAATCGAGTTTACGAGACTTCGCAAGCGAGATTGATGTCTCAGTGGTAATCATGGTTCTATCCGAGGCTCGTGGCCTATCGCTATTTCTGATTATCCGAGGGGGCATAGCGTGTAAATGGGTGACTCGCTGCCGAAGCAGGCGCGGCCCAACTCATTGACTGATACTCGCCCTCGAATCGAACGTCTCCAGAACCCGACCGACCACCACTGGCAAGCCCCCAGAGATGGAAAACCGACTTTCCAGAGAGGCTCAAGCTGCTTGCTGATCTAATTGATTGGCGTCGAAGTCCACCCCTTTCTTCCAAATGGTTAGCGTAAGGGCCGCGATCTTCCTGGCCAGAGTCAGACGTGCCATGGTGGGCCGCATCCCTTTCGCGAGAAGGCCTAGGTAGAAATCGCGGAGTGGTCCCGGCCGGGTGCTGGCCGAGATCGCGGTGCTTTTGAACAGATTCTTGAGATCGCGATTGTAGTTGCCATTCAGCCCTCGAACGCGGATGCGCTCCCGGTTGCGAACCGCCTTGCCACGAACATAGCGGTACTCGCCGCTGTCGTGAGTTTCGACGGCGAACCCGCTGTACGCCCAGAGCTGTCGCTTGCTACGAAAACGGTGTGGTGTTTGCAGCAGCGCGACCAGCAAAGCGGCACGGATCGGACCGATGGAAGGAATCTGGCGCAATAACTTCACGGCAGGATGCTTGTGGCTCTCCGCCACGAACTCGCAGCGCGCTGCTTGACGCAAGGGCTGCAGCAAATCCAGCTGCTGGTAGAAGCGTTCGGCCCGGAGGCGAACTCCGGGTTCGGAAATCTTCGCCAACCACTCGCTGCGATGCCGAGCAGCATAAACCGTGGTGCCACTGCAGGGAATGGCCCAGCTGCGATAAAGCGCTTTAATCCGGCTCATCACTCGGGTGAGATCCTGCGTGATCGTCAGATAGCTGCGACCTAACTCCTTCAAGCTTCGTACCCCGTGGTCTCCGTGGTACACCGGACTGAGTTGGTTACCGCGTAACAACTCGGCCAGCTTCCGCGCATCGATCCGGTCACTCTTGCTGCCCTCCTTCAACAGAGCGTTCTTGCGCGGGTCGCAGACTACAAGTCGGCTGACATGGGGTTTTAGAAGATCGTGTAACCAGGCGGCGCATGTCCCTTCCTCGAAGGTCACCGCTAGAGTTCCACGCATTCCTGGCATGAACTCCAGAACCGTGGCCGCCTTGGTTTCCAGAATGCACTCCATGATCAGTTTGCCTTGCGAATCCAGGACCCCAACCGAGATAGTGGCCTGGTGCACGTCCATCCCGATATACTTCTCTTGACTCATAAAGACGCTCCTTTTCCCTAGGTTGGCGATCCGAACAATCTCAACCTATCGCAAAAGTGGGCGCCTTTTTATATTGCGTGTAATCGCGATTCTTCGCCAACCAGCCGGATCATTGGATTGAAACCTGAGCAACGCCACACTTCCACAGGAAAAAGCATTTTGCAGAGCGAACTCTTGAGTGTTCCCGCGCCCAATCGTGATCGCAAGCCTCTGGACAAATACATAACTGGCTAGCCGTTACCGTGATCCGATCTTCTGATTGACTTACTTCTGATTCAACCGGACGGTGTGTCGAAGCGCCGGACAGCACCATCTGTCGAGTTCTCCGACCATCCGGAAAATGTATGTCAACCGATACTGGGTACTACCTGCCCCACATGCTTTACACCGGAATCCGATGTTCGGACCGTGTTGGCGAAGTCTTTCTTGCTTATGTTTCGGAATCGGTCAATCCCCGCCATGGCCCGGGGGCGGGCTCCGCCGGCAACGTGTGGGCGACATTAGCCTCGGATCGTCAAAACCGGGCATCTCGCGGCAGCAATTACTCGATGCGCGAGCGCCCATGGGATGTGGGTGGTCGCTCGATTCCACCCCCCACCGCCACGAATACCCATGACAATCGCGTCGGTTTTGGTTGCGCTCGCAGCTGCCGCAATGACCCTCACAGGGTGACCAAATTTGACCTGTATTTCTTTCATTCTTTTTCGGAGATTGAAATCGCAGGCTGTCTCGATCTTCAATTTGGTTTCTTTTTCAATTCTGCTCCGCTCAGAGCGAGACCTGATGTCGGGATGGACGGCCCGGATCACAGATACCGTTGAGTCGAACTTCCGGGCGAGACCAGACACGCGAGAAAGCGCCGCAAGTGAATGAGCCTCAAGGTCGGTCGCGAAGAGCAGTTGCTTGAGTTGTCGCCGCTTGGAGCGCATCCGAGGTCCAAGGACCAGGACAATACCATTGACCTTGCGAAAAATCTCTTCTGCCACCGACCCGAGGAGCAGTCGAGCTGTATGACTGCGTGCTGAAGTGCCAAGCACCGTCAGGTCTATGCTATGCTGGTCTATGAATTGTGCAATCGCCGGTCCAGCTTCACCCTCAATCACCTTGGTCGCGCAGTTAAGGAACTTGTTAGTCTTCAACCATTGAGACATCGCTTCGTGCGCCCGGGCCCACACCTCCTGCTTCTTTAAGGAGCGCAAGTCACTTGGCCCAAAGCTGTATTCAAATGGGTCGACGGCATGGACGGCCACAACCATGCTCTTGTCTGTTTTGGCCAGCGCGAGTGCATAGGCCGTTGCGAACGTCGAGCGGGGGGAGAAGTCTGTCGGCACGGCAATCGTGCGTTTTGGTCTTCGAGCCGTTTTCACGATCGTTTTCATCAGCGACCGTCCCTTCACATCCCTAGACTCGCTCACTTGCTCCGGCAATACTGTGCAGAACGGCTCATCACGCGGGCACCGGAGCAGACGAGATGGCGTCTGCCGGAAAAAGGACTTTGAAAATTCCAAGCCCGGCGGCGGTGATGGGTGCCGCGAGGGCCACACCGAGGGGGCCCGCAATGACCGCAAGCAGTAGTTGCACCGTCAGCGTTAGAGCTGGGGGCAAGCGTACGATCTGGCGTTGGAGCAGAGGCGTAATGATGTTGCCCTCTAGAAAATGCACGAGGATGAAGAGCAGGACCGTGAGCAGACCTTTTCCGGGACTAATGGCCAGTGCAAGCAAGGCCGCAGGGAACACGGAGAGGATGGGGCCCAGGTTCGGGATAAAGGTCATGAGGGCAGCAATGATGCCGAGGGTGCCGGCCAGGGGCACGCCGAGTATCCATAGTCCAAGTGTGACGAGCGTGCCGACTGCGGCCATGGATAACATCTGAGCCAGCAGCCACCAGCGAAGGTTGCGGACGGCGCTGGCAGCACACGCATCAAGAGTGGCTCGATATCGTCTGGGGGTGGCGCGCCGGATTCCCGAGACATAGACGTCTGGCTCCGCGGCGAGATACAGGCCAAGAAACGCGACAATGACGAGTCCGGCGAGCAAACTGGCAGTGCTGAGTACGATTCCGCCGATACGCGTGAGGGCATAGCTGATGCTGTCCGACAACTGGGAGTAGTCCGACCATTGGGCAAGCAGCCACCGACCCCAACCGTGCCCCTTGACACGCTCCACCAGGTGTTGCGCTGCCTGGGGAAGGTCGGTCTGAAGCTTGGCAAATTGTTCGATGATGTTCGGACCACTGATCCACAAGTAAGAAAACCAAGGGCGGCGGCGGTGAACAGGATCAGAGCAAGTGCCAACCCTGGCTTGAGTTTTAGCTTCGCCTTGATCCAATCGACAATGGCCGTCAGAAGGACTGCAACCACAATTGCCGCAAACAGCAGCAAGAGTATGACTCGGCCGAGCCATGCCAGGATGACGGCCAACACAAGTCCAATTGCCAGCAGCAAGACAAAGAACACGGGATTACTGGTTGCGCCGCTCGGCCTGAGATGTTCCTCGTTCATCCATGGCGCCCGAGTATATCTCTGCTCGCAACTGCGCTCCTGTGTCAAAGAGCACACTTCTTGAGGCGAAACGGTCTGTAAGCTTCGGGTGCGGGAGCTTTGTTTGACACAAACCGGATCACTTGCGAAGTGACTTAGCAGTCCGCGGCACAGATTGCTACTGCGATCTTCATTGCAGCGGGGATGCTGGCAGCGTTGGCTGTGAGGCTCCTGCTGCACGACCAGCACGTCGTCAACATTGTGCTATGGGTGGCCATCGCCGGTGCGAGTGTGCCGCTGCTGATTTCGCTAGTGCAGCAGGTGATCAAGAAGAATTTCAGCGTCGATATTCTGGCGCTGCTTTCCATCGTGACCGCGCTGATTCTTGGACAGTATTGGGTGGCTGCGATTGTTGTGTTGATGCTTTCGGGCGGAAAAGCGCTGGAGAGCTATGCGACCGAGCGGGCGAACTCGGTGTTGAGCGCACTGGCCAAGCGGATGCCGCAGACGGCCCATCGGGTGGGTGAAGTGGTATCCGATGTCCCTATCGATTCGATTGCGGTGGACGACCAACTGATCATCTACCCGCACGAGATCTGCCCGGTGGATGGAGTGGTGGTGAGCGGGCAAGGGAGAATGGATGAGTCGTACCTGACCGGAGAGCCGTTTCAGATTGCGAAGGCTCCGGGTACGTTCGTTTTGTCGGGATCGATCAACGGCGACGCGGCACTGACGATACGAGCGACGAAGGTAGCAAGCGATTCGCGCTACGCGAAGATTGTGGAGGTACTGCACGCGTCGGAGGAGAACCGTCCGCAGATACAAAGGCTGGGCGATCGCTTGGGGTCGTGGTATACGCCGATCGCGATTGCGATTGCGCTTGCGAGCTGGTTCTTGAGCGGGGACTCCGGGCGCTTTCTGGCGGTCCTGGTGATTGCAACGCCCTGCCCACTGTTGATCTCGATTCCGGTAGCCATCATTGGGGCGATTTCCGTGGGAGCACGATTTGGGATCATCATCAAGGACCCATCGATTCTGGAGAAGATGGAGACATGTCAGGTGCTGATCGTGGACAAGACCGGAACTCTGACATACGGGAAGCCCAGTCTGACGAAGGTCGACTGCTTTGACGGAATCAAGCGAGAGACAGCACTGCAGTATGTGGCCAGTCTGGAGCGATATTCGAAGCATCCACTGGCAAGCGCGGTCCTGGCCGCGGCTGAGGCGGATGCACTGCCGTTGCTGCAGGTAGAGGATGTTTCGGAGGCGCCGGGTGCGGGCCTGATCGGGCATGTTGAAGGCCATCTGGTTGCGGTGACGGGGCGCGGAAAGTTGTCAGAGAAGCTAGCTGCGGCGATGCCGCCAGTTGCGCCGGGACTGGAGTGCGTGTTGCTGGTGGATGGCAATCTGGCTGGGGTCTTTCACTTTCAAGACGAGCCTCGGCGGGAGAGCAAGTCCTTCCTGAAACATCTCGGGGCGCAGCACGCGATCAAACGCGTGATTCTGCTCTCCGGCGACCGGCCGGCCGAGGTAGCGCTGTTTGCAGCGGGAATGGGGATCACGGAGCCGTACGGGGGCAAGAGTCCTGAGGAGAAGGTGGCGTTTGTCCGGGAGATGACAGCGAAATCGCGCACGTTGTATCTGGGTGATGGAATTAATGATGCTCCGGCGATGATGGCCGCCACAGCCGGAATTGCGCTGGGAGTGAACAGCGATATTACGTCGGAGGCGGCAGGGGCGGTGATCCTGCAATCGTCGCTCAAGAGTGTCGATGAACTGATGCACATTGGACGAAGGATGCGGGGGATCGCGCTCACGAGCGCCGTCGGGGGAATGGGGCTGAGTCTGATTGGAATGGGTGCCGCGTCTTTTGGGCTGATCAGCCCGATTCAAGGGGCAATCGCGCAGGAAGTGATCGACCTGCTTTCGATTCTCAATTCTTTGCGCATGATTCTACCGACGGGGTCGCTAAGCGACTTTCAAGTGCCCACGTTCACCGTGCAAACGACGCAGACTGGTGGAATGGGGATGACCGAACGGAATGGCCGACGTCTCCCGGCGTAGAGCAAAACAGAGCAATTTACCTCAACAGGCTGAGCAGGCAGGTGACCACGAAGTGGCCGAGGAAATACCGGAGCATGAGATGAAACACCGGAATACTTTTAGCGCCGTTCTCCTAGGTCTGGAGAAAAGAAGTCTGGAACGCACTGAACGAGGGAGACTGACAACACGACAGGGAGGCATGCAATGCGAGCATGGTGGAAATATACGATCCTGGGGTTCATCGCCGTGGTGGCTCTGATTCAACTTATAAGGCCGTCGCGAATCAATCCCAGGGAGGATCCTGCGCTGACGATCCATGCGCGGACCTCGGTCGATCCCGCCGTAAGTGCGATCTTAAAGCGGTCTTGCAACGATTGTCATTCCAATCTCACGGTTTGGCCCTGGTACACGGAGATCGCCCCAGTATCGTGGATTATCGCTTCCGATGTGAATCGGGGACGGAAAGAACTCAATCTGTCGGAATGGGAGAACTACTCTACAGAGAAGAAGAGTGACTTATTAGCGGAAATCTGCAAGGAGGCATCCGACAGGGAGATGCCCGGTGCGCCTTACACTTCGCTACATGCAGGAACGCGACTGACCGATGCTGAGATTCAGTATGTTTGCGCGTGGACGAAGCTCTCAACGGACAGAGCGCGAATACAATAGAGAATGGTGGCGAAGTTGTCTTCGGGCAGGACCAGGTCCGCGACTTTGCGGCTGACATCCCAGCCACGCTGGCCTATCGGCACGCCGACATCCGAGCGCTTGAGCGCGGGCGCATGATTGACGTCATCTCCCGTCATCGCGACGATTTGGCCCTGCGCCTGTGGCATTTCCCACGGGCTACATGTCGTCCGCGAGTTCGCGAGGCCAGCCAAACTCAGTCAGCAGCGCAGCCTTCTGGCGATTAAAGTTGGGGTTCTCTACTCTTCCTCCATCCTCTCAAGTTCCTCGAGCACCCTCGCCATCTCCTCGCTCTCCGACTCCAACAGGATGTTCGGCAGTGCAATTTCCTCCGCTTCGTGCTGGTTCGATCCCCGGCCCAAGCTCAGAGTGCGGCTGTTGAGATCTTGTCGAACGGTCTCTTCTCGAGGTCCGCGGCCTCCATGGGACGGAACTCCTCTTCGTGGGCTTCGGCTTTGGCTCTCCACACCCGGAACACCGGGTACTTCTTCAGCTGCTTTAACGATTCTCTCTCACGCATTTGCGCCTCCGATTGACCGTCGTACTACTCCGCTCCACCTGAATGGCTGGGGAAAATCAGTTCTGGTTATACCTCTTTGCGCGCACCTCAGCCGTTCCTGATTTCCAAGGGCGTCCGCGGAAGCACCATGTGAAAATGCTCCGCTCTCGGAAACCGAACCCGGTTGGCCAAAATTGATGGGCTGCACCACCTGCTCGGTCCTGTTCTCGGCCTCAGTGGATTTTGATTGCGCCTCGGGAACTGCTAACCCGCCGCGGAGAGCCACTGTAACGATCACCCAGGCGATCCGAAATATGGGATTGAGGGGCAGTTTCTTTGGGAAATTTGCTGCCGTATTGGAACGTTATCGTACACGGTAAAAGGGGTTGAATCATTGTCCATTGCTGTTCTATAAGCTGCGTATATACCAGCCAACAAGGATTTGGGTCGTGGGAGATGTGTTTATGAATACGGGCATTTGCAAGGGTTTCGATACCCGATCATGGAAAGACCTTTGTGAAGCTGCGATGTGCGAGTCAGATTTGAATAAGCTACCGGAGCGTATTGCCGACGCGGAGACTGCGCTCGTAATGCGGAGGCAAGAGTTGTCCTCCATATCCGAAGACAAATTTGAAGAAAAGGAAAGTTTGGACGACGCGCTTTGCATCCTTCATACTTTGCGTAGCTCACTAAAGCGCAAACCGACCGCTGTTCGAGAGACGAATAGATTTAACCAGTTAATGCTCTCCGCTGGTTCATGAGCAGACTCCAGGGGGAGGCTGTTCGACGAACGCCCCACGACTCAATCGAGTCTGGGGCGTTTGCGTTTCTAAACTGCCGCGACACCTCGCATGATTCGGGTGAGAAGTGTCAAAGCAATGTGTAATGGCGATATTTCAACAGTCAGGCCAGACGCACGGTGTAAAACCCCTGCTCTTTGAAGCGAAAAGCAGGGTCGATTATTGCGTCCAAGGACATTCCTTCGTGAGCCGCTGGTGGCGTCCTGAAGTCAAAGCCTCCATCCCAAACTCCGTACTCCGAGTCGGATGATGCTCCGCGAAGGGCGGCAACCGAGGCTGGCGGAAGGTGTCCCTGACTGTTGGTAGTTGCGGGTTCGACGCCCTCTCGGGTGCCAATCTCCGCCCAGCCAGGAACACCAAGAACATTACTGAGGTCGATGCAAGATTTCGTTGCTCTGGAGCAATGCGGGGGAAATGGCCAACTGTTGTAAACAGATGGGATGAGAAGGCCGGTCTCCGGACGGGATGCTGTACGCTCCCAAGTTATCGACGTGCTCAAGGCACAGATAAAAAGGAGACCGGCAATGAAGAAGGTTAGCACCGTAGGGACGCAGCAGACGAGGAATGTTTCACAGCAGAAACTGACTATCGGATTGGATCTGGGAGATCGCAACAGCTGGTACTGCGTACTGGACGAAGCGGGCCAGATCCAGCTGGAGCAGCGCGTGCGCACGACTGCGAAAGCTCTCGGCGAAGTTTTCGGCGCAATGCCGCGCAGCCGGATCACGCTGGAGATCGGGACGCATTCGCCCTGGATCAGTCGCTTGCTCAGCGAGTTGGGACACGAAGTGATCGTGGCGAATGCCCGCAAGGTGCGGCTGATCGGAGAGAGCCGGAAGAAAGACGATCGTCTGGATGCGCGGACGCTGGCGCGATTGGCTAGGATCGATCCCGAGTTACTGTGTCCGGTGAAACATCGCAGTGCCCAGGCGCAGGCGGATCTGACCCTGATCCGGGCGCGAGCGGGACTGGTGCGAGCGCGGACGGCACTGGTGAACACGGCGCGCGGACTGGCCAAGAGCTACGGAGAACGACTAGGCGGATGCAACGTGCGCAACATGAATCCGGAAAAAGCTGAGGGACTGAGTCCGGAGTTGCAAGCCGCACTGCAGCCG
This sequence comes from Terriglobia bacterium, assembly GCA_963741105.1. Taxonomy (GTDB): domain Bacteria; phylum Acidobacteriota; class Terriglobia; order Terriglobales; family Acidobacteriaceae; genus JAIQFF01. The sequence continues at coordinate 275,418 of CAVUGT010000011.1, forward strand.
TTGCTGGCGGCACTGGAGTCGCTGAGCGAACGCATCGTGGAGTACAACGAGCGGATCGAGAAGCTGGCGCAACAGAGTTATCCGCAGGTGGCGCTGCTGAAACAGATCAAGGGCGTAGGCACGCTGATCGCGCTGACGTTCTTGCTCACGCTGGAAGACCCGCATCGTTTTCATCAGAGCCGCGACGTGGGCTGCTATCTGGGACTGCAACCGGGACGCCGGAACTCGGGACAGAGCGAGCCGCAGATGCATATCAGCAAGGAAGGGGACCCGTATTTGCGAACGCTGCTGGTACAGGGAGCGCAACACATTCTGGGACCGTTCGGGGTGGACTGTGACCTGCGGCGTTGGGGCCTGAAACTGGCGGAGCGTGGCGGAAGGAACGGAAAGAAGCGAGCGATCGTTGCGACCGCGAGAAAGCTGGCGGTGTTACTGCATCACCTGTGGGTGAGCGGAGAAGTGTACGAACCATTGCACAACAGCAGCCAAACGAACGTGGCCGCAGCCGCGTAAAACCAAACGGCAAAAACAAAATCGACCTCGTTCCAGGAAGAGAAAAGACAAAAGCCCAAAGCCGAGTTCCGGTGACTGCGTTAATCGCCTGGCCCACGTTCCACTTAAGTGAAACGACGGGGCGCCAAACAGATGGCAGCACCGGCTGAACCGAGAACGCCCAACATGCACCGAGCGAAACGATCGCTCCTCGAGAGTGCGGATGGAAGCATGGCGACAGTGGCCACTCGGCGGGAGAAAAACCTTTGTCCATAAAAACAACGAAGAATCGACTTGACTCCGACCGGCCTTCTCATGGAAGGCGTTTACACTCACAACCTCTCCCCGGAAGGGTCAATGAGTGCAATGGCGATGTTTCAACAGTTGTCGAGCGTATGGCTTCACGGCGTATTATTACGTCGAGGAGAATGCCGAGTGGGGTGGGTCACGCTCTCCGTAAAGCCTATCGATAGTGGCAGGCGCCTCCGGACGAATCCATCGATGGAGAAACGTGCGAAACGCTGCCAAGTTGCCAGACTATGGCTCGGCGTGTTGCTGTGTCTCTGCGGCCTGTCACTTGAATCGGCAAGCGCGCAACTGGCGGCTGAAACACCGTTGCCGGACGCACCATCTGCGTTAGAATCAAGCGCGATTCCTGTTTCTCAGCTTTGGTTTCCAGCCCCGACCGGGTCTCAGGGGCCAACCAACCCGCAACCTGCCAACCAGAACGCGTCCGACCGGAGCTTGGTGGGGCTCATTAAGCGGGGTGTACGCGATCAGAAGGAGATCTACTCGGCTCCCTTCCGTCGCCAGAACCTAAAGTGGGATGCTCTTTTCTTGGTCGCAACTGGCGGCCTGATCGCTGCGGACAAGCACGTCACCGGGGCCATCTCGCACAACAATCTCACCGTCAGCCAAGACATTTCGGACATCGGGCTGTACTCCACGCTTGCTACGACAGGGGTCTTGTACCTTTCCGGCATCGCGAGGAAAGACGAACATGCTCGGGAAACCGGCTTTTTGGGCCTCGAAGCCTTCGGAAACACTTTGGTGGTGGATGCTGTTACGCAACTCATCGCTGGCCGGGAACGTCCGCTCGAAGGAAACGGTAACGGCCGCTTCTGGGTCAACAATGCTTTTGATAGTTCGTTCCCGTCCCAGCATTCTGGCTTGACCTGGTCGATGGCAAGCGTGCTGGCGCACGAGTATCCGAAACCCTGGGTGCAACTTCTCGCTTACGGCACTGCCACCACGGTCTCCGTGACACGCGTGACTGGCCTGAAGCACTTCCCCGCAGACGTGGCCGTTGGCGGAGTGTTCGGCTACTTTATTGGCCAGCACATCTATCATGCCCATTCTCGCTTCTTTCGGGGCCGTCGAAGGATGCCGTCCGATCTTGATCAGAAATAGCATGGCATTCATTTCGGCGTAACGGACTGTGCGAATGTCAGTGCAAGACCGATAAATGTCGACAGATAACCCCGCACAGCGATGGACATTGCAAGATGAGTAAAGTCAGCACTAGGAGAGGTGTAATCGGAATACTGACCGGCGGAGGCGACGTGCCTGGTCTGAACCCAGCGATCCGGGCAGTCACCATCAGGGCGCTTCGGGAGGGCTACCAAGTCGTAGGCCTGCGGCGGGGGTGGGCAGGCCTGATCGACATTGTCCGCGAGAATGGCCACGACAACAACAACAACTTCCAGCCCCTCTCGGAGGAACTTGTCAATCGCGCAGGTCGCACCGGAGGCACGTTCCTGCACACCTCACGCATGAATCCGAGTCAGGTAAAGAAATCCGATATCCCCTACCTACTGCAAAAAACGTACACGGAGGAGAGAAACGACTTGACGCCGGAAGTGCTGAAAAACCTTGAGTGGCTCGGCATCGATTGCCTGATCCCGATCGGGGGCGATGACACACTGAGCTATGCGGTTCGCCTCCACCAGGAAGGTGTGAAAGTGGTGGCAATTCCCAAGACCATGGACAACGACGTTCCGGGAACCGACTACTGCATCGGGTTCAGCACTTGCGTCACGCGAACAATCCAGATGACCAACAGTCTGCGGACCTCTGCCGGCTCTCACGAGCGCTTCTTGGTGCTCGAGGTATTTGGCCGATATGCAGGTTTCACAGCGATACTGCCGACCATGGCCGGTGCAGCAAATCGGTGTGTTATCCCGGAGTTCAAATTCAACATTGAGCATCTGACAGAGTTGCTGGTTGCCGACCGCAGCAAGAACCCGAGTCGATACTCCGTTGTGCTGGTGTCGGAAGGAGCGATGTTCGAAGGCGGGGAGATGGCGTTTGAGCGGGAGACCACAGATGCATTCGGGCACAAGAAACTAGGCGGGATGGGAGATCTGGTTTCCGAAAAGCTCAAAGAACTCTCCCCGAAGTTTAACAATGGCAAGACCGTCGATGTGATCAACCAGAAACTGGGCTACCTCGTTCGGTGTGGCGACCCTGATGCGATCGACTCGATCGTCCCCATGGCCTACGGCAATCTGGCTCTCGATCTGATTTTGAATAAGGCCTACGGTAGGCTGGTCGTGCTCAAGACTGGACGCTACGACAACGTGCCGATTGACGCAGTTACCGCCTCGAAAAAGGTGGTGAACGTGAAGGAGCACTACAACACCGACCGACTCCGGCCTCACTACAAGAGCTTTGAAAGCAAGCCACTCTTCATCATGACGAGTGAGATAGGATAGAACCTCTCCGCGGCTTGTCGCCCACCCGATTATTCCCCGGGACACGGCTTCGCATGAGGCTCCTCCGAGAAGGGCGGTATGGCCGCGCCAAGCCGCCAAACGTCATCTAATCTTTGTTGATACGATTCCTCTGTCCCTCGTCGGGTGGTCCTCGCTCACACATCTAAGTTCACGTTCAGAGAGGGCGGAACGTGTTCTCCTCTTACGGTGCCGTTGCAGACGCTCGAACCGATAGTAGGAGCGATTGAGATCGAGCAGGACCGAAGTTCGATAGTTGGTGTAATCGCCTTCCATGAGAAGGCCGGTCGGAGTCAAGTCGATTCTTCGTTGTTTTTATGGACAAAGGTTTTTCTCCCGCCGAGTGGCCACTGTCGCCATGCTTCCATCCGCACTCTCGAGGAGCGATCGTTTCGCTCGGTGCATGTTGGGCGTTCTCGGTTCAGCCGGTGCTGCCATCTGTTTGGCGCCCTGTCGTTTCACTTAAGTGGAACGTGGGCCAGGCGATTAACGCAGTCACCGGAACTCGGCTTTGGGCTTTTGTCTTTTCTCTTCCTGGAACGAGGTCGATTTTGTTTTTGCCGTTTGGTTTTACGCGGCTGCGGCCACGTTCGTTTGGCTGCTGTTGTGCAATGGTTCGTACACTTCTCCGCTCACCCACAGGTGATGCAGTAACACCGCCAGCTTTCTCGCGGTCGCAACGATCGCTCGCTTCTTTCCGTTCCTTCCGCCACGCTCCGCCAGTTTCAGGCCCCAACGCCGCAGGTCACAGTCCACCCCGAACGGTCCCAGAATGTGTTGCGCTCCCTGTACCAGCAGCGTTCGCAAATACGGGTCCCCTTCCTTGCTGATATGCATCTGCGGCTCGCTCTGTCCCGAGTTCCGGCGTCCCGGTTGCAGTCCCAGATAGCAGCCCACGTCGCGGCTCTGATGAAAACGATGCGGGTCTTCCAGCGTGAGCAAGAACGTCAGCGCGATCAGCGTGCCTACGCCCTTGATCTGTTTCAGCAGCGCCACCTGCGGATAACTCTGTTGCGCCAGCTTCTCGATCCGCTCGTTGTACTCCACGATGCGTTCGCTCAGCGACTCCAGTGCCGCCAGCAACGGCTGCAGTGCGGCTTGCAACTCCGGACTCAGTCCCTCAGCTTTTTCCGGATTCATGTTGCGCACGTTGCATCCGCGTAGTCGTTCTCCGTAGCTCTTGGCCAGTCCGCGCGCCGTGTTCACCAGTGCCGTCCGCGCTCGCACCAGTCCCGCTCGCGCCCGGATCAGGGTCAGATCCGCCTGCGCCTGGGCACTGCGATGTTTCACCGGACACAGTAACTCGGGATCGATCCTAGCCAATCGCGCCAGCGTCCGCGCATCCAGACGATCGTCTTTCTTCCGGCTCTCTCCGATCAGCCGCACCTTGCGGGCATTCGCCACGATCACTTCGTGTCCCAACTCGCTGAGCAAGCGACTGATCCAGGGCGAATGCGTCCCGATCTCCAGCGTGATCCGGCTGCGCGGCATTGCGCCGAAGACTTCGCCGAGAGCTTTCGCAGTCGTGCGCACGCGCTGCTCCAGCTGGATCTGGCCCGCTTCGTCCAGTACGCAGTACCAGCTGTTGCGATCTCCCAGATCCAATCCGATAGTCAGTTTCTGCTGTGAAACATTCCTCGTCTGCTGCGTCCCTACGGTGCTAACCTTCTTCATTGCCGGTCTCCTTTTTATCTGTGCCTTGAGCACGTCGATAACTTGGGAGCGTACAGCATCCCGTCCGGAGACCGGCCTTCTCATCCCATCTGATTACAACCAGTTCTACAACAGTTTATCGGCCTGGACCCCTAAACGAGGCTGGTGGTTGTGCTCACTCGACTGTGTAATCAAGATCACAGCCATGCGATGTTGCTTCCGCTAACATAATATTTCCTGCACTTAAATAGAACTCGGATTTCGCGAGAGAGCCGAGTGGTGTCCTAAACCGCACATTTACTAAACGATCAAGGAGAAATGTCATGAATCTGAGCACTGTAGAACGCGAAGAAGTGGCGACCGAATTGAAGCGTTTCGCTAGCGACCTAAACCTCACCGACGATCAAAAGCAAAAGCTTCAGGTCGCTCTGACGGAAGCAAGAGAAAAGATCGCCGAGTACATCCAACAGAATCCCAACACGACCAAAGCCGACGTCATCAGCAAGGTTGTTGCAAATCGCGACGCGATTCGTCAGCGGGTGGTCAGCTTCCTTAGTCCCGAGCAACTGAAGAAGTGGGACGCCGAAAAGGCCAAAGCCAAGGACTTCCTGGGCCAGAAGATCGCAGCCTAAGGATTCACCTTATGCTGAAGTTGCTACACTTGGGTGGCCGACAATCGACACTGCCGGCCACCAATCCTTTGTTTGCAGGTTTGGTTGGTAGGCCCACAGGAGGAAACAATGCCTGCAGGGGGCCGGTTAGTTGTTGGCGTAATATCACCGTAGCGAGCCAAAACCTGAGGACAACTGATTCGTAATCGAAACGTCCGACAGTGCGCCGGTCGAAAGCAGCAATAACGCTCAGATCGCTTTTCAGGCTCCGCGCCCCTTTTGCCCTGTCAACTGCGAAGAGGCGATTACACTCATTCACCCGCGCGGCCCGCATTTCGCGATCACGGCCCTCGCAGCAGATCGGACAAGCTGCAGTCGCGCCACGTTGGGCCAGATCGCGCCCACGCAGTCCTCGTCACGTCCATCGGTGACGCGGATCACAGCGTCCCTGCATGCAAGTCAGCTAAGACAATTATGGAGGAGGGGAAAATTTCGCTTCGGTTTGTGGCAGCGGTCAGGCACGAAGCGTAAGTCACGCGCCCGGGAGTTCCGACGCACCGGCCTGACCGGGTCGGAAGGACTTCGTAGCCTGCCGCTGCCCTCAAATGTTTGGTCTGTTCGCTTTTCAACCGATCCAACTTTCCGCGGTCTCACGAACAATTATGCCCAAGATCACACGTAAACAGAGAAGTTCATCTCGCACCAAGCTGGCAGACAGTCCTGCTCAGTTGATGGAGAACCTCCAGATTTTGCAGAAGCAGCAGCAAACTCTGCAAATGTTATCGAACCTCTCGAAAATTCGATCATGTCGTCCGCCAATAACCCCCGGCGGCGTTGCGCACGATCGCTGATCCGTCGCGCCAAAAGATCCAGTGTGCGATCGCAGCCGCGTCACTGTTGGTCAACGGCCTGCTGAACGTGTAGCCCGGCGCGAATCAAGTTGCTGCGCCCTCCTTGGCGCTGGGTGCCTATTGCCCGCTTCGAGGATCTATCCGCCTGCTTGGCCCCCGATCTCGAGGCGCGCCGCGCTGGTACCTTCCCGATTCCTTCAGAACCCGCTCGAACCGCCGCTGTCGAAGAAATGGCGTGCCCAGCCGCAGGTGGTCACGGCAGCGTTCTCGCTCAATCCCAGAATCGCTAATTCCGTTTGGGGATCGTGTTAACGCAGTTGCCTCCGCGTAGCCCATCCGGGCCATATTCATCCGACAGCATGAACCCTAGAATTCGCAGTGAGCAGACTTCGGGGGGAGGGCTGTTCAACGAACGTCCCAGGACGCAAACAAGCCCTGGGACGTTTTCGTTTGCGACGTTGCCAATCCGATTTCGCTCATCGGCCTTTGACGTCCCACAAACGCTGTTCTTCAATGAAAAGGTACCAGGCGGCAGCACAGTCACAACCCCTTAGGGCGCTGCCCTGGGGAGAATCCACGTAGTCGTTAGAGTAATCGCCTTCCATGAGAAGGCCGGTCGGAGTCAAGTCGATTCTTTGTTGTTTTTATGGACAAAAGGTTTTTCTCCCGCCGAGTGGCCACTGTCGCCATGCTTCCATCCGCACTCTCGAGGAGCGATCGTTTCGCTCGGTGCATGTTGGGCGTTCTCGGTTCAGCCGGTGCTGCCATCTGTTTGGCGCCCTGTCGTTTCACTTAAGTGGAACGTGGGCCAGGCGATTAACGCAGTCACCGGAACTCGGCTTTGGGCTTTTGTCTTTTCTCTTCCTGGAACGAGGTCGATTTTGTTTTTGCCGTTTGGTTTTACGCGGCTGCGGCCACGTTCGTTTGGCTGCTGTTGTGCAATGGTTCGTACACTTCTCCGCTCACCCACAGGTGATGCAGTAACGCCGCCAGCTTTCTCGCGGTCGCAACGATCGCTCGCTTCTTTCCGTTCCTTCCGCCACGCTCCGCCAGTTTCAGGCCCCAACGCCGCAGGTCACAGTCCACCCCGAACGGTCCCAGAATGTGTTGCGCTCCCTGTACCAGCAGCGTTCGCAAATACGGGTCCCCTTCCTTGCTGATATGCATCTGCGGCTCGCTCTGTCCGATAGTCAGTTTCTGCTGTGAAACATTCCTCGTCTGCTGCGTCCCTACGGTGCTAACCTTCTTCATTGCCGGTCTCCTTTTTATCTGTGCCTTGAGCACGTCGATAACTTGGGAGCGTACAGCATCCCGTCCGGAGACCGGCCTTCTCATCCCATCTGTTTTCGTCAATCAACCCTTAAACGTGTTTACAAGATCTGGCAGGTAGACCTACACTTACGCGGATCATCGAATAGGTAACCTGTTCGGAAATCGGAAACCCAACTCTTAGCCGAATAGGAAGGGCCGGAGGGTCATATGCCAGGAGCGAACAAGTGATGCGGAATTCATCCGATGCGCTGGTATTCTTCGGAGCCACTGGCGACCTGGCACACAAGAAGATTTTTCCCGCGCTGCAAAAGCTGGCCAAGCGCGGGAAATTGGAGATCCCGGTTATCGGTGTCGCCAAATCCGGATGGAATCTGCAGCAACTCCAAGAGCGCGCGAAGGACAGCGTCGAGAACTACGGCGGACTAGATGCCGAAGGTTTTCCTAAACTGATTTCAAAACTGAAATACATCGATGGCGATTATAGCGATCCTGCGACTTTCGCCAAGTTGCGTCAGGAGCTCGGTGGGTCTCAGCATCCTTTGCATTATCTGGCGATTCCGCCGTTCTTGTTTTCGGAGGTTCTGAAGCAGCTAAAAGCGTCACGATGCGCGGTTGGCGGACGCGTCGTCATCGAGAAACCATTTGGCCATGACCTGCCCTCAGCTCAGGCCTTGAGCGACGTGGTCCACACCGCCTTCGCGGAAGAAAACGTATATCGGATCGATCACTTCCTCGGCAAGAATGCCGTTCAGAATGTTCTGTATTTTCGCTTTGCGAATTCCTTTCTCGAACCAATTTGGAACCGCCACTATGTGCAGGGTGTGCAAATCACAATGGCGGAAGATTTCGGGGTGCAGGGACGCGGCGGATTCTACGACCGCACAGGCGCGATCCGGGACGTTGTGCAGAATCACCTTTTGCAGGTGTTGAGCAACATCGCGATGGAACCGCCACCTGGCTTGTCAGTCGAAACCGTTCGAGACGAGCGCGTACAGGTGCTTAGGGGAATTCGCCCTCTGCAGTCAAAGGATGTCGTTCGCGGCCAGTTCGGTGGCTACCGCAGTGAAGTTGGGGTGAAGACGGATTCGCAGGTGGAGACATACGTCGCGCTGCGGTTGTACATCAATTCCTGGCGATGGAAGGGCGTGCCGTTCTACATTCGCGCCGGCAAGTCTCTGCCAATAACCGCCACCGAGGTAATCGTCACGCTACGGCCGCCGCCGGACATTTTTCTGAAGAATCCGCTTCCCGCCAACTACGTGCGATTTCGAGTGACTCCTGATCTTGTGATTGCTATCGGCTCTCACGTCAAAGTACCGGGCGACGGGTTGCTAGGGCAACAGGTCGAGCTTGTCGCCTCCAGTAGCTCGGATCCACACGAGATGCAAGCTTATGAGGAGCTGTTGGGGGATGCGCTGGCGGGAAACTCGTCACGGTTCGCGCGCCAGGATTACGTGGAAGAGGCATGGCGGATTGTGGACCCTGTACTAGATAACGCAACTCCGGTTTTCGAGTACATTCCGGGTACGTGGGGACCAGTCGAGGCGGACGCGTTAGCGCCACCTGAGGGGTGGATCAATCCCACATGAGATCAATGTTACGCGGTTTGTGGTCAGGCCTCTGAGAGTGCTGGGGTGTCGCACGGCGCGGAGCGACCATTGTCTTATAAAACAAACTGCGCCGAGGCTTCTTCGGCTAATGAAACATGGTTCGGACTTCGGGGCGCGATTGGGGATACGCCCCCGAGTCTGTCGAAGGCATGTGGCGCATTCTGCAGCAGGAGACTCCATCCGATTACGTTCTGGGAACCGGGGAATCGCGCACGATTCGCGAGTTCCTGGACGAGGCATTCAGCTACGTCGATCTGGATTGGAGGGACTATGTCGAACTCGACCCTAATGAGATCTTGGTTATCGCAAAGGATTCGGGGTCTTTGGCGCCTGTGCTGAGCGATTGTATTCTGCAAGTGTTTCTGCAATTATTACGGTCCGTGCCTTCTCGCCCGGCTGCTCGACGATGCTGATTATTTCGTGATCGCCCATCCACACGGCGCGGGGTGCCTCGTGCTTTACGCCATAAGGGTTTAAAATCGGTTCTGTGTAGCTTTTCGACGGTGGTCCGTAGGCTTCCTGCAATCCGGCGAAGAGCTCGCCATAAGACTTCGGATGGTATCCTGCAAGATTCGCGACCGGGGTAATATAGGCCATCTCTATCTTAACCAAATGGCCGCTGTCGAAGGTGAACGTATCTGACCTCATCATCTCTTCGTCGCCGCGGCCATCGTATTCCAGACGTGTCCCGCTAGTTGCCTGTTGCTTGGCGAGCTTCTCTTTCGCGCAATAGTCCTTTGCCTTGGTTTTAGACGTATGGCCCGTTTTCGTGGACACACTTTTCCAGTCGCTTACCTGGCATGCTCGTAGCATATCCCCAACAAAACCTTCGGAGAAGAACTGCTCGGCGGTTTCACCGAGCAAGTGGCCATCGCCCCTCAATTCCCGTGGCTGATCCTGCGAGAGCACCGAGGCGCATAGCATCCAGTACCCAATGACAGATATGATTGTGTATCGCATTTTTCTCCCCCGTCACTGTTTGCGGGCACAGCACGCCAATATGGGATACCTCACCTCTGCAACAGAATGAGCGACCCTAGCCGGAAGTTTACACGGTGATGCTTGTAGTTGGACGTATAGTCGGCAAAACCGGAAACAATGGCGCAATTGGCGAAACATCGCCATTACACTCACTGCCCAGATTGTGAGAAGCACCCCCTGGTTGCGAAAGGAAGCGGCTCCTGACGCTTTAGCCGACTTCCTTTAGAACCCACTCGAACCGCCGCTGTCGAAGAAATGGCGCGCCCAGCCGCAGGTGGTCACGGCGGCGTTCTCGCTAGTCCCAGAATCACTAATTCCGTCTGGGGATCGTTGGCGTAGGCCGCCGCTTTTGCCTCGTCCATGTTCTGTGCGGTGATCGGTTTACGAGAGGGATTTGTGGCTAGGTCTGGCATGCGGGCGAGAATACCTCGGGGACCACGGTCGGATAAGGTTACCGAAGTGAGGGGGGAACGGGCCTGGGTCGCGCCAAACCCTATAAAGACTGGATTTCCTCATCCCCACTTACGGCGTTAGGAATGGTACTTTCTAATCCTTGTGTCCCACCGGAAAGCCGGGCAACGCCCCACATCGCACTTTCGTAATGTGGCGTGCTCATCTGGACGCGCCAAAACCGACGCTTATCCTCGATAGTAGTGTCTGGCACTTGCTGTAAGCCCGCCTTAACCCTCCCCCTTTTTGCACAGAGCGTGATTGCGAAGGGATTTCTTGCGTTGTTCATGATCAAAATGGTCCGGCCTACACGGAGAACCCTCAACCTGCGATTTGGGAGTCTAGTGGCACGTCCGAAATTGGCCCTTGTATTTGGTATTCTCGCGACGGCCATCGTTGTCTTAGCTGCTCTCTCTTGGTTTCAAAGGACCCAGATCAATGAAGCCCGCTCTGCTCAAGTAATTCTCAATCAAATTGCACTTCTTACGCGAGAGATCAACAATCTTACGTGGACAGCCTTGCAAAAGCAGAACCTGCTTCCCGAAGCCGAAATCGAGATGCGGGCTGCAAGACGGGCACTGCCTAAAGCAGTGCTGGCGGCACACCTTCATGCTTATCACACCCCTTCCTTGGAGAAAGTCTGGCCCGTGTTAGACAACTACATTATGTCGGCCGATCGGCAATGGATCCTGATGCAAATTGGGGACTTTGACGAGGCGAAGCAGGTCGATTTTCAGGAGGTCAGCCCCCAGTTCGATTTGATGCAGCACCAAGTGCAGATTGCCATCGAAGCCGAGGACAACTGGATCGAAGGTGTCGCGCTGAGAGCTAGAAACGAATTGCTGGCGGCCGCAACATTGGCAGCGACCGCCATCCTGATACTTTTTCTCCGGCTCCAGAGACAAGAGCATATTGGCCAATTGGAAGAAACCGAACGCACCGCCCTCCGCGAGAGCGAAGAGCGCTTCCGCGCTCTCACCGAACAGTCAACCGACATCATTCTTATTGCCGATCGCTCCGGCCAAATCAAGTACGCCAGTCCTTCCGTTCATACAGTTCTCGAGGTACTTGGAGATCGTCTCGTGGGCACGAACATGGTTGACCTGGTACATCCGGACGATTTCGTGAAGACCCTAAGCACGGGGCTGCGATCGGCAGAATACGGACAGAATCCGATCGTTGAGTTCCGGCTACGACATGCAGACGGAAGGTGGCTCCATTTCGAGTGTGTTGTTCGGGACTTGATTCAGCACAAGAACATCGGCGGCATTGTCTACAATGCCCGAGATATAACAGAACGAAAACAAGCTCAGGAACAATTACTTTTTAACGCCACCCACGATGCTCTCACTGGCCTTCCAAACCGGGCCTTGTTTTTGGGACGTTTGCAAAGCGTGGTGGATCGGATGAAAAGGCACTCACACGATGCCGCTGCCGTCCTTTTCATTGATATCGACGACTTCAAGGTCGTAAACGACTGCTATGGCCACGCAACCGGGGACCTTCTAATCAAAGAAGTGAGCAACAGGCTACGGGCATCCATGCGCAGCGACGGCACAGTCGCCCGGATGGGTGGAGATGAGTTTACGATTCTGGTGGAGGATGTCACTGACCCGAGCGATGCCATCCGCGTAGCCGAGAGAATCCAGTCTTCATTTACACGGCCATTCCTACTGGGGGGACTTGAGATCTTCAAGAGTGCGTCAATTGGCATCGCGCTGACATCACCAAAGACATCTGCGGAGGCGGTGCTTCAGAATGCCGATATCGCAATGTATCGTGCGAAAGACCAAGGCAAAGCGTGCAGTGAGCTCTTTGACCGCACCATGCACGAGCAAGTCATGAGTCGACTTATTCTGGAAGCCAAGTTGAGATATGCTCTCGAGAATGAAGAACTGACACTTCACTACCAACCAATCGTCTCGGTAGATAAGGGGGCTGTGCAGGGCTTCGAGGCACTCTTGCGGTGGCAACCCTCGGAATCGAACGCGGTACCACCAAGCACTTTTGTCCCGGTAGCAGAACAGTGCGGCCTGATTGTTCCTATCAGTGTTTGGGTTTTAAAGAAAGCGTGTTTAGAGGCGGCGAGTTGGCGACAGCACGATCCGGCGGACCCGCCGCTTTATGTCAGCATCAACATCAGTTCAAAGCATTTCTCGCATGCTGGTTTTATTGGGCATGTCAAAGATGCACTTGAAGAAAGTGCGGTTGATCCCCAGCGCATAACCATCGAACTCACCGAGAGTTTGGCCATGAACGACGTTGCCGCGACCGGCCAAACGATGTCGCAGCTTCGGACTTTAGGAGTGAAGCTGAGTATTGACGATTTTGGCACCGGATATTCCTCTCTGAGCTATCTCCGTCGTTTTCCGGTCGACACCCTAAAAATCGATCAGTCCTTCGTGAAGACGATGGATGCGGAAAACTATGCCATCGTTAAGACAATCGTCGGGCTGGCGCGTAGTTTAGATCTTAAGGTAGTCGCTGAAGGGGTGGAAACAACTGACCAACATCAACTGTTGGCATTGGCCGGTTGTGGGTCAGCCCAGGGATACTTGTTTGCGGAGCCCATGCCTGCGAATAGAGTTGGCGCTTTTATTGAGTCCAATCGTCGGAACTCCGGACAAACTAAGCCGCTAGCTCTGGCACGCTCGACAGCGGGGCTTTGATACCATGGGAGTTGTGAGGTTAATCGCCTGTTCACAACAATAATCGGAAATCGGTCTCCCAAATGGAACCGCCGCACCTACTATCAGATCCCTTCCATTCTAGAAAAGGGCGCTTGGCGATTAAGAAGAGCGGCCCACAAAAATCGGCTCGCAAAGTCGCGTACATCGATTGCGGCAATCCGCTCATCTGGCGCGACGCCCGCCTACAGGCTGAAGCGTGATTTTACTGACAGGTTAGCATAGCAGTTCCACTCACTGTCATTGACGCGTTCTGCACTCCGTTATTCATTCCTCTGGCAACATAATCGCGTCCAGCACCGCAAGGGATTTGGTGAGACGCTTTAGCTTGGGAATCGAAGGGAGAGCATTCAAATCTCTTGTCGAAATCACGCCGCAATCTTACGACATTGGGGATAATTGTTGAAAAATCGCAATTACGCTCAAAACCCCTCAATGAACCGCTCTGGCCTGCGACAACAGTCTGTCCGATGACTGAGCAGGTGTGACTAAGCAGGAGGCAGCACATTTCTTATTTGCTGCGACAAGAAGGCGCAATCCATTTTTCTCAATCATTGTGGAGCAGTTGAATTGGAAGCCTTGTCTAGCATTGCTTGAAATGCCGCAATCTCCTCCTGCTGGCTCCATATCAGCGGCTGAGTTTGGGTCTTGCAGTAATCGTCTGGATATTCCCAGACTGGCTGTACCGTCACCCTCGTCATGCCGGTGAGTTCCACCAACGTGTACGACCATACTTTTTTTGTGGTCATATCCGGACAGGCACTTGAGGCCACGAAAACCGATTCGAAGAGTGGCATCTGAGCTGGCTTCGAGAAGCGGAATTGGAACTGTTGATCGGCATCGAGAGTGTAGCCGCCTCTCAGATTCTCTTGGACGATGATCACCTTGAGCGTTTGAGCAGACGCCTTGCTGGTGAACACATACGGTCCCGGCTGAGCCTTTGGTTTCTTATCTCGCGCCGCTGCCAAGGTCGTTATTACCAACATCAGAAGCAGAACTCGTTTCATACTTTTGCCTCTTTTGTGCACTCTACCGACACACCCTGCGTGCCGCTAGTTACTGGAGTCACCTCAATCCATTTCTGTGACGAGACTGTGCTCGCTGAGGGGTGTGGCCCGCATTGGTGTTGATACATCGCCATTACGCTCATTGAGGGGGCGGAGTAGCCACAATGGTCAAATCGGAGCCTAAAATGCGAGAGAGAGAGTCGCTAAGGCAGCTGAAGAAGTACCCGGGGTTCCGGGTGTGGAGAGCGAAAGCGGAGATGCACGAAGAGGAAATGCGACCGATGGAGGCAGCAGACCTCAAAAGAAGCTTCCGCCACAGCCGGTCATGGTTCCTTCGATTTCAGGGGAAGGAAAGGGTTTCGTGCCGTTGCTGGAACTCCTGCGGGTTCGGCCTGGAGATGGTTCGGCGCTTACCGCACATATTCACGCATGTTTACCGCAAACGCCACTTCAAGAAACGCAATAGTCGCGGGCTGACTGTCGAGCGAGGCTCGCACGTGTGTGGTTGTATAGATGCGAGCCTTCCGTTTCCATTTTGCATCAGAGCGGGCCACGGCCTTTACCCATGTGACCGTAGCTACGTATTCGCAGAGATCATCCGAGTTGACGTTATCGCCCATGTTCTTACAGCACAAGTCATGGCTGAGGAGAGGCTTCCCGTTTATTACGACTTCCCGGATCGGTTTAGCGATTGAAGTCAGTTGCCCAATGCCCACAAACCCCCAGTTCTTGAGGTATGCTGCAACAACATCGCCTTGGTGGAATCCAAGCATTGCATCCCGCCAGCGAACACCCTGTCCGGCAGAAATGAAACCGTACTTAACATAATCATCCCAGCTCCGATGATCGCCCTCACCCACGTTGTAGTAGTAGAGTCCACATTGGTAATCGAAACCTGAAAGCAGGGTATGAAAAGTGTTATGGGGACGAAAGTTCTCGGCCTCACCCTCGATGTGCCCGTTCGCGTCGAATGCGCTATGGAGTATGGTCCGC
Source organism: Terriglobia bacterium (assembly GCA_963741105.1). GTDB lineage: Bacteria > Acidobacteriota > Terriglobia > Terriglobales > Acidobacteriaceae > JAIQFF01. The sequence continues at coordinate 290,757 of CAVUGT010000011.1, forward strand.
ACCTTGACGCGGGTGAATGTGACCGTCTCACCCTGGCCGCCATTTAGGCAGGGGATGAAAAATACCTTGGTTACAGTTTGGTTGCCGACCAGGTCCTGCGTTTGCGCCGAAGCGACGAGGCTCAACAGAAAAATTGCCAGTGCTAAGAATGCTGATTTCATTGGATCCTTCTTGGGGGAAGGAAAAGTGCGGTGACGTGCCGTTTCTGGAGCTCCAGAAGGGTTCGGCCTAGGAAGGACTCAGAGTGTGTCGCTGATCCCTGCCGCTTGCAATGGCTCTTTCGTGCGGTCCGGACTGCCGATTGAACATCGGCAGTTCTACCAAACAAATCCGGAGCTCCGCGAGAACGCGGGGGCCCTTGGGGAGTTTTGTCCGCTTCGGGGATCTTGCCGCCTGCTTGGTCCCCGATCTCGAGGCGCGCCGCGCTGGTACCTTCCCGATTCGAGGATCGCCCACGAGGACAAGGTCGCACGCGCGTAGCGCGGCCTCTTCGAAATCCTTCTCGTCGGCCGGGAGGACCTGCCAGCGTGCAACCTTCTTCCCGAACACCTGAATCGAGCGCATGTTGGGAAACTCCAGCCGCAGACTCTGGTGGTGCTCCTCGGTAGTGGCCAGCCACACTCCGTTGTTCGCCGTCCCATCGCGCTTGTCGCGGACGATGAGGACTATCTTGTCCTGAACGGGTCGTCAATTGGTGAAATATCGCCATTACACTCATCGACCCAGGGTCACCTTCTGTAATCGCCTGTCTACAACGGTCTCCTGAACGTGACATTGACCGAGCCGCTAGGAGTCTGTCCTTAGAAAAACTCGCTCATCTCGGGAGCAGTGTTCGCGGCAGCCGGGCAGGTCTGTATTCGCAATCCGTGGAGAATCAGCCGCAGAGCGCTCTGATGCTGGTATCGGGTTGTCGACTGATAGCCTTGCTTTGCCTTCGGGCTGATAATGACGGCAGCCACGTGACCTCCGCCATCGGTTGAGTCATTGCTGTTTGCCTCATCGAAGACAATAATCAATAAGCCCTCCTTCTGGAATGTCACACTGGAGATCAAGGGCGCGATGTTCTGCTGCAGCCAAGCGTCGGCCAACTCGAGGGGTCCATCGTGGGCGTCGTCCAGAAGATTCGGCACCACGTAGGAAAAAGTCGGCAGCGCGTCATTGACGAAGTCCGATTTGAATTGAGACAAGGAAACAAGATTGTTTACTTGCGTGCTGCTATTTACGACATCGGTCAAGTACGAAAAGGGATTGTGACGCTTCGCGTACGGATACGCGTCGCCGCCCGTGTAGCCTGTCGAAGGAATGCTCTCAGCATATGACTTCCAGGTCTTGCCAGCAGCGATCAGATCCCTAACAATATTGTCGACACCGACTGTACCCGTAAACCCATCATCGTTAGTAACCAGCTGCCCAGTCGTGAGCATGAAGTAGTTTCCTATTGAAGGATGCGCATTGGCGAAGTACTGGGTGGCCAAGCCGTACTGCGACGCCAGGCTATTCAAATACGGCATGGCCGAATTCCCGATCACTTCCGAATAGCTGTGGTTCTCCTCGACCACCACAACTACATGGCCAAACTGGGGGACGGAACCGGAGGACGGGGGAAGTGGCTCTGGTGGCCTCGGAGCGCTACCGGACGAAAGACCACACCCGGTCGCTGCTCCCAGGGCAAGGATGCAGGCGAAACAAACCGATTGAGTCCTTACAGCCTGCTCACAGAAGGATCGCATCTTGTTCCCTTGGAGCGTTGGTTACAGCTCACCCATCTTCGATGCTGACGCGCACTGTCGGGATGTTCATTGGGAAACGAAACAGTAGCTTCGCCGAGAATGGGTGGTGGGCGTGCTACAGCTCGGACACAATACTGTTGTGGCTCTGACGAGAACTTCGCCAAATGTTACGACCCCACTTGGGGACGCTTCAAAGATCGTACCCGGCCGGCGCCTGGAAATCACGAGTACCACAGCGACGGTGCGTCCGGATACACGCGATACTTCGGCACAGCCGCAGGAGATCCGAAGAAAGGCTATTACAGCTATGACCTCAGCGCATGGCACATTATTGCGTTGAATAGCGAGTGCGTCGAGGTGGGAGGATGCACCGCAGCCTCCCCGCAAGGGCAGTGGCTGGCCCAAGACTTGGCGCAACATCGCGCGAGTTGTACCCTCGCCTACTTTCACAAGCCGTTGTTCAGTTCCGGCGGCGCGCATGGCAATGATCCCCTGATGAAGCCGCTATGGGACGCTCTTTATCACGCCGGCGCAGACGTTGTCATCGGTGGACACGATCACGATTATGAGCGGTTCGCTCCACAAGACCCAGAGGGAAAGCCCGATCCCGCCCACGGTATTCGTGAATTCGTAGTAGGCAGCGGGGGAAAAAACTCGCACCGAAAGATGGGCGCTGCAAAGCCAAATAGCGAGGCACGGAATGACGAAGCTTTCGGCGTGCTGAAACTCACTCTTCACCCCAGGGGCTATGACTGGGAGTTCGTGCCCGAAGCAGGCAAAACGTTTTCTGATTCAGGCAGCGGAATGTGTCACTAGCTCGAATGTATTCGGAGGATTCCAAGTGCGTACAAAGGTTCTGACGTTGTGCCTGGCATTTTTGCCCTTACTCGGTTTTTCCCAACAAACGTATCGCCGCCTCTACGTCTCGCACGGAACTCAGGTTGAAGTCCTCGATGCAGACTCGGGTGCAATAGTCGGCAAAATCCCCAACACTTTGGGCGTGCACGGAATCGCCGTCGCATCCGAACTAGGGCGCGGATTTGTAAGCAACGGTCAGTCCTCTACGGTGACCATTTTTGATCCAAAGACCCTCAATACCATCGGTCAGGTGCCGACTGGAAAGAAGCCCGACGCGATCATTTATGATCCCGCAACATCCAGGGTCTTTGCCTTCAATGGCGGCAGCGACAGCGCAACCGTCATTTCCGCCCCGGACGGCAAAGTCGTGGGCACGATCGATTTGGGCGGCGCACCAGAGTTTGCGGCGGCGGACGGCAAGGGCTCCGTCTTCAATAATCTCGAAGACAAGAGTCAGGTCGTCAAAATCAATTCTCGCAATCTCGCTGTCGAGCAACGTTGGCCTGTAGCCCCGTGCGAGGCGCCGTCCAGCATGGCGATGGATCGCACTAAGCGGCGGCTATTCATCGGATGTCGCAGCAAGGTAATGGCTGTGGTCGATGCAGACTCGGGAAAGGTCATCGTCACCCTTCCAATCGGCGACCACGTGGACGCCACGGCATTCGACTCAGATTCTCACCTCATCTTCAATTCGAACGGAGAAGGCACGATCACTGTGATTCACCAGGACACTCCCGACAAGTACACGGTTGTGGAGACCGTCAAGACGCTGCCCAGAGCCAAGACCATGGCTCTCGATCCTCGTACCCATCAGCTGTTTCTTTCCACGGCTGAGGATGGGCAGTTCGAAGTTCTGGTTGTGGGAAAGTAGCGCCGACACGGAGCAGCCGTTCACCAGCTAATTTGTCTCGGTACTCAGTAGCGCGTTCGCAGCGTCATTGGGGAATTTTAGCAAACCTCGCAATAGGTGGTCAGAATCAATCCAATATTGTCTGTCACGATCCGCTTCTTTCGCCGCGTAGGCCACTGCCTTTTTCGCATCCCTGTCCAACGGTATTTCTGCTTTGCGCATATAAGGCAGCGATGTGATGGGCAAGTGTGGGACGCCTACTGACGATCGCAGTTCTACGGCATTCTTCTTCAGCGAGCCGATCTTGCACGCCAGGGATTGGCTCTCCCATGTGAGACCTACCAAGAGGTCTCTGACCGAAATAGATTGTTCGTTTCTGTGAACTGCCTCGACGTGCGCGAAGAATATCGCTCTCTTTGCTTCATCTGTGTAGCGCTCAAACATGGGTATACGCGATTTGTTCAAAAACTTGTTCAGGTGTCAAATTACGGAGCCTCGTCAATCCTTGATTGGATTGCCGGAGTTGGTCTGGCGAAAAATCGCCGTTACACTCATTGACCCCTGCCCGCAGGGGTTTTGAGTGGTAATCGCCTGTTCTATAAGAGGGGATGTCAAGAACATTCTTCTCCCTCCGCCGGAAGCGCGGGTTATGGTTCGCGGCATCCAGTCCCTTGTCAGATAGGAGTGACGCTCGAGTCTTGTGTCTTGCCCTGTGGTTTCGGGTTTTGCTTTGCTCCATCTCAGCAGCTGCATGTTCATTAGTAGCGACAACGCCGATCGGTTTCTGAAACTGGCAAGCACTCGTGGTTGTACGGTGTCAACCATGGTTCTATCTGCGACTCGAGGCCTAGTGCTTTTTCGGGTTATCCGAGAGGGCATAGGGTTAACACAGAGGCTCAGTGCCACAGGCACTGTGCGCCTACAGGCGATAATGATGCTCACCCTCGAACCCGAGCGTCTCAAGAACCAACTGGCCACCACCAGAAAAAGATCACCGGAGATGGAAGGCTCTTCCCGTGAGCCGCTCAAGCGGCTTGCGATTTCAGTTTGTCAGCGTCGAAGTTTTCTCCCTTCTTCCATAGAGTTAGCGTGATGGCTGCAATCTTGCGCGCCAGCGTGAGACGCGCCATCGTTGGCTTGATACCTTTGGCCAGTGATCTCTGGTAGAAATCCTGGAACGGGCCGGGCAGTACACTGGCCCTGGTGGCCGCACCTTTGAACAAGCCTTTCAGATCATGATTGTGGTCCTTGTTCAGACCGCGAATGGAGATCTGTTTCTTAGAACGTCGCAGTCCGCCTTTGACATAGCAATATTCCGCACTGGTGCGGGTTTCCAAAGCAAGTCCGCTGTAAGCCCAAAGCTGTCGCTTAGTGCGGAAACGATGCGGGGTCTGGATCAGCGCCACCGCCAAGGCGGAGCGAATCGGTCCCAGTGAGGGAATCTGCCGTAGTTTGACGGTGATGGCATGCTTGCGACTCTCCGCCAACAACTCGCGGCGCGCTTGCTGGCGCAAGTACTGCATCATGTCCAGTTGCTGGTAGAGTCGTTCGGCTCGGCGACGGACGCCGGCTTCCTTGATCTTGCCCAGCCACTCGGCTCGATGACGGGTATAGTAGACGTCTCGGCCGGCACAGGGGATCGCCCAGCTGCGATAGACCGCTTTCAACCGACACATGACTCGGGTCAGATCTTTGACGATGGTCAGGTAGCTCCGGGCTAGCTCGCGCAGCATGCGCACGCCCGTCTCGCCATGGTAGACCGAGCTGAGCTTGTTCAGGTACAACAGTTCGGCCAACTTGTGGGCGTCGATACGATCACTTTTGTTTCCGTCTTTGAGCAGAGCATTTTTTCGCGGATTGCACACCACCAGCTTGGCCACATGCGGCTTCAGTAAATCGTACAGCCACGCGGCCCAAGTTCCTTCTTCGAAGGTGACCGATAAAGTTCCGCGCAACCCCGCAAAGAACTCCAGAATGGTCGCGGCTTTTGTTTCCAGGATGGATTCCATGACTAACTTGCCAGCGGAATCCAATACTGCCACCGAGATGGTTGCTTGATGAACGTCGAGCCCAATATACTTTTCGCTATTCATGGAGGGTGTTCCTTTCGTAGGGAATGATGCTTGCGCTCATAACCTACTCCTAAAGGGACGCCCTCTTATAATGCGTTTACAACAGTTACTTTCCGGTTAGCCCGTCAACCGCCCAAAATCAGAGGCAAAAGATCCGTGGAAGTGTCCTCTTTTTTGCCAGCGGCAATCCGATCGGGAAAACAGCTATGGAAACACTCCTTCAGGATCTGCGCTACGAGTTCCGCGTCAATCCGCTACGCCGCTGCGGACAGAGAATAAACGCACACGTCATCGTTGACAGCACGTGTAGACGTAGCGAAACGGAACGATAGCTCAGGTTCGATCGTCCCACCTAGTGCTCTGCTCAGATGGAGCAAGGACTGACCTCCACAGCTCGCACAATGACCGTTTAAGCCCTCGCTAATGACCTCGCAATTGGCACACAAAACCGCGTTCTGAAGGCGAACTAGATTCGTATTGGGCCGAACTTGAGCAGTCATGGCGTCGCTCCTCCCATTCGGTCGGTCAAATCGACCTACAGACGAAGATAGGCGCAATTCAGTTGCCAGAGCCGAGGCGATGGAACTGGTTCATTTCGTGTCAGAGTTGCCGGACAACCTTCGGCGGAGAGGGACAAGAGGTGGAAAAACTTTGCATACTGCTCTTGTTAGGTGCGGAGGTATTCCGGCGCCACATTGCGCTCGAAATATCGGTCAGTCATGGGGCGGGGGTGCACTATTTAAGAACGATTAGACTGTTCTGTTGAATCACGAAGTTCTGGGATCAATGGTTTTCATTTGGGCGGGTAATTCTTGAAGAGCTTCTCCATGGTCTGGTCGAGGTTCTTCATATTCTCTTCATGGTTGGTGTTCGGATTGAGGGTTTTGGTCGCGGTCACCGTCCAGACAAGCCGCTTCACCGCCGGGTCATACATATCTAGAACAAGAGTCCCGACGTCAAGTGTGGGGCTTGCGGCAGCTGCCATTCCATCCCAAAGGGGGCCGCCGTCCATGCCATATCTCTTCCATGGCTTCTTCTGATCGACAGCGATCTGATATCCGACGTAAACGTCAGATTTATCGTTATCTGTCTTGGTCAATCCTTTTGAGGCGAATTGCGAGTCAATAGACCGCATGATCTGTGCGTCAACAACCTGACTGGGGCGGGCACCAGCTTCGATGGTGATCCACTTGTAGGTGTGGTATTTCGAAAAATCGGTTCCGAGCGAGAAGTTGCCCAGTACTTCTTGCGCAAGGGCCACACCGCACCCGATCACTGCAACCATAAGCACGATTCGACTGATCTGATGTTCTTGACGCATTGCAATTCTCCTTGGCGATGCGAAACAGTGTAAAACGAGCCCAACGGTTCGTACACTTCTCCGCTTACCTACATTGTAGGCAGCTTGGCAGACTGATAGCACCATCTTTGTCCAGCTTCTTTTGACGCGCAGCCCTTTTACGCATTCCAGACGAGAGGCCGCAGGACGTAACAACACCGCCCACGCCGATGTGCCTTATGCGCCCAGGGGCGTCAAGTTGTAGCACCGCGCAAGATCATTAATATTCGCGCGCAAAGCAGTCCAGTATCGTTCTGCCTGCGTGCCGTTGTTCCCTTTGGTCATCACCTGATTAACCCGGCGCGCGCTGTCCATGACCTGCTCCATTTGAGCCTTTGTCTCCAGATAATTCGAGGTTGCGTCGAACTTGCGCCGCAGGCGATTTGTAGTGCGATTCAGATCGTCCATGGCATCTTCGAGATCGTCTTTTGATTGCTTCGCTTGGTTTCCCCGAGCTTCTGTGTTCGCTGAATTTGAACGCTGTCGGCGTGAACTCGCTCCGCTGCTCTGCGCCGATTCTCCCCGGTTCTTAGCGTCTTCGCCGCGGTTTTCGAGATACTTTTGAAACTGGTCCACGCCGTCTTCCACTTTGCGGATGCGGTCGGCAACCTGGCCCTTTGCAAACGGAGTCGTCTGGGCGTGCGTAGTCGTGGAAAGGCTGAAAGCGGCGAAGATTGACATACAGCAAAACAGAGTTCGAGTCCTGCAATTCATATCCGGCCTCCTAACGAAAAACCAATTCCTTCTCGGCCCGTTCCCTGGCGCTGCTTATTGGCCCGGAGAAGTAAGGATTCGCGCGGGAGAAGCCTTGATCCGTTCCTGATAAGACCAGCAGACGAGCCCTCTAATGTGCGAATGTCCGCTCGGCACCAGCGTTAGTCATTTTGATCCGGTTATAAGGCCTTTGGAAACTGTCACAATTGGCAGTACGGCAGGAGGTCTTTCAGGTGGTTTCTGCGATCGCGGGTAGCTGTTGTAACAGTCGCCGTTACACCAACAACCCTGATAGTTGCGAATAGTAGAGATTTTCGACCAGCCGAGAATAGTCGATACGGAGTAAATATGCAGGGATATGGTTTGATGTCCCGCGTCCGCTTGGAGGCAGCACAGCGGGCACCGCTCGGGGGTTCCCTGCCTCCCGGTGGCGTTGATCCGCGTGGTGATGAATTTACCTGATCTGCAAAACAGGTTTTCCCTGGCCGGTATCCGATTGCCCGGAAAGAATGTCGCTCTGCTCCCGTTCATGCTTTTACAGACGCTCACAAAACGCGTGCAGCCGCTCATTGAAGCCAGCCGTATCGTCCCAGAACACCCCGTGCCCCACATTGGGCAATAACTGAATCTGTGCATGACGCATTGCCGCCTTGTGTTGCTCGACCGCGTCGGGTATGACAATCGCGTCAGCTGCACCGTGGGTAATCAGCACCGGTTTGCGGATCTTCGGCAACAGGTCGTTGTTATCGAAGGATCGCGAGAACATCCCCTGGCGAACATACGGGGGAACCGAGAGGTTGTATCCCAGCATGAGATACAGTTCGGCAGGCGAGGGCTTTCGGGCGAAGCACAACCGGAGCAATGCCTCCAAACCACGGGCGGTCGTTTCTGCGTCAGTCGAGAGGAACTGCGGAACGATGTTGAGGAATTCAGGAGTGAGGACGGACATCGCCTCCGGACTGCCCAGCTTGGTGACCCCTCCGACGAATTGCAGTCCGCCGATCTGCTCCTCGCCATAGTGCCGAATGTAGTCGAGGAATACGAGCGGACCGTACGACCATCCGGAGAGCACGGGATGATCCAGGTTGAGACTCTGAATCACCGCGTTAATATCATCGGCCCACAGCTTAGAGTCTGTGTAGGCGTCGTGCGGTTTGTCCGAGAGACCATGACCTCGCAGATCCATTGCCACCAATCGATGTGCATCGGCCAGGCTCGAATTCATCTGAAGATTCCACGTGAGCGAGGACTGTGAAACGCCGTGGAGGAACACGACCGGCCGACCCTGTTGGTTCCCCGTTTCTACGACGTGGAGTTGAACGCCCCCACCACCTGTGATTTTATGAGTTTTCACGTTAATCCTCCCACGCGGATACGCCGCCAAAATGGGCGATCGAACGACGGCAATCGTGCGTTGCCGCCGCAAAGCGATACTTTTAGAGGTCGCCCCCAAAGAGGACAGCGGGGGAGTATGCGCCCCCGATTTGGCCGCCCCAAAAAATATTCACATCAGTTTAGTCGATTTGGGGCAACCGGACAGGCATGCGGGTGCCAAAGTAGTGAGCGTTTCCACAGCGCGAATCGGCAGTTGGCTGAAGTACCGTCAGGTGGCGCAACATCGCCATTACACTCATCGACCGGTTGTGAGTGTAAACGCCTGTTTACAACAGTTATCCCCGAGGCTCCCGAAGTGGAGTAATTTCGGGCTGGTTGTTGGCTTAAAACCACAATGCGGTTGCAGGGTCTGTTAGGCCTTCGAATCATTACCCGAAGTTTTAGAGCGCCACAAGCCGTAAAGGGTGAGCAGCAATGCCGCCAGGATAGTCACACCACACAACATGAGTGAGCCTGAGACAATTGGATTGTTGTCGCCATGTGGGGGCGGGAACTTTTCAGTGAGCGTCGGCATCAGCTTCGACGTGGCGCCGATGAAGGCCGCCGCAACGCCGGCCGCTCCGTTTGTCCACGTACCAATTTGCAGCGTCGCGAACCACACCTTCAATGCCGCCGGACCAAGACGGAGTTCCTTGACTAGGAATCCGAATACCACCATCAAGACGCCATTGGCGGTGAACTCGATATGCGCCATCACGATGCCGCGAAACCACGCAACTGCTGATGGCGGGATGAATCCGACCATACAGCCAACCGTGATTTGGAGCACCCCTAAAATCAGAGTCCAACGTTTGATATTCGCTTTCAAGCTGTTGATGTCAGTTGTCATAGGTCTGCCCGGTCGAGCGCAGATTATCACAATATAAAACTGTGACCTTCGAAGCCGATACTCAAGATAAGAGCAAAGTTCGCCCAGTCGCTACACGCCTTGGTGGAGGCTCCGGGGTCGTAGTTGGTGTAAACGCTTGTTTACAACAGTTGCTTCCGAGTAGCCCGTCAGAACGAAGCCGCTGGCACGGCGGACGCTGCCGCGTAGGTAGGGCCGAGGTTCGTGGGTTTTGCCCTCAGATAAATTGTGGGTCACAAGGAGGTCCCTGTGACCCATCTACGCAGAATCATGCTGGAAGAACTCCAGCGTCGTCATTACTCGCAGGCTACCACACAACGCTACATCCGCTTCGTCGAAAGATTCGCACAGCACTTCCACTGTTCTCCCGACCGCTTGGGTCGGCAGCACATTCGGGAGTACCAAGCCCAACTCTTCACGCTGCAGAAGCTCTCACCCGGTACGGTGACAAACCATCTGTGCGCTCTGCGGTTTTTCTACATCCAGACACTGAAGAAGCCGTGGAGCATTGCCGACACTCCCTATCCCAAGAAACGCCACCGTCTGCCCACCATTCTCAGTCAGGAAGAAGTAGGACAACTCATCGACGCCGCTCCGACCGACTTTTATCACACCGTGCTCATGACTCTCTACGCGACTGGCGTTCGGAACGCGGAGTTGACTCGTCTGAAGATCAGCGACGTGGACAGCCAACGCATGGTTCTCCACGTCCAAGGCGGCAAAGGTCGCCAAGATCGCGACGTGATGCTCAGCCCGGTGCTGCTCGAAGAACTCCGCGCGCACTGGCGGCGGCTGCGCAAAAGATCCAGCGTCTGGCTGTTTCCAGGGAATCGCTGGCACAGCAGCGATCAACCCATGGATACCAAGACACCGCGCCACGCCTGCCAGTATGCCGCCCGCTGTGCCGGGATTAAGAAGAAGGTGTATCCCCACGTGCTCCGGCACTGCTTCGCCACGCACCTGCTCGAAGCCGGCGCCGACCTGCACACCATTCAGATCTTGTTAGGCCATCACGATCTGAAAGAGACCGCCATCTATCTCCACCTTTCTCAACGTCACTTGCACGCCACTGCCAGTCCGCTGGACGCACTGGTGCTGAAAGGCAGATCACAACCGGAGGGATAGATGAGTCGGCCAACCCTGGAGGTGGCCGACTTAGTTCGCAGTGCAGGAACTGCTTTCATCAGGCGCAACCGAGCATGGATCCGCTGGACCCATATCAAGGTCCTGCTCGCGATCGCGCGCTGTCGTACCGCTGCACTCGGCGGTCACATCGATGAATGCATCCGTTGCGGGTATCGTGCCACCATCTCGTATAACAGTTGCCGCAATCGCGGTCCGGGTCACGAAACCAGGTGGCCGCATTGTAATGGGCAACTGGATCCCCAACGATCCAACGTCATTCGTGTCGCAGTTGCTGAAGATAAGTTCGACTTTTACGCCTCCACCTCCGGAAGGCTTCATCAGTCCCATGACCTGGGGTGTGGATACTCACATCATCGAGCGTTTTGGTCAGGCCGGAGTGCCCAAAGAGAACATATCCATGGTTAAGGATACGTTCCACTTTACGTCGCCTGACAAAAGCCCGGCAGATCTAATCGAATCTTCCGGCGCAAAGCAAGAAGGCAGCCACGAATTACATCAGAAACACTATGAAACGGTGGGCAAGTTAGTTGGCTTCAAACCTCATTGTGGTGATACGGCCGGAGCCAGGCTGGTTTCCTCGTCAATTGTGCAGCTGTCGTACCATCAGGGCGGGCGGTGCGAAATTCCAGCGCGTGCTGCCTCGACCCAACTGAGAAAAGTCGCTGTCAATGTTGACAGTATGACGAACTTTCGTCCGGCGCTAGCGTAGGTGACTGGCGTCGTCCCTTCGTCCAAGGGCGCTTCACGTTGTGAGGGAAGCGAATCACAGCAGGGGACCCGCACGAGAGAGGCACTTCGTTCGCAGCAGTATAGACTTTGGGCGCGTTCGCAGGTCCTGGCACGATGACCAAGATATTCAGTGACGACTTCATCGCCTCCGTTAAGGAGATCGGCGGAGTCTTCAAGTTTGGCACGGGGGTCTTAGGAAAATCCGCCATGGTGATGGGGGTACTGCTCATCGCCGTTATCGTCGCAGTCGCCCGACTGCAATCCGATTCAGCAATCATCGTCGCAATTATTTTGGGCTGTCTGGTTTTCATCGCCTGGTTTCTTTTCTTCCTTAGGTTTGCAGGCCTTCACCCCTCCGTAGCTTTGCTCGAATGGGCGGAGGAGATGGGCGGGAAACATTTCGAGGCGGCCGCGAAAGCATTCATATCGCCTCCCGCAGAAATGACGCCAACCCAGTTGCCCGGACGGAAACCCCCGCTGGGTTCCGGTGGTTCTGAGCAGTTGGGCGAAGCAGAGTCATACCCGTCACCTGCAGCGAAACCCAGCGAAACCGATCATTATGGTGCGCCTGGGGATTTAAGGAGAAAGGCGTAAGACTAGGCAGTCTCAAGGCCAGGCAAGCAAAGCGACCTTCCCCTCCCCTTGCGCGATCCCTTTTGCGTCCTCCCTCAAACCCACCAACGCGTAGGTGATCGGTTTGGCCTTTCGGAAACGGACCTGGCGGGATGATTGAGCGCCTAAGGCTCTGCGGCTGCGGACAAGCTCAGGAACTCCCGGATGCGGCGCTTGGCCTTGTGCAGTTGCGACTTGGAGTTCCCCACTGTGAAGTCCAGCATCCGGGCAATTTCCCCATGTTCATACCCTTCGACCTCGTGCAATAAGAAAATGGTTCTGTAACCAGGCGGCAAGTCCTTGATCGCTCGCTCCAGCACGATGCGATTAACCGATTCGTCGAGCCTATCGTCTCGCCTGCCATGTTCCCGGCGCACTAGGGTTGAGTCGTAACGGGAGGTTTCATCCAATGAAACCTGTTTCAGAGCTCTCTTGCGGAAATGCATTAGCACGGTATTCACCGCGATCCGGTACAGCCATGTGGATAGAGCCGAATTCCCCCGGAAGGTCGAGAGCTTACGGAACCCCTGCAGGAACGCATCCTGGGTAAGGTCCTCAGCTAGTACGGTATTGTTGGTCATGCGTAGGCAGATGAAATAGATCTGAGCCTTGTATGCGTGGAACAGGGCAGCAAAGGCTTCAGAGTCGCCTCGCTGGGCGCGCTTCGCGAGCTCAAGGTCCGTAGTGGATCGAACGGTGCTGTTCAGATCGGGGCTCATCGCAGTAGAAATGTTCACAATCAATCCTTCCCGGGCTCTCTCGCGCCCGTCCAGAAACGAACACAATCTAACGGATGAGTCCCAGGGCGGATAAGGTCACGGAAGTGGGGTGGAGTGTGGGAGAAGGGGCCTGGTTGCACCTGGCATCGACGCCCACATCATCTGCCTAGAATCATGACCCCTTGTTGGCTTCGTTTCGTAAAACAGTTTCCTCGCGACTGGTGGTCCTCGCTCACGCGTTTACATTCAGGTTCAGAGAGGGCGGAACCAGTTCTCCTTTACGGCGCCGCTGCAGACGCTCGAGTCGATCGTAGGCGCGGTTGAGATCTCGGTCGATCATTCCTGAGTAACGTAGAGGTGAACCTTTCGTATGCTGCTGCGATCTGCGCTGCGGTTCTTTCCTCCGAAACTTTGTTGATCCTGCGCTGGTGGCTTCGGAGGACTTCTGCCTAGGCACACCGTGTGAACGCGCCACTGTTGCCTTCATTGGCGAAAAATCGCAATTAACACTCATTGACCCGGATCGGCCAAGTTTCTCAATGTGTAATCGCCTTCCATGAGAAGGCCGGTCGGAGTCAAGTCGATTCTTCGTTGTTTTTATGGACAAAGGTTTTTCTCCCGCCGAGTGGCCACTGTCGCCATGCTTCCATCCGCACTCTCGAGGAGCGATCGTTTCGCTCGGTGCATGTTGGGCGTTCTCGGTTCAGCCGGTGCTGCCATCTGTTTGGCGCCCCGTCGTTTCACTTAAGTGGAACGTGGGCCAGGCGATTAACGCAGTCACCGGAACTCGGCTTTGGGCTTTTGTCTTTTCTCTTCCTGGAACGAGGTCGATTTTGTTTTTGCCGTTTGGTTTTACGCGGCTGCGGCCACGTTCGTTTGGCTGCTGTTGTGCAATGGTTCGTACACTTCTCCGCTCACCCACAGGTGATGCAGTAACACCGCCAGCTTTCTCGCGGTCGCAACGATCGCTCGCTTCTTTCCGTTCCTTCCGCCACGCTCCGCCAGTTTCAGGCCCCAACGCCGCAGGTCACAGTCCACCCCGAACGGTCCCAGAATGTGTTGCGCTCCCTGTACCAGCAGCGTTCGCAAATACGGGTCCCCTTCCTTGCTGATATGCATCTGCGGCTCGCTCTGTCCCGAGTTCCGGCGTCCCGGTTGCAGTCCCAGATAGCAGCCCACGTCGCGGCTCTGATGAAAACGATGCGGGTCTTCCAGCGTGAGCAAGAACGTCAGCGCGATCAGCGTGCCTACGCCCTTGATCTGTTTCAGCAGCGCCACCTGCGGATAACTCTGTTGCGCCAGCTTCTCGATCCGCTCGTTGTACTCCACGATGCGTTCGCTCAGCGACTCCAGTGCCGCCAGCAACGGCTGCAGTGCGGCTTGCAACTCCGGACTCAGTCCCTCAGCTTTTTCCGGATTCATGTTGCGCACGTTGCATCCGCGTAGTCGTTCTCCGTAGCTCTTGGCCAGTCCGCGCGCCGTGTTCACCAGTGCCGTCCGCGCTCGCACCAGTCCCGCTCGCGCCCGGATCAGGGTCAGATCCGCCTGCGCCTGGGCACTGCGATGTTTCACCGGACACAGTAACTCGGGATCGATCCTAGCCAATCGCGCCAGCGTCCGCGCATCCAGACGATCGTCTTTCTTCCGGCTCTCTCCGATCAGCCGCACCTTGCGGGCATTCGCCACGATCACTTCGTGTCCCAACTCGCTGAGCAAGCGACTGATCCAGGGCGAATGCGTCCCGATCTCCAGCGTGATCCGGCTGCGCGGCATTGCGCCGAAAACTTCGCCGAGAGCTTTCGCAGTCGTGCGCACGCGCTGCTCCAGCTGGATCTGGCCCGCTTCGTCCAGTACGCAGTACCAGCTGTTGCGATCTCCCAGATCCAATCCGATAGTCAGTTTCTGCTGTGAAACATTCCTCGTCTGCTGCGTCCCTACGGTGCTAACCTTCTTCATTGCCGGTCTCCTTTTTATCTGTGCCTTGAGCACGTCGATAACTTGGGAGCGTACAGCATCCCGTCCGGAGACCGGCCTTCTCATCCCATCTGTTTACAACAGTTACCGTTCCGACGCTGATGGTTTTTGACGAAGCGTCGAATAAGACGGGTTACCAGGTGCCGATGCGGAGGACGGCGCCGGTGGAAATGCGCAAGCTATTCTGGGGACGAATCATGGCCACGTCGGTCATCCAGGTGTGACTGTATTCGAACTCGATCACTCGCCACGCGAAAGGGCGCGTGACAACCACGTCCAACCCGCCACCCGCGACGACGCTGGGCCCATTGTTGGATACCTGGACCGACCAGTCGCTGCGCTTGGGATAATGTTCGAGCGGGCCTTTACCATCGTCCCATGCCTGCAACAACTCTTTCCGCAATGCTTCGTCATCGGTTTCGTGAGTCACCTTTTTCCCACCGAAGAGGAATTCCGCAAAAGGCGATACACGATGAGAGGCGAGGGGAGTCCAACGAGCTCCTCCCCCATAAAACAAGGAGTCGGCACTCTGGTTGACCTGCGGCATGTTCATGATCAGGCAGCCATTCATCTCCGCGACCACCTGCCATAAAGAATTTATCCGTGCCGCCCCTGAGCCTCCGCCACCAATGCAGCTGTGGCCTCCGAAGTTTTCGTAATAAGGAAATGCCGTCAACTCGATCGGTGCTTCCAGAGGATGCTTCCGGGACGATTCGGACGAAGTCTCGGACGGGTTGCGACGTATGAATTCGAAGGGCTTCTCGCCAGTCTTCTTGTAGTCCGCCAGCAAAGCCTGGCGCAGCCGGTAATTCTCACGAAACACTCCCGGACGGTTCTCTCGCTGCCACGGAGGTGTGAAGGCCAGGAGATTGGCAGACGCCCGCCCCGGGTTTAGAAAACTGCGCGCCAGGACCAGCAACACACGATTGGCCGTCCGATTCTCCAGACCCATGATCAAATAGCGGTCGGCGGCATCTTCCGCCATCATGGCGACGGTCCCCAATGTTGGTGTGTCGACGAGTGTGATGAACCCGGGTGAGGCATGCAGCATTACATTGCCGATCGAGGCTTCGCTGATGGGGCCGATCTTCCATTGCGTGTGCCACACCGCCGAATACGCCATAGAGCGCAAGATGCTGATGAAATAGTCTCGCCCGTCTCCCCACTGCACGTTCTTGTATTTCGGATCATTCTGCCGCTGGACAAATCCAAAAGCCGATCCTTCAATCGTATGGCCTACGTAGGGGGCCATAAAGGTGTCGCCGTCGCTCCAGCCGCGGAGTTCGCTCACCGAGCTCAAGTAATTGTTGAGCCAGGGACCGTTGAGTGCATCTCGCGTCCCGGCTTCGCTCGCAAGATTGAAGCCGTGCATACAGCCGGTGAAGAGGAGGGATTGCTGGATGGAAACTCTCCAGCGGAATCTCGTATCAGATGATGGGGCTTCTGTTTTTATGACTGGTTCAGCGGCGAAATTGGCAGACGTGGCCCGAGAGCTGTCAGATCCGCCCGGCGAAGCGCCGTCGGGGAGACCTGGAAAGGTGTCGTGGTACAGATCGAGAGACGAATACAAGGAAAGCCAGGGGGCAAAGCACGGGCTCGCCGAACAAGAGCGGGCAGGTACAGCTTGATCAGGGGCGGTCGGGCCATCGGTCATGGATCGCGCTGGAACTGGAATCGCGCACAAGAAAAGCGCTAAAGCGCCAAGCCATCCGAGATGTCGAACCAGAGACGGAATCACAATCGATAGCCAAGATCGGCGAGTAGACGAACTGGATAAGCGGCCCGCAATATACAAAGATGAGGCTATGTTTTTGCGGAAGAGCGAAACACTGTCAATTGCGACAGAGCAGGCCTCACGACTATTTCTGCTTAGCACCGAGACCGACGCCTGGAAGCGGGCGACAAGAAATGATCACTTGACCCGGAAACTATGCCGTTGTTGACGTAAAAAATTACACTCATTGTGTGGGAGCGGCAGGCCCCTCACTTCGTCGGCGCTCCGGATTCTCCGGGGTTTGGAATCACTTTCAGCCGGTTCAGACCTATTCGTTTGAAAAATGTCGGCCAATAGTTCCTGAACATATTTCCACCAACTTGCCAGGCCAGATCTATGGCATAGCGCTCCGCCGTTTTTCCAGCCGTTTGCTCGGACTGCGGCAAATACACATTAGCCAACGCCTCCCCGGCCAGCGGCCCCAACAGGCCCGAAGCGTTGAACACATCTTTTCCCGAGTCGTTTCGCGTGATGACAATCCGTTCTGCCGAATATTTCACGCTGCCCCAGAATGTCGGATTTCTCTGCGGAAAGAATCGCGGGTCCTGGCGGAATATGGAGGCGAAAACAAAATCGCCAAAGAAGTTGCTGGATGCAGACCGGGCCAGGCTCGCTCCGAAGCGGCCGCCATACGCATCCCAACCCTGGCCATAGGCTTCGGGATTGTTACGGGCCTGGCTGTAGGCGGACCCGATGGCAGATGTGAGGATATTAGCTGGAGAGATACTTTCATTTAAGAATAGTTTGAATTTTCCAGGCGCGGTCAAAGCCTCCGGGCTGGTGGCTATGTCGGGAAAGAACCATGACTTGTGCGTCACATAACCGATGTCGGAGGCCACGCCAGCAATAGCGCTGGACGCCGTTTGTTGCTGTGGCTGTGGGTTGTCTGGCGGCGAATTTGCGGTTCCCCCGCCAGTTGGTTGTTGGGCCACAAGTGCCGTACTCAATGCCAGAAAAGCGAAGAAGGCGAGAAATCGCTTTCGTCGCGCACTGACGCCGGTCGGCAAGGGAGCCGTCCCGGTTCTGCAGCAGCGCCAGCCGGTTTCAATCTGGATCAAGTTCAACCTACTTGAGAGTCTTGATCCATTCAGCAATCCCCTTGGCTTGCTCATCATTCAGCCCAGCAATGCCCTTGTTGTGAGGTGACTTACTTCCTGACTCGCCTTTGGTTACGTGCTCAGCGATTTGACTTGCTTCGAGGCTTGTTCCCTTCAGCGCCGGGGCCTTTATGGCAGCTTTGCCTTCCCGTTAGCCCCGTGGCAACCTGCACACTTTTTCTTGTAAAGGGCTGCTCCATCATCCGCGGCCCAAGAAGCCAAAGACACACCCAGTAACATCGCTGCCAAACTAGCCACAAAATTGCGGTTCATACGTCCCTCCTAAATCACGTTGATTTGACGAGAGCGGTTGACCCTTTTCGTAGGCACGCGCTAGGACCGAGCGAAGCAGCTCAAGTTGCTCCTGTTCAGACATGCCAATTCCTTTGGGGTGTGTTAGAAAAAGGGAAGATCACTTCGCGTAGATTATTGTGAATACCCGACAGGAAGCAGCTAGATCTTTTGACAGCGAAGTAAAAACGAAAGTTGTGACAAAACTGCCTTCCGGCAACTGTCGCTCATTGACCCTTGGGCGGGGATTTTGAGTGTAAACGCCTTCCATGAGAAGGCCGGTCGGAGTCAAGTCGATTCTTCGTTGTTTTTATGGACAAAGGTTTTTCTCCCGCCGAGTGGCCACTGTCGCCATGCTTCCATCCGCACTCTCGAGGAGCGATCGTTTCGCTCGGTGCATGTTGGGCGTTCTCGGTTCAGCCGGTGCTGCCATCTGTTTGGCGCCCCGTCGTTTCACTTAAGTGGAACGTGGGCCAGGCGATTAACGCAGTCACCGGAACTCGGCTTTGGGCTTTTGTCTTTTCTCTTCCTGGAACGAGGTCGATTTTGTTTTTGCCGTTTGGTTTTACGCGGCTGCGGCCACGTTCGTTTGGCTGCTGTTGTGCAATGGTTCGTACACTTCTCCGCTCACCCACAGGTGATGCAGTAACACCGCCAGCTTTCTCGCGGTCGCAACGATCGCTCGCTTCTTTCCGTTCCTTCCGCCACGCTCCGCCAGTTTCAGGCCCCAACGCCGCAGGTCACAGTCCACCCCGAACGGTCCCAGAATGTGTTGCGCTCCCTGTACCAGCAGCGTTCGCAAATACGGGTCCCCTTCCTTGCTGATATGCATCTGCGGCTCGCTCTGTCCCGAGTTCCGGCGTCCCGGTTGCAGTCCCAGATAGCAGCCCACGTCGCGGCTCTGATGAAAACGATGCGGGTCTTCCAGCGTGAGCAAGAACGTCAGCGCGATCAGCGTGCCTACGCCCTTGATCTGTTTCAGCAGCGCCACCTGCGGATAACTCTGTTGCGCCAGCTTCTCGATCCGCTCGTTGTACTCCACGATGCGTTCGCTCAGCGACTCCAGTGCCGCCAGCAACGGCTGCAGTGCGGCTTGCAACTCCGGACTCAGTCCCTCAGCTTTTTCCGGATTCATGTTGCGCACGTTGCATCCGCGTAGTCGTTCTCCGTAGCTCTTGGCCAGTCCGCGCGCCGTGTTCACCAGTGCCGTCCGCGCTCGCACCAGTCCCGCTCGCGCCCGGATCAGGGTCAGATCCGCCTGCGCCTGGGCACTGCGATGTTTCACCGGACACAGTAACTCGGGATCGATCCTAGCCAATCGCGCCAGCGTCCGCGCATCCAGACGATCGTCTTTCTTCCGGCTCTCTCCGATCAGCCGCACCTTGCGGGCATTCGCCACGATCACTTCGTGTCCCAACTCGCTGAGCAAGCGACTGATCCAGGGCGAATGCGTCCCGATCTCCAGCGTGATCCGGCTGCGCGGCATTGCGCCGAAAACTTCGCCGAGAGCTTTCGCAGTCGTGCGCACGCGCTGCTCCAGCTGGATCTGGCCCGCTTCGTCCAGTACGCAGTACCAGCTGTTGCGATCTCCCAGATCCAATCCGATAGTCAGTTTCTGCTGTGAAACATTCCTCGTCTGCTGCGTCCCTACGGTGCTAACCTTCTTCATTGCCGGTCTCCTTTTTATCTGTGCCTTGAGCACGTCGATAACTTGGGAGCGTACAGCATCCCGTCCGGAGACCGGCCTTCTCATCCCATCTGTTTACACCAAAGCATCTCTTCTCTGCCTCTCGTCAGTGGTCACGGAAAACTATGCCATCGTTAAGACAATCGTCGGGCTGGCTCGTAATCTAGATCTTAAAGTGGTCGCTGAAGGGGTGGAAACAACTGACCAACATCAACTGTTGGCATTGGCCGGTTGTGGGTCAGCCCAGGGATACTTGTTTGCGGAGCCCATGCCTGCGAATAGGGTTGGCGCTTTTATTGAGTCCAATCGTCGAAACTCCGCACAAACTAAGCCGCGAGCTCTGGCACGCTCTACAGCGGGGCTTTGATGCCACGGAGTTGTGAGCGTAATGGCCTGTTTACAACAGTTGGTCAACTTTGCTGGGAAGCGGTGCGGAGTGCCCTACACCGGGCCGCCCATGACAGACTTCGCCCATCGAATCGCGCTATTTCAGCCTCCGGCAAAATCGATACGACTAGGTCGCCGACAATAGCGAGCGCAAGGCGATTAGCCTGGCAAAGACCGAGCGATGGCTTGGGCAGAGCCTGAACTACGACCCTGAGGAATGGCAGCCCGGTATGGGGGCCGCTAGCGGGCATCCCGACCCTTCGGGGACGGGATCTGCGTCACGAGTTCGGAGACTACCCTGTGCCATATTCGAGCGATCATGACACCGCCATCCCGACGGCAGTGTCCTCTGGGACTGGGCGATCATCTGATTGCGAGACCATCCTTATTTACTCAGGTGTTTGCTGATGGCCTTCGTCATCTGGAACATATCCAATCGGGCTTTTCCAAACACTGGCTTCAGCTCTTCGTCGGCAATGATTTCCCGCCGCTTCTTTGGGTCTTGCAACTTATGCTTCTTGATGTAGGCCCAGACTTTCTTGGCGACTTGTGGCCGTGATATGGAAGCCGCCGATCCCAGCACCTCAGCCAAATTGTGGGGAGGGCTTCAAAGGCGCTTGAGCCATCTTCAGGAAAGCGGCGTTTGTCTTTTTCTTCTCAGGCATTCCGTGATCTCCTTAATTGTTACAATGTAGCGATTCCACTGTAATCTAGCCAACCACAGACTCTCCAGCGATGCTCGAGCCACCGCTCGGCTCTTGTCAGGCACAATTACTAATTCGAGAACGGTGACCTCCGACAGTTCGACCCGGTAGTCCTCGGTTTCGCATGTTGTCTCTGGCGGGCTGAGGTTCCAAATCCGCGCGGATGCACTGAAGTGGGTTGCGTCGTGGGACCTACCCTTTCTTAATGTCACTTTCAAGCATCGTAAGGGCCAGCAGTGCATCTTCAATTCTGTGTCTTTCCGAATGATGGTCGCTGTTGTTTTCCAATTCTCTTAGCCTTCCGGCGATTGCGTCGCGTGTAGCAACGATCTTCTGGAAATCGAGTTCCTGTACGGCCTGCTGATACAGTTCTTCCCAATTCTCATTATTTCCAGGCATGTTAGGGAGCGTACCAAGAAGGCAAGCGAGGATCTGGGCAATAGTGACCACTGTCCTTGATGATCAGCTCCAGGCGACCGGCCTTAGCTATCTCTTTCCTGGTATGAGCTTCTCAAGTTCTTCCAATCGGGCTAGCCGCGCCAACGAGAGTATCCCCAGCCCCTGCCGCCGAGCAAAAACAAAACCAAAAGAATAATCAATAGGGATGACATGTTGCACCTTACTTCTAGCTAGGGAAACGCTAGACCGAGCTGTTGGCTATCGCCCGATTTCTATTGAAACATTGCCATTTCACTAGTAATCGGGTTCTCCTACCGCGACCTATGACCGTAGTCCCTCACGTGGTCACAATTGCACAGATTAGAGTTTCCTCACAATTGTATTCTGGCGATGTCTAGAGTGTTGTTTGCCGTGGAGTGAGTCATGGATCTGAAAGAAAGACAAATCGCGCTATCAGTTCTTGAAAGCCTCAGAGAAGACCTGACGTACGCTCATCTTAATAGTGGTAGTCGTGTATTCGATGTGGCTGATCTTCGCCAGTTTATATATGAACAGATGAACAGGATAAGAACAAATGCCTATGTGATGGATGGATTGTACTGTACTGGCAATGGTCACGGGCAAGGACACGTCAATGGCCACAATAGGCAAGCACCGTCCTCAAAGCTCTGGTGATAGGTAGTACAAAAGTCACGCATGAGACAGCGTTAATGGCGTTTTGTCAGACAGTATTCGCAAGACGGGGTTACCGCTTTCGCTTCGAAATCGGGGGTTCGCGTCGTGACAACCGAAGATTCACCGTATCCCGAGGTACTTTATCCACATTGGCAGAAGGAGTATCAAGCCGCAGTTCTGGAGATTGACCCCACACAGCTTCCCCGGTGCATTGAAGCCGCAGAAACAGCAATCTACAAGCGCCTGCAGCAACTTTCCCAAGACTCTGACCATCACACCGAGAGGCAAGTGATCGAAGACGCGTTGCAAAGCCTTCGTTTTCTCAAGAAGAACGACCTTGGGTTGCCTGATTCGGAGAAGGAATGACCCTCCCTAGCCGAAGCATTCCGGGCCGTCTGTTATGGTATTCGCCTGAACTATTCGTTTCGCCTTTCTGATTGTCCTCGCACAAGCGTCCTCCAGTTCCAAGCAGCAATCCAGGCGACAATACACAGCCGCCCGAACAAAATGCGAACTGCCGCCCGTCGATACCGGAAGGCTGGCCTTGTGAGCAATTGTGGACAGACCTAATCGGGCTTGCCCTGATAAGTTTTCTGTGATTCTGGGGAGGTTTATGAGCGCATTTCGCATTTTGGTGGCTGACGATCATCCAATATTCCGTTTTGGCTTGTGTTCCTTGCTCAGTTCACACAAAGGTTGGGAGATCTGCGGCGAGGCTGCCGACGGGCGGGAAGCGGTAGAGAAGTGCAAAAGCCTGAAACCCGATCTTCTCACTCTGGACATTTGCATGCCGAAACTAAATGGAGTAGATGCCGCGCGTCAGATCCTCACGAATGATCCTCGCCAGAGAATACTGGTCGTAACCGATGTGAACTCCGAGCAAGTAGTCCAAGACTGCCTGGCAACGGGTGTTCGCGGATGGATCTTCAAGTCTGATGGGATGGAAGACTTGACGCTAGCAGTGGAGGAACTCCTACGAAACAAGCCCGCTTTCAACAAACGGGTCTCCGATTTGATTATGGAGGGCTATTTGCGGCGGCATAGCGCTGGTTCAGGGATGCCCGAGGTATCCAGATTGACCTCTCGCGAACGCGAGGTCTTGCAACTCTTAAGCGAGGGCAGGACAAACAAGGAAATCTCCATCACTCTCGACGTGGCTGTTAAAACGATAGAAACACATCGAAGCCATATGATGAGCAAACTCAAACTACACTCGGTCGCCGAGTTGGTGATGTACGCGGTCAGGAACGACATCATCCACGTCAGTCCCTCAGCCGTTCTGCGATTCCCTAACGCCAGAGCAACTGAGGGGCCAGTGCTGCTCGGGAACGTTCACTGAGTCATCATCGATGATGGCGCTACCCGGCTCTTGTCAAACTCCCACCATTCGTACCCGCACTCGGTACAGTAGTGCTTGCGTGGGCGCTCGTCGGCGGGCCTGACGGTATTAAGTATTTCGCCGTGATCACACTTCGGGCAGGTCAACTTCTTTTTGTCTGCGGGCGTGCGGTGAATGGCGGACATGGTACTCCTTGGACGCCACTCAAAAGCTAGACGTTGCCCACTCTTGCATGATGACGTGGCAAGCCGTAACTGTTGCAAAATCGCAATTACGCCAACAACCCAGCGCGGAAGCTGCCCTGGGCAGGTTCCGGGTCGTAGTTGGTGTAAACGCCTGTTTACGTCAACTATCCAGACTCCTCTCCCAACCCGGCTTTTTCGTTGTGGATTAGTT
Source organism: Terriglobia bacterium (assembly GCA_963741105.1). GTDB lineage: Bacteria > Acidobacteriota > Terriglobia > Terriglobales > Acidobacteriaceae > JAIQFF01. Next base: position 314,491 of record CAVUGT010000011.1, read on the forward strand.
CCGGTTTGCCCGTGATATGGGAACAATCGCCAAGGCCCCGGGGATAGCCATATTTGAGGGTTTCTGACTAGACGTTCGCTAAGCTTGCAGATATCGCACAGCAGTCTTGATTCGGCGCATTGCTACGAAGACCGATCACCGAAAATTACTCATCAAGATGACATCGCTGCTTTCGCTTTCGCGAGTCAACGCCAGTTGCCTGCCATCACGCGACCAGTCAAAGTCGAAAATCTGTCCCGACTCAAAATTCGTAATTCGTTTCGGGGCACCCCCAGCCAGATTCTGTTGCCAGATGTTGGAGACGCCGTTCCGGGTCAGTATGTAGTCAATTGCGTCACCCCGTGGCGCCCAGCGGGACCGCCAGGCTGATGCAGGCCAATCAAACTCATGCATAAGGGTACCGCCATCGAAGGCAATTACCTTCAGCTGATTTGGTTGCGATCCAGAGGGCGAACTAGGGTTGACAACAGGAGTCTCCGGCGCGGCGACATATGCGATCCGCTTGCCTTCTGGCGAGATCGCGAGAACATCTAACTCCCAAGCCGCCGGGCTCTGCGTAATCGTTTCCGGAGGCTTCTCGCCCGTGATCGCCACACGCATCAGAGTCAAGGAAGGAACCTGGACATAGATTACCCACTTTCCATCCGGCGAACATTGTGGCGACGTAGCGACGGGCTCGTCCGCGATGCGGATCGGGTTGGAACCATCGGCATCCATCCGCCAGATTCCAGCTTTTTGTTCACGGTAGTTGGAGTAGACAACATAGCGCCCATCGCCACAAACCGATGGGTCCCCGACTTGATAGTCATTGGCGGTCAGCTGGGTACGCGCACTCCCATCGGAATTTAGAACTGAAAGATTGCCATCGCCGGTAGCGAAAAGGAGCCGACCGCCGGGCGTCCAAGAGAATCCTCCAACAGCATGGTCATTTCGCGTAACCTGCTTGGCCTTGGTGGTATCGCCAGCAGGTGCAATCCACAGATCCGAGACTTGCGTTTGCGCTACGTCGACTAGAGTCCTGCCGTCCTGAGTGAGATTCAGGGACCATTGGTAATCCATCAGGTCATTGGTAAGGCGCCTTGCTTGTCCCTTGGGAAACGAAATGAACCAGAGTTGCCCGCGAAGAGACTGATAAATGTTGCTGTCAATCGGCGCCAAAAGGCCACTTCCGTCCGGCAGCCAGCAAGGGCGGCCGATCTGGTTTGGTGTCGAATAGATATCACGGACGGATCCATCGCCGACCGAGACTGCCCAAAGCACCGAACGAATGCTTTTCTTCGATTCCACAGTTGAGAAGGCAATCGTTTTGCCCTCGGGGGACCATGCTGTGCCAGAAGTAAACCCGTCAAGATAAGGACGCGTCGCGAGCACGCGTTCATTGCTCCCATCAGCGTCAGCAATTAATAGGTCAACTTGCTCACCACCCTTTACCCGTAAGAAGGCGAAGCGAGCGCCGTCCGGAGAATAGCTCGTTGAAAAGTCGATTCCCGCCTGCATCACGAGATGCGAACTTCCTCCCAGCGTGGGAATTCGATAAAGAAAAGTGTTAACAGGGTTGTTCTTCTCGGATCGGACAAAATCAATGTAGTTGGCGTCGGGCGAAAAGGTCAGGCCGTAAATCAAAACTTCATCCGGTGGTAGAATCTGCACGTCGCTACCGGTAGCTACTTGACGAACATTCAGGCCCTGCTTCTCCCCTACACGCAGAGCGTAGACCACGTAGTGCCCATCGGGCGAAATCGCCACATCCACAGCGTTCCCGCTCTGTGTCACTCGGCTGACCTTCATAGTCTGGAGGTCCCATTCATTGCGTCGACTCGGCTTGGACAACACGGCCACAGCAACAACAGCTAAGACTGCCAATATTGATACTCCACCGAGTAGTAGTTTGAGTCGGCGAGAAACAGGTCTTCGCTCACTAGCTTCCGAAACAGCACCGGAATAACTGTCTGCGCCGGACTGCGCTGTTTCTGCAGCGCGGCGTTGTCGAAGACAATACAGGCGCTATCAAACGGTAGTCCAGCGCCGCGGCAGGGGCGCTGGCGCCAGTCTCGGAGCGTCACGCAGATTGCGGGTTAAGAGTATCGAAGAACGGGATGGACAACGGCGGCTTGCGGGTAACCAGACGGGGATGTTCAAGATGACCAGATGGAAGGGGCTGAGCTTGACTTCCATTTGAGTTCTCCTGGCGCCCAATCCAGCGCGACCAGAACTCCACATAGAAGGAGAGCTCAGCGTTGTCAGCCACATCTGAACCCGCACAAAGCATTACGCGCACCTGGGATCCATCCGCCGGATCGGAAGCCCCCGACTCCGGAGCCAGGCCATGACGAAGGTTCGATCTCGAAGGCTTCACGGCGCGGTACCGGTCGATGCACTCGGAGAATGTCGACATGGGTGCTGGACATCGATTCGTCGGTGTGCAGCTAGGGCGATATGGCGAATGGCGATTCGGCACGAACTGCACACGCTTTGTGTAACGATCGCGACGAAACGAAGCCCGTCCAGCAATTGCCTTGCATTGTCACGAGGGCGTTTCGAGTGTAATCGCCGGTTCTATAAGAGGGGATGTCAAGAACATTCTTCTCCCTCCGCCGGAAGCGCGGGTTATGGTTCGCGGCATCCAGTCCCTTGTCAGATAGGAGTGACGCTCGAGTCTTGTGTCTTGCCCTGTGGTTTCGGGTTTTGCTTTGCTCCATCTCAGCAGCTGCATGTTCATTAGTAGCGACAACGCCGATCGGTTTCTGAAACTGGCAAGCACTCGTGGTTGTACGGTGTCAACCATGGTTCTATCTGCGACTCGAGGCCTAGTGCTTTTTCGGGTTATCCGAGAGGGCATAGGGTTAACACAGAGGCTCAGTGCCACAGGCACTGTGCGCCTACAGGCGATAATGATGCTCACCCTCGAACCCGAGCGTCTCAAGAACCAACTGGCCACCACCAGAAAAAGATCACCGGAGATGGAAGGCTCTTCCCGTGAGCCGCTCAAGCGGCTTGCGATTTCAGTTTGTCAGCGTCGAAGTTTTCTCCCTTCTTCCATAGAGTTAGCGTGATGGCTGCAATCTTGCGCGCCAGCGTGAGACGCGCCATCGTTGGCTTGATACCTTTGGCCAGTGATCTCTGGTAGAAATCCTGGAACGGGCCGGGCAGTACACTGGCCCTGGTGGCCGCACCTTTGAACAAGCCTTTCAGATCATGATTGTGGTCCTTGTTCAGACCGCGAATGGAGATCTGTTTCTTAGAACGTCGCAGTCCGCCTTTGACATAGCAATATTCCGCACTGGTGCGGGTTTCCAAAGCAAGTCCGCTGTAAGCCCAAAGCTGTCGCTTAGTGCGGAAACGATGCGGGGTCTGGATCAGCGCCACCGCCAAGGCGGAGCGAATCGGTCCCAGTGAGGGAATCTGCCGTAGTTTGACGGTGATGGCATGCTTGCGACTCTCCGCCAACAACTCGCGGCGCGCTTGCTGGCGCAAGTACTGCATCATGTCCAGTTGCTGGTAGAGTCGTTCGGCTCGGCGACGGACGCCGGCTTCCTTGATCTTGCCCAGCCACTCGGCTCGATGACGGGTATAGTAGACGTCTCGGCCGGCACAGGGGATCGCCCAGCTGCGATAGACCGCTTTCAACCGACACATGACTCGGGTCAGATCTTTGACGATGGTCAGGTAGCTCCGGGCTAGCTCGCGCAGCATGCGCACGCCCGTCTCGCCATGGTAGACCGAGCTGAGCTTGTTCAGGTACAACAGTTCGGCCAACTTGTGGGCGTCGATACGATCACTTTTGTTTCCGTCTTTGAGCAGAGCATTTTTTCGCGGATTGCACACCACCAGCTTGGCCACATGCGGCTTCAGTAAATCGTACAGCCACGCGGCCCAAGTTCCTTCTTCGAAGGTGACCGATAAAGTTCCGCGCAACCCCGCAAAGAACTCCAGAATGGTCGCGGCTTTTGTTTCCAGGATGGATTCCATGACTAACTTGCCAGCGGAATCCAATACTGCCACCGAGATGGTTGCTTGATGAACGTCGAGCCCAATATACTTTTCGCTATTCATGGAGGGTGTTCCTTTCGTAGGGAATGATGCTTGCGCTCATAACCTACTCCTAAAGGGACGCCCTCTTATAATGCGTTAGCGACAGTTTGGCCGCACCCGTACCCTGTTGCCCGGAAGAACGTCGCTCTGCTCCCCGTTCATGCTTCTACAGACGCTCACAAAACGCGTGCAGCCGCTCATTGAAACCAGCCCTATCGTCCCAGAACACTCCGTGCCCCACCTTGGGCAATAACTGAATCTGCGCATGACGCATTGCCGCCTTGTGCTGCTCGACGGCGTCGGGTTTGACAATCGCGTCAGCTGCACCGTGGGTAATCAGCACCGGTTTGCGGATCTTCGGCAACAGGTCGTTGTTATCGAAGGATCGCGAGAACATCCCCTGGCGAACATACGGGGGAACCGAGAGGTTGTATCCCAGCATGAGATACAGTTCGGCAGGCGAGGGCTTTCGGGCGAAGCACAACCGGAGCAATGCCTCCAAACCACGGGCGGTCGTTTCTGCGTCAGTCGAGAGGAACTGCGGAACGATGTTGAGGAATTCAGGAGTGAGGACGGACATCGCCTCCGGACTGCCCAGCTTGGTGACCCCTCCGACGAATTGCAGTCCGCCGATCTGCTCCTCGCCATAGTGCCGAATGTAGTCGAGGAAGACAAGCGGACCGTACGACCATCCGGAGAGCACGGGATGATCCAGGTTGAGAGTCTGAATCACCGCGTTAATATCATCGGCCCACAGCTTAGAGTCGGTGTAGGCGTCGTGCGGTTTGTCCGAGAGACCATGACCTCGCAGATCCATCGCTACCAATCGATGTGCATCGGCCAGGCTCGAACTCATCTGAAGATTCCACGTGAGCCAAGACTGTGAAACGCCGTGGAGGAACAGGATCGGCCGACCCCGTTGGTTCCCCGCTTCTACGACGTGGAGTTGAACGCCCCCACCACCTGTGATCTTGTGAGTTTTCACGTTAATCCTCCTATGCGGATACGCTGCCAAAATGGGCGGGATAGAACGACAGCAATCGTGCGTTGCCGCAGCAAAGCGATACTTTTAGGGGTCGCGCCCCACAGAGGACAGTGGGGGAGTATGTGCCCGATTTAGCCGCCCCCAAAAATGTTCATATCAGTTTAGAAGCGTTCTCGAACCGCCTCGCCCGTCGAGTTTTCCATTCACAGTCTATGAGGCCTGCCACAAGCTGCTCCTCCTCGAAGCCAACCGGCTGATGGCACTCCCACATCCTGGTCTGCAGGCTGGCGAATTCATTTTCATCCTCCTTCGCCGGACCGCTGGTGATCAGGACCTCCTTTGCTAGCAGGCCATGTTTTATTGCGTTGCGGGAAGAATTTTTCTTGCCACGTGGGGTTTTGGGGCCCGTGGCCGCCCGCCTAGCATTTCGACGGCTAGCTTCTGCTTTTGCTGTTGCGGTTGGCTTTTTAGGCGCGGATTCGCCAGGGTTTTCGGCCGGTGGCAAGCTTTTTGGGTCAGACATAGTGCCTCCTCCATAAAAGGTGGGGGCCCTTGTCCTGAATTTCCGTGCTTGCAACTACCGGTGTGTCATCACAGCTTGGGCCTCAGGAATGTCAAAATCTAACATCCTTGCCTACTTAGATGCGGTAAATGTTCGGACGAATGTAGAGATTTGCTTTCGCATGCGATTTCTTGGTCTAGCCGACAAGCCCGCAGAGATGACCTGGCCATTGTCTTCGATGATCACTCAGGATGCCCCGGCTCGGGACCAGCTGCCGGCGAGGGTTTCAGTTTGCCCAACTCATCGAGTACCTGTTGCCAAGCCTTCGGATTCTTCTTGGTCGCAAACGGTGCTCCGAGATCGGAATAAAATGCGAGGATGTCACTGCGCAACGCGTCCGCAATTGGTCTTCCGCTCACGTCGGCTAGCAACTTCGCGTAGGCTTCGTCGGCGAAGGGATAGGCCGTCGGTTCAGTAAGTTCTCCAGTGTCAAAGTTGTCGTTGGGCAATTGGAGGCGGCCTTCCTGTTGGGCAACGAGCATCCCTCGATAATGTTTCAGCGTTTCGTTGAAACTGTGCATGTACAACTGTTCTACGGCTGGCGTGGGCGGATGAAATGCAAGGGCGCTAAAGGGTCCTACTTTCGGCACCAGACGCAAAAAGAACGCTTTGATGCGGGCTGAGATCCCTGGTTTTTCATAGGTTTTTCCCCAATCTTTGCGATACTCAGAATGCGAAACGTTATAGATGAATTGGCTTCTGACCTCATTGGGGTGACTGTTCTGGATCTCATGTCTTTTCAGATGCCATGCCACCCTGGTCGTTCTGGGTATGACCGATGAAACCGCGTGGCGATAGCTGCCGATTGCTAGATCAACACTGACAAAGATGCTCGAAAGGTCGATACAGTAGGTATCGGCAAACGCTCTTTCCAGAACTGGCTTGGATACTTCGAAGCCGATGAAGTCATGATAGGAGCGCGGCGCGTAGTTTCCTTCCGCGACCTGATCGACATCGAAACCAAATTCGACCTGCGAGTGTGCAGATGGTTTCTCGTCATAGGTGATGACGGGCCCATACTGCTTCGCAAGCTTGGGGTACATCATTGCAACCGAGAGGTTCGTCGCCAAGGGATGCCCTGTAGTATCCGCGGCGTAGTGGGCGAGAGCACCCAGCGCAAATGCATATTCGTTCAGATCATGGGACTCGGCGATGAGCGCGAGAACGAGATCGCCGCTCCGAACGTAGTGCGTGAGATCACTAAAGAATTGGCTTCCGAAAGGATAGTAGCCCATATCTTGAATGATGGCGCCTCCATAGGCGTAGGCATGGGCCTGGAGCAGTTGCTCCGGAGTCGCGTAGGGGAATCGGCTCAAGAGTAGGGGCTCAATGCCGTCCTTCCATGCGGCATCGATAATAGCCTCATGCGTAAGGACGGAATACCCCGCGCAATCGGAGGCGCAGGACACTCCGAGGAGAAGTCCGAGAATCAGACGCGCGGACAGTGAGAACAACATAGATCGACTCTGCGCCGGCATCGTGCCCCTCTTGCGATCTCTCTCCGAGAACAATCCTAAGCTTCGATACTACAGGCTCCGAGCGGCCCGACTCCAACCCATCGGCGCACTGGTCCGTCTGGGACTGGCCAGAACCTACTCAGTACACGGAGACACTGTCATGGCGATGTTAGAACGGTAATGCGAGGGCACCCTCCGGGATGCCCCGACCATTGTCATGGAATCGATTACACTCACAATCCAGCGGGATCGCCACCCTTAGAGGCATTCAAATTGAGTTGGATATGCCCCGGAATTACAACCAGCCCGTTGGCAAAATGCCACCCGTCCAGAGATGGCTGCGGTGAAGGGCCAAAGGGTAGTTGATGTAACATCGCCATTACACTCCCGGCCCCGACCGGGGCAGCCAGGGACCGTAGTTGGTGAGAACGCCTGTTCTATAAGAGGGGATGTCAAGAACATTCTTCTCCCTCCGCCGGAAGCGCGGGTTATGGTTCGCGGCATCCAGTCCCTTGTCAGATAGGAGTGACGCTCGAGTCTTGTGTCTTGCCCTGTGGTTTCGGGTTTTGCTTTGCTCCATCTCAGCAGCTGCATGTTCATTAGTAGCGACAACGCCGATCGGTTTCTGAAACTGGCAAGCACTCGTGGTTGTACGGTGTCAACCATGGTTCTATCTGCGACTCGAGGCCTAGTGCTTTTTCGGGTTATCCGAGAGGGCATAGGGTTAACACAGAGGCTCAGTGCCACAGGCACTGTGCGCCTACAGGCGATAATGATGCTCACCCTCGAACCCGAGCGTCTCAAGAACCAACTGGCCACCACCAGAAAAAGATCACCGGAGATGGAAGGCTCTTCCCGTGAGCCGCTCAAGCGGCTTGCGATTTCAGTTTGTCAGCGTCGAAGTTTTCTCCCTTCTTCCATAGAGTTAGCGTGATGGCTGCAATCTTGCGCGCCAGCGTGAGACGCGCCATCGTTGGCTTGATACCTTTGGCCAGTGATCTCTGGTAGAAATCCTGGAACGGGCCGGGCAGTACACTGGCCCTGGTGGCCGCACCTTTGAACAAGCCTTTCAGATCATGATTGTGGTCCTTGTTCAGACCGCGAATGGAGATCTGTTTCTTAGAACGTCGCAGTCCGCCTTTGACATAGCAATATTCCGCACTGGTGCGGGTTTCCAAAGCAAGTCCGCTGTAAGCCCAAAGCTGTCGCTTAGTGCGGAAACGATGCGGGGTCTGGATCAGCGCCACCGCCAAGGCGGAGCGAATCGGTCCCAGTGAGGGAATCTGCCGTAGTTTGACGGTGATGGCATGCTTGCGACTCTCCGCCAACAACTCGCGGCGCGCTTGCTGGCGCAAGTACTGCATCATGTCCAGTTGCTGGTAGAGTCGTTCGGCTCGGCGACGGACGCCGGCTTCCTTGATCTTGCCCAGCCACTCGGCTCGATGACGGGTATAGTAGACGTCTCGGCCGGCACAGGGGATCGCCCAGCTGCGATAGACCGCTTTCAACCGACACATGACTCGGGTCAGATCTTTGACGATGGTCAGGTAGCTCCGGGCTAGCTCGCGCAGCATGCGCACGCCCGTCTCGCCATGGTAGACCGAGCTGAGCTTGTTCAGGTACAACAGTTCGGCCAACTTGTGGGCGTCGATACGATCACTTTTGTTTCCGTCTTTGAGCAGAGCATTTTTTCGCGGATTGCACACCACCAGCTTGGCCACATGCGGCTTCAGTAAATCGTACAGCCACGCGGCCCAAGTTCCTTCTTCGAAGGTGACCGATAAAGTTCCGCGCAACCCCGCAAAGAACTCCAGAATGGTCGCGGCTTTTGTTTCCAGGATGGATTCCATGACTAACTTGCCAGCGGAATCCAATACTGCCACCGAGATGGTTGCTTGATGAACGTCGAGCCCAATATACTTTTCGCTATTCATGGAGGGTGTTCCTTTCGTAGGGAATGATGCTTGCGCTCATAACCTACTCCTAAAGGGACGCCCTCTTATAATGCGTTTACAACACTATATTGGAATGGCTTGACGATTCGGGTACAGTGCTGACGTGAAATACATCTCCCGCATGGCTCTGTTGCTCGTCGCTTTTGCGGTTCCAGTAACGGAAAAATGTCACGCCGTCGAATGGGAAGGTTGTTCTTTGTGTTCCGGCGTCTCCCAGCGCACAGAAGTGGGACGGCGGCTTCCTTCTTGTTTCGATCTGCGTTCGCGCAGCCTTCGAATGGGCTGTTCGACGGCGTAGAAGGAGGCGGTGGCAGCCAGCACTGTGAGTATAAGGTTTTGCGGGAAGGTCGTAGCCCACGAACGCACATCGGGATTTGTAAATGGCATGTTCCACAAATACAGACTGTAGCTTAAGTTCCCAATCCAGGCCACAACGGGATTGTTGAGAAAATGTGGGCTCACGGTGATTGCACTCTGGATGCAAAGAACAATACCCAGGTTGAAGATTGTGATTGCAGAAACCGAAACGAGTCCTGACATATGCCGCAACTTGATGAGGTAGTGATACTGATGAAGCAGTGGCATCGACAATGTAAGTGCCCAAATCAGCGGGAAGCCTCGCCACCTAAAGAACGAGCGACGCTTGTCAAATTCGGACTGATACAGCGCGAGAAGACACCCAGCGGCAAGTGAATCGGCTACTGCGGGAAAAGACCAGAGCGTTCCCAGAAACCAAACTCCACTCAGCACAAACCGAACCATGGGTGCGACGGCTACGGCACCGAAGCCTAAGCGTCGAGCTGCGACCAGGCCAAGCGCTAACGCGGCGGGCCACAACAGATAGAACTGCTCCTCAACCGAGAGCGACCAAAGGTGCATCAAAACCCACGGCGAATGAAGCGCGTATGAAGTCAAATACAGATAGGCGGCTACCAAGTATTTATATGGAAGTGATTGGTGAAAGACGACGGTGATGACAACTAGATAGAGGTATGCCGCTGGCAACAGGCGATATGCACGGCGGAGGTAAAACTGCCTAAAGTTTATAGTCCCTGTCCTCTCCTGTTCGCGCAGCAGGAGGGATGTAATTAGGAAACCCGATATGACCAGAAATATCCGTACCCCATAGTGGGCGTAGACATCTATCAGCGGAGAGTGATGAATTGGAAAACCAGTGCTGTAAGAGAAATGAGCAACCAAGACCAACGAGATCGATAAGGCACGGAGTCCGTCAAGAGAGGGAATGCGAGACTTCATCAGGATAATCCAGGGCTTCCGCAATCACGGACGGAATGCCGACAGACCCCCTTGGGATGGTCAGCGCAGTTCAGCTGGATGTTTCTGCCGTCGCTGCCAACTTGGGTTTACGCAAGCAGACGGAGTGCCAAACTCACTCCAGCGCAAGTCGTGGAGTACAAAACGCTTCGTCTCTAAGAGGCGGTAGCGAATATGCAAAACTTTTCATCTTTTCGTAGTATGTCTCTGAAAGCAGCGCAAATTAGCCGCCTCACGAGCCGTCACTTCCAACGCGTAAAAATTCGAGAGTATCCAGCAGACAGTGACAGCGCGTAATCGACTGATCTATATAAGGGCATGTCAAGAACATTTTTCTCCCTCCGCCGGAGGCGCGGGTTTGGTTCGCGACATCCAGCCCCTTGTCACCACGGAAGGCGCTAGTTTGAGGTCGTGCCCTGGGTTTGGGTCTGCGTTATTCCATCTCGTCGGTTCCATGCTCTGGTCGCGACGACGCCAATCAGTTTCGAAACTAAATCAAGCCGTGCGGTTGTACGGTGTCAACCATGGATCTATCTGAGGCTCGTGGCCTAGTGCTTTTTCGGGTTATCCGAGGGGGCATAGAGATTTCACAGAGACTGGGTGCCATAGGCACCGTCTACAGGCGATTGTCATACTCACCCTCGAACCCGAGCGTCTCAAGAACCGACTGGCCACCACCAGAAAAAAGCAACGGAGATGGAAGGGCTCTTCACCCGAGACGCTCAAGCGGCTTGCGATTTTAGTTTTTCTGCGTCGAAGCTTTCTCCCTTCTTCCACAGAGTCAGCGTAATGGCTGCAATCTTGCGCGCCAGCGTGAGACGCGCCATGGTCGGCTTGATCCCTTTGGCTAGCGCAGCCTGGTAGAAATCCTGGAACGGTCCAGGACGGGTACTCGCCATGGTGGCCGCACCTTTGAATAGACCTTTCAGATCATGGTTGTGGTCCTTGTTCAGTCCTCGAATCGAAAGCACCTTCTTCGAGCGCCGTACTTGACCTTCGACCAAGCGATATTCCGCACTGATGCGGGTCTCTAACGCCAGTCCGCTGTAGGCCCAGAGTTGTCGCTTGGTACGAAACCGATGCGGAGTCTGGATCAGTGCTACCGCCAGCGCCGATCGAATCGGTCCCAGATACGGAATCTGGCGCAGCCTTGCGGTGATGGCATGCTTCCGACTTTCCGCCAGCAGTTCCCGCCGGGCTTGCTGACGCAAGTGGCGCAACATGTCCAGTTGCTCATAGAGTCGTTCGGCTCGACGGCGCACGCCCGCTTCCCGGAGTTTCGCCAGCCACTGGGCTCGATTCCGGGTGTAATAGACGTCTCTTCCGGCACAGGGAATCGCCCAACTGCGGTACACCGCTTTCAGTCGATTCATGACCCGCGACAGGTCTTTGACAATGGTCAGATAACTCCGGGATAGTTCCCGTAACATCCGCACGCCCGTCTCGCCGTGGTAGACCGGCTTGAGTTGGTTGCCGCGTAACAGCTCGGCCAGCTTGCGGGCATCGATCCGATCGCTCTTGTTCCCGTCTTTCAGCAGCGCGTTCTTCCGTGGATTGCAGACCACCAGTTGGGCGACCTGCGGCTTGAGCAAATCGTACAGCCAGGCGGACCAGGTCCCTTCTTCGAAGGTCACCGACAAAGTTCCGCGCAAGCCTGCAAAGAACTGAAGAATCGTCGCCGCTTCCGTCTCGAGGATGGATTCCATGATTAACTTCCCGGTGGAATCCGTCACCGCGACCACGATGGTTGCTTGATGAACGTCCAGCCCAATATACTTTTCACTGTTCATAAAGGGTGCTCCTTTTCGTAGGTGATGATGTGAACAATCACAACCTACTCCCAAAGGGGCGCCCTTTTATAATGCGATTACATCAATGATGAAGCCCGAGCAAGCAGGATCTGCCTGTAATCAGAAGGCGGTTCTGACGCGTTCAAAGAGCGCCTGACGCAACTCTTTCCATCCAGAGCGCTTCAAATCACGGAGAGATGTGATTCGAATCAAGCAAGACAGAGCTGGATTTGTAGTGAATGTGCGGGGGGCCTGATGTGCGTTAGTCTTCTGGTTGCAGAGGATTTTGTGGAGTTTCGGCGTTTAATCGGCTCACTACTGAGCCAAAGGCCCAATTTAAAAGTTATCTGCGAAGTTTGCGACGGACAGGACGCGGTCCAAAAGGCCACAGACCTTAAGCCAGACTTAATTCTGCTCGACATTGGACTCCCCACGCTTAACGGTCTTGACGCCGCTCGGCAGATTCGCAAAATTGCTCCCGAATCAAAAATAATCTTCGTGACTCAGGAGTCTTCTCCTGACGTTGTGCAAGAAGCCCTTCGCTTGGGAGCCTGCGGATACGTGGTGAAAAGCAAAATCCAAAGGGACCTTTTAGTTGCTGTGAACACGGTTCTTGAGGGAAGGCAGTTTGTCAGCAGTGGGTTGTCAGGTTAGCACGTCACTGACGCAAACCCGAACTGCCAGCAGCTATCAGGCTGTCTTAGACTGTATGAATCCTGTGACGTATACCTGACGTGCTGCGTCCACCGCAATCGCGGCCCCCTGCGTTTCAACTCCGAAGTAGGTTGAATAGAGCAAGGCTGATCCGGACGGATTAAGTTTCGCAATAAATGCGGAGTTGGGAGTACTCTGCACTGGATTTACCAGAGGGAACCCCGTACCAGCCACGCCAGTCAAATAGGCGTTGCCGGTCGAATCGACAGCAATACCACTGCCAACCGCAGCGCCAGCGCCCCCAAGAAACGTAGAGTAGACCGGACTTCCAGCAGAATCCAGGCTAACCACAAAGGCGTTCTGCGTTCCCATGAGATTCGGCTGGAACGGAGCCCTCGTTGAAAAATCGCTGGAAGAGGTGACGCCAGTAAGATACGCATGTCCGACGCTATCTACCGCAATGGATATTGCCTCGTCCAGACCACCGCCGCCCAGATATGTCGAATGCACGAGGCCTGAACCACTGGCGTTCAGCGCTGCCACGAAGGCGTCCCCATTACCTCCGCCGAATGCCATCTGAAACGGGTGCGCTGTCGGGAAGTCGTTAGAAAGAGTCGATCCGACGAGGTATGCATTTCCAGACGAGTCAACTGCTAACCCGGATGGCGTGTCTTTTGCGCTTCCCCCAAGATATGTGGCGTAGACGACGGCTCCTGCTGTGTCAAATTTCATGACGAATTGCCCTGACTGTGCGCTCGCTTGAAATGCCCCGTCCGTCGGGGTGATCGCACCAGTTCCGGCGACATAGCAGTTACCTTGAGAATCGATAGCTGCGGCATGGCCAAAAGCCTGTGCCCCACCGAAACTGCCCTTGGAATAGATGAGTGAGCCGTCACTGCGCAGTTTCTGGAGCGCGGTGTTGTTGAAGACAATACAGGCGTTTCCAAGGTTGTCCCAGGCCGCGGCAGGGGCGCTGGCGCCAGTAGGATCGTCACCCAGATAGGTTGAGTAGCTAAGAACGGGATCCAACGGCGGTTTGCTAACCAAGGTGAGTGCAGGACCCGTGGAAGCAACCTGACCCATTGCTCCAGGCGCCCAATCCAGCGCGACCAGAACTCCACATAGAAGGAGAGCTCGGCGTTGTAGCCACATCTAAACCCCACAAAGCATTACGCGCACCTGGGAACCCGCCGGTCGGAAGCATTCTACCCCGATTCCAGCCCTATGCAAGGTTCTTCCAAGGCTTCATGGAGCGGTAAGTTCGGCAGTCTGATCTCGCTGTCGCCGACTCTTTTTAGCGAGATCAAGGTGCAAATGCCTTTGGCGTAACATCGCCCGTTCACTCACAAGGGAGTTCTGAGTGTAATCGCCGTTAACGTCAACTATCGTCTGGGCGATGCTCTCCCTTCACTTTACTTTCTCGATGTCGTTGAGGAACCAACTCCCATCGACGGCCCCCTTTTGCGGGCCATAGATGCGCTGGCCGAGCTTCCCCTATTCCCGCTTGCACCGCCAGGCTCGCAAATGCGGAATCCATCTTGGAACATTGGCGCAGAATTCTTTGTACTCTGGCCCGTAACGCTTCCTCAAAGTAGGCTCTTCGTAGATTAGGACAAAGAGGTAGAACGCCACCCAAACTGCAATACCGTATTCAACAACGAGGACAGTGCCGAAGAACAGGCCCTGACCGAGAATTAGCGAGACGACCGCAATATACATAGGATTTCGCGAATACCGATATAAACCAGTGACAACTAAGTGGCGTGCGGGCAAGATCGGTGCGGGCGTTCCCAGACCGTTGAGCGCGAAGCGGGTGAACGAATCCAAAAGGACGGGGAGACCTGCGGCAATCAACAACACCCCGACAACACGCGACGACGAAGTGCCGAGGAGCGGCGCTTCAACATGCCATCGGCAAATCCGCCAAGGCACGTAACCTGCGACAATTCCCGGAGCAATCACGAGGAATATTGCAGAGCCAACGATGGCGGCTATTCGCCTCATTGGGGAATTTTATATGTCTGTTGGCGAACAGTTGGCAAACTCAGAACCAAAGGGATTGTTGTTGAAACATCGCCATCACACCAACTACACCCCCCCGCCACCGAACCCGCCAGCTTGAAAATCGCGTGACAGGAGACTCTGATAGTCAGAAAATGACCGCTAAATGAATTCCGCACCGCGGCTCTGTCATCAGGGAGACGGGAGTATGTCAGCCGACACTAAGCCAATTCCTCGCGACACCGCAGGCCCGAATTTTGTGCCGCGGAAGAAGGCATCCGGGCGAAGACCAACTGACAGTGCGCAATCGGTTGGTGAGGGACTCTGTCGTATCCTGTATGTTACGAGATGGCGTCACCTGCTGGTACCTCTATTCTTGGCTGCTGTAACAATTTCCATCGGATCTGCGGATACCACCATAGAACAGATCTTGTTACCGATCGAAGTCTTGGGTACAAACGGCACTACGGTGAGCAGGACCGTCGCCCTTCAAGCCGGACAGGCTGAGTCGGTGCGATCTCTCTGGCTTCAGATCCATGGGCTACGTTATGCGGATCAAGCCAGCGTCCAGATCAACGAGAAGCCCTGGATACTCCTCAACAACAACACGGTCGCCGTCGCCGAGCCCGGCAAGAGTTTCGGCGGAATCGGCGGAGGCTTCTCCACACTGGTGATGACTCTCTTGCTCCCCAACGGCGCGGTCGTGGGTGGTGACAATATAATCCGCTTCCGGTTCAACCAAACTGACGGGATCGTCAGCAGCTATCGCATCCTTGCATTGAACCTTCTAACCGTCGAGGGAAAGAAAACCCTCGCGCCAGACAATTTTGTGGAAGATGCGCCCGAAAGCTGGACGCCGCCCTTGCCCGACGCAGCGTCCATCCAGGCGGGGAGGGAGCTCTGGCGGACCGCCTCACTGGTGGCAAACGACCTCCCAAATAGTCCGAGGATCCAGGCGCACTGCGCCGACTGCCATACGCAGGATGGGCGCGACCTGAAATACTTCAACTTCTCCAACGAAAGCATTGTCTCCCGTGCACACTTCCATGGCCTGTCGACGCGTCAGAGCGAGCAGATCGCAAGCTACATTCGCAGTTTGCAAGTGCCGAATCCTGGCCGCCCGTGGAACCCTCCATACCAACCTGGACCCGGCGCGGACGAGCAACCACTCTCGAGCTGGGCGGCAGGCGCAGGACTCGCCTGGGTCCTTGAGAAGGATACGGACACATTGCCGTATCTAGTTCGCCAGCACGGCGACGGGCTGAACTCAGCCTCGTCAAAGCCAGCAGGGGATGCTCCCAACCTCCGTGAACTCGTGCGGCAGATTACCCCGGACATGTTTCGTCCCGACAGCAACCTCAGTGCTCGTGAAATTCCGATCGCCTTACAACTTCCCGATTGGAACCAATGGCTGCCCCGCGTACATCCCAAGGATGCATGGGGAACGGCCTTTACACAGAGCGCGTTCGCAGCCTCATACGATGGTGAGTCGAATCCGGAGAGCAAGAACAAGAGCAAGAAGCCGCCGCTACGCACCCTCCTGGAGGAAACCCAGGCTACGGATCACGACATTCATTCCGTCGTTGCCGCCTTCGCACAGTGGTCTGAAGCCCGGCGCTCCTTCCTTGGACGCCTGGGTAAAGCGAATGCAGCGTGGTCGCCGGAACTGAGCAATAGGGTTTACTCGACTCAGCTATGGCAGCTCGTGAAGACCTGGGAGATGATGCAGGAGTTTGGGCTCGAAGGACGCGGGCGCAACCTCATCGGCTCGACCGCGGATTCCCGCACATGGTGCAACGTTATTCCGGGAGATGCAGCTCCAGCGGCTGCCCACATACCCAATGGACCGGCCGGAGTCGGAGGTAGCGCGTTGACCAACGAGTATCTCAACGCGGCCTGGTATGAGTTGCAGATCGTCCTGAACAGCGGCAACCATCAGCACCGGGAGCGTGCCCCGGTGGATTGGGTATACGTGATCGGCGGGTTCCTCGACCTGCATGCCCAGACCCGCCAGCCGGAGCCTGCACGACTGCTCGTGGCCGTAATCAAAGCGCTGCAATCCGCCGATCCGCTCTTAGGCCCCGACAACCTCAAACAGGGGTGGCGGCCGAATGACAATGTTGATCCCCGCATCATGATCAGTCCAGTCTGGGCCCCCATATTTAAACCATTGCCCGTCGAGGTCCATCAGGCACTAACCGCGTCGCTGTTGGCCGCATGGATGGACAAAAACTTGCAATATCCGATCACGAAGCACTTACCCGTCGGGGTACCCAAGCGTCCGTACACTCAACCCAATGCCTACGGAGATATCAGCGGCGGGAAGGTGTGGGAGTCGGCCAGAGGGTTCCGCGATGCAGGGGTGTCGGCCGACCTCGTCCAGCATTTACAGCAATGGGGAGTTGCATACAACGACCGTGCAGCCCGTATCCAGTACTGACGCTCCGGACAGCGGCAAACACCAACACCTCTGAGTGCAATCCTTCTCCTCGACGTTTTTGACGGAAATCTTGGTATCGGTCATGACCCCAATACCGCCGATGTCGACGTGCAGTTCAGCCGCGATCGATTGCGCCCGCGAATCGGCAGACTTCGTAGCCGACTGGAACACGGAGAGTGCGTCCTGCATCAACGCATCGCGGACACGCTCGTAGGGATGGTTGACGTAGTCGTAGCAACGAATCTCACGCCCTTCACTCATCAACGTCGCTCCGTCCGGATTGGCAGACTGTCTTCGAACTGATGGTCGCGGAACCGTACCATACTGTCATCGTAGCGGATGTTGCCGGTCGCGCGCGAGCCGGTCACATGGCGCCAAGATTGGCTCTCATCGGCTCGAGGAGCCGTCCAGAAATCATGCCACAAGAACTCAACTGGCGTAACATCGCCATTACACTCAAAAACCCCTTGCCGCGCCGCGCGCGATATTGCACTCAACTCGAACCGGCCCTTCAGTAAGCGGCCGAGACCCATTTCTGCAGGCGGTGCCTTCGAGCTCATCACCGCATCCGCTACCATTTCACCCATGACTGGTCCGTGTTTGAAACCGTGGCCCGAGCCTCCGCCCACAATCCAGACGTTCTCCGCTTCGGGATGGCGATCCAGAATGAAATTGTGGTCTGTGGAGTTTTCATACTGGCAAACCCGGCTCTCCAGCAGCGGGGAGCCTGCCATCGATGGGAAGCGCATGCGCAGATAGGCACGCGCCGCGTCCAGCTTCTCCTCCGAGATTTCGCGCTCCATCGTGCTGGGATCAATGACCGGTCCGCGTGTGTCGTCAGCGATCTTGAAGCCGCGCCAGTGGTTTCCAGGTACACCGAAAAAGGGATACTTGCCCCCGTCAATCCAGGTTGGCAGTTGCTCTTCTGTGAAGCGCAGATCACCAGCAGGAGTGCCGAAAAAGAAAACTTCTTGACGAGTCGGAGTGATCTTGGTCGCCAAGAACGGGAAGACTTTCCCAAGCCATGGACCAAGAGCGAAAACATAATGGTCAGCATTCAGGATTTCACCCGGGCTACTACTGATTCCCTGCATGCGTTGGGACACGATTGAACCGGGAGTGGCCTGTGCCTGTCGATATTTGCCGCCCTCTTTCAGAAAAGCATTCAGAACCGCCTCGCAACCGCGGCGCGCAGCAAGAAAGCCGGAATCGGGCTCGTAAACGCTCCACGATACCCCATCAAAATTGATTTGCGGCCAACGCTTGGCGCAATCTGGGACCGAGAGTTTCTCAAATCTAATCCCGGCGTCCTTCAACACCGGCAAGGCAGCACTCTCGTAGGAATCGTCCGCGCCGGCCATGCGGAGCGCGCCACTCCGAAAGAACAGCCTCACATTCCACCGCTGCTCGTACTCCTGCCATAGCTGTAGAGCCCGAGCCACCATCTTCGTGTACAAGAGGTGCGCAGGACCATAGGTGGCACGAATGGTCCGGGTCTCACCACCTGAGCTGGCACGAGAGTTTCCAGGTCCCCAAGCGTCAATCAGCGTGACCTTCGCGCCCCTCTGCAAGAGCTGGAGCGCGGTCCAACCCCCGAACGCCCCGGCACCGACGACGATTACCGAAGGCTGAACCGAAGCTGCAAATGCCGGTAAACGCAGGATGTGAGCCACACCTACCACAGCCGAGCCTTTCAAAAAACTCCGCCGCGAACTATTCGTGTCCATCATGGCCCTCGAATCAAATCAAGCATCTGGATTACTTCCGGTATGCCATCCGTCCCGGCAGACTCACCTCCGCATGTTTTCGTCGAGAAAGGCAAACACGTCGGGCTCCCAAATGTTCACGCCGAGATGGAGGAAGTCGTGCCCATCGTCCACCGTGTGGCCGATGGGCGGATAGATTTTCAAGCGATGCGGCTTACCGATGTGCTCGCGGCGAGCGTCCAGCACCTTGCCGGACGAGAGGGAGTAATCGTTCTCGGCGTGAATGAAGAAGACCGGCGTCGCGATGTGGTCAATGGCGGCCAGGAGCCGTGCTCGCAACTCCGGAGAACGATCGAAGCTATACCCGGCGCCGGAGAAGACTACCACTGCTCGCAGGTTCGGTTCACGTTCGGCCAATAGCACCGTGAGCGAACCTCCAAACGAGTGCCCGATCGCGGCGACATTCCGCGCATCGACGTAAGGGAGCGCCCGCAGAAACTTGAGTCCGGACAGGGCGTCGTCCATTTCCCTGTTTTCCAGCAACTGCAACTGCAGAGCGTTGCGCGCCTTTTGCCCGTGTGCGGCGGATTCGCTATTCATCAAGTCAACGGCGTTAGCCCCTTGGTCTGTGGAAAGCCCGACGCCGCGTCTAAACAAGTACAGAAATACATAGCCATGGCGAGCGAATACCGGTCCGAGTTTCTCGGCATTTCGCTCATACGGTCCGAGGCGTTCCAGATCTTCACGGGTACGGCCGCTACCGTGATTCAGCAGGATCGCGGGGAACGGGCCGCGGCCCTGCGGGCGCCATAGCATCGCGTGCAGGGTAGCCGAACCACTGTGGACGACTACCGTTTCTGGCCCGTCAGACGTCTGGCCCCAGACCGTCGCGGCTGTGAGTGTTAGAACGAGCGGCACCAGGACGAACGCGTGCAGCTTTGTCATTTGGCAATCCCAATCACCGGATACCACGGATGCCGCCGACTCTGTCGGAATGGGCCCAGTATATCCTCACCGCTACAAAGTCTGAGTGCGCAAAGCTGCAATAGTTATCTGAATTACTTCGAGAAGGCTCAGCACAGTTGGCTAAGATCCTAACGCTTGGCGTTTTCCTTTAGAACCCACTCGAACCGCCGCTGTCGAAGAAATGGCGCGCCCAGCCGCAGGTGGTCACGGCGGCGTTCTCGCTCAGCCCCAGAATCACTAATTCCGTTTGGGGATCGTTTGCGTAGGCCGCAGCTTTTGCCTCGTCCATGTTCTGTGCGGTGATCGGTTTACGAGAGGGATTTGTGGCTAGGTCTGGCATGCTGGCGAGCATCCCTTGGGCCCTGCGGGCGGGTAAGGTCACGGAAGTGAGATGGAGGGTGGGAGAAGGGACCTGATTGCACCTGGCAACGATGCCCGCATCATCTGCCTAGAACATGAACCCTAGTTGGCGTCGTTTCGTAAAAACATATCCTCCCGACTGGTGGTCCTCGCTCACACGTTTACGTTCAAGTTCAGAGAGGGCGGAACGCGTTCTCCTTTACGGCGTCGCTGCAGTCGTTCGAGTCAATCGTAAGCTCCTCGCCCTCCCCGCCCATCCGATTGTTGAAATCAAATAAATTCTTGGCTTCGTTTTCGCAAAAACGCCTATGTCCTCCGACCTAAGTTAACGTTGAGAGGCGGCGGAACATGTTCGCCTCGTCTAGTGATTGCCACCGGCCAACCCGAATTCTTCCCGATTTATATCGTGTTCGCGGCGTAGATCAGACATCAGCGCCAGGAATTCGGGACGGTTGTGGAGTCCGCGCAAATGCGGATCGCTGCCGAAGAGGAGATAGTTGGGCAAGCCCATATCTGCACATTCACGGAGCCACTTGACGGCCTTCTCGGGCTTGCCGCACATGGCGTAGGCCGAGGCGGCGTTGTGCCAGAGATGGTGCGTGTGAAGTAGAGTCTTCTTCGATTCGACCGCAGTGTCGACGAGCTGCTCGGCCCGCCCGAAATTGCCTTCGAGGGCGGCAATCAGGCCCTCCACGCTGGTCAGCGTCGCCTCGTCCGGAACCATTTGGCGTGCCCTCCGAAGCGCCTCGGCCGCCTCCGAGGGTCGGCCTAGGTAAAGGGGAATCGTGGGGAAAAACAGGTTCTGCCACACGCCCGCGGGATCGAGCGCGAGAGCGCGCGTCTCTAGTTCGTAAGCCCCCTCGTAATCGCCACTATACAAGGCAGTCTGCGCCAGGAAGACCATCGTGCGCGTATCTTCGGGGTGCACCGCCAAGGCTTCCTCAAGGCCCTGCCGCGCTTCCGCATATAGGCCCAGGTGAAAGAGGATCAAGCCGCGCCAGATTTGTGCCTGATGGCAGCCTGGATTGAGTTTGAGCGCGGCATTCAAGGCCCGCAGAGCAGGTCTGTTCTGAAATGCATTCTTGGGAGTCCAGAGAAGTTGGCCTCGCGCACAAAAGGCATCGGCATGCACCATGTCCAATGCCAGAGCCTTGGCAACCGCGGCTTCAGCCTTCTCGAGCCAGACTGGATCCGAATCGAACACTACCCCCATCTGAATACAAGCCTGTGCGAGGCGGCCCCACGCGTCGGCAAAATTCGGATCAACACCGGTTGCACTGCTAAGCATCTCGACCGCGGTTTGTGTATCCCACTTGTTCAACCTAGAAATGCGATCTGCGGCTCGCATGTACAGCTCATAGGCCGCATTGTTCTTGGTGGGAGGAGCAGCGGGGGACACTGCTCTCTGTCGCTGGGGAGCGAGAGCATCGCTTATAGCGTCCGCGATTCGGTCCTGCAAGTCGAACAAATCCTCGGCTTCGCCGTCGTGCTTTGCTGAATAGAGGGTAATCGCACCGGTTACCTGGTGTGCCTGTACGAGAACGCGAAGTCGGGCTCCCATCTTCTGAATGCTACCCTCTACCACAAGCTCTACGTTCATCTCGCGTGCGGCTTGAGTCCATTCCGTGTCCTTTCCGGCGAATCGCATCACAGTCGCCGTCGGACGTACCAGGAGCTTCCCTGTACCAGCCAGTCGGGTGACGACAGCATCGGCAAGTGCCACCGCAAGAAACTGATCTTCTTGAATAGACGTTCGCAGTTTGAACGGCAGGACCGCCACTGACCGGCGGTCCGCCCGCGTCCGTTGTCGAACGCTCTCCTCCCACGGCAAGAGCGATTTCAACTGTAGCGCCACATCCCCTGCGGTGGCGGGTCGGTGGATCGGATTCTTTTCAAGACATGCTGCTATCAAGGTGTCGAAAGTGCCGGGCAGATCGGAACGAAAACTGCTGGGAGCAGGAGGCTGCAAAGTGGCGATCTCGTGCATGATGGCCAGAGTGCTTGCCCCACCAAACGGACGCTTTGCGGTAGCAGCCTGGTAAAGAACGCACCCAAGAGAAAAGATGTCAGATCGCGCATCAACAGGTTCTCCGCGAGTCTGCTCCGGAGACATGTACGCAACTGTGCCGACGACCATGCCAGGGATCGTGCCTTGGATCGCGGTGCTCGTTTCAACGTCTGGACTGTTGCCGATGAGCGTCGTCAGCTTAGCTATGCCGAAATCAAGCACCTTGATCTGATTGTCGTGCGTAACCATGATGTTCGCTGGCTTAATGTCGCGATGAACAATGCCAGCGGAGTGCGCCGCGGCCAGAGCCGAGGCGATCTGCACCCCATATTCAGTAACCATGTCAAATGGCAACCCGTCGGAAGGGATCAGATTTTCAAGGGTCTGGCCCTGAACATATTCCATCACCAGAAAGTCCAATCCAGAGTCCATCGAAATGTCGTGCAACACGACGATATTCGGGTGATTCAGAGCAGATGCCGCTTGCGCCTCGCGCCGGAATCGGGCCAGAGCTTGTGCATCTTTGGCGATCTCTTCAGGCAGGAACTTTAGAGCCACAAACCGCCGCAGCCTGATGTCCTCGGCCTTGTAGACCACACCCATCCCGCCACCACCGAGTTTCTCGATGATGCGGTAATGCGAGATGGTTCGGCCGATCATCTGTGGCCTAGAATGTTACAGAACAATTGGTGCAAGTCAATGAAAGCCGGGGAGTTGGTGTTGTTTGAAAGCGTTGTTGGCGAAAAATCGCCATATCGCTCATTGACCCGAGATCAGCCAATTCCGAAGAGTGCAATGGTTTACATCAACCGAGGCGGGCGAGCTTGCCGATACGATTAACTATGCAAGCGCCTTTCGGAGATAGGCTGCCACGTCGCTAATAAAGCGATGCACCGACACCTCCGCGATGCGGTGGCCGACGACTGCGTTCATGGCCTTTCCCACGGCGCCGAAGGGTGGTTCGTAAAGGCCCAAGAAATCCAACTGCGTTTCGGTAGCGGTCAGCGGATAGATAGTAAGCTCAGCCTTCATGAGCGGGAACAAGCGTGCGCTCGTCAAGCAGCAACTCACAGGATACACACACGGTACTCGACGGAAGGCCGCGACCATGCCACGCTTGTTCCCGCTCATGAAGGCTGAGCTATTGTATTCCGCTGACCGCTACCGAAACGCAGTTGTCTTGGGCCTTTACGAACCACCCTTCGGCGCCGTGGGAAAGGCCATGAACGCAGTCGTCGGCCACCGCATCGCGGAGTACGGTGCATCGCTTTATTAGCGACGTGGCAGCCTCTCTCCGAAAGGCGCTTGCATAGTTAATCGTATCGCCGCCCCTCGGTTGATGTAAACCATTGCACTCTTCGCAGGAATTGGCTGATCTCGGGTCAATGAGCGATATGGCGATTTTTCGCCAACAACGTGCAAACAACACCAACTCCCCGGCTTTCATTGACTTGCACCAATTGTTTGTAACATTCTAGGCCACAGATGATCGGCCGAAGACCGTCTCGCATCATCGAGAAACTCGGTGGTGGCGGGATGGGTGTGGTCTACAAGGTAGGACATCAGGCTGCTGTGGCTCTAAACTTTCTGAAGAGATCGCCAAAGATGCACAAGCTCTCGCCCGATTCCGGCGCGAGGCGCAAGCAGGGCGTCTGCTATTGAATCACCCGAATATCGTCGTGTTGCACGACGCTCAACTATGTTCTGGTGATGGAATATGTTCAGGGCCAGACCCTTGAAAATCTGATCCCTTCCGACGGGTTGCCATTTGACATGGTTACTGAATATGGGGTGCAGATCGCCTCAGCCACGGCGCTCCCGCTGGCATTGTTCATCGCGACATTAAGCCAGCGAACATCATGGTTACGCACGACAATCAGGATCAAGGTGCTTGATTTCGGCATAGCTTAAGCTGACGACGCTCATCGGCAACAGTTGTTGAAACGAGCACCGCGATCCAAGGCAAGATGTTGGAATAGTAGTCGGCACAGTTGCGTACATGTCTCCGGAGCAGACTGGCGGAGAACCTGTTGATGCGCGATAAGACATCTTCTCTTGGGTGCGTTCTTTACCAGGCTGCTACCGCAAAGCACTTTGGTGGGGCAAGCACTCTCGGCCATCATGTGCACAAGAAGAAATGTTAGCCTCCTGCTCCCAGCAGTTTTCGTTCCGATCTGCCGGCACTTTCGACACCTTGATAGCAGCATGTCTTGAAAAGAATCCGATCCACCGACCCGCTGCAGGGGATGTGGCGCTACAGTTGAAATCGCTCTTGCCGTGGGAGGAGAGCGTTCGACAACGAAGGCGCCGCCGGTCAGTGGCGGTCCTGCCGTTCGAACTGCGAACGTCTATTCAAGAAGATCAGTTTCTTGCGGTGGCACTTTGCCCCGATGCTGCTGACCCGACTGGCTGGTACAGGAAGCTCCTCGACATTCCGACGGCGACTGTGATGCGACCGCGGAAAGGACACGGAATGGACTCAAGCCGCACGCGAGATGAACGTAGAGCTTGTGGTAGAGGGTAGCATTCAGAAGATGGGAGCCCGACTTCGCGTTCTCGGCACACCAGGTAACCGGTGCGATTACCCTCTCGCAAAGCACGACGGCGAAGCCGAGGATTTATTTTCGACTTGCAGAACCGCCGGACGCTAAGCAATATCGGCTCCCCAGCGACAGAGAGCAGTGTCCCCCGCCGCTCCTCCCACACGATGCGGCCTATGAGCTGTACATGCGAGCCGCAGATCGCATTTCTAGGTTGAAGGCGATGGGATTGCGCCAACCGCGGTCGAGATGCTTAGCAGTGCAACCGGTGTTGATCCGAATTTTTGCCGACGCGTGGGCCGCCTCGCACAGGCTTGTATTCAGATGGGGGTATATGTCGATTCGGATCCAGTCTGGCTCGAGAAGGCTGAAGCCGCGGTTGCCAAGGCTCTGGCATTTCATGGACATGGTGCATGCCGATGCCTTTTGTGCGCGAGGCCAACTTCTCTGGACTCCCAAGAATGCATTTCAGAACAGACCTGCTCTGCGGGCCTTGAATGCCGCGCTCAAACTCAATCCAGGCTGCCATCAGGCACAAACCTGGCGCGGCTTGATCCTCTTTCACCTGGGCCTATATGCGGAAGCGCGGCAGGGCCTTGAGGAAGCCTTGGCGGTGCACCCCGAAGATACGCGCACGATGCCTGGCGCAGACTGCCTTTGCTGTAGTGGCGATTGAGGGGGGCTTCAACATAGAGACGCGCGCTCTCGCGCTCGAGATCCCGCGGGCCTAGCGGCAGAAACCTGTTTTTCCCCACGATTCCCTTTTTGGCCGACCCTCGGAGGCGGCCGAGGCGCTTCGGAGGGCACGCCAAATGGTCCGGACGAGGCGACGCTCGTCGAAGATTGCCGCCCTCGAAAGCTCTCAGGGCGGGACGCTCGTCGACACTGCGGTCGAATCGAAGAAGACTCTACTTCACACGCACCATCTCTGGCACAACGCCGCCTCGGCCTACGCCATGTGCGGCAAGCGCCGAGAAGGCCGTCAAGTGGCTCCGTGAATGTGCAGATATGGGCTTGCCCAACTATATTCCTCTTCGGCAGCGATCCGCGGGGTTCCGCGTCCACAACCGTCCCGAATTCCTGGCGCTGCACCACGAACATGAATCGGGAAGAATTCGGGTTGGCCGGTGGCAATTCTAACGAGGCGAACATGTTCCGCCGCCTCTCAACGTAACAGCTTGGTGCCGAGGACGTGGGCGCGTTTCGAAAACGAAGCCGAGACACTCAACAATGGGATGGGCGGGAGGGCAGAGAACTACCGTAGAGCTGCGCCCGTAAAGGAGAACGCGTTCCGCCCTCTCTGAACTTGAACGTAAACGTGTGAGATGTTTTTACGAAACGACGCCAACTAGGGTTCATGTTCTAGGCAGATGATGCGGGCATCATTGCCAGGTGCAATCAGGTCCCTTCTCCCACCCTCCATCTCACTTCCGT
>CAVUGT010000012.1:0-179629 GCA_963741105.1 Terriglobia bacterium
CATCCCCGATGACTTTCATAAGAAGTGGGCTCATTTCAGCACTGACTTATGCAGCCGCCCTGGCTTGGCCCGTCACGGGCCCGTTTCTGATCCTCAAGCTGACTGTGGGACGAGCGGACTTATCGTCGCCGCGTACTTCGGCGCTGGAGAATTTGCACAGGAAGACATCTCGTTGCTCTCTTCGATATTGCGGAAGCTCCCTGGTAACCGAAAGCATTGGTGAACAGAGCCAGTTGCAAAGATTCGCTGTGCAACCCCTTCTCGAGTGAAGGCGAGCACAAATTGGCAAGAACAGTGCCGATGAGGCTCACTACTGTGACGGAATTCATCGGCCGGGGTGGTTCCCGTCGCAGAGTACAGCTGAGAACGCTCGTGGGACTACTCACAAGCTGCTGTGACATCAATCACAGAAAAAGTTCTTCAGAGCCGAGTAGTATTTCGATAATTATGGCAGGTCGATCCAAATTCGTATCGATATGCACTTGCGGTCACTGGCCCGCCAGGAGACAAAAGCGCGTAGCGTAAAGCAGTTTGCCGGTTGCGGTAGAATCAACATGGTGCGCAAAGCGTCACAATTCGTTTCGATCGCGTTATCGATCGTCGTGGTCGCGCTTCCACTGTTGGCATGTCTCACATCCTTCGCGGAAATGAGCCCGGAGCAGCGTGAGTGCTGTGAAAAGATGGCCGGCCGCTGTGAGATGTCTGTAATGCCTAGCTCGCACTCATGCTGTCAGCACCCTGTCTCGCCTCAGACAGCCACGGCGTCAAGAATGCAGAGCAGCGATTTCGGCTTGGCGATTACTATGCTTGCCGAAGCTCCGTCTCCTTTAGCCCGTCCAATGATTGGAATCGCCGTCCGCACATTCGAGTCACCGCCGCAAAGCCCTCTGCAAAGCGTCAACGTTCTCAGAATCTGATCCCTTCGTCGCCATAGAAGTGCGAGGCCGCACTTTTGTGTCCTCGTGTGACTTCATCTCCAGTCGTGTGCGAGGAGAAATGACGAAGATCAGCAGAATCTGTGTGTTTGTCTTTTGGGCTGTTGCGGCCTCCGGCCAAAACGCTCCAACCAGCCTCCAGTTACTCATCGAAGAAGCCGGGCAGCACAACGCCGCAATCAAAGCTGCAGAGCGCGCCATTCAGACGTCCGAATACATGCCCAAACAGGCTTCGGCCCTGCCGGACACTGAAGTGATGGTCCAGAGCTTCACCGTGGGTAGTCCGAGGCCGTTCGCCGGATACAGCAATAGTGACTTTGCCTACATCGGCTTCGGTGCATCGCAGGAACTCCCTTATCCGGGCAAGCGTGCATTGCGCGGACATGTCGCGCAGCATGGGATTGCCATCTCACGCGCGGAGAAAGATGCAGTCGCGTGGGATGTGCTCACCCGCCTGAAGCTGGCGTATTTCCAGCTTGCGGCGTCCCAACAACTCCTTGCCGTGCTCGAACAAAATCAGCAACGTACAGACGAGATCGAGCAAGCTGCAGAGATCCGTTATCGCGTGGGACAGGGCACGCAGCAGGATGTGCTCCGAACCCAACTTGAACGAACGAAGCTCCTCAACGAGCTTTCCATGCAGCGCCGCGAGAGCGCTCAGGCCCAGGTCGTTTTGAAAGCGCTGTTAAACCGGTTACCCGAATCGGGCTGGCACTGTTCCCGAACGTACTTTCTCCCCGCCGAATTCCCGAGACAGCCGCGCTCTTCGCGAAGCTCCGGCAAAACAATCCCGAGTTGCAGGTGAGCGCGGAGCAAGTGTCCCAAAGCCAGGCCGCTGCGGCCCTCGCGAACCGGGAAAAGAAACCCGACTTTGCGGTCCAATACGTGTGGCAGCACACGTCGGATAACTTCCGCGACTATTACATGGGCACGTTCTCGATCAGGCTGCCAAATCGTTCTCGAGTGCGGGCCGCCGAAGCCGAATCGCAGGCCAAGCTCACGCAGGCTGAGGCGGAAAAAGAATCTCGCCTGAAGGAAATGGAAAGCGATCTGGGAGAACAGATCGCGATTGTTCAAACTTCCGAGCAGCAACTGACGGTTTACGACCAGGGACTCATTCCACAGAGTGAGTCGGCATTGAACGCCGGCTTGTCTGGGTATCGCGCAGGAAAACAGGACTATCAGGATCTGCTTGGGTCTTACAACGACACGCTCCGCCTCGCAATGGATCGCGAACGCACACTGGCCGAACATGAGGCTGCTGTTGCCCGCATCGAGCGCCTCATTGGGGAGGAACTGAAATGAACTACCGCAGACTTTTCGTCATCGCGGTTGTGCTCAATCTCGCACTGGCGTTTGCCGCTTACTGGTTCTGGCAGTCTTCCCGGGGCACAGAAACCATCAGAAAATACAGTCACAGAGCATCGATGGAAGGCTTCACTCCCTCTGCAAGTGAAAGTGCTCCTCCCATACTTGCCCCGGTCGAGGTTGTCCCCGGAGCGCATGCAGAGCATTGGCGTACGCACCGGGCAGGTCGAATACAAGACGATTAATTCTGAAATCCGCGCTATGGGTACGGTGGAGGTGGACGAGCGGCGCGTGGCGTATGTGCAGACCCGTTATCCGGGCTGGGTGAAAGATGTGTTTGTGAATGCGACCTATCAATTTGTGAGAAAGGGTGATCCGCTCTTCACAATCTACAGCCCCGAACTGGTAGCCAGCCAGCAGGAATACTTGCTTGCAAAAGCGAACGCTGGACGTCTCGGTCAGAGTTCTGTCGAGGGAGTCTCCGCTGGCGCAGACACTTTGCTCCGCTCGGCTCATGAACGTTTGCTGCAGTGGAACCTGTCGGAGCAAGACATTTCGAAACTAGAGACCAGCGGAAAGCCGCTGACGGAATTTACATTTGCTTCTCCAGTTTCTGGGTACGTGGTTGAACGCATGGTGTTGCCAAACGCCTACGTGCAACCGGAAATGCGGCTCTACTCGATTGCGGACCTTTCGACCGTTTGGATAAACGCACAGGTATTCCAGCAGGATGCCGGCAAGCTGAAACCGGGAGATCCTGCTGACTCAGGGTGGACACGTATCCCGCCCGGATATTTCACGCGCGCGTCGAACAGGTCCTTCCCCAAGTCGACCCAGCCACGCGCACCCTGCGTGTGCGACTGTCGATGCCGAACCCGACCCTTGCGCTGAAACCTGGCATGTTCGTAAATGTCCGGTTGCGAGCGCCGCTCGGTCGCCAATTATTTGTCCCCGCCTCAGCGGTGTTGCAGGCAGGAAGCCGTCAAATTGTGTTCCTGTCGCGAGGCCAGGGAACTTTCGAGCCGCGTGAAGTTCAACTCAGCGCACCCACGGGCGAAGGCTTCGTTGTACTCAAGGGCCTCAAGTCTGGTGACACAGTTGTCACCTCGGCCAACTTCCTGATTGATTCGGAGAGCCAGCTTCAGGCTGCCGCGGGAGCCTACACTCCTCCTCCGCCCGGCGCTGGAGCAGCAGCAGCGACGAATGAGCAGCAGGCTTCAGCCGAACTCACAACTGATCCATCGCCTCCACACAAAGGCAAGAACCGCGTCCAGGTGAAGCTCACATCATCCGACGGCAAGCCGCTCTCTGCAGCAAGAGTAACAGTCCGTTTCTTCATGGCTGGAATGCCAGAGATGGGCATGGCAGAGATGAACGTGACCTCTCAGCTCACTGACCGGGGCAAGGGAGTTTATGCCGGTGAAGTAGAACTCGGCTCTGGAGGCACGTTTCAGGTCACTGTTAGCGCAGAGCAAGCCGGAAAAGCGGTTCTGACCAAGCGCGTGAATCTGACCGCGACGGGAGGTAATTAAATCATGATCTCTCGTGTGATCGAATGGTGCGCCAGCAACCGTTTTCTTGTCTTCATCGGCGTTCTAGTTCTCGTGTTGGCCGGCATCTGGTCACTGCAGAGGGTGCCGCTGGACGCCCTACCGGACATTTCCGATGTGCAAGTCATAGTTCACACCTCGTGGCCGGGACGACCTCCCAATGTCATTGAAGATCAGGTGACGTATCCCATCGTTACGACCTTGCTGGCTGCACCCCAGGTGAAGGCTGTGCGAGCGCAGACGATGTTCGGCGACTCTTACGTTTATGTCGTCTTTCAAGACGGCACCGATATTTACTGGGCCCGCTCGCGTGTGCTCGAATACATCCAGGGGCTTGGTGGACGCTTGCCCGAAGGGGCCACACCGATGCTCGGGCCGGATGCAACCGGTGTGGGTTGGGTGTTCGAATATGTGCTCATCGATCGTAGTGGCCAGCATAGCCTTGCCGACCTGCGCTCGCTTCAAGACTGGCAGGTTCGTTACCAGCTTGAAACCGTCCCCGGAGTTGCGGAAGTAGCGTCCATCGGTGGTTTCGTAAAACAGTATCAGGTGCAGCTCGACCCCAATCGACTGCTCGCCTATGGCATCCCACTTTCCACGGTGATTGACCGCGTGCGCGCCAGCACGAACGAGGTTGGCGGGCGCGTGCTGGAGATGAATGGCGCGCGCTACATGGTTCGTGGCCTTGGATACTTGCGTTCGCTGGGCGACTTGGAGAACGTGCCCGTCATGGCCAAGAACGGCACTCCGGTTCTCCTAAAGGATTTAGGCACGGTCACATTCGGGCCGCAGATTCGCGAGGGCGTCGCCGAATGGCAAGGCGAAGGCGAGGCCGTGGGCGGGATTGTAGTGATGCGCTACGGGGAGAATGCGCTGCGTGTAATCAACGGAATCAAGAAGAAGGTCGCGGAGATTGCGCCTTCGCTGCCCGCTGGAGTCGAGATTCACGCAGGGTATGACCGCTCGGGATTGATCGAGGAGTCCATCCGCACTCTGAAACGAGACTTGCTGGCTGAGTGTGCGATTGTCAGCTTTGTCACCATCGTTTTTCTGTTTCACTTTCGGTCAGCACTTATTCCGATTCTCACGTTGCCAGTTGCTCTGCTCGGCGCATTCGTGCCCATGTACCTTCTGCACATCAGCAGCAACATTATGTCTTTGGGAGGATTCGCCCTTGCGATTGGCGTATTGATCGATGCGGCCATCGTCATTGTCGAGAACGGCTATCGCCATCTTTCCGAGGCTGGCCAGGTTACAGAGGGCGAGCGGCGACGAATTCTCATTGATGCGGCCAAGCGGGTGGGGCCTGCACTGTTCTTCTCACTGCTAATCATCGTGGTGTCTTTTTTGCCGGTCTTCCTGCTGGAAGCGCAGGAGGGCCGGATGTTTCGGCCGCTGGCCTGGACGAAAACACTGTCCGTGGGATTCTCCTCTCTCCTTGCAATCACGGTGGTTCCTGCCCTGATGGTGTTGTTCATCCGCGGTCGGCTTCGACCGGAATCCGCGAACCCCGTGTCGCGATTCACGCAGGCGCTATATTTGCCCGTCCTACGGTTCGCCTTGCAGTGGCCGTGGCTGACAATTGCCCTCAACCTGATCTTTCTTGCAGCGACGATTCCGCTGGCTTTCCGTCTGGGCAGTCAGTTCATGCCACCGTTGTACGAGGGATCATCGCTGTACATGCCAACGTCACTACCCGGCATCGGTATTACCCAGGCCACGCAACTCTTGCAGGAACAAGATCGGATGATCCGCAGCTTTCCTGAAGTGGACAGTGTCTTTGGAGTAGTTGGCCGCTCCGACAGCTCAACCGACAACGCTCCCCTGGACATGTACGACACAACCATTATGTTGAAGCCGCGCGAGAAGTGGCGTCCCGGCATGACCTACGACAAGTTGATTGCCGAGATGGATTCAAAGCTGCAGTTTCCGGGGCTTTCTAATACCTGGACGATGCCGGTGCAAAACCGTCTCGACATGCAGCTGACAGGAATCAAGACGCCAGTCGGCATGAAGATTCAAGGAACAAACGTGGAAGGAATTCAGGAGGCCGGCTCCCGCATCGAGAAGCTGCTCGCGCGCCTGCTTGGCGTGCGGGCAGTATTTGCGGAACGTGTTTCGCAGGGTTTCTATCTCAATATCGATGTCAATCGCCTGGAAGCTGCCCGCTACGGGATGACGGTCGAAGACGTGCAGCGTGCTGTACAGTCTGGAATCGGTGGCGAAGACATCGCGCAAAACGTCGAGGGCCGGGAACGGTATCCCATTAACGTGAGGTATCAACGAGACTTCCGGGACACTCCTGAGGAACTGGCTCGCGTGTTGGTGGAGGCTCCTTCCGGCGTACAGGTGCCGCTTGGTTCCGTCGCCCACATCTCGTTCTCCCGCGGCCCGGCGATGATTCGTGATGAGGAGGGTCAGCTCACAGGGTACGTTTTTATCGATCTCAAAACATCGGACTATGGCGGTTTCGTGAATCAAGCCAGCCAACTTCTGAAGCAGGAACTAAAACTTCCCGTCGGTTTTACTTATCAATGGTCAGGAGAATACGAATTCCAGTTGCGGGCACGAGAACGGCTAAAACTGATTTTGCCAATCGTTTTCGCTGTAATCCTTCTCTTGCTGTATCTGGTGTTCCGTTCCGTAACCGAAGCCCTGGTTCTGATTTTCCCAACTGTCTACGCAATCAGCGGCGGGTTGCTGCTGCAGTGGATTCTTGGTTACAACTTTAGCGTTGCTGTTTTGGTCGGATATATCGCGCTGTTCGGCATTGCAGTCGAGACCGGAGTTGTGATGGTGGTCTATTTGCATGAGGCCCTGCAAACACGACTCGCTTCAGGCCATCCGCTCACTGTGGAATCGATTCAGGACGCAGTGATTGAAGGCGCGGTTCACCGGCTCCGGCCGAAGCTCATGACAGTCACCGCAGTCCTGGCCAGCCTGGTCCCCATTCTTTGGGAAAGTGGCATTGGCTCAGATGTAATGAAACCAATTGCAGCTCCCATTGTGGGAGGGATGATCACTTCGACGATCCATGTCTTGATTCTGGTGCCGGTGTTCTTCGAGTTGATACAAAAGCGCGCGCTTCGGCTCGGAACACTGATTCATGAATAGGTTTTTGCGCAGGAGCCGCCCTGACTCATCGTCATTCTGGCGGCGGAGTCACGGGGATTCTGCTACATCGGACGGTTGGATGAGAACTCCTGTAATTCGGCAAGATCGCCTCAACACCTGTCTGCTCTTTCTGGCGGTTCTTTTCCCCTCATCTGCTGTAGTTAATGCATTGTCACAAGTGAATCCACAGGCAGCACAAACCCGAGTCGGAGTTACGGAACCGCTCCGAACTGCCCAAGCGAGCCGGGTCGACCGGGCTCCGAAGTTGGATGGCACTCTTGATGATCCGCTTTGGCAGCTAGCCACGCCCGTTACAAATCTTCGCCAACGAGAACCCCATGAGGGCCAGGCCCCAACTGAACAGACGGAAATCCGTGTCTTGTACACGAGGCATGAAGTCTATTTCGGCATTACGTGCTTCGACTCCGATCCCAAAGGACTTGTCGCGACCGAGCTACGGCGAGATGTCAGCCAGGAATTGGATGACTACTTCGAGATCATCATCGACTCTTCCCACGATCGTCGTAACGCTTACGTGTTTCAGATCAATCCGCTCGGCACACAGAGGGACGCGCTGATTACGGAAGAACAGCGCACCGACAGCGGCGATGGCGATTCAGGCTGGGATGGTGTCTGGACCTCAGAAGCGCGCGTCACTGCACAGGGTTGGACCGCCACGGTCAGCATTCCCTTTTCAACCCTCAATTTCATGCGATCACGCGACGTGGTCTGGGGCATCAACTTCAAAAGGTTCATTCGGCGTAAAAATGAAGAGGACATCTGGTCCGGGTGGCGGCGGGTCTATGGCGCTGCGCGGATCAGCCAGGCGGGCGAGTTGCACGGAATTTCGGACATTGGAAGCGTGCGCCTGTTTGTTGTCAAACCATATGGGCTTATCGGTTTTACTCATCTCCCCGCTAGTGCCGCGGGCACGGGCCTGACGCCGGGGGCTAGCGGACTCTACACTGGCGGCGTCGACGTCAAACTCGGGTTGCGGTCGAATCTGGTCGCCAATTTCACTGCGAACACTGACTTCGCCGACACCGACGTAGATACCCAGCAATTCAATCTCACTCCGTACCCACTTTTCTTCCCGGAAAAGCGGCAGTTTTTCTTGGAGAACGCTGGGGTTTTCAACTTTCCTCTAGGCGGGGACAGTGGTGACCTTCTCTTCTTCAGCCGCCAGATCGGAATTGATCCGATAACCGGAATAGAGGTACCAGTGAATGGGGGCGGCAAGATTACTGGATCGCTCGGTAACTTTGAACTGGGCGTTATGGACGTGGACACGCGCCAGTTGGGTCCCAATCCTGGCGCCAATTACGCGGTGATGCGGGTGAAGCGCTCTCTTTGGGGCGGTTCGTATGTCGGGGCGATGGGGATCGACAAACGTTCCGGCAATCCCCTGGACGACTACAACCAGACCAGCGGTGCGGACACTCGCCTTGTCTTCTTTAAGAAACTGATTGTGAATGCATATGCAGCCCAGACACGAACACCAGGTGTTTCGTCAGGCCAGACCGATGCTGGTGCGGGATTGAATTACCAAAGCAACTGGCTTGACATATTCGCCCAACACCGGAAAGTCGGGCCGAACTTCAACCCGGAAGTGGGCTTTTTGGAACGAGCGGACTGCATATGTGACTACCTTGATAGCAATTTCAAGGTACGACCCAAGATTCGTGGCGTACGTGAGCTTAATTTCGAAGGGTTTGTCTTCCACGCGCCTGACACCCATCATGTTTTGCAGACACAGGAGTGGCAGGGCACCTTTCGCATTGAGTTCAACAATGGCTCCTACAGCGACGATGACATCGTGGATGTCTTCACTCAACGGCTCATCGAGCCATTCAACATCTACAAGAACGTTTTTATCCCTGTAGGGGAGTATCACTGGACTCGGCACCAGCTGACCTACGGGACTTCCCAGTCACGTCGCCTGATAACGACATTCTTTGAACGCTTTGGTACTTACTACAATGGCCATCTAAACGAAGCCCGGGTGCGTGCAACCTATCGCGCGAATGAACGCCTTTCTTTCGCATTCGGCGAGCAGTGGAACCGTTTTCGGCTGCCAATACCGGAGGGCAATTTTTCCGTCCTGGTGGGCAGTTTCCAAACGAACTATTCGTTCTCACGCTTTCTTACGCTTTCCAGCGTGATCCAGATGGATACAGCCAATACGCAGGCAGTGAGCGCCAACCTTCGTCTGCGCTGGAACTACCGCCCCGATAGCGATGTCTACCTGATTTATACGGCGGGCACGCGCTTCGCCAGCCTGGTAGCAGAGAACCCGCCGCAGTTCTACGAAAACCGGCTCGCCATCAAATTCACATATTCGTGGCGACCATGAGGCGGGTACCAGCCAAGCGTGCGAGAGTAGCCCTCATCGGGACAGGTATCAGGGCCTTGCGACGATCGCCTCGTAGACGACCATCCTTGCCACTGGCTTACCGCCCTCTTCCAAGGCTCCCGTTCCTGTCATTCCACAACTTGCTCAAAGGCTGAAAGCACATCGCCAACGATGTGGCAATCCGGTAGAGGCCCAATTTTCGCTAATTCAGCTGGGCATCCGCTTGATTTGAACGCTAGTTATCAACGGGAAATGAAGGACGTGCTCAGGCGGGCCGGCATCGTCTGGCACGGCTGGCATGGTTTCCGTAGAGGCTTGGCATCGAATCTGAATCGCATCGGCGTGGATGATTCGGTGATCCAGGGCATTCTGCGCCACAGTAACGTAGCAACCACCCAAAATCATTACATCAAAACCGCATCACAAGATGCGATCGCTGCAATGAGGCAGTTCTCTTAAGCCTTATTGTGCTCCACTTGTGCTCCAGAAGAAGGGAATACCCGAACAGGCACAGTGCAGTAGTTGAAGGTAAGTCTCACTCGATGAGTGAGTGGCGGAGAGGGAGGGATTCCCCGCCTGTGAATTCGCGGACTGCACGCCCTACTGTTGGGAAAGACATTCCAGGCTGTGTACGACAGCACGCAGCTGGAAGCGCAGAAGGGACGTACGACACTCTGCTGTGAAGCCGCTAGACCTACGATTCGGCCCTTCTTGGACAAACAGGACAAATAGAACGAAAGGCTTCCAGTCTGCCGGCAATTCTCAGCTGGTGTAATCGCTGCTTGCCTCAACCCTTGATTTCAAAATTCGGCGGGCCCATTACAGACAGGTAGATAACTTCTTGTTTGCTCGTAACACGGGAATGACGTTCTACTGTCAGCCCGAAGGTCGTTCCTGTTCCGAAAAAGAACTGTTTTTAGGGATTGCTCGATCAGTATTATCGATCGAGGGGCTGTCTCACATCGGCAACGTTCGCAGCGCCATCTCGACTACGCGCTATAATTCACTTCGGCTTGCGCCGCCGCTGCCTGAACTGCGATTCCGTAGAGGACCGTGGCGATGTAGCGAGCAAGATCAGCTATGCCATGAGAAATGGGAAATCAAACAGGAGAAAGCTCATGAGTAAGCTGGAAGGAAAAGTAGCAGTCATCACCGGAGGCAATAGCGGAATCGGTCTTGCTACGGCACAACGCTTCGTCGCGGAGGGCGCGTACGTCTTTATCACGGGCCGCCGTCAGAGCGAACTCGACGCAGCAGTGAAGCAGATCGGTAAGAGTATTACTGCAGTGCAGGGCGACGTCTCAAATCTTGCGGATCTCGATCGCTTGTACGCCGCTGTGAAGCAGCAGAAGGGGCACATCGACATTCTATTCGCCAACGCAGGCACCGGACAATTCGCCCCGCTCGCCGCAATCACCGAAGAGCACTTCGACAACACTTTCAACGCAAACGTCAAGGGTCTACTATTCACCGTGCAAAAGGCGCTTCCGCTCCTTAAGGATGGAAGCTCCGTCATTCTGAATGCGTCGATCGTTGCCAGTACTGGAGCGCCCGCGATGAGTGTCTACAGCGCATCCAAGGCCGCCGTGCGTTCTTTCGCGCGTACCTTCACCACGGATCTCAAAGACCGCAAAATCCGCGTGAACGCTGTTAGTCCTGGCGTAATTCCCTCGCCGGGCTATCGCAATTCGCTAGGGATGACGGAAGAACAAGTCAAGCAGTACGCAGACAGCGTCGTGGGCAATATACCCCTCGGTCGCACCGGCACCTTGGACGAAATTGCCAAAGTCGTGTCGTTTCTCGCTTCTGACGAAAGTAGTTATATCACGGGCATCGAACTGGTCGTCGATGGCGGCATGACCCAGATCTGACCAGCTTGACCATCGGCGCCTCGACGCAATTTCCGGTGCACACGACACTTCATGGCGGGTTGTTTTCTATGGCTCCGTCCGGTTAGTCGGCTAACCTTACCTTGGGATTATTTCCCGCTTGCTCGTGACACGACCAGAAATCCAGACCAGCGACTCCTCTTGTGAGTGCCGTAATGTCAGCGTTAGTCGCGATCGCTTCTAGCTTCTGGTTTTGGTTTTCGGCTTATGTGAGCGCTCTTGATTGCTGCCGGATCGGTTCAAATGCTCCGGAATTCCGGTGATAAGGCCTTGATAATCCGTGAGGCGGTCGCCGATGATGACCACACCCTTGGCCGTGATTTCATATTCGCGGATATCCTTGCTGTGATTGCCGCCGCGCATCTTGATGACGACCATGATCTTGCGAAGCTGGCCATCGATGCATACGTAGCGAAGCCGGATGATGTCATCGGTGAGAAACGAAATCGAGTAGGTACTGAACGGGAATTCGGTGAAAGGACTCCTCCACTTCGACCGTGCTTAGAATCGTCACCCCGACTCCGGTCAAAGCGCTGATCATCCGGTAGAGCGATTCGCGAAAGTCCGCGCGGAAGCCGGGCGCCAGCGCCATCTCAAAACCCGCCAGCGAATCGATCACCAGGCGTTTGGCGCCAATCTTCTGGACGGCGTCGAGAATCTCCTGCATGGTTTCATCCACCGAGAGGTCGAGCGGACGGAGGTAGAGGATTTCGAGTTTCCCGTCTTTCTGCGGCGTTTTCAAATCCAGACCGAAACTGCTGGCCCGCTCCGCATACTCTTGCGGGCGTTCTTCGAAGACCGCCACGATTCCCGGCTCCCCCTGGCGTAGGCCTTCGGCAATGAATTGCGTTGCCAGGACCGATTTTCCCGTCCCCGAAGACCCTGCCACCAGGAGACTGTCGCCTTCGGGAATGCCGCCGCCCAGCATCTTGTCCAATTCCGGAATGCCGAATGGAAAGACGCCGCTGGCCGGGTGGATCTTCTCTTGCTTGTCCGATCAGCCCAAGCGTGCGCGAGAAGGCTTGCAGCCCGGCATCGGTGATGCGGAAGGTGTGCAGTCCCGGCACGGACGCCTGCCCGCGCAGTTTCATGATCTGCAATTTCCGCACGATGGAATTTCGCTCCGCCACCTGGCAGAGCCAGAAGAGGCCATCGGCGACGGTGAACAGCGGGATTGTCGCGCATCTCATCCTCGGCATATTCGCCGACCAGAAAAGTCGTGGCTTGCCAACTGGTCAGAAACAGGGCAAGCCGCTGAATGAACGATTGCAGCTCCACTTCGCTTGCGCCGCCGAGCGCCTTCCGCACCACGGTGCGAAAGGAGTCCACCACCACGATGCCGGGGTTCGCCTTCTCAACCTGTTTGGTAATCTCCTCCAGGACCGCGTCCAGATCCTTCTCCAGCACCACCTGGCTCAGGTTGATAAAGCGGATGGCCTTGCCCAACTTGGCTGGTCGAAGAACGTGTACTGTTGCTGGTAGCGCAGCATCTTTATGGCGGGTTCGCCGAGGACGGTGAAATAGAGCGCGGGTCGCTCCGGCGTCGCATTGGCGAACACGATCTGGTGCGCCAGCGTGGTCTTGCCGCTTCCCGGGGCGCCCGCGATGATGTTGAAGGAAAATTCCGGGAGGCCGCCGCCCAGGATTTCGTCGAGGCCCGGCACGCCGGTCGGCAGTTTGTTTATTGTCACTTTGTCTTGTGCGCTCACGCTTTTCTCTCCTTCTCGGAAATGCGATCGTCGAAGACGGCCTCCGGCCACACATCCTGAACCAGGCGCAACGTCAAAGCTTCGCCAATGAAGGTGAGGAGCAGCCCGATTAACTGGGCAATGAGAATGGCTCCTCCGTCCCTGGCCTGTTCCTTGTCAGTTTGCGACTCAAGCTCGTCTAGACCCTTTAAGGAGCCATCCGCCGTGACCTGTACCGCGCTAAGACTGGGAGCTTCCGCCTTGGCCAGCGTCAGAGCACGAGAAAGGAGCGAGCGAAAACCCGCAACTCCGGCGAGTGTAATCAGAGGCCGGCGCAGCTTCGCATAGACGCGAAGGGCCGCAGACTCCGTTGGCTCGGAGTTCTCGCCCGCAATGGCTTCGTAAGTAAGAAGGCGTTGGGCCAAATGTCGTGACTCTGGAAGACTCACGATTTCCTTTTCCATGCAGGGCGCGAACTCTGTACTCAGTTCGGCTTGGGGCTTTTAATTGCCGCCACTACCGCCAATACCGTCGCCGTGTTTAGGACGTTTCCCGAGATAGTCCTCAGCGCTTCTGTGACGGGCGGATATTGCTCCGCCAGTCCCTCAAGACGCGCACTGACGCCTTGGAGGTCATCGACTTCGTTGAGGATCGCTTCAAAGCCCATAGGTATACCGCTCTTCGAGAGGAACTTAAAGTCTGGAAGAATTTCAGATGTCACCAGCTGCAACGTCATAGCTTCGCCAACAACTCGGACAAGCAGCCCGAGTAACTGGGTAATGAGAATTATTCCTGCCTCCCGAGCTTGGTCCGAATCGACTTGCGGCCGAAGACCCGTCTAGACCCTGTAAGGAGCCATCCGCCGCGACCTGTACGGCGTTAAGACTGGGAGCTTCCGCCCTGGCCAGCGTCAGAGCACGAGAAAGGAGCGAGCGAAAACCGGCAACTCCGGCGAGTGTAATTAGGGGCTGGCGCAACCTCTCACAGACGCCAAAGGCCGCGAATTCCGTCGGCTCGGAGGTTTTGCCCGCAGCGTTTTCGTAAGCAAGAAGACGCAGGGCCAAATCTCGCGTCTGTGGGGGAAGCATCATTTCCGTTCCGTTACCGTGCAAAATTCCCGTGACACCTGGACGTGAAACGTTCAGCCTAATGTTACGCGTTTGGGAGTCGCTCGGATAGGGCGTGCGCCTGCTTCATCGGGATTCTGTGGGCGCGGTGCCCACCTTGGATCATTGTTTAGCCGCTGTCCCGCAATTGGGATGACGCGGCCCGCTAGTCGTGGAGAACGACGTTGAGAAGTGAACTGTGAACCTGTAACCCGCCTTCTGCACCCCCGGCGTAGTCAATTAATCCCAATTTCCTGAACCGGTTCATGAAAAAGTTCACCCGCGAACGAGTGGTGCCCACCATCTCGGCCAGCGTCTCTTGACTGATCTTCGGAATCACGGATTCAGGAATTCCTTCCTTGCCGAAATGAGCGAGCATGAGAAGGACACGTGCTAACCTTTTCTCGCTGGAATTAAACAGTTGGTCAACCAGATCCTCTTCGTATCGAATGTTCCGGGTCAACAAATATGCGACGAACAGATCGGAAAGGGTGTGTTCGCGGTGAAGCGCGTCCACCATCGCCTTTTTCTCGATTCTCAGAACAGCGCAATCCGTCATTGCGGTTGCAGAGCCCATGCGAAGAGGTTGGCCCGCAAGCGAACCCTCGCCGAAGAAACTCCCGTTACTCAATATGCCGAGCGTGGCTTCCTTGCCATCCTTGGAAACAACGGTGAGTCTTACCTTGCCTGTCCGCAGGTAGAAAACAGAGTCTGCAGGATCCCCTTGGGCCATGATGGTTTGCTTTTTCGGAAAGAGCAAAGCTTTCCTGCCTTCGCCGATGGTGTCGAGGAAAACCTGGGGGTCGAATTTGCGGTCGTTCTTGGGGGCTGGGGGTGGACGCGAAGAATTCCGCGTGCTTCGCGATTTCTGTTCAATCGGCGCCGGGACGGCGATTTTCGTTGAACCTTTGGATTCGCGAGGCGAAGCCATGGGCACACCTCCGCTCACTCCACGTTCGAATCCACTATAACCCCCTCTTGCGCTGGCCCGGCATCGCATTATTGAGGGCGTCGTAGAAGTTTTTCCCTTGAAAGCAACCGTGCATGAAGCCTCCGAGCGGGTTGTCGGCCACCCGGCGGGATCCACCGTTCTTCTGATCAAAGAAGGGGACCGAGGCAAACACACGACCGGAGAACCAGACTTAAGGTTCCATCAGCCGATACCATGCCAGCGCGGATTGTGCACCCAACCAACGGAAAGGCTCATTCGGAACATACTCCAGGCTGGCGTTGAGGAAGGGATAGCGCTTCCAGGGTTCCGGACGACCGGCCTCCAGATCGGAAATGATCCTCCCGAAGATCGAGGTCAGATTGACGCCATGTCCGCTGTAGCCCAGTCCATAGAAGATGTTCTTATGTTCTCCTGTGCATCCCACGGAAGGAGATTCATCGATGGACCAGTCAACCACTCCATCCCAACCTAATTCGAAACTGACGCCCGACATTTTGGGGTAGATTCGCACCAGTTCGCGCTGGAGTCGCGAAAAATGGGAGGTAGCGTCGCTGTCTTCGCCAACCCCGCTATTGAAAAAGTAGCTGGGGCTGCCTCCGCCGATGTGGATGCGATTGTCCTGCGTCAACCCGAGATAGAAAACTTCGGTGCGGCTGTCATTGAACGGAACTCGCTTACGCCATCCGATCTTGGCCAACTGCTCCTCGCTGAAGGGCTGGGTCACTGCTACATATTCATGGACGGGCACGAACGAGTTTCGGAAAAATCCGAGTCTTGAGGTGAAAGCGTTGGTCGCTAACACCAACGACTTTGTCCTGATGGTACGTCCGTCGGTTGTATGAAGAAGGTGTTCCCGGCCCTCCTCGATGCAGTTCACGGTTGTGTTTTCATAAATCTCCGCGCCAGCGTTCTCCGCCGCCGCCTTGAACACATGCACCAGTTTCATCGGATGGACGTGTCCGCCGTTGGGGTCGAAGAATCCTCCCTCGTAGACCTCAGTTCCGATCGCGCTCATGAGTCGCTGCTTATCCCAGAATTCAACCGGCATGCCCAGGGATCGGGCCTCCTGCACATAGGCTTTCGCCATTCGGACATCCTCGGAGGTGAGGAGCACTTGCAGAGCCCCATTTGTCTCCAACTCGCAGTCGATGCCGGCCGCGACGCTGAGCTTCGACAACTCCCGGATGTTCTCGGCTGTCAGGTCGTAGATCATCTTGTCGATGGCTGGAGTGGAGCTGAAATGCATATACCGGTCTGCGGTCATCGTCAGCACCATGGCGCCGTTTCGTCCCGAGGCTCCGTTGCCACAGGCTTTCGCTTCCAGAACGACGACGCGCTTGTGTGGGGAGATGCTGCGGATATAGTAGGCCGCGGAAAGTCCCGTGAAGCCGCCGCCGAGCACCGCGACATCCGCGGCGATGTCGTCCGTCAGGGGCGGATTCTGAGGCGGTTGACTTCTTGCCCAATAGCTGCGGTTGGGCTCAAACCTCAGTGAACACCCAAAAGCGGCCATAGAAGAACACCTGAAAAGCGGCCATACTTTCAGAAGAAACGTCCAGGACATTGACAGCAGCGGGAGGGTTAGTAGCCTCTCGCAACATGGCGAATGTCTTGAAGGACGAAAAGAAACAGCAAATCGTAGCCTTGGGACGACTGGGATGGTCTCTGCGAAAGATCCAAGAGGCCACGCGAGTGCGTCGAGAGACCATCAGCGCCTATCTGCGAGGCGCAGGTGTGGAAATATGGCCGCCGGGAAGATGGAGGCGCGAAAGTAAAGCAAAAGCGGCCATAGAGGTGATCACCGGCTCG
This sequence comes from Terriglobia bacterium, assembly GCA_963741105.1. Lineage (GTDB taxonomy): Bacteria > Acidobacteriota > Terriglobia > Terriglobales > Acidobacteriaceae > JAIQFF01. Next base: position 16,705 of record CAVUGT010000012.1, read on the forward strand.
GATGCAGCAAAACCGGCCATTCCGGGGTTTGCCGGTTCCCTCAACCCCAACCCCAACCCCAACCTCGAAAACCTTTCCACGAAGGGAAAAGCAAAAGCAAGTTCAAAACCGGCCATAGAGGTGATCACCGGCTTTGGCGTGGGGTTGAGCGGCAAAGAGTCAGAAAACTCGCAAGGTGTGGGCTCGGCGAGCACCTGTGAACCCTACCGGGAAATCATCGAGCTGGGTCTGAGTCGAGATCGCAATGCCATGGCCATCTGGCAGGATCTGGTCTCCGACTACGGATTCCGGGGTGGCTATCAAAGCGTTCGGCGCTTCGCTTACAAATTGCGCGGAGCCCAAGTACCACAAGCGCGGGCGGTGATTCTCACCGCCCCGGGAGAAGAAGGCCAAGTCGATTACGGCAGCGGGCCGATGGTGCGCGAACCGCAAAGCAGTAAGTATCGACGCACCCGCTTGTTCGTGCTCACGCTGGGCTATAGTCGCAAAGCGGTACGGCTGCTGGTTTTCCGATCCAGCACGCGCATCTGGGCCGAGCTTCACGAGAAGGCATTTCGTCGATTAGGCGGTGCTCCGCGCATTCTAGTGCTGGATAATCTGCGCGAAGGTGTGCTGGTCCCCGACCTCTACGATCCCACGCTCAATCCCCTCTACCGCGACGTGCTCGCCCATTACGGTGCGGTCGCACTGCCCTGCCGGATTCAAGACCCAGATCGGAAAGGCAAAGTGGAGTCCGCCGTCGGCCACACCAAAAAAACTCCTCTGAAAGGACAACGCTTCGAGAGTCTGGAACAGGCGCAGGCCTATCTGGATCGATGGGAAGCAAACTGGGCGGATACGCGCATCCACGGCACCACGAAACGACAAGTGGCAACCATGTTCGCGGAAGAAAAACCAACCCTGCTCCCGCTGCCTGTGGAACCGTTCCGCTATTACCAGTACGGCGAACGGGTGGTTCATCTGGATGGTTGTGTCGAAGTCGAAGCCGCCTATTACGGTCTACCGCCAGGATGGATCGGACGTGGGGTCAAAGTCCAATGGGATGAGCTCTACGTTCGTATCCTCGATCCCAAGAACGGGTCACTCCTGCGAGAACATGTACGTCAGAAACGGGGCTGGTACCGCATTCAGCCCGAGGACCATCCCCAGCGAACTCCCTTCCGTGTGGTGCAGTTGCTCGGCCGCGCCGGCCGAGTGGGCACCCATGTCGGTACACTTTGCAACCTTATCTATAGCCAGCAAGGCGAAGTGGGCGTGCGGCGCATCCTGGGCGTTCTCTCTCTCGCCAAAAAATACGGCACCGCTGCCGTCGATGAAGCTTGCGCGGCAGCCCTCGAGATGGGCGTGCACGAATATCGTTTCGTGCGTCGCTACCTCGAGCGTTGCCCCCAAGCCCCGCTCAGTTTGCGCCAGGTCGATCCCTTGATCCGCGAACTGGTGCACTACCGTGATCTGATCCATACCAAAACCAAGGAGCAAAGTGAATGAATCTCATCGAGTTGAATCGTGCTTTACGACAACTGCGGCTGGGTGGAATCGCGGCTGTGCTCGAGATGCGTCTGCACCAGGCTCAGGTCGAAGCCATGGCGCCCATCGATCTGATCTCCTGCTTGGTCTCGGACGAACTCACTCGTCGCGGCGATCGTTTGCTGGAACGTCGGCGAAAGCAAGCGCAGTTTCGCGACCCGCAAAAAAACCTCGACAACTTCGACTTCACCTTCAATCCCAAGATGAATCGCAGTTTGGTTTTCGATCTGGCCACCTCTGCCTTCATCGCTCGCCACGAAGACTCCCTCTTTGTCGGCCCACCCGGCAGCGGCAAGAGCCATCTGGCACAAGCCATCGGCCAGGCCGCCATCCAACAAGGCTATCGTGTGCTCTACCGCGAGGCTCACACCTTGCTCGAGGAACTGGCCGAAGCCTCGATCGACGGCACACGCAAACAGCACATGGAGTTATTAGTCACCGTGCCCCTGCTTATCATCGATGACCTGGGCATGCGTAAGTTATCCCTAACCGCAGCTGAGGAACTACTGGAGATCATCATGCGACGTTATGAGCGCGTCAGCACCATGATCACTTCCAACCGACCAGTGGATGACTGGGGAAAACTCTTGGGAGACAGTGCAGCCGTCACCGCCATGCTCGATCGCTTGCTCCATCATGGCCACGTGCTGAAATGCGGTCCTCGCAGTTGGCGCACAAAAACGGGCTTGCCTCCGCAGCAGGCGGCAGGATAGAACAACCTATGTCTTGGACGGCGTCCAAAGTATGGCCGGTTTTGCACTGATCATGTATGGCCGCTTTTCAGGTGATCACTGAGGGTAGGGCGTACTCGACTCGCTTTTTCATTACTTCCGGAGCATTAAAGATGGCGATGACCTGCCCTGCCATCATTGAATGTTCCCATCGAGCCAACAGCGCTGCTCCGAGCAGGCGTATCAGGTCAATGCCAGCGGCAAGGCCAATAGCCTCCCAAGGGGTATTCTCACGGGCCCACACTCCCAGCGAATCGTGTTTTTCAAGGAAGCATTTCACTACCGGGTCTTGAGAAAAGCGCATCGCTCTAATCGATGCCTTGAGACCGCCCCCGGCTCGCAGGAGAGGAGTGATTTTGGGTGCGCTGGCAAGTTGGTCAGGCGAAACGCCCAGCTTTCTGAGGGCCCTGGCTTTGCGTGCTGCGCTGGTGAAACGGACCCTGTAGTCGCTCGGAATTTTGGGCGGAAATACTACTCGTGGGGCCCTTCCATTTCTTCTAGGCATGGCGTTACCGCTCCCTGACCTTCGATCCGACCGTTTCATCAGTCGTCCTCTGTCAGCCTCAGCCTTCTCGGCGCCGGGAATTGCAGCTCACCGGCCGGTTGTTCCTTGCGCCGTCTCTTGCGCCGTCCCCTTGTTGCCAATCCGCCGAGACGGGCTATCTTGCGTCGTTGATCGGGACTCTCGGCGGGCGAGAGCCGGACCGCGTTCGCCGCTCGATCAGAGATTCGTTGTACGATTGCATTTGAGCGTTTCGCGGTGACCTCAATTCCGCGCCAGACTTCGATGGCTTCCTGCGGCGAGGCAGATTCTAGTTCAGCTAAGCGGGCACAAAGGAGCGTCGGAGTGTGAACGTGCCCACGGAAGCCCTGAATAATAGCGCGTGATGCTTTCCGCGAAGCAGTCTCGAATTCGATTCGCAGTCCTCTGACGTTCAATCGGAAGGCCGCGGTCAACCCGATCGTTTCAAATGCGGAAATCAGGGAGGCGATCGTAAGATTTGGCGAGGCCGGGTCCAACCCCGGTGCGTAGCGTGGACCGGCTTGTCGGATTGTTCTGAGATTGTTGGCTCGGAGAGCTGTGAGTCGCATACGCAAAAAGCAAATGACCTAATCTGTTCCGGGACCCGAGAAAGCATAGCATCATCAGTGCAGCCTAGAGTTCGAAGCGGGAGCGATGCGGGCAAGCCTTGGAAAAGTTATGAAAGCCAAGCCCTGAGACTCTCGAACAAGCATTGAGAGGGATCATGTTGGCTCTTGCTGGATCATGGTGACTCTTGGTAAGTCTAAAGGATCTGATGAGTCTGAGGAGTCTTGGTGGTTCTGATGCATCTGCTGAGTCTGGCGCTTCTAGTGGGACTTAAGGGGGAAAAAGACTCATTTCAGTTGTTTGCCATTCATGAAATCGAATCGGTCAAGCTCGAATCTGAACTCTGCGGCACGGTGGTGCGGGACGCAGTCCGATCCGCATTTGCCCACATTGCGGCGACTTGTTTATTCAGGACCGTCCCGATCAGAACTATTGCTCGGTTGCACACAGGGAAGCCCATCGCGTCGCTCGTTGGCGCTTACAGCAGAGGAAAAAAGCGACCGGAAAGAAGGAGAAGAATGTCACTCGTAAAGCGCGGTAAGACGTGGCACTGCCATTTCGTTGTGAACGGGCAACGGTTCCGACAGTCGCTTGGAACGACGGACTGGCGAGAGGCGCAAGCCAAAGAGAAACAACTGATCGCGGAGGCTTCCGAGGGCAAGCTGACGCAGACCTCTACTACACTCGCCCGCCAGCCGTTCGGACAGGCAGCGGACGATTACGTGAGCGCTCGGAAGCTGGAGCTGGCACCCGCCAGCCAAGCCAAGGAGAAGCAACTCTTGGTGCAACTGCGGGCCTACTTCAAACAGGAACCGCTCAAGGCCATCACCGCGAAGCGGATCACCGATTACCGGACATGGAGAGCGGAACAGGATGTCGGTCCCGCCACGCTCAACGCGGAGTTGGGCATCCTGCGCCGCATCCTGAAGCGAGCGAAGCTCTGGGCGCGTGTTGCTGACGATATACGGCCACTGAAAGAGCCGAGCACCATAGGGCGGGCACTCACTGAGGAAGAAAAGCAGCGGCTTCTCAAAACGGCTGTGATGCGGCCTGAGTGGGAAACGGCTTACCTTGCTGCGATCCTCTGCCTGAACACGACCGCGAGGGGCTGTGAGTTGAAAGGCGCTGCAATGGTCAGACGTGGACCTGTTCGCCCGGACTCTGACGATTCGCACGTCCAAGACGGCTGCGGGCGAGAGAGTGGTGCCTCTCACGGACGTTGCGTGCTTCGGCTCTGGCAAGGCTGCGCCGCAGGGCGGAGTGCTTTGGCCCGGTGGAACCGTCGCATTACGTCTTTGCGGCTTTCGTTCCCAAATTCACGTTCAGCGGCAAGAAGGTCATCGACTACAACGTCACGGCCTTTGACCCGACACGCACGTCAAGAGCTGGCGGTCGGCTTGGCGGACTCTGACGAAGAAAGCGGGGCTGCCGGGCTTCCGGTTCCACGATCTGCGGCACTGCGCCATCACTCAGCTTGCGGAGAGCGGCACGTCGGATTCAACGATCATGGCGATTGCCGGTCACGTCAGCCGTCGGATGCTGGAACGGTACAGCCACGTTCGGATGGAAGCGAAGCGCAACGCGATGGAAGCCCTTGCCGCGAGCACCAAAACGGCGGGTTATGACACAAACCATGACACAAATGCCACGGCTGCGAGCACTCGCCCGGTCTAAGTTGTTGAGAGATTTGGTGGACCTGGTCGGGATCGAACCGACGACCTCTTCCATGCCATGGAAGCGCGCTCCCAGCTGCGCCACAGGCCCACGTGAGAAACTTGTAGGAGGGACTTAAAGCAACTCAATTCTCGCTTACCCGCTATCGATAGTCAAACCCGACAGCTGCTGCCGGCATCTTTAATCGATGCAAACTTTGCGATAGCCGTGAAACTTAGTATTCTGAGTGGCGATTTGCGGCAACCTTCATGAAACTAAACCTGACCGCTGTTTTACGATGCTTGTCCCTGTTGCCGCTCTGCCTGGCGGCAAACGCCCAGGTCATTGCCGCGAACGAAGCCGCCCCTCAGGGTCCGGTTTCGTATTCCTCGGTGACTCAGTTGAACTCGCTGCTCTCGCAGCTGGAGCAGGCATCGCAAGCGGCCCAACTGGATTTGGCCAAGCTGCGTGTCGAAAAATGGAAGACCGACTCTGGCACCAAACGGCAGGCCCAGGGCAATGTGGAATCCATTCAGCGCAATCTGCAGACTGCTCTGCCCGAGATCATTTCCGAACTGAGAACGTCTCCCGAAAGCCTCACCTCCACTTTCAAGCTCTATCGCAATCTGGACGCGCTCTACGATGTATTCGAATCTGTCGCCGAGTCAGCGGGAGCGTTCGGATCCAAAGACGAGTTTCAGTCGCTCGAGAATGACGTCAGCGCTTTCGAGAAAGAGCGACGCTCCGTAGCCGAACGCATGGAAGCGCTCGCCGGAGCAAAAGAAAACGAAGTCACACGGCTGCGTGCAGCGCTACAAACCGCTCAGGCCAACACACCCGCGCAACCACCTAAAAAGACTGTTATCGATGACACTGCTCCGGCGAAGAAACCGGCTCCGAAGAAAAAGGCCGCACCCAAACCCAATCCGAACGCAACCAATCCGCCTGCGACTCCGGGTGCAGCAGCCGCTCCTCCGAAGTAAAAGAATCTGTTTCGCCTTGACGTTTCCCTGTCACTGCAAATCTCCTGCACTTCAATCCGGGAAAATACCCAAAAACCGCACCCTTGTGCTCACGGTTCTTGAACAACTAGCCACAACCTACTGAAAAAACGACAGTTACATGCGTGGAACTCTACCTGCCGCGCCGGGGTCTATACATATAGCACTGTATGTTTTGGCTGAGTGAAAAGTGCGTTTTACTTTTGGGCCCGCGGGCGGAAGAACCTATAATGGGGAGGTGACGCCATGACGCTGATGGCGGGAGCAACCACCTTGGGTGATCTTGCAGTCTCGATAGGAATCCGGACCCAGCAGTCGGCGATCGTGGCGGAACTTAAAGCAGGATCAGAAGACGCCTACGCCTGGCTCATCGCAGAATTTCACCAGCCAATTTACAGCCTCGTGTATCGCATCGTCGCCGATCCGGCGGACGCGGCTGATACAACACAGGAAGTTTTTCTGAAAGTGTTTCGCGGCATGAAACATTTTCACGGCGAGTCCAGCTTGAAGACCTGGATTTACCGTATCGCGGTGCATGAGGCATCGAACCGAAAGCGTTGGTGGTTCCGGCACAAATCGAAGGAAACTTCGATCGAGCCGAACCTTGACGACAACGGCTCAAACGATTCGGGCATGAGCGATATGCTGGTCGATCACGCCGAATCGCCGTTCGATATGGCAGTGCACGAGGAAGTCCGGGCACGAGTCGAAGAGGAACTGCGGCAGATTTCGGAGCCATATCGCACCACGGTCATCTTGCGCGATCTGGAAGAGATGTCGTACGAAGAGATAGCTGAAATTACCGATGTCTCGCTGGGAACGGTAAAGTCGCGGCTGACCCGCGGCCGCGAGGCGCTGCGAAAGCGCTTGACAGGATACGTTGTGGAAAATGCACAACAACTCGGCTTGCAGACTCCTGAATTGCGGACTCCTGGTTTGCAAACCCCTGGAGAAGGCAAGAAACGCCCGTCCGGGTGCCGCATTTCGGCGATTGAGGTGTCACGATGACGTGCGCCCAAGCTAAGCCATTATTCTCTCCGTATCTGGATGGAGCGGTTACCGGCAAGCAGATGCGGGAACTGAGCCATCACCTTGAATCCTGCGACCCCTGCAACCGGCAATATGTCTCGTTACGGCAAACCCAGCATCTGTTGGCTCAGGTCGGATCTCGCCGAGCACCGACCGATCTGGCGTTGAAGCTTCGTGTGGCAATTTCGCAGGAGGCGGCGCGCACCCGTGGAAGAAGGCTGGAAGGTATTCGGGTGCGATTCGACAATGCTCTTGACCTCTTCATGCTTCCCGCCACGGCAGGTTTGACGGCTGCGGTCGTCATCTTTGTGGTCTTGATGGGTTTCCTGGCGCCGCTGCAAGCGGACAATTCGGATGTTCCCCTGATGCTCCATACCGCCCCTCAGCTCCAGCAATCGGCTTTTGGGTCGACGCTCGATTCAATCAGTGATGACTCGCTGGTAATCGAAGCCTATGTGGACTCTCAGGGACGGGTGCAGGATTACCGCATCCTCTCCGATTCCAAGGAAGACTCAGCTTTGCTGTCGCAAGTCAAAAAGAACATGCTCATCTTCAGCACTTTCTCAACCTTCCGTCCGGCGCTTTCGATGGGCAGGCCGACCACCGGGCGTGCGATATTGTCGTTCTCGCGAGTCAGCGTTAAGGGCTAGCGGTCACCGTTTCTCAGGAACGTCCGGCGATTAAGCCTTAGTTCCGAATAAGAAGCCGCAACAGCCTCCATTGATTCTCCGGCGGGCATTCCTTACACTTGGATCAGATCGTTTGCCCCCATACCGGCCAGCCTGCAGGAGGTTTCCCTGAGTTGTAGGTTTAGACGCTCGCTTTACGCGGCCTTGTTCGCCTTGCTGGCGGAGCTGTCTCTGGCACAAAATCAAAACCCTGTCGCTCTGGATACCAGCGAAACTCTGTTCACTGTCCTGACCGCAATCAACACCTGTGGATACGACCAGGAACTGGCTTCGTCCGATCCTTTGCGGTCGCGCGTGCGTTCTGAGGTCGCCAAGGCCCGCGAAGCCACGCAGGAAGCTAAAGACGCCACCCAGGCCATGTGCACGTTCTATGAGGGGCATCAGCAGCCGGATGCTTCGAGAACGCTGGCACAATACACGTCCCTTGCGCTCTATACGACCCCGCCTCCGACTATCACGGCGAAGGTGAAAGACGCGGATATGCCTCCCGACGCTGTGGAGGTGATTGGGATCCTTCCTCTGGTCCAGAAATTCTACGAAACGACGGGTTTGCACACGATCTGGGAAGGAGATCGGCAAGCCTACTCTGCCTTGACCGGGCGCTATCACGAAGCGCTGGCCAAAATGCTGTTTGACACCCAGATTTATTTGAAGCTGCCGTCCTCCACTCGCCTGGGACGAGAGTTCACGGTCTACATTGATCCGATGGGCGCACCGGGACAAACCAACGCTCGGAATTATGGCTCGGATTATTATGTCGTGCTCTCTCCAGGTCCCGGCTCTGGACTGAAGATGGAGCAGATCCGGCACACTTATCTCCACTATCTGCTCGATCCGCTGGCCATGAAGTATCCGGCCACGATGAAACGTCTGGAGCCGTTGCTGGAATCGGTCAAGACCGCGCCGATGGATCAAAGTTTCAAGAGCGATGCATCTCTGCTGGTGACCGAGTGCTTTATCCGTGCGATCGAGGCGCGTACAGCGGGATCGAAAAAATCCCCGGAGGCGGAACGCTTGCAGGCAGTCCAGAATTCGACCGAGCAGGGATTCATCCTGACGCCGTACTTTTACGATGCATTGATAAAGTTCGAGAAAGACCCAGCCGGCCTCAGCAACGCTTACGGCGATCTGGTCAGCGCCATCGACCCGGGAAGAGAAAAAAGGCGCGCGGCCCAGGTAAAATTCGCTTCCGCAGCCGACACTGAACTGTTGCATCTGTCTCGACCTACTCAAGCTAAGTTGCTGGTAGCGGCCGAGCAGAAGCTATCGTCGGGTGATACCGAAAGTGCGCAGAAGCTGGCGCAGCAGGCGCTGGACGAAAAAAATGAAGATCAGGGCCGTGCCCTCTTTATTCTGGCGGAGGTCGCTACTCACCGTTCGGACATGCAGGGAGCGCGCAATTATTTCGAACGTGCGCTGGAAGTGGCGCATGAACCGAAGGTAGTCGCATGGTCCCACATCTATCTGGGAAGAATTTTCGATTTGCAGGAAGACCGCGAAGCGGCAGTGGTCCATTACCGGGCTGCGGTAACCGCTGGCTCAGCGTTACCTGAGGCCAAGGCGGCTGCGGAGCTGGGGTTGCAGAAACCGTATGAACCGACCCGCCGTTCGCAGTAAGATTTTGGCAGCGCGTATCAAAAGAACGAATTAGAGATTGCCCAAGGAGAAAGCATGAAGCAAGCAGCGATGCTAGTCGTGATACTGGCGCTGGCTACATTTGTGTCCGCGCAAAACCAGACCCCTCCGGCGCAGGCAGGCGCCGCCGCCCCGGCAACGCCGCCCGTGGGCAAGCGTCCGCCCCAGGCCAAGACCCAGGCTGAGTTCGACGCCTATAAAGTGGCGGCGGCCGACACCAACGACGCCGTGGCGCTCGAAAAAGCGGCCGACGATTTCGCCACCAAGTTCCCCGACAGCGAACTGCGGATCCTCTTGTACCGGACGGCGATGCACACCTATCAGACCTCCAACAATTCCGAAAAGATGATGGAAATGGGACGCAAGGTTCTGAAGATTGACCCGGATGATCCCGAGGCGCTGGTAGGCGTAGCACAGGTTCTGGCGGAGCGCACCCGCGAAACCGATCTGGACAAGGACCAGCGTTTCGACGAAGGAACGAAATTAGCCTTGCACGCTATCGAAACCACCGACACCGACATTACCGTCCCGCCGGGAACCCCGCAGGACAAAGTTGACGCCTACAAGGGTTTCCTCCGATCAAGCGCCTACTACGTGCTGGGCACCATCCAGTACTCGCGCGAAAAATATGCCGACGCAGAAGGTTATTTTCACAAGTCGCTGGATGCTTTCCCCGCCCAGCCTGACCCGCTGGCCGTGTTGCGCCTGGCTCTCTCGCTGGACAAGCAGGAGAAATATCCTGAGGCATTGAAGTACGCGAATCAGGCCGTATCGCTTACCGAGTCCAACCAGGGCACGACGCTCGCGACCCTTTCACGCAATGAGCGGGACCGACTGCTTCAATTGACCGGTGGCAAGCCGCCCGCCAGCGCGCAGAATCCAGCGCCTCCGAAGTAGGTGAACCCGGCGTCAGCCCTCGGACCGCAGACCCCGGCCTTAAGGGTTCGCGGTCTGTGGTCCGGGGGCTAACGTCTGCTGTCCGAGGTCTGATGTTCCAACCCAAACCATGAAGCCTCGTGACATTGCGCTCCTGCAAGCCGGTCTCGAGTACCAATTCCAGCGGCCTGAGCTGCTGGAGCAGGCCTTGACCCATAGTTCTCAGGCGCGCGAACTCGAAGCCTTGCAGGCAGCCGGTGGACCACGCGTCGGGGACAACGAACAACTGGAGTTCCTCGGGGACGCAGTCCTTGGATTCGTCACTACCGAGGAGCTCTATAACCGTCTGCCCTCGTTTCGAGAGGGCGAACTCTCAAAACTCAGGGCCCACCTGGTCAGCGAACGGCATCTGATTCGAGTAGCCCAGGAACTAGAGCTGGGCCACTACCTGAACCTGGGACGAGGCGAAGAGAAAAGCGGCGGCCGTAACAAGACAGCCCTGCTCGTGGATGCCCTGGAGGCAGTTCTGGCAGCAATTTACCTTGACGGTGGACTGGAAGCTGCACGGCAGTTGGTGATGCGATGCATCGTGACGCCGGAGCTGGAACGGATCGCGTCAAACGGCACCAATCTTCCGGTCACTGATTACAAGTCGGCGTTGCAGGAAAAGCTGCAAGCCACCGGGAGACCGCAACCGACCTACGCGCTGGTGAAGGAACGCGGCCCCGAACACAGCAAGACTTTCACGGTGGAAGCGCGCTTGCAGCCACTGGACAGCACCGGCAAAGCGGAATTCATCGGCCGGGCCGATGGTTCCACGAAAAAGAATGCCGAGCAGGACGCAGCCCGCCAGGTGCTGGAATATCTGGCAACGGTGCCCGTCGAGTCGAACGGACGGAGCAAACGGAACGAGCAGACCCAGTGACCACCATGCCCGCGATCGCTGAAGTAAAAGAAAAGCGTCCGCCGGCGGACACTTTAAGTTCTCTACAATCCCTGCTGGCAACGGTCGTGATCGCCGTCTTCGTCATCACCTTCGTCGTGCAGGCCTTCCAGATTCCCTCCGAATCCATGGAGAACACCCTGCTGATCGGCGACTACCTTTTGGTCGACAAGCTGCGCTACGGCGGAAACAGTTTCTCGGATCTCTTCATGCCGTACCGGCGAGTTCAGCGCGGAGACGTGATTGTCTTTCGGTACCCGGTGCATCCCACCCAGCATTTTGTGAAACGGGTGGTCGGCATTCCCGGCGACCGGGTTCGCCTGATCAATCGCCAGGTCTACGTGAACGGCCATCCGTTGCAGGAGCCCTACGTGCGCTACAGCTCCGGCATGCACGACACTTTTCGCGACGAGTTCCCTCGACTGAATCTTCCCGTGCCCGGCCTCGAAGGAGGCTGGTGGCTGGAAATGAAAAAACTGGTCGAAGACGACGAGTTGATCATTCCGCAGGGAAATTATTTCGTGCTGGGCGATAACCGGGATGAGAGCCTGGACAGCCGCTACTGGGGATTCGTTCCCCAGGAAAATGTCATCGGACGGCCGTTGCTGATCTACTGGTCGGTCCGCAATGCGGACACAGAGATGCCGATTTCGCCCACCCCGGGTGATAAGCTGGTTCACTTCGCCTACGCGGCGACCCATTTGGTTCAAATGACGCGCTGGGACCGCACTTTTCGAGTGGTTCGATAACAGCAGCCGGAGCGAGAAAGACTAGTGCCCAAGAAAGAAAAAGTAGAGACACCGGAAGAAAAGCCAAAAGAAACTACGGTCGAGTTTCTGGCATCGCTGGCGGCGGTGCTGGTAACCGGACTGTTCATCATCACGTTCGTCCTGCAGGCCTTTGAAATTCCCTCCAGTTCGATGGAAAACACGCTGCTCATCGGCGACCACGTATTCGTGAACCGGGTGCAGTTTGCTCCGCCTACGCGCTGGGCCGGACCACTGCTTCCCTACCGCGACATACGGCGTCAGGACATCGTGGTCTTTCTTTCGCCGGCGGAGCCGGGTCTCTATGTGGTGAAGCGGGTCATCGGAGTTCCCGGAGACCGAATCCATCTCCGTAATGGTCAGGTGTTTCGCAATGGCGAAAAGCTCGATGAGCCGTATGTCATCCACAACAGCGACGAGGGCCCGAACGACTATCGCGACAACTTCCCCGCCGTGCCGCCGTCCGATTACAACCGCCTGTTTGCCGATTGGCAGCAACTCTTGCCGCAGTACATCCAGGGCGACGACATTGTCGTGCCTCCCAATAGCTATTTCGCGATGGGAGACAATCGCGACGTGAGTTATGACAGCCGCTACTGGGGATTTATCCCGAAAGAAAATGTGATCGGCAGGCCCATGTTCATCTACTGGTCGTTCGAAACTCCGCCGAATCAATATCTGCATACGGCGATCAGCGAACGTATGGGATTTCTGACGCACGTGATCATTCACTTCTTTGATGAAACGCGTTGGAAGAGGACCTTAAAGGTAGTGCGTTGAAATTTCTCCGGTCCAGTCGCGGCAAGGTGGTTGCAGGCGTTGTCCTGGTACTGGCGTTGTTCCTCGTACGGCCCGGAGCACAGCGGTTGCGCGCCAGAATTGTGCAGTCCATCAGCCTGGCGCTGGGGCGCCCGGTAGATATAGGATCCGTGACCCTCCGCCTGCTTCCTCAACCCGGCTTTGAGCTGGAGAATTTCGTAGTCCACGAAGATGCCGAATTTGGGGCCGAGCCGTTATTGCAGTCTTCGGATGTGGTCGCCACCCTGCGGGTGAGTTCGATGTTGCGAGGGCGTCTGGAGATCGCCCGCCTCAGCTTCACCGAACCCAGCATCAACCTGGTCCGCAACGGCGAAGGCCGCTGGAATCTCGAAAAACTGATCGAACGGGCAGCGACCACTCCGGTTGCTCCCACGGCTAAGACGAGAAGAGAGGCGCGTCCCGGCTTCCCATACATTGAAGCCGATCACGGCCGGCTCAATTTCAAATTCGGACAGGAAAAGAAACCCTACTCACTGACCGAGGCCACTTTCGCGTTGTGGCAGGAGTCCGAAAATGCCTGGGGCATCCGGCTGAAAGCGCAACCAATGCGAACCGATTTCAATCTCAGCGACACCGGCGTGCTCGAGGTTGACGGTTCCTGGGGACGTTCTCCCAATCTGCGTGAAACACCGGTGCAATTCACCGTGCAGTGGGATGGCGCGCAGCTCGGCCAGGTAACCAAGCTGACTTTGGGCCAGGACAAAGGATGGAGGGGCGGCGTCCGCCTCGCGGCCAAGCTGACGGGCACGCCGACCGACCTGACCGTCGACACGGAAGGTTCCATCGACGACTTTCGCCGTTACGATATTTCCGGCGATCGGGCCTTGCGGTTAGCGACGCGCTGCGGCGGTCATTACAGTTCCACGGATCACCTTCTTTCCGCACTGAACTGCAAATCTCCGGTCGGAGACGGCAGCATCGCGCTCCAGGGCTCGATTGCTCCGATGCCCGACACTCGCGCTTACGACTTGACCCTGCTCGCTGACAATCTGCCGCTTCAACCGCTGGTGGATTTTATCCGCAGGGTGAAGAAAAACGTCCCGACGGATCTGATTGCGACCGGAAAGATGGAAGCAAGTGTCACACTTCGTCGTACTGCAGGCACTCCCGATCAGGGACCTCTATGGCAAGGCGGCGGTTCAGTGGCAGCTTTGAATGCGCGCTCTCCACTCACCAACACCAGGCTCGCGCTCGACAAAATTCCTTTTACCGTGTCTTCAAGCGGCGATGTCGAGATGAGTACGCGACTCAGATCGACGCGACCTTCGGCTGCGCCATCCGGACGGGCGCCTCGTCTGGATGTCGGGCCGTTCAATGTAGCTCTAGGCCGTCCTGCCAGTGCCAGCGTGCGTGGTCAGCTCTCCCGCTCTGGCTACAGCTTCCAGGTCCAGGGCGAAGCGGAAATACAGCGTTTGCTCGAAGTGGCTCGCACCATCGGGTTGCCCGTGCCCCAACCAGCGGCCAATGGAGAAGCCCGAATCAATCTTCGCATCGGCGGGGACTGGGCCGGGTTCGCGCCGGCCGCGATCACGGGAACGGCGCAGCTCCATGCCGTTCGTGCCCGGGTGCGGGGCTTGAACGAGCCTCTGGAAATAACCTCGGCGAACGTTGAGCTCACTCCCAACACTGCCGAAGTTCGAAAGCTGTCGGCCTCGGTAGCGGGCGACTCATGGCGAGGGTCGCTGACAGTTCCGAGACAATGCCAGGCAGACCAACTTTGCATTACTCGCTTCGACCTGCATACCGACGAATTTCTGGCGGACAGACTTGGTAGCGCGGTAAACAGCCTTCCCGGGAAACAACCGTGGTATCGCTTTCTGTCGTCATCGGCGCAACCCCGACCATACCTGGCCTCTCTGCACGCAGCCGGCAAACTCACTGCCACTCGAGTACGCATTCACAATCTGCTGGCTAACCAGGTATCGGCCGAGGTGGAATTGCAGCAGGGTGTCCTGAAGCTTTCGAATCTCCAGGGCGACGTCCTCGGTGGCCGTCATAGCGGTCACTGGCAGGTGGATTTCACCGTCAACCCTCCCGCATATCGCGGCCAGGGAGCGCTCGAGTACGTTGAGCTGGGGCAAATCGCAGACGCCATGCATGACAACTGGATTGCGGGCACAGCCAGCGTCGAGTATCACGCCGAAACTTCGGGCTGGAGTCGGGCGGACTTGCTGGCTCATTCCGACGCCGGCTTCCAGGTAGAAGCTCATGACGCTACCCTGCCGCATCTCACACTGACCGGCGAGAGTGATCCGTTGCGGATCAACGAACTGGCGGGGCGCTTGCTTCTGCGCGATGGGAAGTTCGAGATCGAGCAAGGCAAACTTCAGACTCCGGTAAACATCTATCAATTGAGTGGCACTGCATCGATGAACCGAGTTCTGGACATAAGACTGGTACGCGACGGCGCACGCGCCTTCAATATCACTGGTACTCTGAGCCAACCGCACGTTGCCACCAGCACGACCGCGGACACCCAGGCCGCGCTCAAACCATGAAGTTTGTTCGCATCGTTCTTCTCGCTATCACATCGTGTCTTCTTCTGACCTCGAATTCCCTGCCACAAAATCAGGCGCCTTCGAAGCCGGAGCCAGTAGCGAGTTTCGAGAAAAAGCTGCAACATCTGCAGAGCAATGCAGACCGGAAACCGCCGGATCCCACGCCCACGGAATTCTCCGAGCAGGAGATCAACGCGTACTTTGCGTCGGGAAATGTCAAGCTGCCGAACGGAATGCAATCCGTAGTCTTTCAGGAACAGCCCGAGACAGTGATCGGAACTTCGAGGGTTGATTTCGATCAGCTGAAGGCGGGTACGAATTCCTACAATCCCTTGCTCTCGGTATTCAGCGGAGTACACGACGTCGTGGTGACGGCTCACGCCTATGGAGCCAAAGGGGAAGGATTCGTCCACGTCGATTCAGTTTCCCTCGACGGCGTCGAAGTTCCCCAATTTGTTCTGGAATTATTCGTCCAGAAATACCTCAAACCGAAATACCCGGACGTCGGCATCGATTCACGGTTTGAACTGCCGGCCCGCGTGGACGCAGCTACGATCGGGCTGCACAGAGTCACGGTCACACAGCAGTAGCACACCCCTGCCCGCACTCTGGTTTAAAACGACTCTTACGGAGTGTAGCCCGCTCCACGCAAGACTTTCCCCGGCAGAGTCCCAGTCTGCTTACCCTGGTCGATCACCGGAACGCCATTTACCAACACATACTCCATCCCCTGCGATAGCTGGTCTGGCTGTTCGAACGTCGCCAGGTCACGAATCGTGTCGGGATCAAAGACCACGACGTCCGCCCACATTCCTGCTTTGAGCACACCACGGTCGGTCAGACGCATACGCTGCGCCGGCAAAGCGGAAAACTTTCGGATGGCGTCTTCCAGCGTGATCTTCTTTTCTTCACGAACATACTTTCGCAGCACCCGCGGGAAAGTGCCGTAAGCGCGGGGGTGAGGATGTTCCTGGCCCAGAATTCCCTCTGTCGAGGTGCCGGAAGAATCATTATCGAAGGCTACCCATGGCTGCTGGAGCGCGAGCACGATGTCGGGCTCTGACATGCCGAAGACGGCGACTCCGGTGGAAGCGTTGTCTTCGATAAGCAGGTCGAACAGGGCGTCCATTGGGTCTTTGTTCTGCATCTTCGCAATTTCGGCCAGCCTCTTGCCCTGCAAGGGAAGCAGTTTGGGATTTTGGACGACACCGATCAGGATGTCTTCAGGGCCGGCAATCTCGGTCCACTCGTTGTCCCACTCGTTCGACGGAGTCATCATTTCTTTACGGATGCGGGCGCGCATCGCGGGATCTTTCAAACGCTCGACCAGCTTGGCATCGCCACCATCGTGTGCCCAGGGCGGGATGAATGCGGAGAAACTGTTGAACCAAGCGGTATACGCATAGGTGTCGGCGCTGACATCCATTCCAGCGGCGCGGGCAGCGTTGATCTTCGCGACCACCTCCGGCATGCGTCCCCAGTTGGCGCGCCCTGCAACCTTGAGGTGCCAGATCTCAACCGGGATGTGGCTCTCGCGTCCAATACGCAGAGCTTCGTCGAGCGCGGTGAGGACTCCATTGCTCTCGTCGCGCATATGGGTGGCATAGATTCCGCCAAACTTCGACGCCTCGGAAGCCAGCGCGATCAACTCGTCGGTCTTGGCGTAGGGCGCGGGGGCGTACTCGAGAGAAGTCGAAACGCCGACGGCGCCTTCGCGCATGGCCTGCCTGACCAGTTCCCGCATCTGGTCCAACTGCGCCGGAGTGGGCTGCTTGTCGTCATCACCTAGAACCATGCGGCGAACCTGGGTCGCTCCCACGAAGCTCGCCAGATTGATTCCCATCCCCTGTTTTTCCAGACGGGCAAAGTACTGTTGAAAGGTGCGCCAGTCGGGCGTGATGTGATATTGCTCGAAACCCCGGCGATCGAATTTGACGATCGTGTCATTCAACGGCGCGATCGAGCCGCCTTCTCCCGTGATCTCGGTGGTGATTCCCTGGAAAATCTTCGAAGGCAAACTCGGATTTACAAGGATAGTCAACTCTGACTGGCCCAGCATGTCTATGAATCCGGGCGCAACGACTTTGTCGTGGGCGTCGATGGTACGTGCGCGTTGCGCATCGCTAAGATTTCCGATGGCAGCGATCTTGCCACCGCGAATGCCGACATCTCCCGAGTACCAAGGGGAGCCCGTACCATCGATGATGTGGCCGTTGACAATGACTAGATCGAAGGACTGGTTAGAAGCTTGTGCCCAGGAAACTTGAATGGCCGTCAGTAGAAAGATTGCAAAGATGAGCCTTTTCTTTAGCGAATCGCTTCCCATGGTTTCTCCGGTTTCGTTTTTTGCTTCCTGATTCATACTTATCTTCAACACATCAGGGGGGCATTCACCCGACAGCTGGCGGGACACCGGCACTACTTACTACCGATGGCCTCCGGGCGGACATTGCGCCCAGCGCGATCCAGATGCCGAGAGCCAGCCATTCGTAGCGGTCGAAGTGTCCGGGCACACCAGGGAGCACTTTCATCAAAATCATTCCCAGACCTACGCTGCAACCAACAACCGCCACGCAACGCTCGCGTCTATCTCTCACGATTCGATAATAGGAGGCGCACGCGGCCAGGATTCCCGTGGCAGCGGCCACCGAGCCGACCTCAGTGACCGGCACGAGAATCGCGTCCCCAAGAAACATACAAGCTGCCGTGGCAATGCCGACCAGCAGCACGGCAACCGAAGGCGTCTGGTTGCGCGGGTGAATTACGCCAATGCGGCCAGAGATCAGGCCGCGACGTCCGATGCCAAACAACAAGCGGCTGGCGGCGACGAAGTTGCCATTGAAACACTTGAACAGAGAAAGCAAAGCCGCCGCCAGAATGACGCTGACAATCCATCGCGCGCCGACGGCCTGCTGAAAAGCAACTGCAGTCATGAACTTGTCGCCCACCAATTCCTTCCAGGGAGCGACATAGGCCACGGCCGCGATGATGACCGTGTAAAAGATTACGGCGACAACGATGGCCAACCAGATCGCAGTGAGAAAGCCTTCCTCGCGGAGCTCCGGACTGGCTTCCTCCGCCGCCTTGCCGACCGATTCGTATCCGGTCATGAAATAAAGCACGATCTGCAGCACCAGCAGCACAGAAACAAACCCGCCGTGAGTGAATAATGGCGGGAAGTTGTGAGGTGACCCCTTGCCGACTCCCACGCTGACAAACATAACAAAGAGCGCGAGGGTTCCGAAGGTTGTCCAGTTCTGGAACGTTGCACTGAGGCGGACTCCGCGATAATTGAGCAGTGTGATCAGCCCGGTAAGTCCGAGCCCGATGAGCAGGTGGGGCAAATACACGGAGCGGCCAGCGATCCGATAGACCTCCATGGTGTCGAGCGCCGGAAAAATGTAAGCCGCGATTTTCCCGACGGCGACAGCTTCCCACGGACAGACGATGAAATAAGAGAGCACCATCATCCATCCGGTTGCGTAACTGACCGACTGAGGAAACACTTTCGCGGTATAAGCGACCTCGCCGGATGCGTCCGGCATCGCTTTAACAAGGCGAGCGTAAACATAGCCAACCGGAAGCAGCAGGGTGCCGCCGATGGCAAAGCCGAGCACCGCACCCAACACCCCTCCGCGCAGCAGCCAGTCGTCCATGACAACAAGCCAGCCGACGCCGACCATCGTGCCCCACCCGAGGGTGAAGTAGTCGACGACGCGCAGTTTGCGAGCAAGAGTAATCATGTAGCTGAAAGCTTTGCCATCCTGAGCGGAGTAGCTAATTCGCATAGCGAAACAGCTACGCAGTCGAAGGACCCCGAACACCAGAAATGGCGTTGGTATCCTCTAGAACAGACACAGCAACTCGAACAGCAAATTCGCCGCCAGCAGCGAAGTGATCTCGCCGTTGTCGTAGGGCGGCGACACCTCTACCAGGTCGCACCCCACCAGCTTCAAACCTTTGAGACAACGGACCAGATCAAGAATCTGCGCACTGGAAAGCCCGCCCACCTGCGGCGTGCCTGTACCGGGCGCGAATGCAGGATCGACGACGTCAATGTCGAGCGTCACGTACACCGGACGGCCCCGCAACTTTTTCAGTTGCCGCTTCACCAACTCAGTCCCGCTCGTATGAAATTCTTCCGACGTCACAATCTTGATGCCGTGCTTGTGAGCAAAATCAAAGTCATGCTCAGAGTAGACCTGTCCGCGTAATCCAACCTGCAGTGCGTAGCCTTCTTCAATCAGGCCTTCGTCGATCGCATGTTTCACTGGAGTTCCATGAGAATGCGGGCTGCCGAAGTATCCGCTCCAGGTATCGCCGTGGGCGTCGAGTTGAATGAACGCCACCGGACCGAAATGCTTATGAATGGCGCGGAGGATCGGCAGAAGGATGGAATGATCTCCACCAACACAGACGGTCCGCGCTCCAGCACGAAGTACGTCGCCGATCTGGTCGGTGATTCGCTGGTAGGTGTCTTCAATCGAAAGGGGGTTGATAGAGAGATCGCCAAAATCGCCGATGCGCCATTTCTCGAAGGGATTGAGCTTCAGCACCGGATTCCAGGGACGAATCATCGCCGATTGCACGCGAACATTCCGCGGACCGAATCGCGCACCCGGACGGTAGGTCGTTCCACCGTCGAAGGGGATGCCAATCAAGGCCAGGTCGAGATCCTCCGCTCGCGGAATGTGCGGCAGCCGCATGAACGTGGGCACGCCGGAGAACCGTGGATAGACCAGCGCGTCCACCGGCATGGGATGCGGCCTTGCGGTTTTCTTCGATTTCATAGGCGCGCGCATTATAGAACATGTGTGGGGCGGACACTGTTGTCCGCCGTTGTTGAAGTTGATGTTGCTTCTTGTTCAGGGAGGAGCAGATCCGTGCTTAGGAAGAAGAATCAACTTCAAAAGCGGCGGACTGGAGTGGTCCGCCCCACGCTCGCCCGAATTCCTGTTATGTTTTAACTTCGCTGTTAATCAACCGAGGCAACTATGCCCCGATATGAATATCGAGTCCTGAAGCCTGTTCCGGCCGCGGAAAAGGCGTTTATCGAATGGATTGACCGGCTCGACCGCGAGTTTGCCAATCGCGACCCCGAGCATCGCAGCAACGTCGTTCGCGAGGAACTGCACCAGCTTTATCTGGGACGGCCGTATGCCGCGCCTAATCCGGACGCGCCGTTGGCGATGCAAACTCTGGTGCACTCGCTCGATCCGCGCAACGCCACGCTCGAGCCTGAGACCTACGGCGATGCCGACGCTGTCAAATATGGCGAACGCAAGCCACTGATCTGGTTCTGGATGATGTATGACCGCTCTCCCGTCGGCCTCAACCACTGGCTGGGACACAAGGTGCGCGCCATGCTGGCCCGGCACGTCTTCAAACATTGCGGCAACAACGTCAAGATTTTTCACGGCGTCGAATTTTCGTTCGGCTATAACCTTACAGTCGAAGACAATTGCACCATTCACAAGTTCGTACTGCTCGACGACCGGGGAGAGATCATCATCCACGAAGGATCATCGGTCTCCGATTACGCCAACATCTACTCGCACGCGCATGACCTCAACGATGGCATGATCGTCAGCAATCACAAAACCGAAATTGGTCCCAAGGCGCGCATCACATACCATGCAACCGTGCTGAGCGGCGTGAAAGTGGGCGAGCACGGGATGGTCGGATCGATGGGAGTGGCCTCGAAGGATGTCGAGCCTTTCACCGTGGTAGGTGGCATTCCCGCCAAACCGATCAAAATCAAATCGATTGCGCCGGAAGAACTGCGGAAGTCTTTGGAAAAGCGCTAGCAGCACGGATTTGACCACCGCTGTGCATGACTCGGTATCGCCCGAGGCCGCGCCGAATGAGAGCTTCGCGTGTTAGTATCGAAGCCAATCTCGCATGACCCTGCACACCATCGATATTGTGTTCAAGTTGATCGCGTTCCTGTTCGCGATCAGCGTTCACGAATCGGCCCACGCGTGGATGGCCAATCTGCGCGGTGATCCGACGGCACGCATGTTGGGTCGGATTACGCTCAATCCTATCAAGCATATTGATCCAGTTGGAACCCTCTTATTGCCTGCGCTTGGGCTTTACTTTTCAGGGTCCGTGTTCGGCTGGGCCAAACCTACTCCCGTGGATCCAAGAAACTTCAAGAATCCCGTGTGGGATGACATCCTGACCTCGGTCGTAGGCCCCGTCAGCAATTTCGTGGTCGCGATCGGCGCTGTGCTCGTTCTGACCATCGTGAAACTGGTTTCGCCCCTCGGACGAGAGATCGTCTTTGGAATCCCGCAGGGCTTTATAGCTACCGATGCCAATTCGGCTCTCGTGCCATTTTGCTTGTTGTTCTATGAGCTGATGTTCATTAACGTCGTGTTAGGTGTTTTCAATCTCATCCCGGTTCCACCGCTGGATGGCAGTCACGTTGTACGGCATTTTCTGCCTGCCGAAATTCTTAAGATCTACGATATGGTTGGGATGTTTGGCCTCTTCATTCTGGTCTTTTGGGGCAGTCGCTTCCTTAGCATGCTTATCTCGCCCGCAATTGGAGTCTTCGACTACATTCTTCTGAGAATCTGATGACCTCTCGCTCAAACCAACGCAAACGCGTACTCAGTGGTATGCGCTCCACCGGCAAGCTGCATCTGGGAAATTTTGTCGGCGCGCTGGACAACTGGGTCCGCATGCAGGACCAGTACGACTGCTTCTTCTTCGTGGCCGACTGGCATGCGCTGACGACCGATTATGCCGATACTTCGCAAGATCAAAGAAAACTCAATGGAAGTACTGCTCGACTGGCTGGCCGCCGGGCTCGACCCCGAGCGCTGCACCATGTTCATTCAGTCACACGTCCCGCAGCACGCCGAATTGCATCTTTTGTTTTCGATGATCACGCCTCTGGGCTGGCTGGAGCGGGTTCCGACCTACAAAGAGCAGCGCGAGAACATCGCGGAGAAAGACCTCAGCACTTACGGATTTCTCGGTTATCCGGTGCTGCAGGCGGCGGACATCCTGATCTACAAAGGCGATTTCGTTCCCGTAGGCGAAGATCAGGTCCCGCACGTCGAACTGACTCGCGAGATCGCGCGCCGCTTCAACATGTTTTACACCCGCAAAGGCATGTACGTTTTTCCCGAGCCGCAGCCGCTGCTCACTCCCGCCGCAAAGCTGCCGGGGACCGACGGGCGAAAGATGTCGAAGTCGTACGGCAACACTATCCTGCTCACCGATCCAGAACCGGTGGTGCGGCAGAAGCTGAAGACCATGGTGACCGATCCGGCGCGGGTTCGCCGCAGCGATCCCGGAAATCCCGATGTTTGTCCGGTTGGAGACCTGCACAAGATCTTCAGCGACCGGCCTACCATTGCTCAAAGTGGACGAGGGTTGCCGTTCGGCTGGAATCGGTTGCATCGAGTGCAAGGGCTGGGCAGCTGACGCCCTGGTCAGCATCCTGAACCCCATGCAGGAGCGGCGAAAGAAATATGAGGACAATCCACGCCTCGCCTGGGATATTCTGGAGGCAGGCTCCTCCCGCGCCAGCAAGGTGGCAGACGCGACCATGGACGAAGTCCGCGATGCGATGGGTATGTCGCTCGACTACAAGCTCGACTATAAAGAAAAGCATGGCTGAGAATCTAAAGATCGCGCCTGTAGAAACGCCAGCCGGGCCTACGCTGGCGCCGGTCGTGCAGATGCCGGCTGCGCAGAAGCCGAAACCGGACAGCGACTTTCCTTTCTCCGTCACCGTGGGCGATGTCTACGAAGGACCGCTCGATCTGCTGCTCGACCTGATCCGCAAGCAGGACATCGATATCTACGACATCCCGATCGCACGCATCACGGCACAGTATCTGACGTACGTGGAAAAGTTGCGGGAGCTGGATGTGAACGTAGCCGCCGAATTTATCTACATGGCGGCGGTGCTGATCCACATCAAGTCGAAGATGCTGCTGCCGCGCGATCCGTCGGCAGCCGCGGACGCGCAGGATGATCCGCGAGCCGAGCTGGTCAACCGGCTGATCGAGCACGAGAAATTCAAGTCTGCGGCGCAGATGCTGATGCAGAAGCAGCAAATTGAAGATGCCGTCTGGTCGAACCCGGCGATCCGCGAATTCATAGACGCCGAAGGCACGGAACCCGAGATCGCGGCCGACGTCATCGACCTGGTGAAGACGTTCCAGCAGATTCTGGAGCGCGCCCGCTCCCGTCCCATGCTCCAAGTGGACGAGGACACGGTCACCGTCGGCCAGATGATTGATTACCTGCAGCGGCGTTTGGCGCTGGAGGACAAGCCGCTTCGACTGAAGCAAATCCTGCGCAATGTGAATTCGCGGCAGGCCCTGGTATGCATGTTTCTCGCGTTGCTCGAGATGGTCCGCTTGCAGGCCATTCAATTGCGACAGGACCGCGTGTTCGGCGAAATCCTGCTGCGCAAACATTCTGGGTTCGACGCCATCATGGCGGAACAGGCGGCCGTGCGCGACGATTGGCGTTAAAGAAGCAGCCACCGGTCGTCGGTCGTCAGCATAGCCATAGATCACGGCTTTACAGGGCACTTAACCATGAGTCTTAAAGCGAAACTCGAAGCTATTATTTACGCAGCAGAGACGCCGATTACGCTCGATCACATCATTGAGTTAGTCGGAGAATCTGTCGTGGCTGAAGGCGCGACCCAAGAAGAAGTGAAGTCGCACGTTCGAGTCGCGCTTGAAGAGCTGGTCGACGAATATGCGGCTGCCCATCGTGGCATCGAAATCCGCCAGGTCGCGGGCGGATATCGCATGTCGACCAAGCCCGAGCAGCACGACGTCGTCCGCGATTTCGCCAAGAGTCTGAAGCCGCCGATTCGACTCTCTATGCCGGCGCTGGAAACTTTGGCGGTAATCGCCTACAAGCAGCCGGTCACCGTGCCCGAGATCAGCGAAATTCGCGGCGTGGATTCGAGCGGCGTTATCGCCACCCTGCTGGAGCGCAAGCTGATCACGACTGCCGGCCGCAAGGCTGTGATCGGGCGGCCAATTCTCTACAAGACCACAAAAGAATTCCTGCTTCGCTTTGGACTGAAGGATGTTGGACGAACTGCCCAGCATGGAAGAATTCGAAAAGCTGGTGGCAGAATCGTTCCAGAGCGAACTGCAACCCGTTTCGGAAGACGGTCCGGAAACGGTCTCGGATAGCACGGCGGAAGTGGCTTCTGCCGAAATCGACAGTCCGCAGGTCGAGGCCACCCCAGAGATCATCTCGGCTGAAGAGGAAGTTGTCACCGTCGAAACGCCCGCCGCTGGGGAAAAGGACCCAGCCGCCTAGTCTTTAAAATCGGGCACAAATCTGAGTCGTTGTTGAAGAATTCCAATGCCCGCCCAACGTCTGCAAAAAATTATCGCTGCCGCCGGTATCGCATCACGTCGCAAGGCGGAACAGTTGATCGCCGGGGGTCTGGTGTCGCTCAATGGTCAGATCGTGACCGAGCCCGGCACTAAAGCTGATCCCGAGCACGATCACATTCGCGTGAACGGCAAGCTGCTGAAGGGCGCGCAAAAGTATGTCTATCTGCTGATGAACAAGCCCAAGGGCTACATCACAGCGGTGACCGATCCGGAAAAGCGGCCGACTGTAATGGACCTGCTTCGAGGCGTAGGCGTGCGTGTGTATCCAGTCGGGCGGCTGGATTACGCTACTGAAGGCCTGCTTCTGTTGAGCAATGACGGCGAGCTCGCAGCGTCACTGATGAAGGCATCGTCTCACGTCCCCAAGACCTACATGGTGAAGGTTGCGGGAACACCGTCTGTGGACGGACTGGCCAAGTTGAAGTCCGGTGTCTACATTCAGGGCAAGGCCGGTCGCCGACAAAAGACTGCTCCGTGCAAGATCAAGCCGATTCGTGAAGGCGACAATCCCTGGTATGAAGTCACGCTGATCGAAGGCAAAAACCGGCAGATCCGGCAGATGTTCGAGACCGTCGGACATCATGTGGAGAAGATAAAGCGTGTCCGCTACGGACCGCTACAGCTCGATGTTCTTCCTGGGAAATTTCGCCATTTGACGCTGCAGGAAGTTACTCGCTTGAAATCCGCTGTTAAACAGCCGCCGGCGAAAGCTCAAGCCTCTTAAGGCCTTGCCGGAGGACGCACGCGTGGGACGTTCGCGCCTAGATCAGAACCAATGCTCATCAAGCTCGACTCCAATGAAAATCCATTTGGGCCTTCCCCTCTCGCACTCCGCGCCATGCGATCCGTGTTGGAGGGATGCAGTGCCTATCCCAACGACGATGCGACGGCCCTGCGAATCAGGCTCGCCGAACATCATGGCGTCCCGGTTGAACAGGTTCTTGTCACCGGGGGCTTAACTGAGTTTCTGGGAATGCTTGGGCACGCATTTCTGACTCCGGGACTGAACGCAGTGACCAGCCAGCGCTCGTTCATGGTTTACCGTCTGGCCGCCGAGGCAGCGGGCGCTCAACTGATCGAAGTCCCGACCCTCCGGAACGGATTTGATCTGGATGCCATCGCATCGGCCGTCAACAGGAATACCAGTCTTATCTTTCTGGCAAATCCCAACAACCCGACGGGAACGCTTGTGACCGCGGATGATGTAGATCGTCTGTTACTTCGTGTGTCCGAAGCAGTGGTCGTACTGGACGAGGCCTACTACGAATTTGCCCTTGATTTCACGGCCAGGCGCAGCGTCAGCTATTCGCGTTCCCTCGACTACGTGCGAGCAGGACGCAATGTGGTCGTGTTGCGGACATTTTCCAAAGTCCACGGGCTGGCCGGAGCGCGTGTCGGATACGGAATCGCATCTGCCGAATTGATCGCTCGTATCGCGCGTCAGCGGTCGATGTATTGCGTCTCTAGCGTGGCCCAGGCCGGAGCGCTGGCGGCACTCGAAGATGCATCCCACATTCGCAAGACTGTCGAAAACAACACTGATCAGTCCGAGAGACTCTTCAAGGCAATCTCCGCGATGGGATATGCGGTCACTCCTACCTGGGGTAATTTTCTCTATTGTGAGATGGGCTACGACTCCAGAGTGGTTGCGGAGCGGCTGAGACTCCACGGAATCCTGATCCGCCCGCTCGATCAGTGGGGCGCTCCCCAAGCGATTCGGATCACGATTGGAACGCCGCAACAAAACGAAGCGCTGTTGCGGGCAATGAAGGACTTGAAGGCGTCCTAATTGGTCGTCATCGGCAACTGCGCTGCCCCGTACAGGCCAGCATCGCTGCCCAGCAACGCCCGGGTGACGATGGTCTTGGTCGACCCTTCCGGATACACGTGTCCTGACGCCCCATCCCCCACTGGGCCGGGAGACGCGGGAGCGGTCGCGGCATAAACCAGTGAACGCTGGCGCAACTCTTCAAAGACAAATGGCGAGAACGCCTCCCATGCGCTCGACACCCCTCCGCCGACGACGTACATATTCAGATTGAAAGCGTTCACCAGGTTCGCAATGCAAATTCCCAGAGCGCGTCCCACACGGCCGAAAATTTTCTTTGCCTCCGCGTCACCCTGAATGGCCAGGTTGTAAATCGCCTTGGCATTAAACTCCGGGTCGGAACTGGCAGCTTTCGCCAAACCAGGAGCGCGTCCGCCGGCAATTGCCTCCTTCGCCATTCGAACCACCGCAGTCGCAGAGGCATATTGCTCTACACATCCGCGGTTGCCACAGCCACAGGGCGGCCCCTCTGGTTCCACGGTCATGTGGCCGAACTCGCCGGCCATTCCAGTCATGCCGTGCCAGATGCGCCCCTCGAGCACGATACCGCCGCCAACCCCGGTGCCGAGGGTCAGCATCACCATGTTGTCCACGTCTCGCGCAGCACCCAGCCACTTTTCGCCCAAGGCCGCTACATTGGCATCATTCTCTAGGATCACCCGCGTCCCCAACCGATGCTCGATTTCAGCTTGCACAGGCGTTCCCGCCCAGCCCGGAAGATTGGGAGACTCTCGCAGCATGCAGGTCTTCATGTCGATGATCCCGGGGACGCCGATGCCGATCCCTTGCAGTACCGCGGTGTCGCGATACTTGGTGGTAAGAGAGCTGATGGCATCGCACATTTCTCGGATGGCGTGGTCCTTGCCCAACGCAACCCGCGTGCCCAGCGTGACTTTTTCCATCAGCTCACCTTGCTGGTTGACGGCAGCAATTCGCAGATTGGTGCCGCCGAGATCGACGCCGATAGAAAAATTGGGCATATGCGTGTAGCGTACCAAATTTCAGATTGCAGACTTCAAGGGTGAAAATTTCCGAACGTTTCTGTGTAGCGTCGGCGTCTCGCCGGCTACTTTTGACACTTGGGACAATAGTGACTGCTGCGGCCTGCGATCACAACGCGCTTGATTGGAGTCTTGCACACCAGGCACGGCTCGCCTTCGCGGCCATACACCCTGTGCTGCAGTTGGAAGAATCCCTCTTCACCGTCCGCATCAACGTAGTCCGAAACCGATGATCCGCCCAAGGCAATGGCTTCTCGCAATACTTCCTGGACAGAGGGATAGAGCCGTCGCAAATCTTCCCGCGAAAGCGACGCCGCCTGCCGTCGCGGTCGAATGCCAGCGCGGAAAAGCGACTCGTCCGCATAGATGTTGCCCACACCGCGCAAAAGCTTCTGGTTCAACAAGGCGCTTTTGATTGGCGTCTTGCGAGCGTGGAAGAGGCCTAAGAAATGATCAAGCTGGACTTCCAGAGGCTCGAAGCCGCCGGCTTCGAAACCGCGAGCCACACTCAGGCGCCCGAAGCGCCGCGGATCAACAAAGCGCAGTTCCCTCCCCGACGCCAACTTCGCGACCAGGTGGGTGTGTTTCGCCATCTCGCTATCCGGCGGGCAAACCACCATGCGCCCGGTCATGCCCAGGTGGACGATCCACTGCGCGGACGATTGTTCCGTAGAGCGGGCGCCCATGCCCGCCGACTTTGTCTTTCTGGCGGAAGCGCGAGTCCGGCTCCGCCCCCTGGCGGAGGAGGACGCCCGTCCCTTACGACCAGCAACAGGTTCCAGATCGAATACGATGTGCTTTCCTACTCGCCGCACCCCTGCGATTCGTTGAGACTCCAGCGTGGAAACGATTTCGTCAGCAGGAGATTTCAGCGGCTCGGGCTTTGACCCCAGCCAGACCGATTCGATAACGTCTCCCGTCACCCGCGAAGCCAGACCGCGCGCGATGGTTTCAACTTCAGGAAGTTCAGGCATGAAAGCCAGTCTACAGTCGTCGGTCGTCAACCGTCAGCCCAAGGCCCCAGTTGACGACCGCAGTAGCCGAGTGAAGACCGACGATTGGCGACTGCCCTCTGAACGACTGCCTTCCCAATCCACAGCCCCGCGAGTTATGATTAGCAGTACACATCAGCCCTGTAAATCCTTGTAATTCAATGTATAGCCGTTCTACCGGGGCATGGAGTGTGCGACGCTGCGAATGCGGCTCAAGTTGCCGCCATTTTGTTCAACGGAGCTGGCATTGAAGAAGGGTAAGACTGCGGTCATAGTAGGTGCGCAGTGGGGCGACGAGGGTAAGGGCAAGATCGTCGACGTTCTCTCCGAGAATTTCTCGGTCGTGGCCCGTTATGCCGGCGGACACAATGCCGGACACACCGTCATCATCAACGGGAAAAAATTCATCCTTCAACTTGTGCCTTGCGGCGTCCTGCGCCCGGGCTGTCGCAGCGTGATCGGCAACGGCGTGGTGCTCGACCCCATCGCATTCCTCAAGGAAGTCGCCGCTTTGCGCGAGACCGGCGTGAAAGTGGATGGCAGTATTTTCGTCAGCAACCGCGCGCACGTGATTCTGCCGTACCACCGCATGATCGAACTGGCGTCGGAAAATGCGCCGGGACGCGTGAAGATCGGCACCACCTCCCGCGGTATAGGCCCAACGTACGAAGACAAAATGGGACGCCGCGGACTGCGAGTGGCAGACTTGCTCGATTTGAAGCTGCTGCGGACGCACATCGAGAACGCGTGCCATGAAAAGAACATGATCGCGCACGCTCTGTTCAACTCGGAGCCGCTCGATCCGGACAAGATGTACCAGGAGTACGCCGAGGCTTCGGCCAAAGTCGCTCCGTTCGTGTGTGACACGGCGGCGCTACTCAACCAGGCTCTCGCCGATGGCGAGTCTGTCCTTTTTGAAGGCGCGCAGGGCTCCATGCTCGATATCGATCATGGCACCTACCCCTTTGTGACCTCTTCCAGCGCCACTTCAGGCGGAGCGGTCATCGGCACCGGCGTCGCTCCTACTGCGATCGACAACGTGATTGGAATCACCAAGGCATATTGCACTCGCGTCGGCGGCGGACCGTTCCCTTCCGAAGCTTTGGACGCTACCGGCGATATGCTTCGAGCGCGAGGCAATGAATACGGCGCGGTCACAGGGCGTCCCCGGCGCTGCGGCTGGCTTGATTTGCCACTCTTGCGTTACGCTGGCATGATTAACGGCACCTCGTGGCTGGTGGTAACCAAGCTCGACGTGCTGGATGAACTGGCCGAGATTCCAGTGTGCGTAGGGTACAAAATTAACGGCGAGCTGACGGCGGAGATTCCGGCACACGCCAGCGGTTTTGATGGCGTCGAGTGCGTGTATCACACCATGCCAGGATGGCGCACTTCCACTCAGGGCATTACGCACGTGGAGAAGTTGCCGCAGGCGGCACGCGAGTATCTGTCTTTCCTGGAGAAAGAAAGCGGTGCCCGCATTGGAATGATCTCCACCGGACCGGGTCGCGAGCAGACCATATTCGTGGATGACTTTACCGGATTACTGAGCGGATTCGCTGGACAGAAAACTGGGGCCTTAGCAACAATCTGACGAACGGAGCGAACGATGGTTGTCCTGGCTGTGACGTGGATGGCAAAAGTTGGTCACGAAGCTGACGTGGTTGGAGTTTTTGCCAAGCTGACGGAAGAGTCCCGCAAAGAACCCGGTTGCGTGATGTATGTGGTGCACCGGCATAAGACCGAACCACGCCGGTTCTTCCTCTACGAGCAGTACAAGGACGATGCCGCGCTCGAAGCCCATCGCGCCGCGCCGCATTTTTTGCAATATGCCAAGAAAGAACTGCCAAAACTTGGCGATCGGATCGAAGGACATCTGTACGAGCCGCTAGGCTAGAGCTCATGTGGCCGCGGGCGACCCGCCCGCGCATTCGTCACTTTCCCTTATCCACCATCAGAACTCCGCCCGAAGCGTAACTCTCTTTTGAAACTTCGTTGAAGGCCACCACCACAGCCTCGCGGCGTGCTCCCGCTTCCTCTACCATCACGTCAGTGATGCGCTGCGCCAACTTGCGCTTTTGATCGGCGGTGCGGCCGGTCAACATTGTGACTTGGACTAACGGCATGAAGATCGCTCCTGGCTTCCAGCTTCTTGCTACTGGGCGAGTTCGTATCCGGCAAAAAAGAAGCTGAGTTCGAAACGCGCCGTGTCCTCGGCATCCGAGCCGTGGATGGCGTTGTATTCGATGCTCGAAGCCCACTTCTTGCGAATGGTGCCCTCTTCGGCGTTAGCCGGGTTGGTGGCGCCCATGAGCTTCCGCAGATCGGCGATGGCATTTTCCTTTTCCAGCGCCAATGCCACGATCGGGCCGCTCGACATGAACGTCGTCAGCGAATCGAAAAAAGGCCGGCTGGCGTGCACGGCATAAAACTGCTGCGCCTGATGCTTGGAGATTTCGAGCATCTTCATACACAAAATGGTGAAACCATTCTTTTCAAATTGCTCGATGATATCGCCGATGGCGTGCTTGGCTACGGCGTCAGGCTTAACGATAGTCAGAGTGCGTTGAAGTGTTTTCATTTTTGTAGTAGATCGCCTTTTGTAAGTGGTTGCGCTGAGAACCCAGAACTAAAATCTGACAACTGGTTTTAGACTTTCACTCCTATCACCGCCGCGACAGTATCCCCAATATCAGCGGGTGATTTTGCCACGCGAATTCCAGCCGCCTCCATCGCCTTGATCTTCTCAGCGGCGGTTCCCTTCCCGCCAGAAATAATCGCCCCCGCGTGGCCCATACGTCGTCCCGGAGGCGCGGTCTGTCCTGCAATAAATCCGACTACAGGCTTTTTCATGTGCAACTTTACATATTCCGCAGCAGTCTCCTCGGCGTTACCGCCGATTTCTCCGATCATCACAACCGCTTCGGTTTGAGGGTCACGATTGAACAACTCAAGCGCATCCAGGAAGTTAGTGCCGATGATGGGATCACCGCCGATGCCGATCGCGGTGGATTGTCCGATCCCGCGCGTGGTGAGCTGATACACGGCTTCGTAGGTCAGAGTGCCAGAGCGCGACACGATTCCCACCGAGCCTTCCTTGTGAATACGCGCCGGCATGATTCCAATCTTGCAATGTCCCGGCGAAATAATTCCCGGACAATTGGGACCTATCAGTCGCGAACGCCGGTCTTGCAGAAACTCCCAGGCGCGGACCATATCCAGCGTCGGAATGCCTTCGGTGATACAGACGATCAACTCGATCTCGGCGTCGGCCGCTTCCATGATCGCATCCGCAGCAAACGGTGGCGGCACAAAAATGACTGACGTGTCGGCGCCGGTCTTGTCTACAGCTTCCTGGACCGTGTTAAAGATCGGCCACCCCTCGTGCGTCGTGCCTCCCTTGCCCGGAGTCACACCACCGACGATCTGCGTCCCGTACTCGGCGCACGCCTTGGCGTGAAATGTGCCTTCACGCCCGGTCAGGCCCTGAACGATTACCCGTGTCGATTTATTTACAAGAATGCTCATGGATTCCTTTGTAGCGCTGGCGCTGCCTCGCTACGCCTTCGCTGCCGCGACTACCTTCTCGGCCGCGTCTTTCATGGTTTCAGCCACGATAAAATTCAATCCCGACTGCTTCAGAATCTCGCGCCCCTGTTCCACATTCGTGCCTTCGAGGCGCAAAACGATCGGAAGTTTGATCTGCGTTTTTCGCGCCGCCTCGACCACACCGGTGGCCAGCGTATCCACGCGCAGGATTCCTCCAAAAATATTAATGAGTACGGCCTTTACGTTCTTGTCGCTGAGAAGAATTTCAAAGGCATGCGTGACTTGTTCAGAGTTCGCGCCGCCGCCCACATCAAGAAAATTCGCTGGCATGCCGCCGGCATACTTGATGATGTCCATGGTCGCCATCGCCAGGCCCGCGCCGTTGACCATGCAGCCTACGTTCCCGTCGAGCTTGATGTAGTTCAAGTTGTATTTCGACGCCTCCACCTCAAGCGGATCTTCCTCGGTGACGTCTCGTAACGCTTTCAGGTCGGGGTGGCGGTACATGGTGTTGTCGTCGAAATTCATTTTCGCGTCGAGCGCGAACAGTCGCCCATCCGTGCAAGTAATAAACGGATTGATCTCCATCAGCGAAGAATCGGTTTCCGCGAACGCCTTGTACAACCCGGTCATAAACTGGATCGCCTGGTTGATCTGCTGTGCTTTCAGCCCCAGCGCGAATGCCAGCTTGCGCGCCTGAAACGCCTCCAGACCCATGCCCGGATCGATGTATTCCTTGAGTATCGCCGCTGGATTCTCCTCCGCTACCTGCTCGATTTCCATGCCTCCGGCAGCCGATGCCATGAATACCGGCCTCGCCTGGGCGCGATCAATCACAATTCCCAGATAGAGTTCCTTCTCGATCGGCAGAGTCTCTTCAATCAGCAACCGCCGGACGACCCGGCCCTCTGGTCCAGTCTGATGCGTCACCAGCGTCATGCCCAGGATCTTGCCTGCCAATTCAGCGGCTTCCTGAACCGACTTGGCGATCTTGACGCCGCCGCCCTTGCCGCGTCCGCCAGCGTGGATCTGCGCTTTCACCACCACGCCCGTGGCACCTACGTCGAAAAGTTTTTTGGCAGCCGCCTCCGCCGCTTCCGGGGTCTCAACCATCTCTCCCCGAGGCACGGCGACCCCATACTTCTTCACAATATTCTTGGCCTGATACTCATGAATTTTCATAATGATTTCCGGCTAGACCGACTGGCACTCGCTGGCTTGCAGTTTCGGGCAGCAGTTCGACCCTTGATTTTATAGAAGCGTTCCCGATAGGGCAACCGCACGATGAGTCTTGGATCCGCTTCACCCCCAAAAGCGTAAACCACGAAGGACACGAAGGTTCACGAAGGTTCTCGTCTTGAGATCTCCTTCGTGTACCTTCGTGTTTTTTGTGGTTCATGGGTTCGCCGGTTACCCAACAACTTGTGTCGCGTAAACGATGCTAGTCTTATATCCGATCTCATGATCACCGACGCCCTGCAGCGCATTGCCAATGAACACGAATCACTGACCCGTGAAGAGGCTCGCGCCGTCATGACAGAAGTGTTCTCCGGTAGCGCTACCGATGCCCAGATCGCGGCCCTGCTCGTCGCACTGCACATGAAGGGCGAAACTGTGGAAGAAATCGTCGGCTTTGCCGAAGCCATCCGCGCCGCGGCGGAACCTTTACCACTCCACGACGCGTCCTCAGTCTCGGTCACCGCCATTGGGCCTAGTCCGCTGGTTGACACTTGCGGCACGGGCGGCGACGCCACAGGCACATTCAACATTTCAACCGCCGCCGCATTCGTGGTTGCCGGCGCGGGCGTGCGCGTGGCCAAACACGGGAATCGCAGCCTGAGTTCCAAGTGCGGCTCAGCCGACGTCATGGAAGCTTTGGGCGTCAAGATCAGTCTCCCAAGTGAGGTTCTCGCTGCCTGCCTGGAAGAAGTTGGCATTGTGTTTCTGTTTGCGCCCGCAATGCATTCGGCCATGAAATATGTGCAGCCCGCCCGCCGCGAGCTTCGGTTGCGGACGATCTTTAACCTGCTCGGCCCGCTCACCAATCCGGCGCGCGCTTCGGCACAAGTGGTAGGCGTGTACTCCCTCGACCTGGTGGAGAAAGTTGCGGAGGCGCTGAGCATGCTGGGCACTCATCGTGCGTTGGTAGTCCACGGACTCGATGGCCTGGATGAAATCACCATCACCGGCCCGACTCGCATCGCCGAAGTACGCGAAGGCAACGTCCGCACCTATGAAGTCACGCCCGAAGAGTTTGGAATGAAGCGGGCCCGGTTGGAAGACATTTCAGGCGGTGATGCCGCGGCCAACGCCGTGACTATTCGCGAACTTCTGACGGGAAGGAAATCGCCGAAGCGGGATGTAGTCCTGCTGAACGCAGCCGCCGCCTTAGTCGCCGCCGGCAAAGCTGAAAACTTGGGAGAGGCGTTGCCGCTGGCCGCACAGTCGATTGATTCCGGCGCAGCCGCTGCGAAGCTGGAAGCTTTAGTGAAGTTCACCAGCACGCATGCGTAAACCCCGGACCTCAGGCGTCAGACTTTAGACATCGGATCAATGATGGCGCGGTCTCCTGTCCGACGCCCGCCCTGCTTCCTTCTTCAATCTCTCAATCTGCTCCAGATGGCTCGCGCCGTGCGTTGCCATTCTTTCGATCAATTGAGCCACGCTGAAGTCCTGCTTTGTCTCAGGATGGTAAGCTGACTTTTCAAGATCAGCCGGCTGGAGGCGTTGCAAAAGCCGTAAGTTGGCGTGGCGGTTCAGACCGTAGAGCGCCACCAGTTCGGGAAGCGGAGTCTCCAGATGACCGAGGTTCCGCGCCCAGTCGTCCTGGTCCATCGGGGCAATCACCGGCTTCTTGTCGGCCAGCATCTGGCGCAGACGATATGCATAGACAATCTCGACATCTGCCAAGTGCCCGAGTATCTCGTGTATCGACCACTTGTCCGGGGCCGGTTTGTAGCGCAACACTTTCTCCGTCAGCCCCGACACGGCAGCTGCGACCTGCTTCGGGCTCTTCTCCACAGCCTCGAGATTTTTCTTTAACTCGGTTTCCGTCATGAGATCACCACCATTGAAGCGATTGAGTAATTAGGCAATTTGGCAATTGAGTAATTGAAAGACAGACCGTGCTTTGTTTAATTCCCGAATTTCCCAATTACTAAATTACTCAATTACACAATGACCTTCTCCATCCACTCCGCCACTTGCACGTTCCAGCCCAGCTCTTTTATGAGAGCCTCACGCAGCAGGGACGACGCGATGGGTTCTCCATGCACCAGGTAGGTAGTTGCAGGCTTTTGAGTAAAAGTGCGCAGCCATTCCAGAAGCTCCGGGGTGTCGGCGTGGTCACTGAATTGTTCGAGGACCGCGATTTCCGCCCGGATCGTCACAGTGTCGCTGAAGATGCGCACTTCCGATGCGCCGCTCTTGATCGTGGCTCCCCGCGTTCCGGGCGCCTGGAAGCCAATAAATATCACCGTATTCTTGGGATCAGGAAGGCGCTGCTGCAGGTGGTGCAGAATGCGTCCGCCGGTGACCATGCCGCTGGACGAGACAATAATCGAAGGATAGTGATTGGAATTAATCTTCTTTGAGTCTTCCGCCGTCAAAGCGAACGTGAAACCTGGCCATTCTAGCGGCGAGCCGTATTGCTTGATCAAGCGACAGGTCTCGTCTGTGCACTCGTCCGCATGCTTCATGAAGACTTCGACCGCTTTGATTGCCATCGGGCTGTCGCAGTACACGGGGAGACGTGGAATCTGGCCGGATTCCATCAAGTCCTTGATCATGAACAGAAATTTCTGGGTTCGCTCAACGGCAAATGCGGGCACAACCACGGTGCCGCCACGCTGCACCGTCTTCCGGATGATCCCGGCCAACTTCGGCCTGGGATCGTCTGTCGGATGTTGCCGGTTTCCATATGTTGATTCCATCACCAAAACATCGGCGGTCTCGCCTTCGGTCGGTCCCGAACGGACAACTTTGCCGGGCGCACTGTTCTGGTCACGCACCCGCCCAATGTCTCCACTGAACAAGAGTTTCCTGACCTGACCGTTCAGATGGAGCGTGAGTTCCACCATCGCCGATCCCAGAATGTGAGCGGCCGGAACAAAGCGGAACGACACTTCAGGTGACAACTGCCGGGTCTCTTCAAATTGCACCGGACGAAAATGTTGCAAGGAATCTTCGGCTTCAGCGAGGGTGTAAAGAGGCAAGGCCGGGTCGTGCTTCGATTTCTTGTGCCGGTTGTAAAACCTCGCATCTTCTTCCTGAAGATGTCCGGAATCCGGAAGGATGATGCCGCACAGATCAATCGTAGACGGCGTGGCATACACCGGACCACGGAAGCCGTCCCGAACCAGCCGCGGAATCCAGCCGCAGTGGTCAAGGTGCGCATGAGTCAGAATCACCGCATCGATACTGGCTGCCGGCACCGGCGTGGGCTGCCAGTTGCGCAGCCGCCATTCCTTGGCTCCCTGGAACATGCCGCAATCGATCAGGACCTGAAACCCGGCTTTCCCGTCGCCGTCTGAACTGGTGTTGACCAGGTGCTTCGAACCGGTGACGGTGCCTGCCGCGCCCAAAAATTGGATGTAAGCCAAGAATCCTCCAGGAAAGCGATTTCAGATTGTTGATTTTAGATTGCAGATTGTCAAAAGCTCGCCACACCGGACGGCTTCCAAATCTGCAATCTAAAATCTGCAATCTTCAATTTTTCCTTTTCGGTGCTTCAATCTTGTACACATTGTTGCTCAGATCGCTTTCGGGCACACTTCCGTCATTCACTACGACCTCCAAAGGGGTGGAAAGCGCTTCAATGCGAACTGTGACTCTCGATTTCCCGAGGACCTGAAGTCGTTTGGTCATCTCTCCCTGTTCCATGTTCAGAATCAGCGGCATTTCAGCTCCGGCATTTCCCAGATTCTCCAGCGTGACTGTGACCACGTGAGCATCCCCTACAGCCTCCCAGGGATAAACCGCCGCAATATGAAAGTTCGGCAGACCGCGATCGTGATAGACCCAGTCGTCGAAGAACCATCCCAAATCGCGTTTGGTTTGGGCCTCGATCAGGTGCTGCACATACGACGGGGAGGTGTCGGCCTCGGGACGGTAGGCCGCAAGAGCTTTCTTCAGCGCCGCGTCGCCAATCATGTCGCGCAGCATCCACCACACGTACAGCGCCTTGCTGCGGTAGAGTTCTTCGATGCTGGTCGTGACCATCGCCTCGTCAGCTGCGCCATTTTTAGCCTTCTCTGCCGCCAGCGCTTTTTCGGCTTCCGCCAGCGCCGTGCGATGCAGGCCGATGAAATCCAGCGCCGACTGGCGACCGCTCTCGCGCTCACGAGCAATTGCCTGAGCAAAATGCGCCAGCCCTTCATAGACCCAGGGACGCGGCGAATAGTATGCGGCATGCGTAAGTTGGTGAACCACCGTCAACTGCGCCAGCTTCGGATCGGTGTTGAGCGGCGTAAGCAGCATGCTCCCACTTTCGTACGGCGCCGCCTCCGGATCGTTCAACTCCACTACTTCAGCTTTGACTTCGGCAGCCCCTTTTGGCGCGCCAAACCACTCGGCAATAAATGGCGCTGCCTGCTGCGCCGCTTGTGCATATGTATCGGCGGCCGCCCGATGATCTGGCAGGTAGGAAATATTCACCGAAGGCTGATCGAGGGCGTCATATCGACCGGCTGCAAACAGCGGCACACTTTCGCCGAGGTGTTGGAAAGTGCATTCGTTCACGCTTTCATAGGCTCCGCCCATCTGTTCGTACGATCGCAAGCCTCCAGCTTCGCCATTGCAGACAAGTGTTGTGGGCGTGCCCTCGCCGGACTGGCTCAGCTTGATCCTCAACTGGGCTTCCAGTTCACGCGCCTTCCACCTGGCGACAGCTTCGAAAACGCTGTTCCCTTCCGACAAATTCGCTGACTCGGTTGCTACCGGATACCAAGCCACGTATCCGATACCGCGTACGGCAGTGAACGACTTGTCGATCCGGTCCCAGTCGCTGTGCCGGGCGACTTCCGCGGGGACCTCGATTCGGGTGAGCCGCGTGGCATCGAGCGGGATTATGCCCTCATAACCAACTTCAACCTCCACTACGCCCTTCGAAGAGATCTCTTTCTGCAAGGTCAGGATCGCTTCCGAAAGTGCGCCCGTGTGATCGATGTCTGAGGTGTAAGGCTGAGAAACGAACTGTACTGGCTTGCCGTCGACTTGGAGCGATCTCCAATCCAGGCTGGAGGAAATCTGTAATACGAGATTCTTCTGCGGCGACGCGGAGTCGTTCCGTAAAGTAATTTTGCCGCGAACCGCCAGTCTCTGCTGCTCAGGCTCTATGCGGACATCCAGGTCGTATTTAGTAAAGGTAAAAGCTTCGCGGTCGATGGCGTGGGCTTGAATTCCTAGACCACAGAGGACACTGAGGACGCAGAGGAACTTCATTTGGCTTTTGCGGCTTTGATCCGGCGCTGGCGTACGATTTCGTACAAGACTACTCCGGCGGCCACGGACACATTCAGCGACGGCACCTTGCCCAGCATGGGGATCGAAACCAGGAAGTCGCACTTTCTCGCCACCAGGTCGTGAACCCCCTTGCCTTCGTTGCCCAGCACGATTGCGCAATCCATGTTGTAGTCGAGAGTGTCGTAAGTTTGTTTGCCTCGCTCGTCCAGACCTACGACCCAGACATGCTTTTCTTTGAGCTCTTCCAGGGTGCGCGCAATGTTTGTGACCTTGGCAATCGGGAGGTGTTCGCTGGCGCCGGCAGAGGCTTTGGTCACAGTCGCGGTCACGCCCGCCGCCCGCCGTTCCGGGATGACGACTCCATCGGCTCCGGAGGCATCGGCG
Source organism: Terriglobia bacterium (assembly GCA_963741105.1). GTDB lineage: Bacteria > Acidobacteriota > Terriglobia > Terriglobales > Acidobacteriaceae > JAIQFF01. The sequence continues at coordinate 55,571 of CAVUGT010000012.1, forward strand.
GTGCGAAGAATCGCGCCCAGATTGTGCGGATCTTCGATACCGTCCAGCACCACCAGCAGAGAATATTCTCCACGCTTGGCGGCGATAACGTCATCCAAGTCGTTGTACTGCTTGGCGGAAGTGACGGCGATCACACCCTGATGGGCATTGTTCCCAGCCATCCGGTCGAGTTCAGGTCGGCCCAAGAAACGCACCGCCACGCCGTTACGCCGGCACTCCTGCACCACCTGTTGAAGACGCAGGTCATGACGCTCTTTCAACACCCCAACCCATTCAAACGACCGCCCGCGAGCCTTCAACGCCTCGGCGACCGCATTGATCCCATAGATGTAATTCATCGAGTCGTAAGTTTACTGCCTGGCAAGGGTTGGACGCGAGGATAGGTCGGGTGTCAGGCGTCAGACGTCGGACTCCTAGACGGAAAGGCCTGAGGTCTGACATCCGACCTGACGTCCAACGTCCGACGTCCGATGTCCGCCTTTGTAGCACTTTCTATCCCCACTCGCTATACTTTGAGTGCACCTGCCAGGAGAAGGAATGTCTCTGTCCGCAGTGATCGTGGACGATGAACAGCTTGCCCGCGATGAACTTGCCTTCCTGCTGAAAGATGTTGGCGACGTTGACGTCGTGGCCCAGGGCAAGAACGGACTCGAAGGCGTCAATCTTATCCGCGAACACAATCCCGACCTGGTCTTTCTCGACGTGCAGATGCCTGGCCTCGATGGCTTCGGCGTCATCAAGAAACTTCTGGACAAGAAAATCACTCTGCCCAAGATTGTCTTTGCTACGGCGTTCGATCAATACGCGGTAAAGGCGTTCGAGGTGAACGCCGTCGACTACCTGCTCAAGCCTTTCGACAAGAAGCGGGTGGCGCAGTCGGTGCAAAAAGTGCGCGCCAAGCTGGAATCAGGTAGCGGTTCATCAGACAAGCTGGAAACCCTGGTCCGCCTGCTGGAATCGCAGAAGCCGCAAGCATCGAAGATTCTGATCAAGGCTGGTGGGCGTCTGTTCCTGGTCAATCAGAAAGACATTGGCTTCGCCTCGATCGAGGAAGGCGTGATCACGGTTGTGACCAGCGGAGCTAACGGCATCGAGGGACAATCCAACTGCCGCACGCTCGAAGAATTACTCGACAGTCTTGATCCCAACCTCTTCTGGCGGGCACACCGTTCCTATCTCGTGAACATCAACCGCATCAAGGAAGTCGTCCCCTGGTTCAAGAGTTCTTATCAACTGCGCATGGACGATAAGAAGCAGACTGAAATTCCCGTGAGCCGCGCCCAGACCAGGCGCTTACGTGAACTCTTCGGACTCTAGAGAACATTTCAGATTTTTGATTTCAGATTGCAGATTGAGATCTTTGGGATTGCGGAATCGATGTTTTTCAATCTGAAATCTGAAATCAACAATCTAAAATCTCCCCTACGCTGCCAGCGCTTCCAACGCGGTTCGATTGCGAATGACCAGAGTCGAACCTTCCAGACGGATCAATTCTTTCTTCTTCAATTCACTCAACAAACGGGTCACGGTCTCGCGCGACGAACCTATCATCTGTGCGATTTCCTCATGCGTCATACTGGACCGGATGCGGATTTCTCTGCCTGCGCTGTCACGATCGCGGCCTGGGCTCCAGGAAAGCAGCAGGCGAGCGAGCTTGCCCGCGGACGAGCGCGCCAAGACCAATTCATGGATGTCGCGATAAGCAGATTGAAATTCGCGGCTGAGAGCCTGGGCCGAGTGCAGACCTAGTTCTCCATGCTTGTCCAGAAGCTTCATCAGAGATTCGCGGTCGATGAAATTCACCTGGCATGGTCCCGCGGTCTCCGCCGTCAGTTCGTAGGGTGTTCCTGAGATGACCGCGCTAAGGCCCATCGCCTCGCCTGGCTCCGCCATCTTGAGGATGAGCACTTTGCCGTCGCGAGAAGTGGTCGAAAGTTTTACTCTGCCAGAGCACAGCACCACGATGCCGCGAGGGGTTTGGCCTTCCACGAACAAGATCGCGCCTCCGGGATATGTGCTCAGGTGGCTGGCTGAACTGAACGACTTCAGAACTTCGGGCGACAAGCCGCAAAACCATTTGGCCTGCCGCAGCTTGCAGGTGACACAATTTTCGATAATCTCCAACCCGTACGGAGTGTTCATCCCCGCCTCCGCTTTCCTGACGTGGGGATTGGCGGTTCGCTGCCCATAGGCGGCTTGCGGAGACTTTTGATGGCTCGAACCAGCTCTGGACCTGGTAGCTGCAGGTCTTGTGTTTGAGCCAGCAAAGCCGCCGCGATTCTCGCGGCCTGTCTCGACGAACTCAGGCAGTGGATCAATTCCCAGCCGGCGCTCGCATTGCGCTGCTTCTGCCAGGAAACGCTGCATCCGAACAAATACAACGGATCGATCGATGCTTCATCCGGATGCGGCTCGCCCAGCCGTGGCTCACCTGGCCGTGGTTCGTCCGGCTGCTGGGCTCGCGTGGCGTCTTCGGGTTGCGGCGTGACCAATGCAAGAGCCCAGCCACCCTCGTCGTCAGGGTCCTGCCGGGCTCTGCATGAGAGCGCAACCAGTAAAGGGAGCCCGCCACGGGGGAGGGTTTGGAGGCGATTGGTTCGGTCAGGCTCCGGGTTGCGCTCTGATAACAACACTTCGATCCTCTTCCTCGGCGTACACACCTCGTCCGCCAGCCGGATCGTGGCAACCTCGCATTATTTTTTTAGAGATACCTTGCGGCACCTACGGGTGAGTGCCCCACTAACGTCTCCCTCGCAGTTGAACTGCCAAACTGTGCCGCACTCCAGTTTGTGGCAAATAGAGGGTGGTGTGTGGCAAACGGCAATTACGAGTTAGCTTTGTGAGGTGGTTAGGCTGCCGTAATTTCGGCATAATGCCGGTGGTACGTCACTCGAAGAACTACGATTCGTATTCCTGCCGCGAAATTCCCATCCTAAGGATTCGCGATTGAAGAGTCGTGCGCTTCATTCCCAATCTTATGGCCGCCCCATGAGGGCCCGCGATGGTTCCATTGGTTTCGCGCAGCACTCGAATAATGTACTGCCGCTCCAGACTTTCCAGCGTGCCGTCGCTGTCCAGGCTTTCGCTGCCCCGACCCAACTCTGCGAGAGGAGCATTGAGAATGCGACCGTCCGAGAGAATGACCGACCGCTCCATCAGGTTCTCGAGCTCCCGCACATTTCCCGGCCATTCCCAGTTGACCAGCGCATTCATGGTGGCACTAGGGATGATCTCGATCGGTTTGTTCATCCGCCGGGCAAACTTCTGAACGAAGTGCCGCACCAGCAGAGGGATGTCCGTCTTGCGCTCATTCAGCGATGGCATACGTATGGGGAACACGTTCAGCCGGTAGTACAAGTCGCTGCGGAATTCCTTGTCCGCAACCGCCTTGCCCAGGTCTCGATTGGTGGCGGCAATCATGCGTATGTCCACTTTGATCGTGCGAGTGCTGCCTAGCCTCTCGAATTCCTGGTCCTGCAGAACTCGCAGCAATTTCGGCTGCAATTCCAGCGGGATGTCGCCGACCTCATCCAGAAACAGGCTCCCTTTGTCCGCCAGTTCCAGGCGTCCGACCTTCTGGCTGATGGCCCCGGTGAACGCGCCCTTCTCGTGCCCAAAGAGTTCGCTCTCCAGCAGTCCGGTGGGAATGGCAGCGCAGTTCAGCTTTACGAAAACCCGCTCTTTCCGCGAACTCATACGGTGGATAGCTCGCGCGATCAACTCTTTCCCGGTGCCGGTCTTTCCTAAAACCAGCACCGTGGCGTCGCTGGGCGCAACCGTCTTGGCCTGCGACAACACGCGCTTCAGCGCCGGGCTTTCTCCCACAATCTCTTCGAAATTGAGTTCGGCGCGAATCTCCTCTTCCAGATAGAGTTTTTCGCTGGCCAGCTTTTCCGTCAGCTTCGCAATCTCACGGTAGGATCGGGCGTTGTCCAGCGCCACCGCTACCTGCCCTGCAACCTGTTGAAGGAAACCCACGTCTGGTGGCGCGAAGGCATGTTCATCTTTGCTGGCGAGATTCAACGTGCCGAGTTCGCCCTTGCGGGTGGTCAGCGGAATGCAGCACACTGACTGGATTCCACGATCCAACATCTGGCTGACGTAGGCTGATTGAATTCCCATCAAGTCTTCACGAGTGAAGATCTTGGTTTCGCGATCCATCAAGGCGTGGCCGGCCGGAGTGTCTTTCACGGAAACGTCGTGTCCATGCCTGTCAGTCCAGTGGTCAACGGAGACTCAAGGGGGTAGTACGACAAAGAGTGCGTCTCTTCGTCGTAAACCGCAACACTGGCATAGTCGTCTCGAATCATCCGGTGGATGAAGGCAGAAATCGCAGGAAACAGCTTTTGCAGGTCGCGGTTGGTGACGAGCGTATTGTTTACTTCGAGCAGCATGTGGAGTCTCTCTTTTCCTCCACCAGGGCCTCACGCGTCTGCGCGTTCTCGACCGCCACTGCCACCAGTTTCGCTACCCTCGGCAGAAGCCGCATGTCCTTTTCGTTGTAGGCATTGGCTTGAGAACTCCCGAATCCCAGGGCGCCCAGACGCTTCTGCGTCGCGGTCAGAGGGAACCAGCAGTAGGAGCGCAGTCCTTTTTCGAGCAGAATGCTCCGCACTCCTGGGAAGCGAGTCTCGGTTTCCAGGTCAGGGACAACCAGGGGTTGCTGATTCTCCCAGGCCCAGCCGGACGGCGATTCAGCCACCACTCTTTCCGCTTCGAAAGGGGCCAGCCCGGTTTTCTCCCATAAGCGGCCGCGCATGACATTCTTTACCGGATCGTAAAGGGCAAAGTGGGTCGCGTCTGCTGCCGCTACTTCGAGTAGTCGTTCCGCCAGCGCTGGAAACAATTCGGGCAAGCTGTGGTAGCGAACCACGAGGTCCGCCATCTCCAGCAGAGCTTCGTGGCGCCGAAGGTCCGCGTCAAACTCGAATTGATTTACTCCGCTCAATTTGCGCGAGCCCGAGCCTCCTCGGCAAACCTGGCGGATTATAGTACTGCGCTGCGAGCGCGAAGGATTTATTACCTGCCTGTTCTGATTTCAGGAAAAACCACAGGTTGGGCCGTCGCAATGCTCCGCCTGTGGATTTTCAACTTTTCCGAACACGGGCCGGAATCGCTCCCGGATCCTTAGAGCAAGGTCGAGCGTCGAGCAGCTTGTGTGGGATGCTGCATCAGCGCGAGCTGACCCGCTAAAGCGCTGAGGTTTTGGTAGTTGTCGGCGAGGCGGCCATAGGATAGCCGGGCCGCGGGAAACGCGATGCGCACACAGAGCTTTGCACCGGAGAGCAGTGCGTAAGCTCGCAGCCGCAAAGCCCGGTCGGTTAACTGTCGGCCCGCCAGCGCAATACGAGGCTCCGAGCTCCGGGCCGCGGCCGCGCCCACTCGCAAAAGAAAAGCTGCGTTGTAAGCGGTGTTGTGGATGTAGCCGAGGGCCGCCCGCATGCGGTCTCTCTGGACGGCGCGGAATTCACCGGGCAAAAGGCTCTCGCGAAGAAAATCCTCTTCCCTCGGGTCCACTAGATTTCGGAAGGCATCGAGGTCCACGGGACGAGTACGCCCCGCCAGGTCTTCCAGTTGGTGCACCGAATAGTAGCGGCGGCGTTCGAGATACACCATCACCAGCAAAACCGCCAGGGCCGCGAAGATCAGGATGAAGAAAAGAATCATTGCAGTAACAGGCGTTGCAATTCGGCGTTCCACTCTTCCAGGTTATTTTCCGGCAATTCCTTCACCCGGCGACCCGTCCATTCTGGCGCCAACAGGTATACCAGCCAGACAACGACTGAACAATGATAAGTAGTCATTGTGATCAGGTCGAAGACGTAGCCCGCCACCGGGCCGGTCCAGATTCGCATGGTTTGTGTTACCAGCTGAACGCAGGAATAGACTCCGAAACCGGCCGCGATACCATGACCGAAGCCGCGCCAGACCAGACCGGCGTAGGACGCAAAACCTAAGAGGAGTAATACCAGACCGCCCAGCACCATACTGGCAGCAAGCTCGACCTTGGGAACTCCCGCAAGAAGCGGAATGGTTCCGTCGTCAGGCGCCCGGGCGACGATCACGATCGCAATGAAGATTAACGCACTCGCGGCCACGCGAAACAGAATCCGGCTCAACTGCTTGAACCCAGGATAATCTCGGAAAGCGTTGGAATAGATCTCGCGAATGACGATAAACCGCAGCGCAATCGCAATCAGGTGGCCAACCCAGTGCGCTTGCCAGTATTGAATCCCTGTGACTCTGGGATAGTGATCCAGGATGAAAAGTGTTCCTTCTTCGATAATCTGGAAGATTGTGTAGGCGAAGAAAAACGGGAACTCGCGAAATAACTTTCGCCGCACCATAAACACTGCGATCACGATTTGCAGGGCGTGAGGCGCCAGCCACAAATAGTGCCACAGGAAGGAGTGTGGAGTCATGACGGATTGCGGGAACTATATCCCCATTTTCCGCCACCGGCAAACACTTTTCCCCAGGCTGCAAGCAAGGCACGAGCACGCTTTGCGGTCCGGAGGTGTATCCGCAAAGCGTGCTCAGACCCTGATCAGCTATGTCCTTGCGTTGAAAGGATCAATCCTTACCCGAAGCGTCAGGGCTTACAGGCAGGTGTGTTGGGCGGGCATTGCGGACCAGGACCGCCGTCTGCGTTCAGGTGAATGGGGTTGGAAAGCGCGCCCGCCAGCAGCAAACCGCCAACTACGAAGAGCAAGAATCGTTTCACGGTAGAACTCCTTTTCAGGTGGAATGGGGTGTTCAACCGTGGTAAGTTCGCTTGATATTTGAGCTTTGCTACATAAAGCGAAAACGCTCAGGGTTTCCCGAAATCAGGAAAATGGCGCTGAAATCAGCTCTCGAAGATTTGCTGGGAACGACACTCGAAGGAGTGGCGGGTACGGTGGGAAAAGTCGAGTATCTCGCGAGCTTGCGAGATACCGCTTCAGGAAACTATTCGCACTGGGGACTTACTCGCGCGCACGGAGAAACGGCAGCACAGCTCGCCCTGGCAGAAGCGCATCGTCTGATGTTTCTCAGACTACTGCGCACGCCACTGCGCAATTTGCGCGATGATGTGGTGGATTCCAGTGGGGCGTTGCAGATGACAGCGATCGAATATGTGGAGAGTCTTCGAAACCGGGAACCGATTTTATTGCCGCCCGACCTGGGCGGGGGGTCGCCCCGCCACTTCAGTTCAGTGCTATACGCTCTTTCGGTTCTGCTTTCGACTCCGGTAAAGCATCCACCGGTCGCCACTCCCCCAGTTTAAGGGCAATCCCTACAACCTGGCCGATCACTTCCGCCTCCTGGGGATGCCGCATCACCTTGACCGGCACTGGGGAGAGCGGATGCGAATGCAGCACGATCTGTTCGCCTTTCAGGCTGCACCAGCAGCAGGTGTATCCATCGCGAGTTTCCACGAAGTAAATAGGACGCTCAAGTTCGGAACGCCACATCCCGGATTGTATCTTGCATCGAGTCTCATCCACTTGAAGGAACGTGCCTGGCGGAAGCAGCGGATACATCGTGAAATCTTCACTGCCGATGTAGCCATACATGTAGCGATCGGTGTTCATGCTTGCCAGATACGCCAGCGGTACCGGCCCCCACTGTTCGACCATGCGACTGAGGTTGGCGGTGCGGCGGGGATCAAATGAGGGATCGAGACGCGTCGGGATCGCGACCTTGGACGTCCCGCGCAGCGTCTCTTCGACGTGTGATTTGGGAGGCAGATTGAGATTCAAATCCGCGGCGGACAAACTTACGTCCACTCCGTACCAGGCCAATATTTCACGGAGATCACTGCGGTAAATAATCGCCAGAGAATAAAGACGGAAGATACTGGGGACCAATCCCTTGGTCTCGATATCGGACAGGCGGCTGGGGCTAACGGTGAATTCGTCGTTTCCGTGCTTTTCGGCGATACGAACGCTGGCGCTTTCCACTTCCCGCATGGTCAGTCCAAGACGTTCGCGTAGACCGCGCAGATTCAGTCCGGCTGTAAGGATGGCGATCCGACCATCAGGAGCCTGCATCGAAACATGTCCCGGATCAGCTGCGTTCCTCTACTTTATTTCGAGGCTATACTTCGCCGCTGACGACTTCCCCAGTATAGGAGTGGATTGCGATCGCTTTTCGCGCTTCTCCCGGTTTGCGTGCTTGCCCACTTCGCACGGAATCTGGGTACCGCAACGAACGATAAACTAAAGCTTAGCGGCCTGCAAAGAAACTTTTATCCCAGCGAAAAATTGCGATCGGTTGCATCGATTATTCAGGAGGTTAAGGTTAACTTCACAGATGTCTTGGAGTTGCCCATCAGGGCAACAAAGCAGGCGGATTTCGCTCCTCTCACCGTCTATAATTCGGATATGGCCCGGGGTTGGGAAAGCAAATCGGTGGAAGAGCAGCAGGCCGCCGCCAGCACTCAGATCGAGTCAAAACAACGACTTACGCCGCAACAAGCGGCTCAGAAGCAGGAACGGGACGCGCTCGTACTGTCGAGGAAGCGAGTATTGCAGCAATTGGAGTCAGTCCAGAATCCTCGCCATCGGCAAATGCTGGAAAGCGCCTTAGCCGACCTAAATTCCCGGTTGGAACGCTTGGTCTAGGCCTATTGGTTTGATTCAATCTGAACGTTTCCGCTTATAATGAGGCTATCCCCCATGAAAGCTTACGTATACGTGTCGTTGAAGAAGAGTGTTCTGGATCCGCAGGGCAAAACGATCCAGGGCGCGCTTAAAAAAATGGGATGTAAAGGATTGGAAGAGGTCCGGCAAGGCAAATATTTCGAGCTCACACTCGACGGCGGCCTGAACCGGAACGAAGTCGAAGCGGAAGTGACCCGTATCGCTCGCGACGTCCTGACCAATCCTGTGATTGAAGAGTTTCGTTTCTCCCTCGAAGATTAATATTCGCGACTAGCCGAATTCCCCGGTTCGGCGGTAGAAGATTCTCCTGCTTCGGCAGGCTGTTGGTCGGCGGAACGTGTGGTATGCGTTCTGAAAGTAGTGGCCGGATTTTTAACTCACAAAAAAGATATTCGGTTTCCCCCGGGCCGAAAAAGGGAGCATTCGTATGTGCGGCATCGTGGGATACGTTGGCAAGAAGCGGGTCGTACCGGTCATCATCGAGGGACTTCGTCGGCTGGAATATCGCGGATATGATTCCGCCGGAATCGCAGTATGCGGCAATGGCGATGGCTTGCAGATTCGCCGCGCTGAAGGCAAGCTGCGCAATCTGGAAGAAGTCATCCGCCTCAAGCCGCTCGATGGCACCTACGGCATCGGCCACACGCGCTGGGCCACGCACGGCCGCCCCACGGAAGAAAACGCTCACCCGCATCGCGACTGCACCGGACGAATCGTCGTCGTGCACAACGGCATCATCGAGAACTATCTTTCGCTCAAGCAGCAAGCTGATCGAAGAAGGCCACAAGTTCACCACCGAAACCGATACGGAAGTCATCGCTCACCTGGTCGAAAAATATTTCCTGAAGACTGCCAACGGTCATCGCCCATCACTCGAAGAGTGCGTCCGCAAAACTGTGGGACAACTGACCGGCGTCTTCGCGCTGGCGGTGATTGCGGTGGATGAGCCGAACAAGATCGTGGCCGCGCGCAATGGCCCGCCCGCCGTCATCGGCCTGGGCAAAGACGAATACTTCGTCGCCTCCGACGTGCCCGCGATTCTCTATCACACGCGCGACCTGTTCTTCCTCGGCGACGGCGACCTGGCCGTGATCACGCCGGAAGGCGTGCAGCTCACCGACTTCAACGGCCAGCCCGTCGTCCGCCAGGTCCAGCACGTGACCTGGGACCCGATCATGGCGGAAAAGGGCGGCTTCAAGCACTTCATGCTCAAGGAAATCTACGAGCAGCCGCGCTCCGTGCGCGACACCACCCTGGGACGCATTTCGCAGGAAACCGGCCACGTCTTCCTCGACGAGATGGAAATCACCGACGCCGAGTTCAAGGCCGCCAAGAAAATCAACATCGCCGCCTGCGGAACCAGCTGGCACGCCGCCCAGGCCGGCAAGTTCATGATCGAACGCCTGGCGCGCATTCCGGTCGAAGTCGATTACGCCAGCGAGTGGCGCTATCGCGATCCCATCATCGCTCCGGACACGCATCACGATGCTGATCACGCAGTCGGGCGAAACCGCCGACACCATCGCTGCCCAGCGCGAAGCGAAAGCCAAAGGTTCGAAGACACTGGCCATCTGCAACGTCGTGGGATCGATGATCACGCGCGAAGCCGCGGGCACGATCTATCACGCATGCCGGGCCGGAGATCGGCGTGGCTTCCACCAAGGCCTTCACCGCCCAACTTGACGCGCTCTGTATCTGTTCGCGCTTTATCTGGCGCAGCTGCGCGGCACGCATGACTCGCCGACCAGGCCAAAGACGCGATTCAGGAACTGACGCGCATTCCCGGCAAGCTCGAACACCTGCTGACCCACGACGAAGAGTGCGAAGATCTGGCCAAGGAATACTCGCGCTCACAGGACTTCCTGTTCCTGGGACGCGGCATCCACTATCCGATCGCGCTCGAAGGCGCGCTCAAGCTGAAGGAAATTTCCTACATCCACGCCGAAGGCTATCCCGCGGGCGAAATGAAGCACGGCCCCAACGCGCTGATCGACGAGAATCTGCCCGTGGTGATTATCGCGACGCGCGATCCGAACGACGCACTGTCGATGACTGCGCTACGAAAAGACCATGTTCGAATCTGAAAGAAGTGAAAGCGCGTTCCGGACATGGTCATCGCGCATCGCCACCGAAGGCGACGAGGAGATCAAAGAAGCCGCCGACCACGTGCTCTACGTTCCGCCGGCGCCGGAAGAGCTGTTGCCGATTCTGGAAATCGTGCCGCTGCAGTTGCTGGCGTATCACATCGCCGTGCGCCGCGGCTGCGACGTGGATCAGCCGCGGAATCTGGCGAAGTCGGTGACGGTGGAGTAGAGCGGCCGTCAGCTTTCAGCTGTCAGCCATTAACTCTGTCAGCCTGAGCAAGGAAAGCCCATTCGCTTTGCGAATGGGCTTTCGCTTGAAGGTCTCCTACAGCCACCACGGCACTGGGGTGCTTCGAACTTCTTCGTCGTTCGCTGCGCGAACGACCCTCAGCATGATAGGCGCGCGTCCAACCACGAGCCACCGTCATCTATAGAAGTGATGGCTCCCTTTCAAGCTTTCACGACCCGACTCTTATACTCAGTGTCTCTGTCCACCCAGACCAAGCACCTGGAATTCGAGGTGTCCGGCAAAACGCGTTTCGGCTTTGTCGCCGGCCAGTGGCTATCCTTCAAAACCGACAAGCCCGACGGCGAGGAGATCACCCGCGCCTACTCCATCGCTTCCCCGCCCGGCGACGACAACAGATTCGCGCTCTGCCTCAACCGTGTGCAGGATGGCTTCATGTCGAATTTTCTGTGTGACATGAAAGAGGGTGAAGAGATCAGCTGCCAGGGACCGTTTGGCGACTTCATTCTGCGCCCTCCGCTCCGAGACACAGTTTTCATCGCTACTGGCACCGGCGTCGCACCGTTTCGATCCATGCTGCATTGGCTCTTGGCTGATCCGGTCCGTCATCAGGACAAGCAACTCTGGCTGCTGTTCGGCAACCGGACAGCAGAAGACATTTACTACCACGAAGAGTTCCTGAAACTCGCTGGTCAGCACTCGAACTTTCACTATAAGCCGACGCTCAGCCGCGGCGCTGACGAATGGCAAGGCCTGCGCGGTTACGTCCAGGAACATGTGCCTGAAATCGTTCGCGGCCGCGCCGATATGCATGCCTACATTTGCGGCCTGGACAAGATGATCAAGGCCAATCGGGAACTGCTGAAGGGCTTGGGCTGGGACCGGAAATCGATCCTGTCCGAGAAGTACGACTAGCCCTAAATATCCACGCATCTTCAATCGATTCAGCTGCATCTAAACCTTGACAATGATTCACTCAAGTCTTATCATGGCGGACATTGCAATCGTTAACAGCATTGATTATAGAAGCACTTATAGCATCAAGGAGGGCCACATTATGGCCAAGATTATCGGAATTGACCTCGGAACCACCAACTCCGTGCGTAGCCGTGATGGAAGGTGGCGAGCCCAAGGTGATCCCCAACGAAGAAGGAGGGCGCACTACGCCCTCGGTCGTCGGTTTTACCAAGACCGGCGAGCGGCTGGTGGGCCAGGTGGCCAAGCGGCAGGCCATCACCAATCCGGAAAACACGGTTTATTCGATCAAGCGGTTTATGGGACGCCGCTTACGACGAAGTGAAGGAAGAAATGAAGATGGTGCCCTACAAGGTGGTGCAGTCGGGCGACCACGTCGCGGTGGTGGCGCAGGGCAAGGAGTACACGCCGCCCGCAGATTTCCGCGATGATTCTGCAGAAGCTGAAGAAGGCGGCGGAAGACTATCTTGGCGAGAAGGTGACCGAGGCGGTGATCACCGTGCCGGCGTACTTCAACGACGCGCAGCGGCAGGCGACGAAAGATGCCGGCAAGATCGCCGGCCTCGACGTGAAGCGCATCATCAACGAGCCGACGGCGGCGGCGCTGGCCTACGGTCTCGACAAGAAGAAGGACGAGACCATCGCCGTGTACGACTTCGGCGGCGGCACGTTCGATATTTCGATTCTGGAAGTCGGCGAAGGCGTGATCGAAGTGAAGGCCACCAACGGCGACACGCACCTGGGCGGCGACAACCTCGACCAGCGCATCGTGGACTGGCTGATTGACGAGTTCAAGAAGGATGAAGGCCTCGACCTGCGCGGCAAGGGCAACGAGATGGCGCTGCAGCGTCTGCGCGACGCGGCGGAACGGGCCAAGATCGAGCTCTCGACCACCATGGAGACGCGAGATCAATCTGCCGTTCATCACCGCCGATGCCAGCGGTCCGAAGCACCTGGTGAAGAAGCTGACCCGGGCGAAGCTGGAGTCGATGGTCGAAGACATCATTCAGCGCTCGGTTGGTCCGTGCAAGCAGTGCATGAAGGATGCGGGCGTCGACGCCAGCAAGATCAACGAAGTGGTGCTGGTCGGCGGACAGACGCGCATGCCGCGCATTCAGCAGCTGGTGAAAGAACTGTTCGGCAAGGAAGCCGCACAAGGGCGTGAACCCGGATGAAGTCGTCGCGATCGGCGCGGCGATCCAGGGCGGCGTGCTGGAGGGCGAGGTGAAAGACCTGCTGCTGCTGGACGTGACTCCGCTGTCGCTGGCGATTGAAACGCTGGGCGGCGTGGCGACGCCGATGATTCCGCGCAACACGACGATTCCGACCAAGAAGACGGAAACGTTCTCGACCGCGGCTGACAGCCAGACTTCGGTTGAAGTGCACGTGCTGCAGGGCGAGCGTCCGATGGCGGCGCAGAACCGCACTCTGGGCAAGTTCCACCTGACCGGGATTCCACCGGCGCCGCGTGGCGTGCCGCAGATCGAAGTGACGTTCGACATCGACGCCAACGGCATCCTGAACGTGACCGCGAAAGACAACGGCCACGGGCAAGGACCAGAAGATCACGATCACGTCGTCTTCCGGCCTGAGCAAGGAAGAAGTGGAGCGCATGGCCAAGGAAGCCGATGCGCATTCGGCCGAGGACAAGGCCAAGCGCGAGGAGATCGAGGCCAAGAACCAGCTCGACTCGCATGGTCTACAGCGTCGAGAAGATGCTGCAGGAGCAGGGCGACAAGATCTCCGGCTCGGAGCGTGGCGACGTGGAAAACGCGATGGCCGACGCCAAGAAGGCGCTGGAAGCGGACGACAAGGCGGCCATGGACAAGGCGCGCGAAACGCTGACCCAGGCTTCGCACAAGCTGGCCGAGCAGATGTACAAGGCAGCGCAGGCGCAAGCGCCCGGGCGCAGGCCCGACGCCGGATGCAGGCGCAGGACCGGAGGCGGGCGGCAACGGTCAGCCCAAGAAAGACGAAGGCGTGATCGACGCCGAGTACGTGGACGTGGAAGACAAGAAATAAGAAGCAGCTGTCAGCTTTCAGCTCTCAGCTGTCAGTAAAGGCCGTGTGGGGACGGGTCTCTGACCCGTCCAGGCCGAGCAAAGCTCGGCAGGTTTTTGGTTTTTGCGTGGTCGCGGGCGACTCGCCCGCGTGGTTTCGTAGCGCCGGCAAGACGCCGGCGCTACAGATTTAAGGAGAAGAGAAATTGCAATTTGAAGTTAATGGTCAGGATTATTTTTTGAACTTCGCGGAAGACGAAGCCTACTGGTACGTGTTGGCGCCTACCGCTGACCGGCGTCCAGCGCATTCCCGTGTACGTGGATTCTCCGGCATACGAGCGTTTCGGCATTCTGGGAAAGAACCGGCAGAACATTCAGAACTAAAGGGCCCAGCCCAAAGCGATTCTTATAAGCACGAATGGCCACAACCCCTAAAAAAGACTATTACGAGATTCTTGGCGTGAAGAAGTCCGCCTCGGCGGACGATATCCGCAAGGCATTTCGTAAACTTGCGCGCAAGTATCATCCCGACGTCAATCCCGGTGACAAGACTGCGGAAGAGAAGTTCAAGACGCTGTCGGAAGCCAACGAAGTCCTGAGCGATCCCAAGAAGCGCAAGATTTACGACCAGGTCGGCTTTTACTCCGACAACATCGATCGCTGCGACGGCCGAGGCCTATGCCCGGTCCGGAGGCGGTTCGTCCGGCCCCGGCCCAGGCTTCCCCGGCGCCTCTCCGGGCGGTGGCGGTCCGGCTCCCAACTTCGATTTCGGCGGCTTCGACTTCAATGACATGTTCGAGAACGCCAAGGGCCGGAAAGCCAGCAACTCCGGGACGGGCAGCTTTCGCGATATTTTTTCCGGAATTTTCGGCGGCCGTGGCGGAGCCGCGGCGGAGGGCCCCGAGCCGGGATCCGATCTCGAATACCAGGTCAACGTGCCCTTCTGGACCGCCATCCGCGGCGGCGTGATGCGCCTGAATATTGCCCGGCGCGATACCTGCCAGCAATGCCATGGCCAGGGTTTCAGCGACGCGGGCGGGAGTTGTCCCGAGTGCGGCGGCAAAGGCCAGGTGACGCAGACCGGGGGGCGAATGAAGTTCAACGTTCCCTGCCCGCGATGCCACGGAACAGGAAAGAACATTTCCACCTGCTCCAATTGCCACGGAGAAGGTACGGTGGAACGCACCGAACCGCTTGAAGTCCGGATCAAGGCAGGCACACGCGACGGCCAACGCATCCGCCTCGCCGGGAAGGGCAACGCCGGAAGCCACGGCGGCCCGGCGGGCGATTTGTATGTGATTATCCGGACCGCCGAACATCCCGTCTTCCACCGCGAGGGCGATGATATTCGCATTACAGTGCCCGTCAGCGCCACGGAAGCGGCTCTGGGAGCCAAGATTGAGGTCCCTACCATCGACGGCCGAACTCTGCTCAAGATTCCGCCCGGCACCCAGTCCGGACAGAAGCTTCGCCTGCGCGAGAAGGGTGTGCCCTCGGCGACAAAGGAAGGCACCCGTGGTGACGAGATCGTCGAGGTAAAACTCACCGTACCGATGCCGCGTGACGAGCGCTCCAAGGAAATCCTGCGCGAACTGGCCAAGCTGAATCCGGAAGATCCCCGGGCTGAACTCTGGAAAGAGGTTTAGCAAAAGCTCTAACCACTAAGGACACGAAGGTCCACGAAGGAATTCCTTTGTGAACCTTCGTGTCCTTTGTGGTTAAAGCTCTTAGTCAGCCATTACCTCGGTGCCTTTCCGCAAAAAATACTTCAAAAATTATTTTTACTCTGCATCTAATTTCCCGTATGCTCACGGCTGCGAACTTGCAACCAGCCGAATACTGAAAGCGCAAGAATCGCCCCGGGAGGAAGCCGTCGAAATTGGCAACAGCTAGCGCCCCGCGTCAGAATCTCCAGTCCCCTACCGTCATCCCCAGCCGGAAAAAATCGGTCCGCCTCACGCTCTGGCCCTTGGTCGCCGCCACCTTCTTTATGGTGTCGGGCGGAACCTACGGCACGGAAGACATCGTGCACGGCGCCGGCTATGGCAAAGCCATCCTTATTCTGCTGCTGACTCCGATTCTCTGGAGCCTGCCCACCGCCTTCATGATCGGTGAGCTTTCCAGCGCGCTGCCCTACGAAGGCGGCTACTACGCCTGGGTGCGTCGCGCCATGGGCAACTTCTGGGGATTTCAGGAAGCCTGGCTGTCGCTGGTCGCCAGTCATCTTCGACATGGCGATTTATCCCACGCTTTTTGTGCTGTATCTCGAACGCCTGTTTCCCTGGTTTGCGGAAGGGCATCGCGGCGTGATGGTCGGCGCTGGGGGTGGTAATTCTTTGCGCACTGCTGAATATTGCGGGCGTTCGAGTTGTATCCACGACCTCGCTGTGGCTGTTCTTCGCCCTGTCGGCGCCGTTTATTCTGATCGTGGCGATCGCGCCGTTTAAAGTCGGGGCACTCGCCCACGCTGTGACCACTCCGACCACTTCTACCGTGGACATCCTTGGCGGCCTGCTCATCTGCATGTGGAACTACATGGGATGGGACAATGCCTCGACCATTGCGACCGAGGTGGAGCGTCCGCAGCGGACTTATCCTCGCGCCATGCTGGCCGCGGTCGTCATCGTGGCACTGAGCTACATTGTTCCTGTGGCAGCCATGTGGTTGACCGGGCTCTCTTCCAGTGCATGGGAAACCGGCTCCTGGGCTGATATCGCCGGAATGGTCGGCGGACCGTTGCTTCGTGTCGGCCTGGCCCTGGGAGGTATGATCAGCGGTTTTGGCATGTTCAATGCCCTGGTGATGAGCTACTCCCGCCTGCCCCTTAGCAATGGCTCAGGATGGCATGCTGCCGAAAGTCTTTGGCAAGCTGCATCCCCGCTCGCGGGCTCCCTGGGTAACCATTCTGGTCTGCGCCACCGGATGGGCCATGTGCCTCGGACTCGGCTTCGAGCGCCTGATCATCATCGACATACTGCTCTACGGAGTGAGCCTCGGCCTGGAGTTTGTCGCGCTGATCGTCCTGCGCATACGCGAGCCAGAACTTCCCCGTCCCTTCCGAGTTCCTGGAGGAATGTTCGGGGCTGTGGCCGTGGGTATTGCTCCCATGCTGCTTCTCGGCTTCTCGGTAGTCCGAAGCCAGAGCGAGCACGTATTGGGGATCAGTGCTTTCGCCTTCGGGATGCTGCTCATCGCGGCTGGAGTAGTCGCCTATTTCGTGAACATAGCTCTTAAGCCCTCAGGCTGGGGCTCGGTGACCGATAAACCCGAGCCGGTAGCTTAAAAATTCCTTGCCACGGATTCACGCGGATTTCACGGATTTATCTGTGAGGATACGGGTGCTCCGTGGCGTTTGTGTTTTGGGGTACAG
This sequence comes from Terriglobia bacterium, assembly GCA_963741105.1. Taxonomy (GTDB): domain Bacteria; phylum Acidobacteriota; class Terriglobia; order Terriglobales; family Acidobacteriaceae; genus JAIQFF01. Next base: position 72,892 of record CAVUGT010000012.1, read on the forward strand.
TAATACGGATGACTAAACGCAAGTCTAAGGGCGCCTACATGATCTCGTCGGTGGCGGAGATGTATGGCATCCATCCCCAGACGCTGCGCCTGTATGAACGTGAGGGACTGCTCAAGCCTTCGCGCACCGAGGGTAACACCCGGCTGTACACCGACGAAGATTTGCTGCGCCTGGAATTCATCCTCTCACTGGCACGAGATCTGGGCGTGAATATCAGCGGCATCGCGATCATTCTTCAGATGCGCGAGCGCATGGAAGAAATGCAGGTCCAGATTCACGACTTTGTGAAGTACATCCAGGAAGAAGTGCTGTCGCGGGCAAGTGCCGCTGCCGATCCAGCTAAGGGAGCGATCGTGCCAGTGCGGCGGCACATTGTCGCCGCGCCTCAGACTGCCAAAAAGCGGTAGCAGCTATCCACGGACGATTGAAGACTGACGACCGAAGACTGCCTCTCCAATGCTTCCCTTCAAACTGATCTACAGCGACGACTACTTCCTGCCTATCGGCGAGCACGTCTTCCGCGCCGACAAGTACCGGCGCGTCCATGACCAGTTGCTCAAGAACGACGTTGCCGAAGCGTCCGACTTCATAGCTCCGCAATCAGCATCGGACCAGGACATCCTGCTCGTCCACACTCCGCAGTATGTGCAGAAGCTGAAAACAGGAACGCTCTCAGCGCGCGAAGAGCAAGAGATGGAGATACCGTACTCGCCGGAATTGGTGCGGGCCTTCTGGCTGGCTGCCGGCGGCTCGATCCTTGCCGCTGAACAGGCTCTCAAAGATAGAGTTGCCATCAATATCGGAGGCGGATTCCATCACGCTTTCCCGGATCATGGCGAAGGTTTTTGCATGATCCATGACGTGGCGGTCGCCATCCGCCGTCTGCAACGCGATGACAAGATTCGCACTGCCATGACCGTCGATTGCGACGTCCACCACGGCAATGGCACAGCCGCGATTTTTGCCGGCACGCGGACCCCAAGCGATCCGCTACCGTCGACTGCGGCGGCGGCGCTTTCGGCTCTTCCGGGGAAAATTCGTCATGCACATGCTGGCGAGGTTTTTACTGTCTCTCTCCATCAGCACAACAACTATCCACCATCGAAACCGCCTTCCTCAATTGATGTAGACCTGCCGGACGGGATGGGCGACGACGACTACCTTGCATGGCTCGATAATGCGCTTAGTTCCGGCCTGCGCCAGTTCGATCCCGACCTGATCTGCTATATCGCGGGTGCCGATCCCTATGGCGAAGACCAACTCGGCGGACTCGATTTGACGCTGAAGGGGCTGAAGCGGCGTGACGAACTCGTATTTCGAGTGGCCAAGGCGCGAAATATTCCGGTGATGGTCACGTACGCTGGCGGCTATGCCAAAAAGGTGGAGGACACCGTGACGATCCACTGCAATACGGTGATCGCGGCGAAAGAAGTATTCAGTTAACCGGGTGCCCCACCCTCGTCTCTCCGCTTTTGGGAGAGACAGGGTGGGGACTTGATCTCTCACAGCCGAAATCCCCGCCCTGTCGTTCCAAACTGCGGAACGACGAGGACGGGGCACCCGCTGATAGAATAAACATCATCTATGTTTGAGAATCTTTCAGAAAAACTACAGCGCGCGTTCAAGACCCTCCGTGGCGAGGCCACCCTCAATGAAGAAAACATTCAGGAGGCGTTGCGCGCAATTCGGCTGGCGCTGCTCGAAGCCGACGTCAACTTCAAGGTTGTAAAGCAGTTAATCGATCACATACAGGAGAAGGCGATCGGGCAGCAGGTGGCCACCGCGCTCTCGCCGGCCGAGCAGGTCATCAAGATTCTGCGCGATGAATTGATCGCGATCCTGGGCAACGACACTGCCAAAGTGAAGTTTGCTTCGCAGCCTCCGACGGTCATCCTCATGGCTGGCCTGCAGGGTTCCGGTAAGACCACCACATCCGGCAAGCTGGCGAACTGGCTCAAGCAAGGCGGACATCGGCCGCTGCTGGTTTCGGTCGACGTGTACCGTCCCGCTGCGCGCGAGCAGTTGAAAGTTGTCGCCCAGGCGATCAAGGCCAACATTTACGAAGGCGAAGTCGGCGAGGCCAACACGGCGACCGTCGAACGTCTGGCCAAGGAAGCGCGCCGCGAAGCCATCAACACCGGCTCGGACGTCCTGATCGTGGATACGGCCGGCCGCCTGCACATCGACGATCAGCTGATGGACGAGATGCAGTTGCTCAAGCGGATGCTCAATCCGCAGGAAATCCTGTTCGTCGCCGACGCCATGACCGGGCAGGACGCGGTCAACTCCGCCGACGAGTTCCACAAGAAGCTTTCGCTGACCGGCGTTGTCCTCACCAAGATGGACGGCGACGCTCGCGGCGGTGCGGCGCTTTCGATTCGCCAGGTCACCGGACAGCCCATCAAGTTCATCGGCATCGGAGAAAAATACGACGCGCTCGAGCCCTTCCATCCCGACCGCATCGTTTCGCGCATCCTCGGCATGGGAGACATACTTTCGCTGATCGAGAAGGCGGAACAGAGCGTCGACAAGAAAAAAGCACAGGAAATGGCCAGCCGAGCCCTCACCGGCGACGGCTTTTCGCTGGAAGACTTTCGCGACCAGTTGCGCCAACTGAAGAAAATGGGATCGATCCAGAACCTGATGGGCATGCTGCCCAGCGTCGGCCCGTTCGCCGGCATACAGAAGCACGCCGACAAGGTGGACGAAAAGCAGCTCAACCGCGTGGAAGCCATCATCAATTCGATGACTCAGCACGAGCGCCTGCACCATGAAGTCATGAATGGCAGCCGGCGCAAACGCATCGCCCGCGGCTCCGGAACCAGCGTGCAGGAAGTCAACAACCTGCTGCGCCAGTACGCCCAGATGCGAAAGATGTTCAAGCAAATCGGCAAGCCCAGCTTCGCCCGCAAACTGGCCGGGATGAAGATGCCGGGAATGTAAGTGTAGTTTCTGGGTTTCTCGTTTCTGGTTTCTAGTTTCTGGATCCGGCCTGTTATCCTGAGCGCAATCTGATTCGAATATGGTTTCAAGGATGAGACTTTTGACTCAACGACATATCCTGTCCGCTGGCCTGCTCGTGTTCTTGCTTGTCCTGGCGCCAGCGCAGGACATTCATGCCGCCTGCCCACCGGCCTTGCTGCGGCGAGATCACGTCCGCGGGCCAGCAGCTTGCAACGGTTCTCGATGGCATGAACGTCGAGGCACTCTGGATTGCCAACCAGCATGTGAATTGGGAAACCGGAGAGCCGGACCGGGGAGCGGCGTACGAAGGTCCCGGCAAACACACTCATTGCAGCGCCTTTGCAGCAGCGGCGGCGAAGCAGTTGGGGGTATATCTGCTGCGTCCGCCGGAGCACGGACAGTTATTGTTGGCCAACGCGCAGGCCCAATGGCTCCCAAGCGCCAAAGCTGCGAGCGAAGGCTGGCGCCCGGTGATGGGAGCGGAAATGGCGCAAACGGAGGCCAATCGAGGCAACCTGGTGGTCGTGGTTTTCGCCAACCCTGACCAGCACGAACCGGGACACGTTGCCATCATCCGGCCGTCCGAAAAGTCCCGATGGCGCTGGAACGAAACGGGCCAGACATTATTCAGGCGGGTACGCACAATCACACCCGCACGGTGGTCCGAGTCGGTTTCGAGAATCATCCCGGCGCGTGGCCTGACGGCGTTCGATACTACATACATCCGCTGAACTTGCGGCGCTGACACCGAACTTACTTATGAAGTGGCGCTCGCTCGAAGAATCCACACCCGGAACGGATACTCGGTCTCTGCATGACATTTACGCCGAGCGCAAAGAGCTTATCGCCAGGTATGTGCCACCCGAAACGCAGGCCGTCCACACCCGTGTGATCGCGGATCTCAAGGCCGCCCGTGTCGCGGAAAAGGTTCTTCAGGTCGGCTCCAAAACTCCCTTCCTTCGAACTCAAAGATCACAACGGCAAGACCGGTGTCGTCGTCTGACCTTTTGAACCAAAGGCCGTCTCGTGATCTGCTTCTTTCGCGGACGCTGGTGTCCGTTTTGCGTTGGCCAACTGGAAGCGATGAATCTTGCTTATGCCGCAGATCGAGCAGGCGGGGGCTTCTCTGGTGGCGATCTCGCCTCAGACGGTGCAACAGTCGTTCTTCATGGTGGACCAGCACAAACTCCGTTTTCCGCTGCTGAGCGATGCCGGAAACCAGGTCGCACGCCAGTTTGGTCTGGTCTATCGCGTTCCCGACGATCAGCAGGCCATTTACCGGCGTGCTTTCGTCAATCTGCCTTTGCCAATGGCGACAGCAGTTGGGAACTGCCCATCCCCGCCACCTTCATCGCGGACCGCTATGGAACAGTTCTCTACGCCTCGGTTGACGAAGATTACACGCAGCGACCGGAGCCCCTGGAAATCCTGCAGCAACTGAGCGTGTGCCCATCAGCGCAATCCAGCTCGATTCAATTATGATTGGATATGGGCGAGCGATCCCTTTGGAATCCTGATGACCAGCGCGGCCGGCTTGATGAACTAACTGCCGCTACCACCGACCCTGCCAAGGACCGCCCCCTTCGCCGCGATGTCCGTTCACTCGGAGTGCTGCTCGGCCGCGTCCTGGTCGAGCAGGTCGGCGAATCACTGCTGGACGTGGTCGAAGGGTTACGGCGCATCTTTATCCAGCATCGCGAGCAGCCCACCTCCCAGACTACGTCAGCAGACTTTCAAGATCCCTTACTCAATCAGGCGCGGGAAATTATCGCCGGCCTCAGCATCGACGAAGCCCACCGCGTCACCAAAGCGTTCGCGATTTATTTTGAACTCACCAACCTGGCCGAGACCAACCATCGCAAGCGACGACGGCGAGCCGCTAAACTGCACAGTGAGCAACCCGCCCTGGAAGGGTCGTTTCGAGGCACCTTCAAACGCATGCGCGCGGCCTCAATCAGTGCTGAGCAGGCGCTGGAAGTATTGCGGAAAATAAGAGTCGTTCCGGTTTTCACTGCTCATCCCACCGAGGTCGCTCGCCGGACCGTGCTGCTCAAACGCAGACGCGTCGGAAAACAGTTGGAGCGATTGGATCGTCTTCCCCTTACTGAAGCAGACGCCAGCCGGTTCGAAGCCCGAATCTTTGCGGAAGTGACCTCGCTCTGGCAGACCGATGAAGTCCGCCAGGAAAAACCTCTGGTGACCGACGAGATCCGTATGGGTCTCGATCACTATCCTTTTTCGTTGTTCGCCGCAGTGCCGCGGCTCTACGACGAACTACTCGATTCCCTGTGCGCAGTTTACGAGATCGACCTGAAGGATGCCGAGGTCCCTGATCTGCTCTTCTTCGGGTCATGGATTGGTGGCGATCGCGATGGCAACCCCTTCGTCACGGCGGCCTCGACCCGTGAAGCCCTGCAGCGTGCCCGGAATGTGATTATTGGCCATTACATCGCGGAACTGGAACGAGCCGCCGATCAACTCAGCGCTTCGATTCGCCAAGCCCAGGTTTCAGATGCGGTGCGCTCCCGGCTCGCGGACTATAGCACCCAGATGGGCGACGAGTATGCAAAGCAATCTCGACTTTCGAGTTCCGAACTCTATCGTCGACTGCTAAACCTGATGGTGGTGCGACTGCGCAATAGCCGTGAGAGACTCACCGACCCTGCCGCATATCCGTCCGCTCAGGAATTCGAAAGCGATCTGCTGCTGATCCGCGAGAGCCTGGAAGCAAACCGGGGACGGCGTTTGGCGGAACTGGTTATCGACCCATTGCTGCGCCAGGTGCGCACCTTCGGATTCCATCTTTCGACTCTGGACATCCGCCAGCACGCACGCGTGCACTCCCAGGCGCTGACCGCGATTGGGCCGGATGTGGGCGCGATTAAGGAAGTGCTCGACACCTTCCGCGAGATCGTCCACTTGAAAAAGGATTATCCGCCGTGCGCGATCCGCAACTACATCATCAGTGGAGCAGAGTCGGAAGACGATGTCTTCGCGGTCACGGAGTTGGCTGCCAGATGTGGTGTACGAGTCGCCGCTTCTGGTGATGATCCCGGACTGATGCCCGTGCCACTTTTTGAATCGATCGAGGCCTTGCGTTCTTCTGCTTCGATCATGGAACGGATCTGGCGGTCGCCGGGCTACCAGCCCATGCTTGATTCCTGGGGACGCTGGCAGGAAGTGATGCTGGGCTATTCCGATTCCAACAAAGACGGTGGCATGCTTACCAGCATTTGGGAGTTGTATAAGGCGCATCGCGATCTCCACCAGGCGGCGCGCGCGTGCAACGTGAAGCTGCGCCTATTTCACGGCCGTGGCGGCACCGTGGGACGCGGTGGCGGCCCCACTCACACGGCGATTCTCGCTCAGCCTGTCGGCGATTTTTCCGGCGAGATCCGCATCACCGAGCAGGGCGAGGTTCTCAACTGGAAATATGCCGACCCCGTGCTGGCCGAGTGGAACCTTGAGATCATGATCGCATCCTGCCTGGAAGCGCTCACGCGCACGCGTGGACCTGCGCTGGGCGCTGACCTGCGCTGGGCTCCGGCGATGGAGCAGATGTCGAATGACGCCTTCGCGTTCTATCGCCGCAATATCGCCGATAATCCCGAAGTGATCGAATACTTCGAACAAGCCACGCCGGTGAACGAACTGGAGCACGCCCGCATCGGTTCACGTCCACCCCGTCGCGCAGAGGGCCGCCGTCTCGATGATCTTCGTGCCATTCCCTGGGTGTTTGGGTGGATGCAAAGCCGCCACGCGGTTCCGGCCTGGTTCGGTGTGGGCCACGCCATGGAGCGCTTTGTGCTTCAAGACGCGGCCAATCAAGCTTTGCTGTGCGAGATGATGCGCAGCTTTCCACTATTTTCGGATTTGATCCGTAACGTCGAACTAGCAATGTCTAAGGCTGATTTGACGATCGCACGCCTGTACGCCGAGCTTGTTCCCAACGTGGAGCTGCGCGAACGCGTCTGGAACATGCTGGTGGATGAATTTGAACGCACGCGCCGGATGCTTCTGAGCGTGACCGATCAGGCAGAGTTGCTCAAAGGTAATCCTGTTCTCGCCCGCTCCATCCGCCTGCGCAATCCTTATGTTGATCCGATGAGCTTGGTACAAGTCGAGCTTCTGCGTCGCAAGCGGGCAGGTGGAAGTGTGGATGGCGTTGACTACGCTTTAGGCGCCACGATCAACGGGATCGCAGCCGGCCTGCACAACACGGGATAGCTCCTGTCATCCTGAGCGGAGTGGAAGCTTCGCGGTCGCCGCTGTCCCTCGGCGCTTTACCGAAAGCCTAGCTCTAGAACTACCGTGACGATGCTAGGGGTCCTTCGACTCCGACAGATCATTCGCGAGCGAATGATCTGTCTGCGCTCAGGATGACATTGCGTTTGGGCGTGAGGTTAGCGCGATGCTACTGCCAGTTCCCTCTGCGTGCTCGGTTCGTACTCCACGATATATCCCGCGACTGCGCTGGCCGCGACCGTGAGCGGGCTTGCCAGGTACATCTGGCCAGGACCGCTGCGCCCGGGGAAGTTACGGTTCTGGGCGCTGATTACCACCTGTTCGGGGCGCGTGGTCACGCCCGGACCGGCATTAATGCACGCCCCACAACTGGGCTCGATTACGTGCGCCCCCGCCTTCTGGAAGACATCCAAATATCCTTTGCGAATGCAGTAGTCTCGCGTCTCTTGCGATCCGAACTGAATGTAGAATTTCACGGAATCGGCGACCCGCTTGCCTTGCTTCAGCGCATCTGCCAACACCTGGGCATACATGTCCATATCTTCGTTCTTGCCGGCGGTGCAAGTGCCGCCGTAAGCCAACTCGATCGGCACCGGCGTATTCAGTTCGCGGACGTACTTGCCATTGCCGGGATCGCCGGGCGTTGCCACCATCGGCGTGATCTGCGCGGCATCGAGTTCGATGGTGTGCGCATATTGCGCGTCGGGGTCGCTGTACAGGCCCTCAATCAGAGATTCAGCTTTCTTGCGATCCATGCCGCGGCGCTCTACCAGGAAATCTACTGCCTTCCTGTCGGGCGCAACGATACCGGTGAAGCCGCCGATTTCCGCAGCCATGTTGGTCATGGTGGCGCGCTCATCCACGCTAAGTGCTTCGATGGCTTCGCCAGCGTACTCCATCACCTTGGCCAGGGCCTTGCCGCTGCGTACGTAGTCGAGACTAAGAATCTTGAGAATGAAATCTTTGGCGGTGACATTGGAATGCTTCTTTCCGCGAATGATGATCTTGACCGACTCCGGCACCTTCACCCGGACGTCTTTTGTGATCCACGAATTGAAAACGTCCGTGGTGCCGATGCCGAAAGCCACACATCCGATCGCGCCCACGTGCGGAGTGTGGGAATCGGAGCCGATATTCAGTTGTCCCGGCAGCGCGTAGCTCTCCAGCACGATGGAATGGCAGATTCCTTCGGATCCTTTGCGGTCTTTTAACTCTCCGTGCAGCTTGATTCCCTGTTTGGCTGCAAAATCCTGCTGCTTCAGCTTGAGTTGCGTGGCTAGGTCGAGCAACCCGAGTTTCTTCTTCTCCTCGGAGATCACTTCATCGAGGAAGGTCAGGTGATCGCGGAAGAACAAAATGCTTGAAGGATCATTGACCTTGGCGTCCTTGCCTACATAACGCTCGAAGAAAATGGCCGCCATGGGCGTTACGTATTCGTGACTGAAGCGCAGGTCGGCCCGGGCGAAACCGGTGTCGCCGGGCTTGACGGACGGAACTCCTACATCGCCCTTTTCGTCGAGCATGTGACGCGCGAAGATCTTCTCAGCGACAGTCATTCGCGGCAAAGTGTATCGGCGGGGCCTCTCCGCCATTCCTTTTTGGATGTCGCTCTTGATCGGTGGCAGAAACACTTTCTTCTGCAAGCGAGCAACGTTGAAGGGGAACAATCCGCCGTATTCGATGACCTGCCGTGTGATCTCATCTTCGCCACTGGTGAATTCGGCGAGAGGGATTTCTTCTGCGGCTCGTACTTTTTCGATCAGCGAGAAGTTGGTTGACGTCAACAGGCCCAGATTCTGGCAGTTTTGTTTGTAAATGCGCTCAATGTTCTCGGCGATCACCAATTGGATTCCGGCGCACATCTCGGCATAAGGGGATTGCTCCCGGCTGGAACCTTTGCCTCGCCGCTTGCCGCTGACGGCGCAGACGAAGCCGCCGTTTTTCACTGCACTTCGACCGATGGGCAATACCTCGCCACACTTCAGGCCTAGGTAGGGAATCTCGCCCAGGGTTTCATCGAAATAGAAACAGTAGTGCGCGGGGGTGATCTCGTCGGTTGAGATGTCATCGCGCAGCTTGGGATTGTTGGCAGGATTCTTGCTGTCCCAGGGCAAGTCTTCGCCAGCCAGTTGTCGCTTGATCAGTTCAGGGTCTTCGGTAAGGAAAAGAATGCGCCCTCGCAGGCGAACCTTGTCAGGACGTTTGTCGATCTTTCGATCCAGCAACGAATCAATCACAACTCTATTTTAGCGCTGGGGCACGTATAAGCATCGTAGAAAATGCTCTTACCTGCCTTGCTAGGTACAAGAAAGGCCTCAACCACCAAGCACACGAAGGTGCACGAAGGAATTCCTTACTGAACCTTCATGTCCTCCGTGGTTGAAGGTGTTTTTAGTGGTGGTCGTGCTTGTGGTCGTACTCTTGGCCCGCTGGAATAGCAACGCTCAACCGGTTCTCCTTCGGTGCCAGTGGACACGTAGCGTAAGCCGTAACCGCGCATGGAGGATTATAGGCGCGGTTGAAATCGAGCACGACTGTGCCATTCGTAACTGGACCCGCCTTCAGAAAGCGGCCGCCGGGGTAAGTATCGGTCTTGCTGGTGGGATCGCTGAAAACGAAAAACAGACTCTTGTCGGGGTTGCCACCCAGATCGGTAAGCCGCAGTTCCTGACCGTTGATTTTGAAAACAGCTGTTCCAGCTACCGGCGTCGCGGTGACATCTCCGAGCACATTCGGAACTTCGACGGTCTGCTTTCCATCGGAAGCCAACCAGGTGGCGGTCACACGATACGACATGTCCAAGGGGAAGAATTGCGGGCCTTGATATTGACGCGCTGCGTCACTGTCGAGGTCTTTCAGACGGACGCCAACACGCTCACCGCGCACGATCACGTGGAACCGCAGATTTCCCATTTCGACGACCGTCGGCTTCCCTAGTGCGTCCGGCTGCAACTCGCCAGTGGTTAAGGGTTTCCCGTCGATGACCGCATGGCTATCCGAAGTGAATGTTGCAGTGACGGTCTTGCCTTGCAGAGAGAATGATCCGGCGTGGGCCGGGCCTTTGGGAAAAACGACTGCATTCTTCGGATCCGAGCCAAAAGTGTTTTCGCCCGGCTTGAGCCAGAACAATCCAGCCAGGGGCAACCACTCCTGTTTGAGATCGTCGATCATGTCGCTTTTCCATTTATCGAAAGATTGCTGGTAGGCCGGATCGACGGAGGACTTGTCGGCCGCGGATACCACTCCGCAGAGAATGAAGGATGCAGCGAAAAAGACTACGAATTTCATGTTTTATTTGCGGTACTCCTGAACATCGGGCAGCGGCTCCAAGCCTCGCCCCTCAAAAATCTCCTCAAATTCACGAATCAGAGCGGAGTGCAGCGAGCCATTCGAAGCCAGGGTTTCGCGGCTGTTGATCTGGAAAGGCCCGCCTTTGAAGTCCGAGACTTTGCCACCGGCTTCCTCTACAATCAGCACGCCCGCAGCCGTGTCCCAGGGATTGAGGTTGAATTCCCAAAAGGCGTCGAAGCGTCCGCAGGCCACACAGCACAGATCGAGCGCCGCCGATCCCGCGCGCCGCACGCCATGCGTGCGTAGTGTGATCTGGTGATAGAAGTGGATGTTGGGGTTTTTGTGGCGCTTGTGGCTGGGAAAACCCGTGGCCACCAGGCTTTCGGACAACTTCCCAATCTTCGACACCTGAATGCGTTGTTGGTTCAGGAACGCACCGCTTCCCTGCTCGGCGGCGAACAGCTCATCACGTGTGGGATCGTAGACCACGCCAGCGACGCGCCGGTTCTTGTGCTCCAATCCGAGGGAGACGCAGAACACGGGGAAGCCGTGGGCGAAGTTGGTGGTGCCATCGAGCGGATCTACGTACCAGCGGTAGTCGCTACCGGTATCGACCAGGCCTTGCTCTTCGCCCATGATGTCGTGGCTGGGCCAGCGCGCCTTGATTCGCTCCCGAATGAGGATTTCGGAAGTGCGGTCCGCAATCGTGACCAGGTCAGCATCGCCCTTGTACTCAACCTTCACATGCTGCTGGAAGTATTTCATCAGCAAGGCACCGGCTTCGCGAGCAATCTCGGACATGCCGGAAATAAAGTCGTTGTGATTCGATTGAGTCATGGGATGTTTTTCTTTGCGTCCGTTGCGGAGTCTCTTCGCGAACTTTGCGGTAAAGATTCTTGGAGTAAGTCAAAAGCTTTACCGCAAAGGACGCCAAGAATTCCGCAAAGGTCGCAAAGAAGATCCTGCTACTTGCGCTTGGCGTTGTCTTCCGCGATGTACATGATTTCGTGCTTGAAGATAAACAGATTGGGCTGGTCTTCGCGGGTCAGCCGGACCATGTTCTTGTCGTAATATTCAATCCAGCCTTTGACCACTTCTCCATCCGCCAGTTTGATGCTGACGGGTTTCTGTTTTTCTCCGAGAGATTTCAGGTAAGCCGCCTCCTCCGAAGTCTGCTCGGGAGGGGCGGGCCTTCCCTTGCGGGGAGCGCCGGATCCTTGAAAAGGCATAATCGCTATTTTACACGTGCCCTGTACGAGCAAGTGAACAAGGCTAGAAAGTAAGCCGCACTCCGAACTGAAGTTGCCGTGGCGCCGCCAGCGTGTACATGCCAGAGCCCGGTCCGATGCGATTGGCTACGCGGTCTTCAGCGGAGGTGCCGTTTATCGACCCCGGGGTGCCGTTCAGCACGCCGCTGAGGCGGTTTCCGGGGCCGTCGAAGTTGGCGAAGTTGAGAACGTTGAATGCCGACACGCTGGGCTCGACCACAAAGCGGTCTCCCATCCGGAAGGGCCGGGAGAGAGTCACATCGAACGTGCGCAGCCAACCCAGGTTTACGGCACCCGCCGCAGGACCAGCGATGCTGGGCAAATCCCCACCGAGCTGCTGCAGTTGCGACCGAGAAAGCAATCCCGCTGCGACCAGAGCAACCCCGGCAGGGGTGAGTTGCGAGGCAAAGTTTGTGTTGTAGTTTCCGATAATCGTACTCAGGTTTTTCAATGTGACGGCGCGGCCGAAGGCGGCGATGTTGGTTCCCGGCAGAATATCGCCGTAGGCACTGGCGCCGGTCTGGCTCTGTCCGCCAAACGCTCCGTCACCGGTCACATCGGTACGGAAAATTTCTCCCGGAACACCACCGCTGGCCGGCAGGAACATAGTCTGAGGCAGAGGCGATGCGACGTTCGCAATCAATCCCAGCCTGAGGCCTCGCGGCAGGTCCAAAACCGAGCCAGCCGAAAACTGGTCGTTGCGGTCTTGAGATGCAGAGCCAAAAAATGCCGTGGGATGGTTGAAATCCGCCGCCAGCGGCAGCAGGTCCTGATCGCCCAACCCTCCCGCAAGGTTGCTGCGGAAGCTGGAATGCGTGTAGGTAAACTGCAGGCTTCCACCCATCACGCCGCGCACCGGATTGGTGAGATGAGTGCGCAACGACAGTTGCAGTCCGCTGTAAAGCGACCGGCCGACCGGGAAGAACATAGTGTTGCGTCCGACCAGCGGATTGATTCCGGCGAATGCTGCTCCTGTATTCGGAGTCAGTCCGAATTGAGATGCTGGCGCGCCAGCGAGATACTGACCGCCGGAATCCAGTCCGTGGCTGGCAAAATCTGAAATGCTTGCAGTGGGCACGGACGCAAGGTAACAATTCACGGCAGTTTGCGAGCTGCCGCCCGCACTCGTAGCCGGCGCACATCCGGCACTGAGCACGTTCGCCGCCAGCGTACTGTTGATCGCGTGCAGGGCCGCAATCGTATTCAGGTGCGTCGCGTCCCCCACGTGATTGGTGTCGTAACCGATCAGGTAGTGAGTTCCGACATTGCGGACGTAGTCCACGGTGAACAGAGTCTCCGCCCACAACTGCTTCTGCAAACCGATGTTCATCTGCACTGAGCGCGGAGTCTGGTAGCCGGGAGCAAGCAGGCCCTGTTGGCTGTTCAGAGACTGTCCCAGGAAGCTGGGATTGGGAGAGCTTGAAGTCAACGCGGCATTGGCCGTCTGAAACGCTGTTTGCAGATCCGCAATCTGGGTCGCGACGCTTCCGATCGGCTGTCCGCAAAGACCGGCGGCGCTCGTGGCAACATTGCCGGGGAAAATAACGGTACCGTGGCTGGCGCACGGATCGTTCGCCTGCGCATTCAACTGGCCGCTCGCCAGCCGGGCTGCACGGTCACCCAGCAGGTTGCGAAACACGTTGTTGTCGTAATACATCCCAATCCCCGCGCGAATGACGGTGCGTCCAGCCTTGCCCGGGTCCCACGCCACACCAAACTGGGGAGCGAAATTCATGTCGGGCTGGCGCACAGGGCCGCCCAGTTGGGAATTGCCGCCAAAGTGAGTCAGCAGATCGCTGCTGCCGGTGCAAGGCGTCTGGATGCCGTAGAAAGTCGAGACTGCTGAACATGGAACTGCGGGCAGGTCGGAATCACTGCGCCCACTGTCACGAACGTATTGCACTCCGATGGTGAAAGTCAGGTTCGGCCAGAATTTCCAGGTGTCGCCAATGTACGCCTGCATGCGCGTGTCGCTGAAGCCACCGCAGGAAGAACCGAAGCCAGACTTCTCGCTGAAACAACTGAAACCGTTCCCCAGCGTGATGCTGTCCACCGGATAATTCAGCGGATTGGCAGCGCCACCAGAAAAGGGCCCGGCGGCCGCGAAGATGACAGATGAAGCATTCGTGTCTGATCCAACCTGCGGTGTCAGGCCGAAGAGATCGGCGGAAATCAGATTGTTAATCTGGTTTAGGGCAGCACCAAAGCGGAAAGTGTGTTTTCCCAACGTTCTGGTGCCATCGTAACGGGCCTGCTTGTTGTCCTGTTTGGTCTGCTGCGGAGCCTCGGGATTGGGGCCGCTGGCGAATCCGGAACCACCCACGAAATTCAGACTCAGACCGGGAGCGGGATCGAAAATGCTGCTGCCGCCGACTGCATCCACAATGCGATTGGTGTAGCGGTCGTAGGCAAAGCGAAGACTGTGAAGATACTGATCCTCGGGTGAAATCGAAACCACCCGCATTGCCGTAGGTGTTGTCGCGGCTCTTGAGCGCCTGAAAATTGCTCCCACCGAATGCGTTGGTGTCGGTGCCGTTGTCATAGTTGAAACGGTAGAAGACTCGTGACCGATCGGAAAGTTTGTAATCGAGGCGGCCGGAGACTTCGGTTTCATGAAACGGAGCGCGATAGCTTCCGTCGAGAACATCGAAGGGCGCGTTGAAGACAGCCGGAGCGTCCAGGTCCTGCCTGAAATATTCTCCCGACAAGAAGTAGAACAGCTTGTCTTTCTTCCAGGCGCCGCCGACATTGCCGCCAAAGAATTGGCGCGAGTAGGAATTGTCCTTGCCACCCGGCATGGCAGCACCGCCGGCAGATTTGTCCCGAAAGTTGCCGAACAACTGTCCGTGAAGATCGCCGGCGCCCGACTTGGTTATCACGTTCACCGCGCCCGCCGATGCCAGCCCCGAGGAAAGCGGCAGCAGCGATTGCTCCACCCCGACTTCCTGGATGGAGCCCACTGGAAGATTCATTGTGGTCGCGCCCACGGCTTCGTCTGTGATATCGAGCCCATCCACTTGCATCCGGGTAGTGCGACCGTTGCGGCCGACCACAGAGGACGCCGTGAGCCCAGCCTTCGACGCGGCCAGGATCTGACCGTCGAGCAACTGCACTCCGGGTTCAAGCCGGGTCAAATCGAGGAATCCGCGATCGGTAGGAATCTGTTCCATCTGGTCGCTTTTGACCGCGCCGCGTACTTCCGCTGTTTCCGTATCGACCAGTTTGGCCGCCGGCGCGACCACGCGGGCCAGCTTGACGTCACCAGTGGCGGTCGCCGAAGCCTGGATTCTGATCAGAAGTTCGGCAGGCTGAAACCCCTTCGCCTCTACGTGCAGGACGTATTGTCCGGGAGGCAGGTCGCGGACGGCGTAGGTGCCAGCCGGACTGGTGGTGGTGTGAGCGGCTTGCCCGGTGATCTTATTGGTGATCGAGAGATCGGCGCCACTCACCGAGGCGCCTCGCGGCCCGGTCACAGTTCCTGAGACATTGCCGGTGGATGAATCCTGGGCATAAGCCAATGATGAAAGAATGAGAAGGACCGCGATCGCTCCGGTCCACAGACCTGACTGCCTGAAGACCGAACGGGCACAACCAGTATTACTCGACATTCGTCTCGCTTACCTTCCTTACAGAGATTCGCACCGGCGCGACCGACCCGACATGCAGAAATTGTCCGATTAGCAATCCTACAAGACTTTCACAACAGAATTTGTCCCGTCAACATCGAGCTCGTGTGTAGGGCGGGCGCCTCGCCCACCGCTTTTGACCTGGACTTTGCTTTGTAACCCGCCCATCTCGATGATTCTGGCAATTAAAAACCAACGTCAAAAGCGGCGAGCGAGGGCGCCCGCCCTACACTTGCACATTCGAATTCAATGCGACTTGGACGTGTAGTATCCCGTCCGGTGACGCACTTTGAAGCCGGAATCTGCCGGCAGCCCTCCGACTGTCACTTGAATGCGGCGAAAATCCGAGTCTGCGAGCCGCTGCGACGGATAGTACGCCAGCATGTATTGCGTGCGCAGTTCATCGCTGATCTGGCGAAAAGCTTCGTCGAGCTGCGACAACGATGAAGCGTAAAAATATTTGCCGCCGGTGTCGGCTGAGAGCTGGATCAGAGCATGCTCTCCGCCCGTGTCGCGTCCGGCACTAGCTTCGATCGGCACCACAATGATGCTGTACAGAATCGCCTCGGCGGTCTCGGCGGCTCGCACCGCTTCCTGATAATCGACTTTGCTCATGGTGTCGCCGCCGTCGGTGATGACTACCATCACTTTGCGTCCCACTCTCGGCTCCAAAGCCTGCGATCCCAGAAACAAAGCGTCGTAGAGGGCGGTGGCCGAGCCCATGCGGATCCGGTCAATGCCGTGGTCAATGATTCTGAGATCGGAAGTGAATGAGGTCACTTCACTCACAGTCTCGCTGAACTGGTAGAGGGACAATGCGTCCACCGGGCGCAGGATGGCGTGCGCAAAACGGCGGGCGGAAGCTAGCTCCAGAGGAAGGTCTTTGCGGGTGCTGAGACTGGTATCGATGGCCAGAACAATGGAAAGAGGCAGGGCCGATTCCTTGTCGAAGACCGCGATCTTCTGGTCCAAGCCATCTTCCTTCAGTTGGAAGTTGTCTTTCTTGAGGGAGGCGATAGGCGCCCCACGTTCGTCGGTTACGGTAACGAACACGTTAACCAGCTTTACGTCGACTTTAAAAGTGGTATCGGGTCCCTGGGCAACCGAGACAAGGCACAGAACTAGCAGTAGACCTGCAGTCGCAACCTGTTTCATCTGGGAAATTCGGGTATTTCTGGTTCCCCTGGCTCTATAGATTCCGCGGAGAACACAGACCAACCGGCTGGTCACTTAGATGCACGCCCAATGGAATGGGTGCCTTGGGTACCCGCGATGTCATCTGGAAAAGGCTCACCGTCGGCCCAGACCGCGCCATCTTCAAAATGCTCTTTCTTCCAGATCGGCACCGTGCGTTTGAGCGTATCAATCAGCCAACGGCAGGCGTCGAACGCCGCCGCCCGATGAGCTGACGCCACTACGATCAGAACGCTGGTTTCGCCGATCTCGAGCCGTCCCAGGCGATGGACAATCGCAACGTCGCGAATCTTGAAATCCGCCAAGGCTCGTTCGGCCAATTCCTCCATCTGCTTGAGGGCCATGTCTTCGTAGGCTTCGTATTCGAGATAGAGGCTCCGGCGGCCGCGAGTGTTATTGCGGACGATTCCTTCGAAGACCGCAGCCGCGCCGTCCTCAGGGCGCTTGATGCTTTCAACAACCGAGGCCGTCGCGATTTTTTCACGGACGATTGCAATATGTGGGCTGCGATTGCCGGTTGCTTCGCCCTGCGATCCGCCACTCACCGGAGGCAGCAGCGCGACTTCATCTCCTGCTTTTAGCCTGGTCGCGGGTCCGGCGTATTCCTGATTCACCGACATGGCCAGCGACGCTGCCGTCTCCTTCAGCCCCGGGATGGCTTGACCATAGTGGTTGAGCACATCTCCGAGCGTGGCATTTTCGGGAAGATTGAGTGAGTCGCTCGGCTTGCCGGCCAGATCTTTCAGGACGCCGAAGAATAGGACGCGGACTTGCATAAGAACCGGTTCCCAGTTTCCATTTCCCGGTTCTCAGTAGTCTATCGTGCGGGCGTTGATTTGGCGGTTCGTAAATGAAAATGCCAGCTCCGCGAACAGAGCTGGCATCTTTTCCTGCGACGTCATGGATTAATTCGGCTTACGGTTCTCCGGCCGGGCTTGGTGTTCCTGCGAATGCTCCTGCGGCGCGCGGTTCTGAGGAGCAGCTTGCTGGCGATTTTGCTGCCAGTTGCGGAACTTGTTCTCGTCGTCCCGGGCCTGTGCTGCGCTTCGCTCCTGCACCGGAGGCGCGGGCTTGGCTTGTGGATGAGACCAGCCTTGTGCACCACGAGAGTTGTCGTTCTGGTTCACTCCGCCTTGTGGCGGACGCGGAACCATTGCGGTTGGCGGATGCGGCGGCTCCACCGCCCGTGGGGCAGTTGGCGGCTGCTGCGGACGCGCATCGGGACGAGGCACGTCTGCCTGCGACGCTCTTTGCCCCTGTCCCTCAGGCGGAACTGGAGGCCGTTGCGGACGAGCTTCCGGACGTTCCACACCCTGAGGATTCAGAGGCCGCGGTTGTGCGTTGGGCTGCTCCGTGCGAATGTTCGTCGCCGCCTGTCCCTGACCGAAGGGCTGCCGGGGAGGAGCCGGTCTCTGAGTCGCTACCACCTGTCGATTAATGACTGCTTGAGGCGGTCTGAACCGGGCTGGCACGCCAGCGCCCATTACGCTGGTCCTGACCGGCTGGACTTGAATGGTCCGTTCAACCGGCGCTTCCGCGAGCTGCCGCGCGTCGTAGCGTCCGAGATTGCGCCCGACGGGACGCGCATTCACGAAAGTGTCCCGTGAGACCAGGGTCACGCCATTGTTCACGCGCTGGTTCACATACGTGATATTCGTGCGTTGGTTCGAGTTGTAGACGTTGTAAACGTTGGTGACGCGGGTGACGTTCACAACCGTGTTCGTCACATTGATTCGCTCCACATAACCGCGGCTGCCCCTGTAATAGGGCATGTACACTTCGCCGGGAGCCAGCGGGAACCAGCCCACGCCCGGGCCTCCGCCGATCGAGATTCCCACTCCGCCTACAAAAGCAACCAAGGCTGGCGCATACACCGGCCTTATCGCAACCGGACCAGGAACCCAGCACCAGCGGCTGCCGGCATAGGCCCATCGGCCATAGTGGAAGGGGGCAAAGCCCCAGGGCTCGTCATCGACCCAGGTCCAGCCCCATGGACTGATGTATGCCCAATGCCCGTCGCGATACGGAGCCCAGTCCGACGCGACATTCTGCGGAACCCAGACCGTGCCGTAGCCGCCGACATATTGCCAGTGGCCGTAGTCATCCAAGTCTTCGTACCCAGTCATTTCCGGCGACACATAGTTGGCGGATTCGGACCCGTCTTCACGATGGTCGCGCTGAAACGCCCAATTGTCGAAATCATCGGAGCGGGGCAACTGCCCGATGTCGTAGTTCAACTGATCGGTGCCGGAGAACCGCGCCGACTGGCCCGCGACCACGGTGTATGAATACCCGCCGCCGGTCACTTCGCCGCGTCCGCTTAGAACATTCACGATAGTGGTGTCGCCATTGCTGTCGACGTCGATCCGGTATTCACCTGTACGTTGCAAATTGAACGCCAGATTCGGCGTGTCGACTTCGACGAGATCGCCGTCATCGAGATGACGAACGCGCAGATTCAGCGTGCCTTCCGACAGGCGAAGCTGCATGGTGCGATCATCGAGATCAAGCACGGTCATGCTGGTCTGCGGCGCCAGTCGTATGGCGGTGGAACCGACATGCAATTCGGCACGTGCGCCCTGGTCAGTCCAAAGGTTGTCGCCGCTGGTCAATGGCCGATTGGGAACAGCCGTCACCCAATCGCCTTCGCCGCCTGGCTGAAAAGTAACCGAGCCTTGCGCGTAGTTGAGTCGCGCCACACGGCTGGGCGGATCCTGATCGTTATCTTGATCGTCTTGCGCCCGGGATAACAGAGGGCTTTGCAGTACCAGCAATACGCCCGCCAGGAGAACTCCGACGAACCACCCGCGGTATGTCTTCGTCTTCGGCATATTGTTTCCTCGCTGCGGCCGGAACCGCGCCGCTCTCAATACAATTAAACCCGGCGAGCCGGATTTAGTTACGCACCGTAGGTCATGTACCTTTTTGATAAATAAGCACTTAGGAGGCAAAAAATGCCAGTTTCCTTTAAGGTTGGCTTCAGGAAACTGGCATCTTAAGAGCAAATTGGCGAACAAGAATTACGAAGCGCCCTGAGCCGTGAGTACTTTTTCCCGCTCCTCTTCGTCCTGCTTCTCCTCGTTCTGGGTGGTGGGCAGTGCCAACTCGAGCACTTCGTGAATCCTCTTCACGTAGTGAACTCGAATGTGAGCGAGTTGCTCGGGTGTCAGATCTTCCTCCACGTTCGTCTTGTTTTCCGCCGGGAGGATTACATCGTGAACACCTGCGCGCTTCGCAGCCAGGACTTTCTCCTTGACTCCGCCGATCGGCAGAACGTCTCCGCTCAGCGTGATCTCGCCCGTCATCGCGGTCAACGGACGCACCGGACGTCCGGTGAGCAGCGACACAAGAGCAGTCGCCATGGTCACACCCGCCGAAGGCCCATCTTTAGGAATGGCGCCCGCGGGGACGTGAATGTGGATGTCGTGCTCGGCGAAGAAATTCTCCGGGATCCCGAGTATGGCCGCGTTCGACCGCACCCAGGTCAGAGCTGCTTGCATGGATTCCTGCATCACCTGGCCGATTTGTCCGGTCATGGTGAATCCGCCTTTGCCCTTCATGGTGTTGGCTTCGACGAACAGCACGTCGCCGCCTGAAGGCGTCCAGGCCAGACCCACGACTACTCCGGCGCGCTTGGTGCGTTCGGCAATTTCGCCTTCGCTGCGGACCTTGATTCCGCCCAGAAATTCCTGAACGATCTCTTTGGTCACGATCAGCTTGTCGGTCTTGCCTTCCGCCAGACGCCGCGCCTGCTTGCGGCAGATGGTGCCGATATTGCGTTCGAGGTTGCGAACGCCGGCTTCGCGCGTGTAGTGCCGGATCACGTAAGCAACGCCTTCTTCCGGAAATTCGATTTGTTCGGCGGTGACGCCGTTCTCTTCGATCTGTCGCGGAACCAGGTATTGAAACGCAATGTGGACTTTTTCTTCTTCCGTGTAACCCTGGAGTTCGATGATCTCCATGCGGTCACGCAAAGGCTCCGCGATCGGGATCGAGCATGTTCGCTGTCGTGATGAACAGCACCTTCGAAAGATCGAAGGTCACATCCAGGTAGTTGTCCCGGAAAGTGGAGTTCTGCTCAGGATCCAAAGCTTCGAGCAATGCGGAAGCGGGATCTCCGCGGAAATCGCGCCCGACTTTGTCGATTTCGTCGAGCATGAAGACCGGATCTTTGGTCTCGGCGCGGCGAATGCCTTGAATGATCTGTCCCGGCAATGCACCGATGTAGGTGCGACGATGACCGCGAATCTCAGCCTCGTCATGCACGCCACCGAGCGAGATGCGGACAAATTTCCGTCCCAGGGCTCGTGCAATTGACTTGCCCAGCGAAGTTTTACCAACACCCGGAGGTCCGACAAAGCAGAGGATCGGGCCTTTCATTCCCGGCTTCAGACGGCGCACTGAGAGGTAATCCAAGATGCGGTCTTTGACCTTCTTGAGGTCGTAGTGATCGGCGTCCAGAATTTCCTTGGCCTTCAGAATATCGACTTCGCCGCCCGAAGTTTTCGCCCAAGGCAGCGCGGCCAGCCATTCCACGTAATTGCGAGTCACGGAGTAATCCGCCGCCATGGGTGACATACGCGCCAGCCGACCGAGTTCTTTCAATGCTTCTTTTTTGACTTCGTCGGGCATGCCCGCGTTGTCGATCTTCTGACGAAGTTCTTCGGTATCGCGCGCACCTTCATCCTGCTCACCCAATTCTTTCTGGATGGCTTTCATCTGCTCGCGCAGATAGTACTCGCGCTGCGTCTGCTGCACCCGGTCCTGCACTTCGGACTGGATTTTGTTGCGCAGCTGCTGAACTTCGAGTTCTTTCGCCAGGTGTTGGTTGATTTTCTCCAGCCGCACGCGCACATCCGTCGTTTCGAGCGTGTCCTGCTTGTCAGCGGTCGAGAGCGACGGCAACGAGGAGGCGATGAAGTCCACCAGGCGGCCCGGCTCGTCGATGTTCATGGCGACAGTCGAAAGCTCATCCGACAGAGTCGGCGAACCTGCGACGATCTGCTGGAACAAAGTAAGAACGTTGCGCTGCAGCGCTTCAACCTCGGAACTCTTCGGCGGAATCGATTCCGGCACTGAATCCACACGGCCACGCATGAACGGCGTCAGCTGTGAGAATTCCGTCAGTCGTACCCGTTCCAGGCCTTCGGCAAAAACGAACAGGCTCTGGTTGGGCATTTTTACGACTTTGTGGACAACGGCAAGGGTTCCGACCGTATACAGATCGCTGGCCTGCGGGGCATCCACGCGAGCTTCGCGCTGCGCCACCACGACGATGGTCTTGTCCTCGCCCAGGGAGTTAATGAGTTGAACCGAGCTCTCCCGACCGACGGTCAGCGGAAGCACGGCATGAGGGAAAAGGACCGTATCCCGCACCGGCAGGATGGGCAGAATCCCGGTTTCTTCTTCTTTTTCTTCTTTTGGCTTGGTCGTGCGTTCAGACCGTGTTTTTTCTGCCATATTTCACCTTGAGTGACTTGTGCTCAAGTTTTGATGACATAACGGCCGCTAAGGATGCAGGCCCACCTATCCACTTGAAACTATTTGCAATACTAAACCCTAAACGAGCCGTTTGTACCTAATCGAAGGTGCTGCGACTGATTGGTGACGGTCAGAAGCCTGAAACGGGATGCCGCTGCTTGTGTAGGGCGGGCGCCCTCGCCCGCCGCCTTTGAAGTTGGGTTTATTCGCGAGCGCAACCGGTCACAGAGGCACACCGTGCCGCGAAATGTACTCTTCCATCGAACGGTCAGGCCCTATGTAGTGAAACGCTTCCGCATATTCGAGACCGTATTTCTGTCCTGCTGCGCGATTGCTGGTCTCAAGCACCTGTTTAGTGAACTCGTCGATAGCGGAGTTGTCGGCCCCGGACAATGCCGGCACACGCAATTTCCGCTCCACGAGAGCTGCGTTCAAGTCCTTGATCATGTGAATGATCATGGTCTTGCACGACCTTAGGCAGGCAAGTTTCGTTTCGAAGGTCGGGCCAATATCGACCACGCGATTGACGAGTTGAGGTCCTCTGGCGAAATAGTATTTCTCGGATACGCTATGCGGCTTCAGGCCGGCGGCAAAGTGTTCCGGCATATCCAGGTGCCCGCCTGACATCCAACAGGCTGCCTCCACTGCCTGAGCAGTCACGTAGTGGTCCGGATTCTCCTCGTAATGCCCCGACGGGTCGTAGCTAAAGACGGTGTCGACCTTCAGCAAACGAAACAGAAAGATCAGCCGGGCCCTTATTTCCGTGCGGGCCAGATCATCCATGCGATGGTTTCGATAACTGAGGTCAAACGTCTGCTTCAGGCCGGACGCCTTTAGAAACGACGCCGCGTCCCGCTCGTTGGCGAGCACGGTTTCACCCAGAGTGAGGTCGTAGGAATCCTTCTCGTCGTTGCTGGTGCGGATGAAGTATCCGGTGTAGCCCTCCCGCAGGAGCTTGGCCACGGTGCCGGCGGCAAAAAACGGGCCGTCATCCAGGTGAGGCGTGATCAGGGCGAGGACTTTGCCTTGATGTGGCGCTCCGGGTATAGGGCGCTCGATCACGATGTCCGCGGCGGGCGGGGTCTGGGCTGGCAGTTGTGGTGCACCTAACAAACTTGCAGCGAGAGCTCCTTTGAAAAGATCTCTTCGTTCCACTGGATGGGTCCTCCCATGGTCAAAAGAAACTTGCTGGATGAATTCGAGTTCAACTGCAAAAGCTGCGGGCGAGGGCGCCCGCCCTACACAGACAAAGCATGGTTCAGGCTGCGGGATAGATGCCCAGTACTTTTACCAGATCAGCGACCTCGGCAAGATGACGCAGGGCATTGCGTGCGGGCTCATCATCTCCGCTAAGGAAGTCGGCATAAAACACGTATTGCCAGGGTAGCCCTCGCCGGGGTCGCGACTCGATCTTAGTCAGACTGATATCCCGCAGGGCAAATACCGCCAGCGCCTTGAAGAGCGCTCCGGGGATATTTTTGACGCTGAAGGCGATCGAGGTCTTGTTCGCGCTGGCCAGAATGTGCCGCGTCTTGCGAATCAGAAAGAAGCGGGTGAAGTTGCGCTTATCGTCCTCAATCCCGGCCGCCAGAATGTGCCCTTTATATGCCTTTGCCGCCTGGGCGCCTGCAATTCCCGCCGCATCCTGCAATTTTTTTTCGATCACGTACTTCACGCTGCCGGCCGTGTCGTAGAAAGGCATGGGCTGAATCTTCGGATTTTTGGCGAAGAAGTCACGGCACTGCTCCAGAGCCACGGGATGCGAATACGCCCGTCGCAGGTCGCTGCGTTTGGTCCCGACCAGCGCAATCAGGTTGTGCACGATACGCAACTCAAATTCCTGTTCGATAAAAACCTTGCGCGCCAGCAGCAAATCGAAATGCTCGGTTACGGAACCTGCCAGCGAGTTCTCGATCGGAATCACCGCCGCAGCCACGGAGCCGCGCTCGACGCGATCAAAAACCTCGACCGAGCGGGCGCACGGCACGATTTCGCAGCCTGGAACCATTCGTTGTGCGGCTTCCTGGCTGAACGAGCCGACTTCGCCCTGGATCGCAATTCTCATCTTCCTGTTCTTCATCATTAGGTTCTTGCTCAATGTTACTGGGGCAACTTAGCTGGCTCCGCTGGCGAAAGCAAATCTTTCTTCAGGACAAAGGCATCCACGCCGTTCGAATAGTAACGAGGCCAGGTTTTAATCACGCTGTATTGATGCCGCTTGTAAAAAGAGAGAGCGGCTTTGTTGTCGACCGCAGTTTCCAGAACTACGGCGTGGCAAGGGGCGGCGCGTAAACGGTCCTCGGCGGCCTGTAGCAGCTGCGATCCGATCCCGCCTCTTCGGGAATCGGGCAGAACGTCAATAGTGATGATATGGCCGCTGCCACGCCTGCCCGCCTCTGCAACGATAAATCCAACAGGAACGGCCGCGCCGCCAGGGCCGGACGAATCTGCCACCAGGGCGAAGGCTCCTTGACGTCGCAGGTAGGTAACGAGTTCCAGCCGACTGTATGAGATTCCCGGCTCGAAGCACTGCTGGTCAATGCGCCAAAGGGCCTCGATTTCCTCGCTCCGGTAGTCTCTTACGGCGAATTCCACCGACCAATTGTAGTCGTGCCAGGTATTTTCAACCGGAATGGACCTCGACCCGGGCCGGACTAAATTCTATTCACGAAAACTGCTGGAACCGGTTGCGGTACTTGCATAACAAGTCGTACTATTTCCAAAGAGGTTTTTGTGGGACGCCTGGTGCTCATTGACGCGATCAGCGCGGTGGTCCTCCTCGCAGTATGGTTCTTCTATTTTGCGCGCTATAACCGCCGCAAAGGAGCCACGGCCCTGCACTGGGTGGAAGTTGCATGTTCCAGCAAAGGACAAATGCTGGACGCCCGCTGGCTCGGCGTGACCCAGCTTCAGGCCCGCTTCGGCTTCTCCGCACACTGGTTCGACAATGCCCGCGTGACGATTCGTTTGCGACCTCGTCCCATCCCCTTCAAGTGGTTCATTAGCATCTGGCACAAGCAGAAAGAAACTCTCACGTTTGAAGCTGACCTTGACGGCGCTCCCGGTTTTCATCTGGATGTGTTCCGGCATCGCTGGCTGTCCCAGCGCCACAGTCATCTGACGTCACAGCCGCGCGATTGGTCGATTTCTCGGCCCGGGCCTGTCGTTCTCACCACCCGTACGCGCTGGACCCAGGAACTCTCGCCGGTGGTCAACACGCTGATGACAGCCCGCGGTCACAACCTGATCAGCGTTCGCTTCCGCTCTGAATCGCCCCACATCGCCGCCACGGTTCCGCTGGAGGCTCTCGCCGACGAACAGGACGCAGCTGGTTTCCTGAGCGTGCTTCGGGAACTGGCTACCGGAGCTTCGGCCTCGCGCCAATAGGCTTCCGTCTGGCTATAACCATCTGAACAACTGCGGCTTAGCCGCGTTGACTTGCCAGTTTATGCGGCCTACCATGAGCCATCAGCCGGGAAATTCCAATGCTGGGCCAAGTCATTTCTCACTACCGGATCGAAGAAAAGCTGGGGGGCGGCGGCATGGGAGTGGTCTACCGCGCTCAGGACCTCCGGTTGGGCCGAAACATCGCCCTGAAGTTCCTCCCGCCTGACCTGGTGCGCGATCCGCAAGCTCTGGAGCGCTTCCAGCGCGAAGCCCGGGCCGCATCGGGACTGAACCACCCCAACATTTGCACCATCCACGAAATTGACCAGTTCGATGGCCAGCCCTTTATCGTCATGGAGTTGCTCGAGGGCAATACCCTCAAGCACATGATCACGGGCAATCCCCTGCCCGCAGCTCAGATTCTGGAGATCACGATCCAGATCTCGGATGCGCTCGGGGCCGCCCACGATTCCGGGATCATTCATCGCGACCTCAAGCCGGCCAATATTTTTCTGACCAAGCGGGGACAGGCCAAGGTACTCGATTTCGGGCTGGCGAAACTGGTTCCAGCTGAAAAACCGGTTGGAGACCAGGCAGGAAGCGAATCTCTTCCCACGCTGAGTGGGGTCCACCATTTGACCAGCACCGGAGTGGCGCTGGGCACGGTCGCTTACATGTCTCCGGAGCAAGCGCGCGGCGAAGAACT
The DNA here is from genome assembly GCA_963741105.1 of Terriglobia bacterium. Classification (GTDB taxonomy): domain Bacteria; phylum Acidobacteriota; class Terriglobia; order Terriglobales; family Acidobacteriaceae; genus JAIQFF01. The sequence goes on from CAVUGT010000012.1 coordinate 99,054, forward strand.
CGACCGCCGCAGCGACCTTTTCTCTCTTGGCGCAGTGCTATACGAAATGGCCACTGGACGGCTCGCCTTTGGTGGTGGGACCACAGCGGTGGTTTTCGAAGCCATTCTCAATCGCACGCCCGTATCGGCCGCCCGGGTGAATCCCGAACTGATCCCAGACCTGGGCTGGATCGCGGCCAAGCTACTGGAAAAAGACCGCCAGCTGCGCTATCAGTCGGCCTCCGAACTGCAGGCAGATCTGAAGCGGGTCAAGCGCGACACGGAATCTTCCGGGGTTCCGACTTTCACACCACCGCCCAAGGGCCCCAAGCCGGCGTGGCTCAAGCCGGCGATTATCGCCTCTTCTATAGTCTTTCTGTTGCTGCTGTCGGCTGTTCTGCTTCCGCATCGCTGGCGCGATCGCTTGCTGGGAGGCGGAAATCACATTCATGCCATCGCCGTCCTTCCCTTCGTGAATGTGGGCGCCGACCCCAACATTGAATACCTTGCCGACGGCGTGACTGAGGGAATTATCAGCAGCCTGTCGCGCGTCCCCGAGTTGAGGGTGATGGCTCGCAGCACCGTGTTCAGCTACAAGGGCCGCGAGGTCAATGCCCAGAAGATCGGCAAGGAACTCAACGTGGACGCGGTGCTTATGGGCAGAGTGGCGCAGCGCGGCGATACCCTGACCATCCAGACCGACCTGGTCAACGTGGCCGATGGTACCGAACTTTGGGGCGATCAGTTCAATCGCAAGGTTTCCGACCTCATCGCCATGCAGGGAGACATCTCGAAAGAAATCTACGACAACCTGCGACCCAGGATCGTGGGAGCAGAAGAAAACGTCAGCGAGGTCGCAAAACACGATACCGAAAACCCCGAAGCCTACCAGCTTTATCTGCAAGGTCTCTTTTATTGGAACAAGTGGACCGAAGATGGATTCAGAAAGGCCACCGACTTTTTCAATCAGGCAGTCGAGAAAGATCCCCACTACGCGCAGGCCTACGCGGGACTGGCCGACACCTATAACTTCCTCGGCGAATCCGGATACATGGCGCCGCAGCAGGTTTGGCAGAATGCGAAATCGGCCGCCATGCAAGCTGTCAAGCTGGATGACACCCTGCCCGAGGCGCACATCTCGCTGGCTCTGGTGCGAGAGAGTTACGACTGGGATTGGGCGGGCGCCGAATCCGAATTCAAACGCGCGATTCAGCTGAATCCGAACAACGCTTCCGGACACCAGTGGTACGGCGATTTTCTGACCCGCATGGCCCGCTTCGATGAAGCCCGGATCGAACTGAAAAAGGCCCAGGAACTCGATCCGCTGTCGCTGTTGACCAATACGAGTCTCGGCCGGTTGCTTTACTTCACACGGCAATATGACGACGCCGCGGTGCAACTCACGAAGACGTTAGACATGGATCCGAAATTCGTCCCCGCTCAACATGCCATCGAGGCAGCCTACGCGCAGAATGGCAATTTCAAAGAGGCCATCGGCGAACGGCAAAAAGTCCTGACGCTGTCCGGCAATCCCGATCTCGCAGCCGCGATCGGCGAGGACTTCAACACCTCGGGCTATCCCGGAGTGATGAAGAGTTGGCTGGAAGGATTGAAAGAAGTATCCAAGCGCGGTTACGTTTCGTCCTACAACATCGCCCAGATCTATGCCCGGCTTGGGAACAAGAGCGAGGCGCTGGCGTCGCTCGAAACCGCCTACAGCCAGCGTGACAGCAATCTCACTTATGTGAAGGTTGAACCAGCGTTCGATGATTTGCGCTCTGATCCACGGTTTCAGAAGATCGTGCAGCAGTTGGCGCTGCCGTAGTGCCTTTGGAATTTTGAATTGAGACGCGGGACGCGCTTTGGGAAGGGCACGACTTCAGTCGTGCCATAAAAGAGGGCAAGGAGCGGCTCCAGCCGCTGAGGTTTGCTTTCGTATCAGTACGGCTTTTCAAAGAATTTGAAGTGTCCCGGATCACCAGTTCTAAGCTCAAACAGCAGACCTCAGCGGCTAAAGCCGCCATCTCCAAGCGTCCTGGCGGCACGACTAAAGTCGTGCCCTTCCCGACGGCTTCGCATCGGAGTCATTTAAGACTCGCCACGGCTTCGTTCTGCAATGCTGGGGTCAGCGCAACGGATAGCCCACCTCGCCCGGCAAACGGCCATCCACTCGCAGCACTTTCGCTCCGGGCTTCACTTCCTTGCTGTCGATGAAAGCAATCGCTCCCGGAATGGCAGTCACTAGTTGATTGGCCATGTCATTCGAATACACAACCTTCGGTGCCGTGGCTGACTCGGCGCGGAAGATCTTCGCAATCCAGTACTGTTTGAATTGCGATTCCGACATCTGATAGATCACCTTCAGCACCACGTCTCGCTCCCGGGCCACGGGCGCCCGAATCAGCAGCACCACGGGAACGTTTGTGCTCCAATACTGGCGATCGCCGAGAAAGACTTTGCGCACCTCAGACAAGCTCAAGTTGCTGATCGGCGTATCGGGATGCACTACCACAGCGATGTCTACTTCGTGGCGCTGGGCTGCAAGAGGCTGGAGAAATGCCAGGCACAAGCAACTTAGCGCGAATACTCGGAGGGCGAATTTCGAGTGAGTTGTCATGTGCATGTCAGAAAGTAAATGCGGTCTGGAAAAATGCCCCGTTCACCCGGGGTTGGTCTACGCCGTGGCGGCTGTTGCGATACTCGCCCTTGAACGCCGCGTAATTCGTAATATCGTACCGGACGCCAAAAATCGAACCGTCCAGATCCAGAACATTCACCAGTGTCGGATCATTTGCAGGCTTATGAATATACTCGTACCGATAATAAGGCTTCCATTTGCTTTGCTGCCAGGGCAGCCGATAGGCCAGCTGAACATAGAGAGACTGGCTGTCCCATGTATTGCCAGTGGCTTCGTCGCGATGATGAACGTTGGCGTACTCCGATAAGAATTCCGGCTTCTCCTTGGTCCAGACCACATCGGCCGCGGTGATCCATTCGCCGAAATTCTGGCCGGGCTGTGGCGTCAGCTTGTCGCGATAAACCGACGCGCCAACCTGAAGTCCGTAAAAGCGGGACGGGCGGGCATACACATTGGCCACCCATGCGCGGTTATCGTTGGAATCGCCGCTATCGCCGGACTTGCTCAGCAGCGAAGAGCGCCCATTCCCGATTCCCACGTTGTACCCGAGCCCCAAACCTCCCGAGGGAATATTCCCTTCCGCTTCTAACCCTACAAAGTGAGTGGGAATGAACGTGCCTCCAAACATAACCATTTCCGGACGGGCGATGGTGGTCTGCAACCAGGCTCCGTGGTGGAAAGCGGCATTCCAATAACCGATGGGAGTGTGATACTTGCCGAAAGAAAGTTTGAAATAGTCGTTGTAATCGAAGCGAATGATGGAGCGTTCCACGCTTACATCGTAGGTGGACGGCTGCGCTGTGAAGCTCACTTCGCCGAAATAGCTCACCTTGTTCGACAACGGTGAAGCCAGATGCAGAACCAGCTGTCCCATGTTGAAGCCACTGTTTGTGCCCTTCTGATCGGTTGCGGAGAAATCCACATCGCCGAAGCCCCTGATTTGCAGCGACGGAAACCGGCGTTCAGTGTCACGGATTTCACCCATGCTGGCATGATCTTCTCCCTGCATGGCGGCGGGCGCGGGAGAAGCGGCCGGGGCCGGAGTCGTGGCAGCGCTTTCAGAGACAGGCGCGCCAGGAGTCTGGACTGCCGCAGGAATTGCCGGGCCAGAAGCCTGAGCCTCTTTCTGGCGGTCACGCTCTTCCAGTTGATTGATCCGGTTCTCCAGCTGCTGAATACGGTCGAGCAGCGTCTGCACCGTGGTCTCCGCGGCAGCGGTCGGCTGCGAAGGAGAAGCCTGAGGCGGTGATGATTGCGCCAGCAATACGTTGGTAGTTAATGAGAATAAGAGAAGTAGAAGCCAGCGAGAGCCCATAAATCGCCTCCTGAAACAAAACCGCGTGGGGACAGCCGCCCTCGGCTGTCCGGGCGAGCAGGGCTCGTCCGTTGCGGTGTCCTGCAATTGCAATTGAAGCTGGGAAAATTTCAGTCGCCTAGTCTAGTACGGTGAGAGTTTTTCTCAAAGCGTGGATTGAAGACATCAATAGATTGCATGGTTCATCTTCGGTCCCACCCCTTCGCCCCCTGGCGTCATGCTGAGTTTGCGAAGCATCTCGCGAGAAGCGCATATATAGCCGTCGTGCCCGGGCCGACCCAAGCCATATCCTTCGGGACTGAAGTCCCTCAGAATAACTTCGGGTTCGAGAATGCCTTCGAACTCCGAGGCTCGGCGATTGTGCTAGAGTCAAAACTTTCCATGGCTTCTCCAACCATCTCAACCGAGCATCTGACGCGCCGTTTCGGCGATCTGGTCGCGGTCGAGGACGTAAACCTGGAAGTGGCGCCCGGTCAGTTCTTTGGCTTCCTGGGACCGAATGGCGCGGGGAAATCCACCACCATTAAAATGCTGATCGGTTTGCTCGCTCCTACTTCCGGGCGAATCCAGATTCTCGGCCTCGATCTGGTCACAAACATGGTGGAAGTCAAACGGCAAATCGGTGTTGTTCCAGAAGGCATGGCGCTGTTTGGCCGGTTGACCGGGTCGGAATATTTGAATTTTGTCGGACGCATGTATGGTCTGGACCGCGACACCGCGGCCCAGCGCACGGTCGAACTGCTCGACTTCATGCAGCTTACCGACCAGCCGAAAACTCTCGTGACCGACTACTCGCATGGCATGCAGAAGAAGTTGGCGCTGGCCGCAGCGGTGATCCACGGACCGAAGGTTTTGTTTCTGGATGAACCCTTCGAAGGCGTCGATGCCATTGCAGCCGGCACGCTGAAAACCATGCTGCAACGCATGATCGCGCGCGGCGCAACCGTCTTCCTGACTTCTCACGTGCTGGAGATTGTGGAGCGTTTGTGCACGCACGTCGGCATCATTCATCGCGGCCGGTTGGTGGCGCAAGGTTCACTGGAGGAACTGCGCGCTGGAGTGGAAGCCCGCGCAGCAGACCTTCCGACAGCGGTGGCTGGCTCTCCGGGGGAAAAGCTGACACTCGAACAAATGTTTCTGCTCATCGTGGGCGGGTCGCGGTCCAATGGTCAGGAATTGTCCTGGTTGGGCTAAGAGTCCAATGAGATGACCATCGAGAAAACCAGCGTGGCCCCGCACGCCCGCCAGCAACTGGCGGCGGTCGCCGGCTTGCGCTGGCGAATCTTTGTGAACTCCCTGCGGACTACTCGCGGCCGCATGGAGTTGGCCTCCCGCATCTTCGTCAGCCTGTCCTTTTTGGCGGGCGGAATCGGCGGCGCGATCGGACTGGGCGGAGCCGCCTGGTTCTTGCTAACACAAGGGATGGGAGAGTGGCTTGGCACGCTTCTCTGGCCGGTGTTTCTTTTCTGGCAGCTCTTTCCCCTGATGGCGACGGCGTTCACTCAGAATGTCGAGTCCTCGAGTCTTTTGCGCTTTCCGTTGAGCTACCGGTCGTATTTTCTGATTCGCCTGGCTTACGGTTCGCTCGATCCGTCGACGGCTGTCGCCACCCTGTGGCTGGTGGGAATCGATATTGGCCTTGGGATCGCCTCTCCCCGCGCACTGCCTTGGGCGACGATTGTGTTACTGACCTATGCCCTGGTGAATCTGGTTATGGCGCGAATGCTTTTCGCCTGGCTGGAGCGCTGGCTGGCGCAGCGGCGCACGCGCGAAATCATGGGGATACTCTTCTTCCTCTTCATTTTGAGCTTCCAGCTTCTGGGCCCGCTGTTCGCAGTCTACGAACATCGTTCCATCCCTGAAGCCAGAATCATGGGGCAGAAACTTTCCAACGCGCAGCGCCCCCTTCCACCCGGCCTTGCGGCAGCGGCAATTGCAGGCGTGATAGAGGGCAAGCCTCAAAAGAGCCCGCTCCCGTTTCTGCTGCTGACATGCTATGGAATTGCGTTCCTCTGGCTGTTGAATTTCCGTCTGCGTGCGGAATATAGAGGCGAGAACCTCAACGAATCGGAAGCACGTAAAGCCGCGTCGAGCGGGCTTCCAGCGCTTCGTCCCGGCTGGAATCTGCCTGGGCTATCTGGACCGGTAACGGCCGTCTTCGAAAAGGAATTGCGCTATCTCAGCCGCAGCGGGCCCATGCTGTTCACGTTGATCGTGCCTCTCTTTATGCTGCTGGTATTTCGCACCTCTGGACGGAATGAGGGACTTTTCGCACACGCTCCGGGACTCACTTTCCCGATGGGCGCAGCCTACTCATTGCTGCTGCTGACCAATCTTTCTTACAACAATTTCGGAAGCGACGGTACCGGAACGCAGTTTTTCTTCGCCTCGCCTGTTCGCTTCCGGCAGATCATGATGGGGAAGAATCTGGCGCATCTATCGATTTTTGCGTTAGAGGTTGTTCTGGTCTGGTTGGGAACATCCTTAATCTATCGGCCGCCAACCATCGGCGTGACCGTCGCCACGCTGGCGGCCATTCTGTTTGTCGTTCCCATCGACCTTGCTGCGGGAAACCTGTTCTCGATCTATTCTCCCAGCCGGATAGAGGCAGGCGTGTTTGGCCGACAGAGGGCCTCACTCACCACCGTGCTGGCGAGCTTTGGGATTCGTGGAGTGCTCTTCGGTGTCGGCGCCGTGATGCTCTGGCTTGCCCGCGTTTACGGAAATTCGTGGATGGAACTGCCAATCTTCCTACTGCCCGCGACGTTGGCCTTCGCCGCCTACATGTTCGCCCTGGACCGTGTAGATGGAATCGCCCTCAATCATCGCGAAAACCTGATTTCAAATCTTGGCCGCCGCGAGTAGGTTTTCACTTCAATCCTTCTGCGGTTCCGCAACAAAGCGATAACCCACGCCGCGAACGGTGAGGAGATGCCGCGGCTCGGAAGGATTGTCCTCGATATAGCGCCGCAGACGGACGATGAAATTGTCGATGGCGCGGGTGTCCGTGTCCTCGTGCAAGCCCCAAACTTCTTCGAGAATTGACTTGCGGGAGACAACTCGTCCCTGGTTCTTGATCAGATGGCGAAGCAGCTCCGCTTCCATCAGAGTCAGCTGGATCGTGCTTCCGTTGACCCGCAACTCCAGTTTCCCGAAGTCGATGGTTCGGCCGTGGAACGCGAACGACTCGTACTCTTTAGAGGCGGCTACTGGGGCGGCACTCGAAGCCAGACTTTGTTGCATCCATTCCCGGCGGCGCAGCAGTCCCTGCAATCGGGCGAGCAGGATCGGAAGCTCGAAAGGCTTTGGCAGATAGTCGTCGGCACCGGAGGCAAAACCCTTGAGCACATCTTCCGGACGTCCGCGCGCGGTCAGCATGAGCACGGGAACGAACTGCTTGGCTGCCCGTAACTCGGAGGCGACAGTGAAACCGTCCTTGCCAGGAAGCATGACGTCAAGCACCACGGCGTCGAAGTTGGCACGCTTTTCGCCTAAAAGAAGATCGAGCGCGTGCTCGCCGTCGCCCACGACCTCGACAGCATGTCCCTCGGCCTCGAGGTTGAACTGCAGGCCTTTGGCCAAGTGGGCTTCGTCTTCGACAATCAGAACATGACTCATGCAGATGTTTAATAGTCTCAGTGTGGGGCGGGCGCCCTCGCCCGCCTCTTCTGACTTTGACTTTGTCCTAACTTTCCCACTAAAAATCAACTTCAAAAGCGGCGGGCGAGGGCGCCCGCCCTACACATGCGCTACAGATTCACTCTCGGCAACTCCATGACCACCTTTGTACCCCGCCCTTCTCCTTCACTCTCTGCAAACACCCGGCCGCCGTGCTTCTTCGCAATCGCCCGCACGATGAAAAGGCCCAGGCCAGTTCCCTTCACATGACTTAGTGACCGATTGGATACGCGATAAAAGCGTTTGAAGACGCGCTTCAACTCACCTATTGGAATCCCGACGCCTTTGTCGCGAACGCTCAGCGTTACCAGCTTCTGGTCCGGCGTGTTAAGAAGAACGGAAATCTCCACGTTCTCTCCAGAATATTTGACTGCGTTGTCGAGCACGTTTGAAACTGCCGCGCGCAACTCTTCCGCATCTCCTAAGACCCCGGCGGCAGGGCCGTAGTTGATCGACTGCTCGTAGCGCAGAGCTTCGGGAGGAAGGTGGTGGCTGGTGCGGGTTACTTCCACGCAATCACGAACCAGGCCGCTGAAATCGACCGGCACGCGCCGGTCCTGCCGCTTGTGTCCGGCTTCGCCAGCCTTGAGCACCTGGTCGACTGTGCCCATCAGGCGATCGGTATCGTCCAGCATGAGGCGGTAGAACTCGCGGCGTTTGGCTTCATCGACATCGCGATGCTGCAGGGTTTGCAGATAGAGCCGGATGGAAGCAATCGGTGTTTTCAGTTCGTGAGTAACGGCATTGATGAAGCTGTCATGCTGCTCGTTGCGCCGAATTTCGCGGACCAGAAAGCTGGTGTTCACGATCAGCCCGGCAATCAGCAGAGCGAAGAAGATTACACCCAGGAAAAGTAGCACCCCTTCGCGCCAGTTGAGGATGATCCAGCCGACGTTCAGGCCGACTGCAAGCAGCACGAGGCATACGCCGAGAACGATAAAGAACGCAATCGTCCTGCGGCGGCTGCTGATACGCATGGCAGGATTCTACCGCGTAGCTAGAAAAAGCGTGTGGGGCGGACACTCATGTCCACCGCCTTTGACGTTGGGGTTGGGTTGGAATTCGTGGCAAGTCTGTATGTGTGGTTGACCGGTCAACGCCAAAGTAAAAAGGGGCGGACATGAGTGTCCGCCCCAGACAAAACAACGGCTTACGCCGAGACCATCTCGGCGCGGGCTTCTGCAGGTGCCCCCTGCTCTTCTTCCTGACGGCGCAATTCGTCGAGCTTTACGCGATAGACCTGGCGCGCCAGGCCCAACTTAGTCAGCGCCCAGATGCCGTACCAGTTGAAATCAATCTCGTACCACCTCAAACCATGGCGGGCAGAAACCGGATGCGCGTGGTGATTATTGTGCCAGCCTTCGCCGAAAGTGAGCAGTGCCACCCACCAACTGTTGGTGGAGAGGTCACGGGTAACGAAACGACGCGAACCCCAGCTATGCGTGGCGGAATTGACCAGCCAGGTGGTGTGCAGTCCGATCACGGTGCGGAAGAATACGCCCCAGAGGAGAAACGGAAGCCCGCCGATGGCGAACAGAATCACTCCGAGGACGATCATAGGAACATAGTGATACTTCGTGATCCAGACGTGAAATTTGTCTTTGGCGAGATCGGGAACGTAACGGGCCAGCGTGGTCGTGTCGTGATGCATCGACTTGCCGGTCAGGATCCAGCCCATGTGTGCCCACCACTTGCCGTCGCGGGGTGAATGCGGATCGCCTTCCTGATCGGAGTGCTGGTGATGGATGCGGTGCGTGGCGACCCAGAAAATCGGTCCGCCTTCGAGCGCCAGAGTGGCGCAAGTGGTCAGGAAATATTCGACGGCCTTGGGAGTCTTGTATCCACGATGGGTAAGCAGCCGGTGGTAGCCCATGCCGATGCCCAGGCTCCCCGAAACCCACCACAGAAACATCGAGACCAGAAAAGCTTTCCAGGTAAAGAAGAAAAGCGCCGCGATCGCGCCTACGTGAAACAAGCCCATCGCAATTGCAGTAACCCAGTTCACTTCGTTGTCGGCAGCTGCTTTCCGATCCAACACCTGAAGGTCGATCGCCATATTCGTTTCCCTGTACTCAGGATTGAGCTTCCAACAGTTACGTTAGCAGGGTGGGAAAAGGGCGCGTGTAAGACTTCTGTAATAAAAAGACTCGACGTAATTACCAAGGTAATAGCCGTGGAGGGTTGGATGGAGTGGCCGCGGGCGACTCGCCCCACGGCCACAAGAACTTAGGCGGACGCGCCTTTCACTTCGATTCCAGCCCACTTTTCCAGCAAGGTCAGAGTAGCGGCGTAGTCGAGATCCTGATGTCCATCTTCGGTGGCCATTTCATAGATTTCTTCGACCGTTTCGAGGGCTGGCAGTTTAACCCGAACTTCTTTGGCGGCTTCCAGCGTCAGGCGGATGTCCTTGTGCATCAGCCGCAGGGGAAAGTTCGCCGTGAAGTCGCGCTTCAGGACAAACGGCGCTTTGTAGTCCACAACTCCCGAGCGAATCATGGATGCCTGGATCACCGGCATGAGTTTTTCGACATCCACCCCCAGCTTGGTGGCTAGAGTGAGACCTTCGGCAAAACCTTCATAGATGAGCGCAATTTGCAGATTCATGACCAGCTTCGCCGACTGCCCCATGCCAGTCTCTCCCAGGCGGAAGAAGACCTTACCCATCGCGGCGAATAATGGCTTCAGAGACTCGATCACTGCTTCATCGCCACCAACGATAAAAATGAGAGTGCCTGCGTCGGCCGCCACTTTCGATCCGGTCATGGGCGCATCGACATATCGCACTCCCTTGGTCCCAACTCGCTCCGCAAACTTGCGGGTTGCCGACGGAGAAATGGTGCTGGAGTCTACGATGGTCATGCCTTCGACCAGGGACTCGTCTACGCCGTTCGGTCCGAACAAGACGCTCTCGACGGCATTCGTGTCGGAAACGCACATCCACACCACTTCCGCGCCGCGCGCAGCGTCGGCGGGTGAAGCGGCGCTTCTTGCGCCTTCGACTCCCTTGCCTGCAGTGCGGCTCCAAACTGAAACTTCGTGACCAGCCTTGACCAGATTGGCGGCCATCGGGCGTCCCATAATTCCCAAACCTAGAAAAGCAACGCGCATCCTCAGTCCCCCCTGAATACTGTAATGACCAGCAGCGATTAGAACCGACGGCGCAATCAGGGGTCAAGGCATTCCGGAACGTATTTGTTCTAGAATGACAATTGCAGTCTCTCCCGATGTTGAAGACCGTTAAGAATCGCGCTCTCCGCAGCCGCGCCCGCCAGTTTGGCAGTCTGGTGCGGAGTTCCGCAGTGACTCCCCGGACCGGCCATACTCACAAGCCCAAGCTTGCCAGTCGTGACCAGATGGGCGTGACATTCATCGGCCACTCCAGTTTCTTCCTCCAGATTGGCGGCCAGAATGTTGTCGTCGATCCCAATTTTGCGCGCTGGCTCTTTGTCCTGAAACGTCTGCGGCAGCCCGGCCTGAGGGTACGCGACCTGCCCGCGATTGACCTCGTGCTGGTCACGCACGCCCACTTCGATCACCTGCATCGACCGTCGTTGCGCGCCATCGTTCGGCAAACCAAACGCCGTCACGGAATTGCGCCTACGATCGTGGTACCGCACCACGTTTCCGACCTGGTGTCTGATCTGGGGTTCAACTCCATGGTCGAGCTGGATTGGTGGAACAGCTATCGTCACCTCGACCTGGCGGTCACTCACGTGCCTTCGCGGCACTGGGGCGCTCGGGTCATCGAGGATTCGCATCGCGGATACGGCGGATACGTCTTACGCGACCACAAGCATTCGATCTACCACGCCGGGGACACAGCGTATTTCTCAGGCTTCCGTGAAATCGGACAGCGGCTCGCACCGGAGCTGGCGCTCTTGCCGATTGGCGCCTACCATCCTCCGTCGTTCCGCAATGTTCACACCAGTCCGGCAGATGCGATGCGGGCCTTCTCTGACCTGAATGCTCGCTGGATGGTGCCCATGCACTACGGCACGTTTAAGCTTTCTCACGAACCCATGGACGAACCGGTGCAACTGCTGGAGCAGGAAGCCAGGGCGGCAGGCATTGAAGATCGCGTGTTCGTGCTGGAAGAAGGCGTGACTAGGTTCTTCTAGGAAGCGTGCGTAGGGCGGGCGCGCTACACGTTTTAGTCAATAAGCCAGCAGAATTCGTAGATCCCGCAAGTTGTTGCCTGTGGGCCCGGTCACAATCGCATCGCCAAGCGACTCGAACAACGGATAAGCATTGAAACCACTGAGGTACGCAGCCGGATCCAGTCCGCGAGATTTGGCACGTTCCTGTGTGCTGCCATCCACGATTGCTCCCGCGGCGACGCTATTGCCGTCGATGCCGTCCGTGCCGGCGCTGAGCACTGTGATCGCTTCGCCGGAAATCTTCGCCGCGCAGGCCAGCCCAAATTGCTGGTTGCGTCCGCCGGTGCCGCCATTTTCTACCTTCACTGTAACTTCTCCACCGGAAAGCAGGCAGGCGCGTTCCGACTTCTGGCGCAACCCGCGCAAACGTTCGAGCAGATAATCCGCCGCACGAGCGTAGTCCCAGTCATCACAACTGTTGTCGATTTGGACGGTGAAGCCATGCCGTTGCGCCTCGGCTTCCGCGGATTCCAGCAGCGATGCGTTCGACAACAACGGCCACCAGCGCGATCGGTGGAAGGCCAGGTTATCGGGTTTGGGAGTTTCATCCAAGGCGTGGCGTTGAAACAGCTCGCGCACCGAACCTGGAAACTGGGGCAGCATGCCGTACTTTTCGGCGATGGAGTAGCAGTCTTCTACCGTGGTGGAATCGGGCATGGTCGGCCCCGAGGCCAGCGCATCGGGAGTCTTGTCAGGGACGTCCGATACCAACAGCGAAACCTGCTGCGCTTCAGGGGCTGCGACAGCAAGTCTTCCACCCTTGACGGCCGAAAGATGTTTGCGGATGGTGTTGATCTCGGTGATGGGCGCACCGGAATGCACCAGCGTGCTGTAAGTCGCGATCAGGTCGTCCAGCGAGATTTCGTCGTCAATCGGCTTCTCGACGATCGAAGACCCGCCGCCACTGAGCATGAAGATCACCAGAGACGAGGAGTTCTGGGCGTTGAGCGACTTCAGCATGGCCTCGGCGGCACGAATCGATTCCTGGTTGGGCATAGGATGGCCCCCGCGAAAGTAGCGAAAACCTCGCAGCTGCGAAGCCGGATCGACTGAGCTGGCCACAATGCCTTCGAAGCGATTGCCAGCTTGCATCTCAAGCGAATTGACCATGGCATGCGCGGCTTTGCCGATGGAGATCACGAGTACGCGATTGTACGAATCAAGATCATGCAGGTCCTCGCCAATCCGAAGCACTCCGCGATCGCAATCCACGTGGCGCTGAAATGCCCGGTCTATGCTGGCTTCGGCGAGAGCATGCTCGAACAAATGACGCGCGGTGACCCGCATGTCCAAGGTAAGGGTCTGACGATCGGAAGGCATGTGCAAGGATTATAAAAGGCGTTGGGTTTTTCGGAGCGTCGGCATCCCGCCCCTCGCAATCGAAATCTCTAGCCCATGTCTCTGGGCAGCTGTACTTACGCTTCACGCCAGATGCCTCGCAAGCTCAGCATGACGCCTCCACGCAGGTATGAACTTCACACTGCCTCGCGGAGTCCAGCGGTTCTATAAGCTCACCGCGTCCGGCACCCACTGCTGAATCGCGTCGCGCATCTCACTCAGTCGTCCTTCGAAAAAGTGATCGGCGCCCGCAATCAACACCAGCTTCTTCGGATTGGCAACCGTCTGAACCACCTTCTCCAACTGCGACGGCGTTCCGAACTGATCGCGGTCGCCGCTGACAAACAGCTTGGGTTTTGTACAAGACGACAGAAAGCTGAAGTCGTAGGCGCGATCATCAATTGGCGCCACCGGCAGCCCCAGCCCAATCGCCGCTTTCACCCGGGAGTCATCACAAGCAGCGCGAAGTCCTACTGCCGCGCCGAACGAGAATCCAGCAAAGACCATGGGCAGGTGAAACTCGCGGTCCGTCCAATCCAGCGCGGTTCGAACATCCTCCACCTCACCAATTCCGTGGTCGTGCTCGCCTTCACTGAGTCCGGTCCCACGAAAATTGAACCGCAGTACCGGGAAACCAAAACTATTCAGCGTTTTCATGGCATGAAAGACAACCTTATTGTGCAGAGTGCCGCCGAAAAGGGGATGTGGATGGGCTACGACAGCGGCATAGGGGGCGTCCGGATTACCGGAATTGAGCAGGGCTTCAAGGCGGCCAGCCGGGCCGTCCAGAGACAGAGAGCGAATTGCAGTTTCCATGGGTTCAACTAAGCATAGCAGCCAACGGAACTACCTCAGTGTCCTCTGTGCCCTCCGTGGTCAAAAACCAATTCAACCACGGAGGACAGAGAGGACACTGAGAGAAGGCCTTCTGAGACGAAGCGTGACTAGGGTATCCTGTCGCGCATGGATGTTGTCGCCTTCACCCGTCAACTGGTCGATATCGAGTCCATCACCGGCAATGAAGGCTCGGTGAGCGAATTCCTGCACGAAGATTTACTGCGGCGCGGTTTTCGAGCGGAAAAGATTCCGGTCGAAGGCATGCGCTGCAATGTCTTCGCGGTGTACCCCGAGCAGCCGCGGCCCACGATCGTTTTCTCTACCCACATGGATACGGTCCCGCCGTTCATCCCATCGTCCGAAGATCGGGAGCGGGTTTACGGACGCGGCTCGTGCGACGCGAAGGGAATCATCGCAATCCAGGTAGAAGCCGCGGAACGACTGCACCGGGAAGGCATTCACGTCGGACTGCTTTTCGTCGTCGGCGAGGAGCGAGACAGTCTGGGCGCTAAAACTGCGAACCTGAATCCGCCGGGCTGTAAATTTCTGGTGAATGGCGAGCCTACCGAGAACCGGGTCGCGATCGCGTCCAAAGGAGCGTTGCGGGTCGAAGTGATCGCCGAGGGACAGATGGCGCACTCGGCTTATCCGGAACTAGGCGAGTCGGCGATCGACAAGCTGCTGGTCGCCCTCGCCCGCCTGCGCGAAATGAAGCTGCCCGCTACAGACGGCATCGGACCGTGCACCTTGAACATTGGAGTAATCGAAGGCGGCCGCGCTCCGAATGTGATCCCGGACAAAGCGCGGGCGCAACTGCTCTATCGCCTGGTCGGCTCCTCAGAGCAGTTGAAGCGCGACATCGTCGCGGCAGTCGGCGATCTGGCGAAGATCGAGTTCGTGCTGGAGATTCCGTTCGTGCGACTGCGCACTCTCGAAGGCCTTCCCACCATGGTCGCCGCGTTCACTACAGACATCCCGGCGCTCAGCAACTGGGGACAACCCCTGCTGGTCGGCCCCGGATCGATCCACGTAGCCCACACCAATGGCGAATGCGTGGAGAAGAAGCAACTACAAGACGCGGTGGACTTGTATTGCTCGATTGCGCGGCAGCTGTCGGCATGATTTCAGATTGAAGATTTCAGATGGCAGATTTGAACCCGAAATTCAGGCTTTTCAATCTGAAATCTGCAATCCTCACTCTTGAATTCCTGTCTCCCCCGGGAAAGCATTTAGACTGAGTGCATGACCACCCAGACCCTGAACTCGCTCTCCAGAGCCTCCTCCGCCTACCTGCGCTCCGCCATGCACCAGCCTATCCAGTGGAACGAATGGGGAGAAGAAGCTTTTGCCATCGCGAAACGGGAGAATCGGCCCATCCTGCTCGACATCGGAGCGGTCTGGTGTCACTGGTGTCATGTGATGGATCGGGAATCTTACGACGATCCCGAAGTGGCGAAGATCGTGAACGGGCGCTTCGTGGCGGTGAAGGTGGATCGCGACGAACGTCCTGACATCGACAGCCGCTACCAGGTTGCGGTGAGCGCCATCAGTGGACAGGGCGGCTGGCCATTGACCGCGTTTCTCACGCCGGACGGCAAGCCGTTTTACGGCGGCACGTACTTCCCTCCCGAAGACAGTTATGGACGTCCCAGTTTCAAGCGCGTACTACAGTCGATCGCCGACGCTTATCACCAGAAAAACAACGAAGTCGTAGACCAGGCGCAGATGGTGGAAATCGCCATCTCGCGGGCGGAGTCTTTTGCCGGAGCTAGTGGAGAGTTTTCTCCCAAGGTGATCGACGCAATTGTTGAATCGGCGATAAAGATGTTTGATCCGCACAATGGCGGATTCGGGAGCGCCCCCAAGTTTCCGCATCCTGCCGTGCTCGATCTCCTGATGGACCGGTACGCGCGCACCGGAGATGAGAAACTGCGCGACGTCTTTGTGCCTACACTGGAGAAGATGGCGCGCGGCGGCGTCTATGACCAACTGGCTGGCGGCTTTCACCGCTACTCGGTGGACGAGCACTGGATCGTGCCTCACTTCGAGAAGATGTGCTACGACAATTCAGAACTGCTCAAGAATTACGTCCACGCCTACCAGGTAACTGGATCGGAATTCTCTGCCGCCGTGGCCCGTGACATCGTCCGCTGGATGGATGAGTGGCTCAGCGACCGAGACCGTGGCGGGTTTTACGCCTCCCAGGACGCCGACTATTCGATGGACGATGACGGTGACTATTTCACCTGGACCCGAGCAGAGATGCAGGCTGTCCTCACCGAACAGGAATCGGCAGTCGCGGGTTTGCACTACGACGTCAACGAAGTGGGTGAGATGCATCACAATCCGGAGAAAAATGTTCTTTACGTCCGGGCGTCCGTCGAGGAAGTCTCAAAACGTTTGAGTCTGGCCGTCGACCGTGTGACCGCCTTACTGGAATCTGCTCGGCAGAAAATGTACGCCGCCCGCCTCCAGCGGCCGACGCCGTACGTGGACAAGACAATCTATGTGGGCTGGAACTCGCTTTGCGTTTCCGCCTATCTGGAGGCCGCGAAGGTCTTCAATCTTGAGGAGGCCAAACACTTCGCGCTGCGTTCGCTGGACCGCGTCCTCTCCGAGGCCTGGCATTCGGAGCACGGCCTGCAGCATGTGCTCGCCTATTCCGACCCAACCGCAGAGAAGCGCGCAATTGCCGGGCTGCTGGATGACTACGCTTTCACTGCCATCGCCTGCCTGGACGCTTATGAAATCACCGGCGACCTCAGCTATTTCAACTTCGCGCAGCGCATAATCGATAAGATGATGGATCTCTTTTTCGATCCTGTGTCCGGCGGGTTCTTCGACACCGCGGCAGGCGGAAAAGAAAAAGTGCTGGGAGTGCTCGGCACGCGGCGAAAGCCCTTTCAGGATTCTCCCACTCCGGCTGGAAATTCGGTGGCAGCCATCGCTTTGCTTCGGCTATACGCCTTGACCAACCAGGCGAGTTATCGAGAGAAGGCGGAAGCGACCTTGGAATTGCCCGCCTCCCTTGCCGGAAAGTTTGGCATCTTCGCCGCCAGCTATGCGATTGCGGCGGTGCATCTGTTATCGCCGCACACCCAGGTTGTCATCGTGGGAGACGATGCGGTTGCGGATCAGTTACGCGCCGTCGCAAGCGGCTTCTTTGCGCTTCCGAAGACCGTGCTTCAGCTTGCAGCCAGCAAGGTAGTTTCGGAGAATTTACCGCCAGCGCTAGCCGAGACGATCCCTCATCTGCCCGTGCTCAAGGAAGGAAAATCGGCAGCCATAGTTTGCTCGGGCTTCAGTTGTCAGCCACCGGTGATGGATCCCGAGCAACTCAGAAGAAGCCTGGAAGTCGCGCTGAAGAACTGAAACCCGGAAAAGGTTCTGGAAGAAGAGTCCTGCGAACAAGAAAAGAGGGCTGACTTTTGAAGCGTCAGCCCTCGGAGACTACGAGACTGCTAGATCGGCCCCTTACTCAGTGGCCACCCGCGCAGTTCGGCTTGCTTGGTGGACATAGCGGCATCGGGCCCAGTTCAGCATTGAGTATCGGGGTCGCGATTGCCACGTACGTGCAAGCCAGACCTACCATCAGGATCAACATCCTGATCGCACGTTTCATGGTGTTCTCCTTACGCTGCGAAGCTCCTGGGAGGAAGCCTCACGAGGTGGCGGAATTATACAGGTGTCCGTCCCGGCGTCCAGCGTTTTTTGCACCAAGGTCGCGGCAGTTTCACGTATTCAATAGATTAATTATTAAAGTGTTGGACGAGATTTTAGACGGAGCAGTAAGAGAGCGGAACAGGTAAGCATCGCGGAGTTGCGCGGGACAGTTTCTTCAGTGGACCCGGCGGCTCTGCGCCGGAATCGAGTGAATTCCGCTGCGGATAGTGGCAACCGGTTCAGCAGGCGGATCGGTTTGGGCTTTCGCGGCCGGCGGTGCGTAGTCGGTCTGGGTGCGCGAGAAAGCGCGATCCACCATACTCTCGAACATCGGTATCAGCGAATCGCCCTGCGTCGGATTCTGAATGTCGGTAAGGCCCTTTTCCCAGCGATGGGACGCGAACAACTCTGTTCCCGGCGTTCGTGCGGGATTTTCCCGGAGGGCGTAGCCGAACCAGACGAGGATGGCGAGGTTATACGCCACCAGATTGAACACGTGTACCGTCACCTGGGACATCGGACCACCGGCGTACAGGGCGAGCGTGGCCAGTTCCATGGCTGCGGCTCCGCCTAGCCCGAGCGCGATGCCAAAACTCTGCTGCTTCCAGGAAACTCCGAGGTAGCGAGAAAACACCATCAGGAAGAGCACCAGTCCGCACTGCGCCACACGAACGCAGCGCTGTATGGTGGTGATGGCTTGCAGAATCGGCTCCATGTCGTGCCCGGAATTGGAGGCTGCGACTACGCCGGCGACCAGCATCATGACCAGAGCAGCCCACTTGAACATGACCGATCCCAGGTCCTTCAACGTGTGGTACGGACTGAAGACATCGAGAAAGACTTCGTGAATGATCATGAAGCCCAGGATCAGGTTGACTGCCGAGCAGCCCCAGTAGAGATAGAAGTAGGTCGCATACCACTTCTCGTAACTTCCCCAGGTGTTGAGGGGAAACAAGACGGAAAAGCTCAGAATCTGAAATGCGATGTAGGCGAAAAAGGCAGGAAACACCTTATTGAGTTTTCGTCGCAACATCACCGCCCCGACGGCCAGCTGCAGCACGGGGTGGGCGATCCACAGCACGGTTTGGAATTGAGCGGTCATTGACCAGTGTTCTGACAGAACCAGTTGCTGCCAGCCGGGCGCGCGGTTGGACGCAGTACTGCGATTAGACTTCTCTTATGTGTAACCTTAGCAGGTACGTTCCAAGGGTCAATGTACCGAGGTAATCGAAAGTAATGGTTACCAGGACGGCAAGCCTCTGTCGAGCACTCAGCCACCAGGAACCGCGTAGGGGTAGGTGTCCCCACCTGCCCGGCGGAGCAGCGCTCTGCGATTTTGGCGCGGGTAAGAACCTGTCGAGCTGCGCTCGACAGGGCAGATGGAGACATCTGCCCCTACGCGGTTTGTGACATGCCTATTGATTTTCATCCAGATAGAACGTATCCAGCACTCGACCCTTGCTGTCGATCAGTATGGCCCGGCCGCCGTATATGACCCTTTCCAGGTCATTGGACAATTTGGGCAACTGGTCCTCGCAGGAGAGCGGCAGGGACTGGGCCTGGTTCTGTATTTCGGACGGCAGATTGCCTCCGCGATGAATCTGCCGTTCTGAACCGGAGGGCAGTTCTGGTCGTTGAGTAGTTCCGGCGGGAAAGTCGGAAGCATGTTCGCTGACACAAGTCCGGATGGTTCGGCGATCACGGAGAGAGAACAACGGTGTATCGACGTCCGTTGACGAATCTGGATTGGGAGCCACTTCCGAGACCGCTGGTGCAGGCCCCGAAGGTGGCGGGGGTTCATTCGATGACGTGTTTGCGGGTGGAGGAGTCGTCGGGGCCGAGGTCGAGGACGTGACAAAAGTCAGGACCGCCTCCGATTCGACGATCGCCGGTTTTTTGCCCGTGGCCGCAGCAGCTCCAGTGCCGGCAGCTCCCCCAGCCAGGGTGCCGATAGCCGCTCCTTTACCTCCGCCCGCAATGGCGCCGATCACAGCGCCTAGGGCTGCGCCGCCGCCGATCTTGGTCACATTGCTCTTCGCGTGGGACTCACCCTTCAGCATCAGCGGCTCTACATGGATGGACGCCGCTACCGTTCCCGAACTTACCGTATTCAGAATCAGGTCGAGTTCACCCGGCTCACTGAGGCGGCCGGTAGGATGCACATCCGTGACGCGCCCGATTACATCGGCGCCCTTGGGATAGAGTTCGCGTCTATCGACCACGATGGGCTCGTCGAGTGTGCCGCGGAAGGTGTCGCCCATCTGAGTCTGTTCACTGCTGAGATTGTCGGTCATGCGTACTCGGATCGAAGTTCCGGAAGGAATTTCTAGAGACCTCTGGGCCAACACAAGGGGCGGAACGGACGCCAGCAGAAGAGACGTCAGCATAGTGCTCAGCAGCAGATATTTGCGCTTCATGTTCCCAATCACCTCAATGGAAGTTTCGGCTGTCCAGGCAAAGCGGCGTCTCTTTTTCTTACCTATGGGATGCACTCCCCTGCCCTGCGGCTGCATGTAGGCACGAGCGGGGCGCTCGCGCCCACATCATACGGCTCCGATGAAAATGAAGTAAGAGCAATTCCAGAGATGCGCCGGGATGGCCGCCCGCGGACGACTGGTGAGTATCACATTGTAGCCATCGGAATTTTCCAGATCATCGAGCGACGACGCGGAGACCTGCGGGCCCACGGTAGCGAGATAGGCAAGGAAGTCGTGAATGTCAGCCTCCCCCCGGCAACCTTGCGCCACGAAAGACAGCTCTGCATTCGATTCAGCGAAGTGCCATCCCAGGGAGGCTGCGGCGGTAACTGCATTTTCGTAGGCCTGCTCGGAAACGGTCCCTGGAGCCGGGTTATCGAAAACCAGACGCAGCTTGCGTTCATCTTCACGGCTGAACTCGCGCACTTTGAGCGATCCCGATTTCGCGGTGGCCTTCCAGTCCACATGGCGGGCCGAGTCTTCCGGCATGTACTCGCGAATCAGATACAGATCGTCTCCTCGTCCGCGGGCGAAGGATTCAAATTCGCCGGCAATCAACGGCAACACTTCAAAGAATTCGTCGGTCGTGTCAACCGGAGGGTAGACGAGTATTTCCCGGGACAGTGGTACCCGGCGAGTCTTGGTCAGGAACGCAAAAGGAAAGCGCGTGGCCAGGCCAAAGCTATTCTGCTGGTAGCGTCCGCGGCGAGGAAAGCAGAGTTCCAGCTCGGCGCTGAGTTCGGCAGATGCAGGAATGTAGGGAAAATATGCGGAGTCGTTAAAGATTCCAAGTGGAGCGGCGGCGTTGGCAGCAATGCGGCGCAACTGCCGGTCGGGCAGTGTTACCCATTGTTTGGCCGCAGGCTGCCCCGGCGGAAAACCAAAAGTTGTCGCGACCCACTGCCACTGGGCTGACGCCTTCTGTTTGAGCGGCACCACGCTAATCGAAAATGACGGCAGCCACTTGCGACGATTCCTGACGACGATCTTCCCCAGCGTGGCCGAGCCGGCGAAGACGTGCTCGGGTAAACGGATATCCAACTCCAGTTCGCGAAGAACGACCGCCGACGCCACGCCCGACACCAGGATCGCCGCCAGCATGGCCGCGACAATCACATAGAGCAGGTTGTTGCCGGTATTCAGCGCCGCTACGCCGATCAAAAGGACGGTGAGGACGTAGATGATTCCCACGCCGGTCACGTCGTAATTGAAGGCGTCTCGGACTCGCCCGCCTGCAACCCTGCGTGCCAGGTAAGGCACCGTTGTGAGGCCCACGACGACCGCGAGCGCCAATGCGATCGAGGCCAGGATGACCGTGCCCCAGAGGCTGCCGGATTCGCGCGTGACCGTGGAAAACAGGGCGGCTGCAAAAGCGAGGATCAGTCCAAGCAGGGCCAGTAAGAACCGCATCCAGACTTCGGGAATGTCAAAACGCATGAAGCCGGATCGATTGCCGGCCGCAGGGTCCAGTGCCACCGATATTACGGGATCAGCCATTCTGCGGGATTCGCTGCGTCGAGGTTAGCACCGCAAGGATGGAGCATCAATCCGTTTTGGGTTGACCGGAAATCCGCCGTAACCAGGCGGTTGCCTTATCGGTAGCCCGGTCTGCTGTCCGTCCCAACTTGGGGAAACGCTCGCGCAGTTTGCTTAACAAGCGATGGGCCCACACATATTCGGTGGACAGGATGATCAGACCGACCAGCAGGAACAGGACACCTTGAAGGATCGGCAGAAAGAGCCCGACGATCCCCAGCAGGATGAAACTCCAGCCCGCGATCAAGACCAGAATTCGTTTGGTATACGAGGTCAACGTGAATAGCTCTGACCTCAAGGTAACAGGCGCTGCGGCTCGGCGGAAATCTGATACTTCAAATGTAGGCGCGAGCGCTTTCGCTCGTGCAGCAGAGCCACGAGCACCGCCGCTCGAGCGGGACGCTCGCGCCTACATTGCTAGCTTTTCCGCCGCTTCCACCAGAAAAAAGCACAAACGACGACAACCACAATTGCGACGGCGAGGTTTGCATCCTGTACCAGGTCAACCAGCGCATCCCAATGTTTTCCGAAAAGATATCCGACGCTTGCGATCACGCTTACCCAGAGCACGGCACCCAGAAAATTGAACACCAGGAACTTGCGCCAGGGCATGCGCAGGACTCCAGCCAACGGGCCGGCTATGATCCGCAGGCCAGCGATAAAGCGTGCGACGAAAATGGTGGCAGCCCCATAGCGCGCGAAAAGTTCTTCACCGCGGACGATGACCGCGGGGCGGATGCGCAAAGTTCTTTGGTAGCGCTCCAACAAAGGACGCCCACCACAGGATCCAAGCGCGAACCCCAGGTTGTCTCCCAGCGTGGCCGCGCAGACGCCGACCACGATGATCCAGGGCAGAGCGAGCTTATGTTCCGAGTAAGCCAGGAAGCTGGCCAGCAAAAGAATGGTTTCGCCGGGCACCGGCAAGCCCGCATTTTCCAGCAGCAGCGCGCCTCCGACCGCCCAGTAGCCCCAGTGGGCCAGATAATTTCGGAGCATTTCAAAGAGGTAGCTGGGCATGTCAGCGGGGGGCCACGGGATGATTCAGAAATTCGATCACAGACGCATTAAATGAATCGGGAACCTCTTCGTAGGGTAAATGGCCCACGCCATCGAAAATTTCGACCCGGCAGTGCTTGAACTGCCGACTCAGCATGTCAGCTGATGCAGGATTCACCGCTGTGTCCCTGCTGCCCCAGAGCAACAGAGACGGAATATTCACGATGCGCGGCAACAGTGATTCCAAGTCCGCCAAATCGCGGTTCCATGCACTGACTACGCGTAGGCCGTAGTTGAGCGTGCCGGGAATCTTGAATGGTGCCGAGTAACCGGCGAGCGTCCCAGGACGTATGCGCCGTGGATCTCCGTAAAGGCGACGCAGTAACCTGTCGTGAACAATCCCCAGAAGAGGTTCGCCGCGAAGCAGCAACCAGGAAACCGGCAGGCTACTTAGAAATGGAGCGAGTCGCTTGCCATGGGCCGACCACGGGTTCACCGGAGCAACCAGAATCAGACGGCGCACCCGGTCGGGAGCAAGGGCTGCCGCCATCATGGCGACCGCGCCGCCGTGAGACGTTCCCAGCAGATCAAAAGAGGTGACACCCATACCGTCCAGAAAACGCAGTAGACGTTGGGCATGAGCTCGGAGGCTGCCGTCGGCATTTGGAGGCCGGTCAGAAAAGCCGACGCCCGCCATGTCCACCGCGTAAACCGTTGCGTTGTTTGCCAGCGCAGGCAGGGCGAATCGCCAGGAAAAAGAGTAGCCCAGCAATCCATGGAGCAGGAGCAACGGCGGTCCGGAACCAGCGCGCAGATAGCGCATGCGATAGCCATCGAGGACGAACCAACACTCCTCGATCGGAGTTGCGCTTTGGTCTGAGATTCCGGAGGAATAATTCAATGAATAGCAATTCTAGCCGGAGTATTGCGGATCCAGGATATTTGTGTGGGACCGGGTCTTTCGACCCGGTCGGGCGGAGCAATGCTCGGCTCTGGCTGATAGCACTCAGCAATGAGCTGTCGAGCTTCGCTCGACCTACCCGGTCGAAGACTCGGCCCAGCACCGTCAATTTGGGCTTCCTAAAGTTCTGCCGTGCATAGAGTTACCAAACCTCACAGATGGCTTCCAAAAAGCATAGCTTTCCTTCCACAGCGCTTCTATAATCCATGAAGTCTTTTCTTTTAGCTAAGTTAGAGGTTCTCCCTTGCGCCCTGCCGTGGCACCCGACGTGCAGAACCATTTTTCGGGTCTTTCCCCCGCCCTCAACCAGGAGCCGTTGCGGTCGATGAACCGGGACTTCCAAATCCGTTTTACAGCCGGGCTGCTGATCCTCTTGACCACGGCTGCGGTCGTTCTGGCCTGGATCAATTTCCAAAAAGAAGCGGACTTCCAGATCCCC
Source organism: Terriglobia bacterium (assembly GCA_963741105.1). Classification (GTDB taxonomy): domain Bacteria; phylum Acidobacteriota; class Terriglobia; order Terriglobales; family Acidobacteriaceae; genus JAIQFF01. The sequence goes on from CAVUGT010000012.1 coordinate 123,068, forward strand.
TCAGATGGCGTCTGGTGGATGGAACAGACGGGACAGGCGGGAAGTGACGGTGGCATGGTCGCCAACCGCGTCGAACCGAACGGTCCGGGCGACAAGGCCGGTATTCGCGCCGGGGACCGGCTGACCGCCATCAACCAGCACGAAATTAAAGACACGACCGCACGGATGCGCCAGGTCTACCGTGTGGGCGCGTGGTCGAAAGCGACCTATTCCCTGGTGCGGCAGTCTGTGCCGCTGGATACTACCGTTATTCTGGTCCCGGCCGAGCGTTCCCTGAATTATTGGCTCCGTTTCATTGGCCTGATCTATCTGGGAATCGGGCTGTATGTTCTCTTGCGCCGATGGACTGCACCGAGTTCCACGCACTTCTATATTTTCTGCCTAGTCTCGTTCATTTTCTACGCCTTCAAGTTCACCGGCAAACTGAACCAGTTCGACTGGACCATCTACTGGGGCAACGTAACTGCCTGGTTGCTCCAGCCGGCGTTGTTCCTGCATTTTGTCCTGACTTTTCCGGAGAAACGCGGATTTGTTCGTCGCCATCGCTGGATCATCCCAGTTATCTACATCCCGGGGATGGTGTTGCTGGGTGTCCACATCCTCGCGCTGCGGGTGCTGAAAGCCAGCGAGCGGGTGCGCTGGAACCTGGACCGTGTCCAGATGGGCTACCTGGCCCTGTTCTTCGTGATCGCGGCGGGAATGCTTTGGTACAGCTATCGCCGGGCCAGCACTCCCATCCTTCGGCAACAGCTCAAGTGGGTCACACGCGGCACGATTCTTGCTATCGCTCCGTTCACGCTGTTTTACGTGATTCCCTACCTGACTGGCTCGATGCCGAGTTCGGCGTTGAAGGTGTCAGTTCTGTCGCTGGGCTTGCTGCCTCTGACATTTGGCTACGCCATCTTCCGCTACCGATTGATGGACGTAGATCTGATTTTCAAGCGCGGCATGGTGTATACGCTGGCAGCGGCCGCGATTGTTGGACTCTACTTCGCGGTGGTCGCTGGAGTGGCGGAGTTAGTCCACACGCAGGTCCCAAGCTCTGGACCTGTCGGCTTGATGCTGGCGATGGTCGTGACAGCGTTGCTATTCGATCCTGTCCGCAAGTGGATTCAGGAGCGGATCGACCAGTTCTTCTATCGCACGCGCTACGACTATCGAAAGACGCTCATCGAATTTGGACGCGAACTCAGCGCGGAGACCGACCTCGACCGGATGCTAAGTTCGGTGGTCGATCGCCTGTCGCGGACTTTGCTGGTTGATCGCATGGCGATTTTTCTTTCCGCCGGCGAGCCGCCACAGTTCGCTTTGGCCAAGTCATTCGGCATGACCCAGACCAGCGGCCTAGATCTGGAGTTCCTGAGCGCACCCCGGCCGGAAACTGAAGCTGGACATCTGTTCCTGGAAAATGTGCACCAGGTCCCGCGTGAGACGGCCAGTGCGCAACAAGCTATCGCGAAGCTTGACCTGAACTACTACATCCCATGTCGTGCCCAGCAGCGAACGATTGCATTCCTCGGCTTGGGCAAAACCGTAGAAGGCGACTTCCTTACCAGCGAAGACATTGAACTGCTCGAAACCCTGGCCGGTTACATCGGCATCGCCATCCAGAATGCGCGCCTGTACGCCTCGCTCGAACAGAAGGTCACCGAATACGAGCGGCTGAAAGACTTCAACGAAAACATCGTCGAGTCGATCAACGTGGGCGTGCATGGCAGTCGATCTGGCGGACCGCATCGAATCCTGGAACTCGCAGATGGAAGTCATGTACGCTCTGCCACGTTGGCAGGCACTGACCCGTCCCTTAAGCGAGGTATTCCCGGCGGAGTTCGTGGAAGAGTTCTACCGCGTGCGGCAGAACCCGGGCATCAACAATCTGTACAAATTCCGTCTGGCGACTCCAACGGGCGAGAGTCGCATTGTGAACGTCGCCATCGCCCCTCTGGTCACAAGAAAGTTCAACGTGATCGGGCGGCTCATCATCGTGGACGACATCACCGAACGCATCGACCTGGAATCGCAGCTGTCGCAGGCGGACAAACTTTCCTCAATCGGCCTGCTCGCCGCCGGGGTGGCGCACGAAGTCAACACGCCGCTGGCGGTGATTTCCTCTTACGCACAGATGTTGTCGAAGCAGCTGCAGGACGATCCGCAAAAAGGCGGGCTGCTCGAAAAAATTACCCGGCAGACCTTCCGAGCATCTGAGATCGTGAACAACCTGTTGAACTTCTCCCGCACCAGCGGCACCGAGTTCACGGAAGTAAACATCAACAAGATCATTGCAGACACAATGGCGCTGCTGGAGCACCAGTTCAAGATCACCAAGATCAGGGTCGAAGACGAATTGGCTGGCCACTTACCGTTGATCAGCGGCAATCCTGGACGTCTGCAACAAGTTTTCCTGAATCTGTTCCTGAATGCACGCGACGCTATGCCCGAAGGCGGAACTCTTAAAGTAGCCACGTCCAACGGCGATGGTGTTAGTGTCGTCGTATCCGATACCGGTACCGGCATTGCACAGGAACACATTCAACGCATCTACGATCCATTCTTTACGACGAAAGCAGCACCGCGCGAGGGCCAGGGCAAAGGCACCGGGCTGGGCCTCTCCGTGACTTACGGAATTATTCAGGAGCATGCCGGGAAGATTCGTGTGGAAAGCCATCCTGGCCGGGGCACGACATTCTATCTTGATTTTCCGCTGACGAGGAAGGCTGTCAATGTCTGAGCTGGTCACCATCCCGCGACCTAACCTGAGCGAAAGCTCGTCGGCGGGTTCCGTGCTGATCATCGACGATGAGGCCGCCATTCGCGAGTCGCTGGAAACCTTGCTGGAAATGGAAGGCTACGAAGTGCAGTCGGCCGCCACCGCCGACGAAGGCCTGACGCGAATCGGAGACCGGCCCTACGACCTCGTTCTGCTCGACCTCGCGCTGCCCGACCGCAACGGCATCGATCTGCTGACCGAACTTCACAGTACTGATCCCCAGCTAGCCGTCATCATGATTACGGCCTACGGCACCGTTGAAAATGCGGTCAAGGCGATGCAGGCGGGAGCTACCAACTTCGTCCAGAAGCCGTGGGACAACGAAAAACTGCTGGCTGATATTCGCGCCGCCGTGGCCCGCCACCGCACGGAAGAAGAAAACGTTCAGCTCAAGCGCGCCCTGAAGCAGCGCTACAACTTTGAAAACATCGTGGGCAAGAGCGAGCCCATGTTGAAGATTTTCGATCTGGTGGCACAGGTGGCTCCCAGCCGCTCGACGATTCTCTTGCAGGGCGAGAGCGGGACCGGCAAGGAACTGATTGCCAAGGCGATCCATCTGAACTCGCCGCGCCGTGACCGCGCATTTGTTCCAGTGAATACCGGCTCCATGCCGCCGGACCTGCTCGAATCCACACTCTTCGGGCACGTCAAAGGCGCATTCACCAGCGCTATCGCTTCGAAAAAAGGCTTGTTCGAAATCGCCGACCGCGGGACTTTGTTCCTCGACGAAATCGGCACCATGAGCATGGACACGCAGAGCAAGATCCTGCGCGTGCTGCAAGACCGAAAGTTTATGCATCTGGGCGGCGTTCACGAAATTCAGGCTGACGTCCGTATCATCGCCGCCACCAACGTCGATCTTAAACAACTGGTACGCGAAGGCCGCTTCCGTGACGACCTCTTCTATCGCCTGAACGTCATCACAGTCGATCTTCCTCCGCTGCGACAACGACGCGAAGACATTCCTCTGCTGGTGGATTTCTTCCTCGCGAGATATTCGGAAGAAAACGAGCGTCCACGGCGGAGAATGACTCCGGAAGGACTGCGCCCTCTACTCTCCTACTCATGGCCGGGAAATGTCCGCGAGCTGGAGAACGTAATCGAGCGAGCTGTCGTACTCTCGTCGTACCCCCGAGGTGGGAGCAGAACTCCTTCCCGACGTGATCGTGGGCCGAGGCACTCCCGTCCCTCTGATGGAACATCGCGGCGACGCTTCCCTATTCGACATCGTGGAAGACTGCGAACGCCACATCATCCTCGACATGCTCGAAAAGTGTAACTGGAACCAGACCGAGGCCGCCGAACGCTTTCACGTCCCGCTCTCCACCCTGAACCAGAAAATCAAGCGCCTGAATATTGAGATCAAGAAGAAAGTTCGAGAGTAGCAAGTCGGACCTCTGGCGTCAGACCTCAGACTTTTGCACATCCATCAATGAGGGGTCTCGATGATCTTTCTTCGCGACAAAATTGAAGAGGAACTCAGCTGGGCCTTTAGGTGCAAAGGTTGCGGGGAAATGTACGTCATTCGCCCAGTAGACGGCGCAGAGATCATCTATCCCCGACGAGAAACAGTACCCTGTCACCAGACTGCAGACACGTATTCATATTCTCCCCCTGAGATTGAGAATCTGTGGGTCCCTTAAGTCTTGACCCGGGCTAACGTCTGAGGTCCGCAGGCCGAAGTCTGACGCCCGCCTTCTGCTATAGTTCCTGAGATAGAGGCCACACTGCATGGCAGCTGGGGACATACAGATCCCACTCAGATCGCCCGCCGAATTCGCCAAAGAGAAGGTCAAGGCGCTGCAGGATTACGCCGTGCTGACGGGCCAATCCATGGCCAATCTTTTCCGCCGCCCCCTTTACGTCACCGACATGATCCAACAGGCTGACCTGATCGGCGTGGGTTCCCTGCCGATCGTCATCCTCACTGGCGGCTTCACGGGCGCGGTGCTGGCACTCAACAGCGCCAGTACGCTGTCGCGGTTTGGATCGCTAACCCTGATCGCTCAACTGGTTTCCGTCGGCATGGTCACTGAACTGGGGCCGGTCATCACTGGACTGATGGTCGCCGGCCGCAACTCTTCCGGAATGGCCAGCGAACTTGGCTCGATGACCGTGACCGAGCAGATTGATGCCATGCGCGCGCTGGGCACCGATCCCACCAAGAAACTGGTCACGCCGCGAGTGGTCGCCACGGTCATCATGCTGTTTTTTTTGACCATCATTTCCGACCTGCTTGGCCTGGTCGGAGGAAACATGGTCTCAACCCTCCTGTTGGGGCTGGACTCGCGGCAGTACTGGACGTCCGCCTGGCAGTCGCTGGTCTGGCGCGACCTTACTTCCGGTCTTATCAAGCCAGTCCTCTTCGGATTTGTGATCTCGACTGTCGGCTGCTATTTCGGCATGTCAACCCGTGGCGGCACGCAGGGTGTGGGCCGCTCCACCACGCAGGCTGTCGTAGTTGCGTCGGTCATGATCCTCGTCGTGGATTTCTTTGTCACCAAGCTGCTGATCACTTTGTTGGGATACCGGTGATCCATGTCTGCTCCCACCTTGCCGCTTGAGACCTCCGCGAGTGCGAACAGGCAATCCGGCAACGAGGCCATCCGGTTTGAGAATGTGACTCTCGCATTTGACGACAAAGTCATTCTCGACGATATTTCCTTCCGCCTGCCCCACGGGGAAACCAAGGCAATTTTCGGCGTCGCCGGCTCGGGCAAAAGCACTCTGCTCAAGCTGGCGCTTGGACTCATGAAGCCCGACTCCGGTCACATTTTCGTTCTCGGTGAAGACGTGACCGAGATGAGCGAAAACGAGCTCTTCGCCTTGCGGCGGCAGATTGGCATGGTCTTTCAGGAAAGCGCTCTATTCGATTCGCGCACCGTGCGCGAAAATGTCGCTTTCCGCCTGATCGAAGAGGGAAATGTTTCCGCGGATGAAATTGAACGGCGTGTGCGCGAGGCTCTGAGCTTCGTGGAACTGGAACGAACCGTGGATATGTTTCCCTCGGAGCTTTCCGGTGGAATGCGTCGCCGGGTCGCGATTGCACGCGCCATCGTGACGCAGCCTGACATCCTGCTCTACGATTCGCCCACCGGCGGGTTGGATCCTGTGACCTCCACCACGATCGTTGAACTCATCGTGAAACAGCGCGATGTGTACAAAACCAGCGCTCTGATGGTCACTCACCGCCTGCAGGATGCTTTCGTCATGGCCACGCACTTCTTCGACCGCACTGCCAACAAGATGTTGCCGCTACCCAAGGGAGTGCACTGCGAAGTGCCCATGGCATTTCTCATCCTGAAGGACGGCAAAGTAATTTTTGACGGTGATCTGGATGAGCTGTCACACACAAAAGATGAGTACATCCGGGAGTACATAGCGTAAGAGCGCTCCTAGCTTCTGGCTCCTAGCTTTTTGATGCAATGACGTGGGCTAGCTGGTTTTTCTCCGGGCCGCCAGATTATTTTCCATGCGCTTCAGAAACTCCTGGCTCTTCTTCGTGCTCATGATTAGGGATTCAATACCGGCGAGGAATTGCTCGTTCTTCATCTTTTCCCGCAGCTCTTTTAGAAATGGTTTTACCTTGGCGTAGATGAGTACCATCTCTCCGCAAAAGCTGGGTTCGAGGAACAAATCCCGATTCAACGCACCCTGGTGCACTAGAGACGACGCGATACCCCAATATCCCAGCACCTGCCGAAGCCAGTTGTTCTCCGGGGTTCCAAATGCGCCTGATACCTTCATAAAGTCGTCCGCAGACTGCGGCGAGAACGTCACCACCCACCAGTTGCGAGCTTTGCGCAGTTCGGGTTCGCGGCGAAGATCGTACAGTTCGAGAATCAGTTGGGCATCGGCAGCAGTTGCTTTCGCCATTCTTCCCTCGCAAGGTTATTCGTTCGTGACGCTGCAGCACGAGCGGGGGCGCTCGCGCCTACACTAAAAACCTACGTTGTCGACGAAGCTGAAGCGGCTTCCACCGGCACTTCGCGCTCGAAGTCGCACTCTTTGTTCGGACACGCGATCACCGGGCCGGCCTTCAGCATTTTCTCCACCAGATATTCGCTGCCGCAAGTCGGGCATTTTTCGGCCAGTGGTTTGCCGGCGGAAGTGAACTTGCACTTGGGGTAATTTCCGCAGCCGTAGAACGTGTTTCCCTTGCGCGCCTTCTTCTCCACTAAATCGCCGTCTTTGCAGAGCGGACACTTTACGCCGATGTAGTTCTGCTTGACGTACTTGCATTCCGGATATCCGCTGCAGGCAGTGAACTCGCCAAAACGTCCGTGGCGGATCATCATGTTGCGTCCGCACTTCGGGCAGAGTTCGTCGATCGGAATGTCGGGAACCTTCTTGCCCTGATCGAGGCGTCTCGTGGTCTTGCAGTCCGGATACCCGGTGCAGGCCATGAACTGGCCGAAGCGTCCGCGCTTCAGCACCATGACCCGGCCGCAGTTTTCGCAATATTCTTCCTGCGTGGTTTCCTGAACGTCGGCCGAATCCAGATCGGGCAGGTTGATCGGATTCTCTTTTGTGAAATTGCAGCTTTCCGGATTCTCTTTGTCGTAAGAACTGCACGCATAGAACGATCCGTGCTTGCCCCACTTGATGACCAGAGGAGAACCGCAGCGTTCGCACTTCTCGTCCGTCGGCTTCTCCATCCGCTTGACGTTCTCCATATGCTTTTCGGCATATTTGAGATCCTTGGCGAATCGCTTGTAGAAGCCTGCCAGCGCGTCAGTCCAGGTTTCCTTGCCTTCTTCAATTCCGTCGAGTTCTTCTTCGAGTCGCGCGGTGTATTCGATGTCGAAGATATCGCGGAAATTCTCCACCAGCAGATCGGTTACGACCAGTCCGATTTCAGTCGGAGAAAATTTCCCGCCAAGCTTCTGCACGTACTGCCGTTCCTGAATGGTGCTCAGAATCGCGGAATATGTGGACGGACGGCCAATGCCGCGCTCTTCAAGCTCTTTCACCAAAGAAGCTTCGTTATAACGCGGCGGAGGCTCGGTGAAGTGCTGCTCTGGCTTCAACTCACGTAGAGTGAGCTTTTGCCCAGGCTCGAGTGCCGGCAGCTTGTGCTTGAGCTCTTCGTCGTCTTCGTCTTTGACGTCTTTTGCTTCTTCGTAAACTTTGAGGAAACCGTCAAACTTGAGCACCGAACCGGTCACACGGAACCAGAAAGTTTCCGCGCCGGACTTGGCATCGATGTCCACCGTGGTCTGGTCAAAGATTGCGGGCGTGATCTGCGAAGCCACAAAGCGCTGCCAGATCAGCTTGTAAACCTTGAATTCGTCTTCTTTCAGATATTGTTTGATCTGTTCAGGATGGCGCATTGCCGACGTAGGGCGAATCGCTTCGTGCGCCGCCTGCGCCGCCTTCTTCTCTTTATATGTATTCGGCGATTCCGGCAGATAGTCTTTACCGTACTGCGATGTAATGTATTCACGTACCTCCGCCAGCGCTTCGTTAGAAACGCGGGTGGAATCGGTACGCATATAAGTAATGAGACCGACGGAGCCTTCCTCGCCCAGTTCCACGCCTTCGTAGAGACGCTGCGCGATCATCATCGTGCGTTTGACGCTGAAGCGCAGCTTGCGCGAAGAGTCCTGCTGCAGCTTGCTGGTGGTGAAGGGCGGAGTGGCGTTCCGCCGCCGCTCTTTGCGGTCGACGGTGCGGACTACCCAGTCAGCTTTCTCCAGGGCGGCCCGGATCTTCTCCGCGTCCTCGCCATTGTTGACTTCGACCTTCTCTTCACCTTTGCCGACGAAGCGGGCATCGAACGCGGGAGGCTTCGGTCCGGCCAGGTGCGCATCGATGGTCCAGTATTCAACCTTCTGGAATGCCTTGATCTCCCGCTCGCGTTCGACGATCAGCCGCAGGGCGACAGTTTGAACGCGTCCGGCGGACAAGCCGCGGCGGACTTTATCCCAGAGCAGCGGTGACACCTGGTAACCCACCAGGCGGTCGAGCACGCGGCGAGCCTGCTGCGCGTCCACCAGGTTCTGGTCAATGTCGCGAGGATGCTCGAAAGCTTCCTGCACGGCGCGCTTGGTGATCTCGTTGAAGGTGACTCGGCGGATGCGGTCGGGCTCGTCGCCATCCTTCTTCTTCTTTTTCTTCTTGCCCTTATTGTTTTCCTCGCCCAGTTCTTCGGCGAGGTGCCACGCAATGGCTTCGCCTTCGCGGTCCGGGTCAGGCGCCAGATAGATGTTGTCCGCGGACAAGGCCAGCTTCTTCAGCTTGGCGAGAACCTTCTCCTTGCCGGGAATGACGATGTATTCCGTCTCGAATTCGTTGTCGATATCGACGCCCAGCGTGCTCTTCGGCAGATCTTTTACGTGCCCGAGCGAAGCTTCGACCGTGAAGCCCTTCCCCAGATATTTCTGGATGGTCTTGGCCTTGGCCGGCGACTCGACGATGACTAAACCTTTAGACAATGTGTCCTCTGATGGTGATTACTGGTTTTGAAGCTAGCATGAATGACTGTGTGGCAACAAGTTTTTGAAAATTGCTTCTAGCTCCTGGCTACTGGCTTCTAGCTAAAAACATCGGCCGACAGACGCTGCACGAATGACGCCAACATCCGCTGGACTTCCAGCACCATGGCTTCCAACTCCTTGAAGTCATCCTCGGTTAAGAACTGCAAATCCCTCGCTAGTAGAAGATGGTATTCAACTTCGTTGGCGGAACCTCGAGCGATTTGTAGGAAGCGTCTCATTTCCGGATCCGACCTGCGACCGCACCCTTCGGCGATGTTTGCCCCAACCGACGAGGCGGCACGGCGAAGCTGACTGGTTAACCCATACATTTCGTCTTTCGGGAAGCTACGAGTCGCCCTATACACAATCAGAGTCAGCTCGTAAGCCTTTTCCCAAACGCGCAAGCCTTTGAAATCTTCCATAAGAAAGCGTCTCCGCTGAGCCAGAAGCTAGGAGCTAAGAGCCAGTGGCTAAAAGCTCTTTACAAAATTCTTCCCCGGCATCTGCTTCACTTTGCCCGCCAGCTCCAGTTCGAACAGTGCGGCGAAGATTTCGGAGGACGACATGTCCAACTCCAGGAACTCTACGATTTCGTCGATGTGAACAGCTTCGTCGGCTTTCAGGAGTTTCAGGATCTTTCTTTCGTGAGGCGGCAGCTCGCTTTCCCCGAATAGAGATGCAGTCTTGCCCGTCTGCGATTCATCCCCCGTGGCCGGAGTGAGCGCAAGTCGTACAGCCGAGGGGAGTTCTTCCCAAACGTCTTCCCATGTGGCGGTGAGCTTGGCGCCTTGTTTGATGAGCGTGTTGGGTCCCGATGAGTTTTTGTTTGTGACGTTTCCCGGAACGGCAAACACCTCGCGATTCTGCTCCAGAGCGCAGCGGGATGTGATTCTGGTACCACTGTATTCCGCGGCCTCGACCACCAGCACTCCGATCGAAATGCCGCTGATGATGCGATTGCGAATGGGGAAATTTTGCGGTGCGGCGAAAGTGTTCATGGGGAATTCCGAGATCAGCGCACCGCCCAGGGTGAGTATCTGCTCCGTGATCCGGGTATTTTCTTTGGGATAAATGATGTCCACGCCGGTGCCAAAGACTGCCACTGTCTTTCCTTTGGCATTGATGGCCCCCCGGTGGGCAGCGGCATCCACGCCCCGAGCCAGACCGCTGAAGATGACCAGCCCCCGATTCGCCAGATCGCAGGCTAGCCGCTCTGCCATCCCCAATCCGTAGAGGGTGGGATGCCGGGTGCCGACAACAGCGATCCCCGGCTGGCCAATCGCATCGACATTTCCGCGTACATAAAGGATGAGAGGAGGATCGTAAATCTGCTTCAGCTGGGCGGGATAGGTGGAATCGTCCAGGCAGACGACCGAGACGCCAGACGCCGCCACTCGTCCCATTTCATCCTGGGCCAGCTCCATGGACTGACCCGTACCGAGCGATTGCGCTGACACGGTCTGAATGCCTGTAGCCTCAAGCTCGGTCAGCGAGGCCTTGAAAATGTTGCCCACGCCGCCGAAATGTTCGGCCAGTCGCCGTGCCCGCGTGGGCCCCAATCGTGGTGTCAAGGCAAGCGCCAGCCACTGCAGGGCGAGGCTCTCGCTCGATCTGGAACTTACGGCTGCGGCTTCTGGCACTCAACACCTCCACACGGTTTAACTCGCGCACTGTTACATCGGCCGAAAACCATGTCAAGGTCGTGCGGCACACTCCTCTGTTAACATTGAACATCGAACGTTGAACATCTGCCGCATGAAACCCCTTCGCATATCCGCGATTTCCTACCTCAATACTGCGCCGTTGATGTGGGACTTTGAGAACGGAGGCGAGGGTACAGCCTTCGACATTTCCTACACCGTCCCTTCGCAATGCGCGGCCAGCCTGGCTGAGGGCTCGGCTGATATTGGCATCATCCCGGCGGCTGCCTATGCAACGATTCCGGGGCTCGTCATCCTGCCCGGGGTTGCAATCGCTTCGCGCAAGCCGGTCCGTTCAATTCTTCTAGTAAGCAACGTTCCGCTGGAGCAGATCGGCTCAGTTGCTCTGGACACTTCATCCCTGACCTCTGTTGCACTCACTAAGGTGTTATTCGCGAAATGGTGGGGCCAGGGCAGAACTTTCACGTCCATGGCGCCAGATGTAGAAAAGATGCTGAGGGAGCATGACGCCGGACTGGTGATCGGCGATCCGGCTTTGAAGATCGACCGTTCGCGCTATCTCACCTACGACCTGGCCGAAGAGTGGATCCGTCTTACTGGCAAGCCCTTCGTTTTCGCCTTTTGGGCAGTGCGGCATGCGGCTTTAATCAATGCCCCGGCGACGCTCGACTTGGCAGCCATATTTCAATCCTCACGCGATCACGGCTTAGAGCCGGCGAATCTTGACCGGATCGCGCGGGAGTGGGCGCCGCGCATGGGTTTGAGCGAAGCTGAAATACGTTCGTATCTAACGGAGAGCATCTACTATGACCTTGATCCCGAGTGCGTGGACGGGCTCAAGCTCTTCTACCGTTATGCCAGTGAATGTGGCGCGTTGCCGAGTGCGCCGGCATTGCGCTTTCTTGAGGTGGCAAAAACTGCAGCCTCGTAAGCCCATCTTGGCGTACTACTCGCATCTGACAGATTGCCTCTAACGTAAAAATGGCTATCCACAATTACTTCGTAGCCGCAGTTTCGGTCTGGAGCTGGCTGCGTCACCTGGGCGGCGTTGGCTTGGTTCTGTTGGGTCTGGCGGACAACTCGGTTGTGCCGTTACCCGGCAGCATGGATGTTCTGACGATCCTTCTGGCCGCCCGCCACAAGCAATTGTGGTGGTACTACGCCTTCATGGCCACCGTAGGGGCAGTCATCGGGGGATACATCACTTACGGTTTGGCCAGGAAGGGCGGCAAAGAAGCCTTCGAGCGCAAGCTGTCGAAGAGCAGAGCTGACAAGGTTTTCAAACGATTTGAAAGGTGGGGATTCTTTGCAGTGGCCGTGCCCGCTATACTGCCGCCGCCTTTTCCGATTGTGCCTTTTCTGCTGGCCGCCGGCGCTATGCAATACTCCCGGCAAAAGTTTGTGGGAGCATTGGCACTCGGGCGTGGGATTCGATTCACCATCGTCGCCGGGCTGGGGGCGATTTATGGCCGGCACATCGTCAGATTCTTTTCCAGATATTACAAGCCGGCACTGATTATCTTGATTGGGTTGGCAGTGATTGCTGGGATTTTTTCGCTGGTTCAGTACTACCGCTACAAGAACCGGACCGCTACTGCTTAGATCATCAGTCGCTTTTCTTTGCGTAGTTTGCGATCTCTTTGCGCGCTTTGCGGTTCAAGATCTTGACCGCAAAGGACGCAAAGCTAGCGCAAAGTTCGCAAAGACACCCGTTAACGCCCTGCCTAGTCGGCTTGGAGATGACGCTCTCCTCCGTTAGAATCTTTATAGCGGTTCGTGAACTCATGTCCCTGACCAAACAGCAAGCCCTCGACCTGTTCCGCTCCGACGATCTCATTGGCATCGGCATGGAAGCTGATGCGGTACGCCGGAAGTTTCATCCTGAAGGCGTCGCCACGTACGTCATCGACCGCAACATCAATTACACGAATTTCTGCACCGAATATTGCACCTTCTGCGCCTTCTACCGGCCGTTGAAGGGGCCTGCGGCCAAAGAGGGATACATCCTCGAGTTCGACACAATCTACGACAAGATTCGGGAGACCGTGGAACTGGGCGGCACTGGCGTACTCATGCAGGGCGGCCTGCATCCGGATCTCAAGATTGACTGGCACGAAAAGATGTTGAGCGGCATCAAGCAGCGTTTTCCGAAAGTTCATCTGCACTGCTATTCGGCGTCGGAAGTAATCGCGATCGCGGAATACAGCGAGCTGAGTATTCGCGACACGATCATTCGCCTACGCGATGCCGGTCTCGATTCCATTCCCGGAGGCGGCGCCGAAATCCTTGACGATGAAGTCCGGTTCAAGATCGCACGTCTCAAGTGCCTGACGGAAGACTGGCTCAACGTGCATCGCACCGCGCATCAGTTGGGTATGCGGACCACCGCCACAATGATGTTCGGAGTTGGCGAGAACGTTGAAAACCGCGTCAATCATTTTCAGCGGCTTTATGAGTTGCAGGAAGAGACCGGCGGCTTCACGGCGTTCATTCCCTGGAGCTTCCAGCCCCAGAACACCGCTTTGGGCGGACGCAAATGGGACGAGGCCACCGCTGTCGAGTACTTGAAAGTCCTGGCTATCTCGCGGTTGTATCTTTCAAACTTCCTGAACGTGCAATCGAGCTGGGTTACCCAAGGACTAAAAGTCTGCCAGATGGGGCTGCGCTTTGGCGGCAATGACGTCGGATCGGTCATGCTCGAGGAGAATGTCGTGCGGGCTGCTGGCGTGACCAATTGCACCACAGAAGAAGAACTGCGCCGCATCATCCGCGACGCGGGATTCAAGCCCGCTCAGCGCGACACGCTCTATCGCACCTATTTCCTGAACTAGCGATCTCCCCTGTCCGTGTGGGGACGGGCGCCTCGTCGGTCCAGCGGAGCAAACCTCCGCAGGTTTTGGTTGTCGCAAGCGACGCGGCACAACCCGGCGAGCGTCGCTCGCCCACTCGGACGACAGCGTCCGGGCATACACAACCATCCTGTCCGAATCGCCTAGGGCCTTCGGGTACAATGACATCTCCGGTAGCCAACAGAACTGACCGGACAAGGACTTTCCTCTGGGCGCTGTCTCCATCTCACCTTCTTTTTTTGCCGCTTTCGTGGCCTCGCGGGGCATCGGCCAGTACATTCGACAGCATTTTCTCGACACAACATTCAAGGGTCTCTATCACGCCAATGCTTTTGACATGGCATTGCTGGTTCCGTACTTCATCGTGCTGATCTTGCTGGCCTCTTACGGTATGCACCGGTATGTGCTGGTTTATCTTTATTACAAACACCGAAAGAATCGTACGATTGAACCCGCCAGCCACTTCGCCGACCTGCCTCGCGTAACGGTCCAGCTTCCGATTTTCAACGAGCAGTTCGTGATTGAGCGTCTGCTGGATGCCGTCGGCCGGCTCCAATATCCGCTGGAGAAGCTGGATGTCCAGGTGCTCGACGATTCGACCGACGAAACCGAATCCGTGGCGCAGCGCCTGGTCGAGCAGCACGCAGCGCGTGGCTTTCCGGTCACCTATCATCACCGCACCAACCGCGAAGGCTACAAAGCGGGCGCGCTGGCGGAAGGATTGAAAACGGCGAAAGGCGAGTTCATTGCCATCTTTGACGCCGACTTTGTTCCGCCCGAAGATTTCCTGATGCGGACGATTCACCATTTGACCGATCCCAAAATCGGTATGGTGCAGACCCGCTGGACTCACATCAACCGAAATTACTCTTTCCTCACTGAGGTGGAGGCGATCCTGCTGGACGGACACTTTGTGCTCGAGCACTCCGGACGCGCCCGCAGCAACGTTTTCTTCAATTTCAACGGGACAGCGGGAGTATGGCGTCGCAGCGCCATCGACGAAGCCGGAGGCTGGCAACACGACACGCTTACGGAAGATACCGACCTTTCCTACCGAGCGCAGCTTAAGGGTTGGAAGTTTATCTACCTGCAGGATGTGGAATGTCCCGCCGAGTTACCGGTCGAAATGACAGCGTTCAAGACGCAGCAGGCGCGCTGGGCCAAGGGGCTGATCCAGACCGCAAAAAAAATCTTGCCCAGTGTGATGAAAAGCGATCAGCCCTTCCGCGTGAAGCTGGAAGCCTGGTATCACCTGACCGCGAACCTCAGCTATCCCTTGATGGTCGTGCTCTCGGTGCTGCTGCTGCCGGCAATGATCATCCGCTTTTACCAGGGATGGTTTCAGATGTTGTACATCGACCTGCCGCTATTTATGGCGTCGACTTTTTCGATCTCCAGCTTTTATCTGGTTTCGCAACGCGAGCTTTTCCCGCGCACGTGGCCACGCGCCCTGCTTTATCTTCCCTTCCTGATGGCACTGGGCATCGGCCTGACAATTACGAACACACGAGCCGTGCTGGAAGCGTTGCTGGGACAGAAGTCAGCCTTCGCCCGGACACCAAAGTATCGCGTGGAGTCGAAAAAAGACCGGATCAACGCGACCAAGTACCGGCGCCGCCTGGGCTGGGTTCCCTGGGTCGAACTCTTGATTGGCACCTATTTCGCGCTTACCGTGTACTACGCCATTGCCAACGAAAACTACATTACAGTGCCCTTTCTGGTCTTGTTCGTGGTGGGCTACTGGTACACGGGCTTGATGTCTTTGTTGCAGGGCCGATTCTCAGGACTGTCCATCAGCGCGGAGAGCCATACCAAGCCGTTTCCCGTGGGAGTGTAATAGCTTTTGACTCCTTTGCGGCCTTTGCGGGTGTCCTTCGCGGTAGGGGGTTTGATCTCGAATTAATCGTCCAAAAAATCTTAGACCGCAAAGGACGCGAAGAACACCCGCAAAGTCGCAAAGGAAGCCGCATCTTCAGCAAGCGGTGTTTGGTTTTAATTCAATTCCTTTTCTTTCCTCTCACGTAGGTTTAGAATCCTTACCGTTTCGCGTCCGCTCGGTTCGCAAGGAGGATTCCGATGCGCCACCTCACGGTACCTTCCAGAATTATCTTTGGCATGCTGCTGCTTGTCCTGGTCAGTTGTGGAACTGCGCACGATGCCGATGAAAAGTATTATCTGATTTCCGCCAACGTCAAGATTCCCTACTGGCAGGCTGGTTCGGCGGGTTTGTTCCAGGCCGCCACCCAACTGAAAGTGCGTTCAGAATTCGCCGGTCCGGACACATACGATCCCAAGGGGGAGCAGCAAGCACTGCAGCAGGCGGTCCAGAGTAAAGCCACCGGAATTCTGATCTCGGTCGCCGACCCGGCGCTCTTGAAAGATGACATCGATAAAGCGATCGCCGCCGGGATTCCCGTGATCACAGTCGATTCTGACGCGCCGGCGAGCAAGCGCCTTCTCTTCATCGGGACCGACAACTACCACGCTGGACAGATTGGCGGCCAGCGATTGGCCAAGGAATTGAACGGCAAGGGCAACGTGGTCGTCTTCACCATACCCGAACAAGCCAACCTGAAGGACCGCCTGCGCGGCTATCGCGATGCGCTCGAGGCCTCTCCGGGAATCAAGATTACCCGTGTCGTTGATATGAAAGGCGATTCTCGCGTCGCGTTCGACAGCGCGACCGAGGTCCTTGGTAACGACAAGAAGGAGCACACCGACGCTTTCGTGTGCCTGGAAGCACTGGCGGGGAAGGAAGTCGCTACCGTCCTCAACCAACATGGCGCCAAAGACAAAGTGATTATCTCGATGGACACCGACGACGACACCTTGTCGTGGATTCAGAAGGGCGTGATTGCCGCGACGATCTCACAGAAGCCTTACACCATGAGCTTCGTCGGACTAAAAATGCTGGATGATCTCTATCATCACAAGCTATCCACATTGAGCAACGACTGGTCCAAAGACAGTTTCTCCCCGATCCCGGCTTTTGTGGATACGGGATCGGCGTTGATCGACAAAACCAACGTGGATGCCTTGATTGCGGCCAGCAAATCCGTGGCCAGCGCTCCAAAATAAACTTGAACTGCGAACAAAAGGGATATTGAATGCGCAAGTTGTTGCTGGTTGTTTTTCTTTTTTCTCAACTCATCTGGGCTCTCGACCGTCAACCTAACTCTGACTTCCGGATCCGGCGGCAGTCGCTGGCGAGTAAAGCCAACGGCGCCGCCGTTCTTCTCTTCGCTTCGAACGAAGCCGAGGGCCCGAACGATCTTTATGGCTATCGGCCTGACGACAATTTCTTCTATCTAACCGGCTGGAGCGAGCCAGGGGCCGCGTTGCTGATTATTGGGAGCGCCAACTCTCAGGATCGTCCTTATACGGAAATCTTGTTCCTGCCCAATCACAATCCCTCACAGGAAAAATGGACTGGCCCGAAGCTTGGTGCGGATAGCCCTGATGCCGGCAAGATCACGGGGTTCGACCACGTCGAGGTTCTGGATGATCTGCGACCGGAGTTGGTCCGGCTGCTGCCGGCAAAGCGGGCGATAATTTACACCGATGTCGTCTCAGGCGAGGAGATTTCGAATTCGGCAGTACCGTTGGATTGGTTGAAGCGAGCTAATGCTTTCCCCGTTGGAGCAGCGTTTCAGGACGTTCGTCCGATGCTCGCCTCACTTCGAACCTATAAAGATTCCGGCGAGATCGAACGTATCCGTCACGCCACAGACGCCTCAATTGCCGCACATTTTGCCGTCATGCATAACGTGAAGCCGGGCGTGACCGAACGCGAAGTATCCTCTCTGATGCAGTATGAGTGGGGAAAGCGTGGCTGTGAGCGTCCAGCCTACGCGCCGATCGTGGGTTCAGGTTTCTACTCCACGGTCCTCCATTACTCCGAAGACTCCGGCACGATGCAGACGGGAGACCTGGTGGTAATCGACGCCGCTGGAGAATATTCCATGTACGCCTCGGACATCACGCGTACTTTGCCCGTTTCCGGAAAGTTCACCGCGCGCCAGCGCGAGATTTACGACATCGTGCAGGGCGCGCAACAGGCTGCCGCAGCCGCGTTCCGCTCGGGCAAGTCCGTGTTGCGCCGGGACCGTCCTGAGTCCCTTCACGACGTGGCTTATAACTACATCAACAGCCACGGCAAAGATCTTCACGGCGAACCGCTGGGAAAATATTTCATTCACGGGCTCGGACACTACGTCGGATTGAATGTGCACGATCCCAACGACTATGACGTACCGCTGGGTCCGGGAGCGGTGTTTACACTCGAGCCGGGGATCTACATCCCCGAAGAGAAGTTGGGCGTGCGGATCGAAGACATACTTTACGTCGATCAGGATGGGAAGCTGGTCAACCTGACGGGCAATCTGCCGCATACGGCCGACGAGGTTGAGCGCGCCATGGCTGGCAAGTAAGGCAGCCCGTGTGGGACGGGCGCCCACGCCCGCCGTTTTTGACTTTGGTTGGTGGCGCAAGACAAAGCGGACGGTCCGATGGTCTTCAGAATCAACGTTAAAGGCGGCGGGCGAGAGCGCCCGCCCTACACATACACCGCACATTCCACTTCCTTTTGATATCCTAGGACATCGTGCGGATGATCTGGTTGTTCCTGATCCTGGCCTTGAGCACCGTAGCCGTGTCTCTGGTCGGGCTGGCGGCCTACCTTCGAGTGCGCGGCCACATGAAGGATGGAGCTTCCAAAGAAACCCACGAGAAGGATTGAATCGACCAACGTCGCAGAGCCCATTCATGACTTGGAGAACCTCTCACATGGCGAAGCCCGCTAGTCTTGCCCTCGATCGAGGCAATCGCTCTCTCTACTGGGCGGAACAGGCAGCGATTGTGGTGAGTGCCAGCCTCTTTGTGGCGCTCTGCGCCCGCGTGACCGTGCCCCTGCCGTTTACGCCAGTGCCTTTGACCTTGCAGAACTTTGGCGTATTGCTGGTCGGGCTCACACTGGGAAGCCGCCGTGGGTTCGCCGCCCTGGCACTTTATTTGATCGAAGGAGCGGCGGGCATGCCAGTGTTCAATCCCGCCGGACCAGGCGGAGTGGCCCAGATGTTGGGTGCTACTGGCGGGTTTCTTCTGGCCTATCCTTTCGTCGCAGGTTTGGCGGGCTGGATCATGGAACGCGGTAAAGCAAGCTTCGCCCGAGCCGTGACGGCGGGCGTGCTGGCGGAGGCGTTGTTGTTCGCCGGCGGCCTATCCTGGCTGGCAGTGCTAACTCATTCTTTCGCCCAAGCAGCGCGCTTTGGGCTTTATTGGTTTGTGTTCGCGGAAGTAATCAAGGTCATGATGGCGGCCGGAATTTCTACCGGGTGGCAGCGTGTCCGCAAGGAGCAGGCATGAGTTTCGTCGAAACACCCTCTGGAAATACTGCCACCACCATCGCACCGGATGCCAAAGATGCAGCACACGGGAGCACCACGACCCGCGAAATCACCATCGCGCACAGCCCCGATTCCGATGACGCGTTCATGTTCTACGCGCTGGCCACCAACAAGGTGCGCGTGCCCGGGCTGCGTTTCACGCATACCCTTTGCGATATTGAGACCCTGAACCAGAAAGCACGGCAAGGCGAAGGGGTGTATGACGTCACGGCGATCTCGTTTCATGCCTATCCTTATATTCAGGACAACTATGCTCTGTTGCCGAGCGGAGGCAGTGTTGGCGACGGCTACGGCCCCATGATCGTGGCCACGCAGGGATTTTCGCAGAACGAAGTCAAACACAAAAAGATTGCGATTCCCGGTACTCTCACAACCGCATATCTCGCGCTGCGGCTTTTCGCCCCTGGTGTCGAGACTGAAGTCGTGCCCTTCGATCAGATCATTCCTCAGATCGTGGCCGGCAAATACGAAGCAGGATTGATTATCCACGAAGGCCAATTGACCTACGCGAAAGCCGGCCTGCAACGGATCGTGGACCTGGGCAAGTGGTGGTTGAAAATCACGGGCCTTCCGCTTCCACTGGGAGGAAACGCAATACGTCGCAGCCTCGGACCAGAGCTGACCGCCAAAGTGTCAGGAGCCCTGCGGGACAGCATTCAGTACGCGCTCGACCATCGTGAGGAAGCGCTGACTTACGCCATGCAATTCGCGCGCGACGTCGATCCCCAACTGGCCGACAAGTTTGTCGGCATGTACGTGAACGAGCGGACGCTTGACTACGGCCCTGACGGCCGCGAGGCAGTGCGCCGCCTGCTGGATATGGGATACAAAGCAGGAATCATCACGCGCGAGGCAAGAGTGGAGTTTGTGGGGTAAGAAGCTTCTGGCTACTCGCTCTTCGCTTCTAGCTGAACTTCAAAACCACTGGCTTCGGCTAGAAGCTTGGAGCCAGAAGCCAGAGGCGGATTACCTGATTTTCTCCGGAAACGAAAACACCGGATCCACATCCACCGGCACCTTGGACGCCGCTTTTAGCGCCACCTGCAACTCTGCCGGCATCACGTCGTACTTCTTAAACCAGTTCTCGGCGCGCTCTCGGTTCCCGGTGGCTTCAATTTCCAGAAGCTCTTTGGCCAAATCTGCAATGGCGCTGGGCATGGCAGCGTAGTCAATCGCGTACATTCCCGAAGAATGTCGCTTCACTGCGCCGCGCTCCGAGAGATAGTTGAATTCCATCATCTCGGCCTGGCCGTGGGCTTCTGCTACGCCAAAGCGAATCGTGCGGAAGATTCCTGCGAGATAGGAAGCGTAATATTCTTCCAGCTTTTCTTTGGGCAATACGTCCCGATCAACTAGAAACTTCAATCCGAACATGCCGACCACGTCGGCTTTCGCTTCCTCCAGACCGCTGTACGCGGGACCGATGGATTCGCGGATCGATACTTTGCCGTTCGCCGTACGCGCGTAAGCCGGACCCAGTCCGTGCGCCATCTCGTGCATGATCGTACCCAGCAGATATCCTTCGGCTGAGGCCTTGGACGCCTGTTCTGGCAGCATCATGTACTGCGCCAATGGGAGGATCACGTATTCGACACGCGCGTCCATGAAGTTCTTGAAGAAGATTTTCTTGCTGCCCTTCTGTTCATGGACTCGCGCATCGTTAGGCAGATTGTCGGCCACGGCCTGGTAGCCATGGCGTAAATCGCCCACGCGGTAGGGCGCGTCCATCACTTCCATCGGAGTTTCGAGGCCGTGCTTGGAGGGCCGGTCTTCAGGCGCCAGAGGCAGCGCGTCCTGGACGTCGGCGACGTACTTCTGAAACAGCGCCAGTTTGCGGCTCTCGGCTTCATTGCGAACCAGCACCGCCCCGCCAAATGACCCTTTCACCCCAAGAAGACCGTCATAGTAAGTCTCGTAAGGGGCAAAGATCACGTCGAACTTGGGGTCTTTCAAATCCAGCCAGGCTATATCGCTCTTGAAATAGTCGTCGGTTAACAACGCATCGGCGCGCAGACGCAGGAAATTCGCAAATGCGGGATCGTCACTCAAAGCGGCCGCTGCACGCAGGTCCCGCGCTGCAGGTTCCAGAAATGCGCGATAGGCGATGTGATAAGGCACAGCTTCGAGATGCTCTCCGTGCCAGCGCACGATGGTGGTGGAACTGTAAATTTCGTCCCGTTTCTCGGGATGCTCCTGCACATACTGCTCAACTTGCTTACGGGTTAGGCCTTCGGGATAATATCCGCGGCCCGGCGACATCGGTGTAGTTCCCACGAACGGCCGATTCTCATCGATCAGATCGAAACGCGAGCCGTTGATCCATAGATAGTGGCGTAGCTCCTGATCCTTGGGGCTCTTGCTGGCCGCCAAAGACTGGTAGAGCATCAATCCTTCCGGATCATTCTGCCGCCAGTAAATATTTTCGATGTGACGCGAAGCATCGACGAGTTTGACAACGAGCCTCTTTTCGCGCTCCGTCAGACCAGCGGAATGAAACGCCATGTCGACGCGGCGGAATTTAGCCAACCGCTGCGTCAGGTCCGGGACAACCTGCATGCTGCTTGAAGCCGCACCACGGGCCGCCGATCCGGTCATGGTTCGCTGCTTTTTCTGGGCTGAAGTGGGAGAAATCATCAGAACTATCAGTAGCAGGGGAAGTAGGAGGCCCTGTTTGATCATCAACCCGATTCTAGCAGAGGATAAGTCAAAGTCTTTACTGCAAAGGACGCGAAGAGTTCCGCAAAAATCGCAAAGGGTTAGTGCCGAAGTTTGTGAATCTAGTCGCCCAGCACTGGCGTCATGCTGAGCTTGCGAAGCATCTCGCGTGGAGCGGATATGGAGAAGGCCAGCGATTGGCCGCCGGGCAAGATCTTTGGGAACTGAAGTCCCTCAGGATGACCCAAGCTAAAGATTGCATTTTAAATTCAGCAAAGACAATCTCGCCATGTTTCGTCTTCCTCGCTATCATGTTGGAGATGGCCGCTGACCCAAATTCAAATAGCGCACAGACTCTGCTGATCGATGCCGACGATACGCTTTGGGAAAACAATATCTATTTTGAGCGCGCGATCGCCAACTTCATTTCTTTTCTGAATCATCACGAGTACACGCCTGAGCAGGTGCGCGATGTTCTCAACCAGGTGGAGCGCGAATCCATCGTCAGTCACGGCTACGGGCTGCACAGTTTCGCGCACTCTTTGATCCAGACCTTCGAAAAGCTGGCGGTAGAGCCGCTCACCCCGGCTTTGCATGAGACCATCAACGGTTTCGCGCACACCATTGCCGGCCATCCGGTCGAACTTCTGCCAGGCGTTGCGGAAACGTTGCAGTATTTGTCGGAACGACACCACCTGATCCTGATGACCAAGGGTGCCGTGCCGGAACAGTCCGGTAAGGTAGAACGCTCCGGGCTGAAAGAGTATTTTGCCGCGATCGAGATTGTTTCCGAAAAGAATGTCCCTACTTACCAATCAGTCATTTCCAAGTACGAACTGCTCCCCGACATCTCCTGGATGATTGGTAACAGCCCGAAGTCGGATATCAATCCTGCGCTGGCGGCGGGATTGAACGCGGTGTTTGTTCCTCATGGACAGACATGGGTGCTGGAGCATGAAGAGGTGGATTCCGCCGAACCGCCGCAGCAGTTGCTGGTGGTGGAAAGGTTTGCGGAGTTGAGGACACATTTCTGACGAAACGCAAGGTCCCTCCACTGCGCTCGCTGCGCTTCGCTCCGGTCGGGATGACAGTTTTTTGCTGAGGGCTGAGAGCTGATAGCTGAAAGCTGCTTTCCGAGCACCAAACTAACCAACAAGCTCCGTATCCTGTTGTATCGGCGCATGCTACTCTTTTTCTGCTCTGGTTTATTGCCCGCATTCTTGCGTGGCTGTGCAGAAAAACAATTTGCGGCGGCTGCTGCGAACTGTGGAAGCTCTGTCCGATCTCGGCCCTGAGATGACGGCAGAGCGCGAGTTTCCGCAGACCGCGCGGGCCATGGTTTCGGCGTTGCTTCAGGCAGGCGGCGCGAGAGAAGCCGTGCTCTTTACCTTCAGCGACAAGCCGTCCATGCTCTCTTCGGTCGCTTCCGAAGGTTTCGCCTTAATGCCTGAGCCCGCCATCATGCCGTTGCTGCCCAAGCATGTGCATGCTCTAGCGTCAGCGCGTGGGCCGATCGTCCTCAATGCTGGCTCTTACGAGATCTTTCTGAGTTCGAATGGGAACGTCGCGCCTGAACTGTTCAAGTGCATTGCCCCGCTGAAAGTCGGCGGAAAGCTTGTCGGACTGGTCGCGCTCGGCCGACGCGACGGAGATGCCCTCTTCGACGACGAGGAACTGGGAGCCCTCGATCTTTTATGCCACTACGTGGCCATTGCAATTCAGAATCACGTGCTGTCGCAGACCCTGGCGCAACGTGTTTCCGAGAATTTACGGCTGCTGGCATCTCTCCATGGTTTTTACGACACGGCCCTGGAAGCCTTCGCCACCGCGATCGATGTGAAGCACGTAAACATTCACGGCCACTCTTTGCGGGTGGGACGTTACGCCTCCGCAATCGGAGAAGCCATGGGCATGGAGCCCAACGATGTCGCCGCGCTGCGTTCCGCGGGATACCTGCACGACATTGGCAAGGTTGCAGTGGACAAGCGTCTGTTCGGAAAGGCCACTACGCTGGATCCTGAAGAATTTCGCGAGATGGCGGACCACACAATTGTGGGCCATCAAATCGTTAGCGGTGTAGAGTTCCCCTGGCCGCGCATCCCTGAAATCGTGCGCTCTCACCACGAACGGGGCGACGGTTCGGGATATCCCGACGGTCTGGTGATGGAAGACGTCGCCATGCCGGTCCGCATCATCGGCCTAGCCGACACTTTTGACGCCATGACCAGTGAGCGGCCGTATCGCGAACCGCTCTCAGTCGGCAACACTCTCAGCGAGATCGTGCGTCTCTCTCCACAGAAATTCGATCCCAACGCAGTCCACGGACTGTTGCTGCAAATCCGGCGCGACTCGGTGGGAAGTAACCGCTCTCCATTTCTTCAGGACCGCATGGCGGTGAACATCGCTGCCGGGGATATCGACCAACTTGCCGCTACCCTGCACCACAAGGTCACCCACGGCCGCCTCTATCTGACCTAAAGCTGGCATCATGTACAACATCATGTTTGGTATCTAATGCATTGTACTGTAGTAACTTACTAAACATAGAGTCATTGCATATCTTTGGGTCGCGCCGACCCGGATAACCTCGATTGGCAGCAACTTTTCTCCTCGTTTGGGTTAGTAGTAGTCAGACATCCTCGGCCCGAACCGGTCCGCATGAGCTTCTCCCATCGACAGATCGCAATAGCGCTTGCCGTATCTGCAATCGGTCTCGCCCTTTCCCTACAGTTTGCGATTGCCAAAAAGAACAAACAGGTTTCCACCGCGACTGAGGTGGACGAGCACAAACGCGCGCTACATGCGCTGAACCGTTTGACCTTCGGCCCACGTCCGGGCGATGTCGATCGGGTAACTGCCTTGGGCGTCGACAAATGGATCGATCAACAATTGCATCCGGACAGAATCGACGATCACGCCGTCGAGGCCCGTCTGGCACCGTTTCGTACCCTTCACATGGACACTCGTCAAATCGTCGAAAACTTTCCACCACCGCAGGTGATCAAGGCTGTCGCTGAGGGCAAACAGTCGATGCCCTCCGACCCGGCAAAGCGTGCCGTCTACGAAGCTCAACTGGAGCGCTATCAGGAGAAAAAGGAACAGAAGCAGGACAGCGCGAACGGCGACCCTGCGGGAGCCGGAAAAACGACTCAGATGAGCGAAGATCGCCTCTACGCCGATCTGAAAGCCGAGGACTTGCTGGACCTGCCGCCCGACCAACGCATGAAGGCGATGCTAAAAATGTCCCCCGACGAACAGCGGGCCGTCGAATCGTCGCTCAAAGGGAACAAGCGTGACGAATTCATGGAGGGCATGAAACCGCAGCAGCGCGAGACCATGATGGCGATTAACAATCCGCAACAGGTCGTGACCAGCGAACTGGTGCAGAGCAAGCTGCTGCGCGCCGTCTACAGCGAACGCCAACTGGACGAAGTGATGACCGATTTCTGGTTCAACCACTTCAATGTGTTCATCGGAAAAGGCGCGGACCGCTACTTGCTGACCAGCTATGAGCGTGACGTGATTCGTCCACATGCGCTGGGGAAGTTTGAGGATCTGCTGGTGGCCACGGCGCAGAGTCCGGCCATGCTGTTCTATCTCGACAACTGGCTGAGCGTGGGCCCCGACTCAGATTTTGCCAACGGCATTCCCAAGCGCAACAACAACTACAACTGGCGCAGGCCTCCTCGTCCGCCGCGCCCGGTGCCGGCGAAGCAGGCCAAGGGCCGGAGAAGCGGCCTGAATGAAAACTATGGACGCGAGCTGATGGAATTGCACACGCTCGGCGTGAATGGCGGCTACACGCAGAAAGATGTCACCGAAGTGGCCCGCGTCCTCACGGGCTGGACGCTGAAGCAGCCAAGACAGGGCGGCGGCTTCGTCTTCGAAGAACGCATGCACGAACCCGGCGACAAGCGCGTACTCGGGCATCGCATCAAGTCAGGTGGCGAAAAAGAAGGCCGGGAGGTCCTGCACATTCTGGCGCACCATCCTTCGACGGCGAAGTTTATTTCCACCAAGCTGGCAATGCGTTTCGTCTCCGACGATCCGCCGCCCGCGCTCGTCGATCGCATGACGCAAACTTTCCTGAAGAAGAACGGCGATATCCGCGAAGTGCTGAAGACCATGTTCCATTCGCCGGAATTCTGGGCACCTGAGTCTTACCGCGCGAAGGTGAAAACTCCGCTGGAGTTTGTGGTTTCGGCGGTGCGAGCCAGCGGCGCTGAGGTCACTGACGCCATGCCTCTGGCGCGCCAGCTGCAAAATCTGGGTATGCCGCTTTACGGCATGCAGCCTCCGACCGGTTATTCGATGAAAGCGGACACCTGGGTGAATTCGTCCGCGCTTGCTGGGACGCATGAATTTCGCTCTGGCCCTGACGGCAGGAAAACTGAAAGGCGTTCAAGTGGACACCGGGCAAATGCTCGTCAGCAGTACTTCGCCCGCTGACTCGCAAGCCACGCTGCTGGCGCTCGAGAACAGTTTGCTTGCCGGCAGATGTCTCCCAGCAAACGCACGACACGATCGCCGCCCAGATGAACGATCCAACAATCAGCCAGCGTCAAGCTGGACGATCCCACTCGCTCGCCGAATACAAGCGCGATCGCAGGCCTGATGCTGGGGTCGCCGGAGTTTCAGAGAAGGTAGAAAGCTGTCAGCCGTCAGCTATCAGCTCTCAGTTTTTGCGATTTAGCTGAGAGCTGAGAGCTGACGGCTGAAAGCTGAGGTCTTATGTCCATCACTCGCCGAATTTTTCTTCGCAATGGCGCACTGGCTGTCGTCGGGACGGCGGCAGTCCCGAGCATTTCTGACGCGCGCGGCTTACTCGGCGGCTCGAACCTGCGGTGGCGCCACAAGCGGCTGGTCGTCATCTTCCAGCGCGGCGCGGCGGATGGGCTGAACATCGTGGTTCCGCACGGCGAGCGCGGCGTATTACGCCATGCGGCCGTCGATCAATATTCCGCGCAGTGCAGTGATCGATCTCGACGGCTTTTTCGGACTGCATCCCTCTATGTCTTCATTGCAGCCGCTTTGGGAGCAGAGACATCTCGCCATCGTGCATGCCGCCGGTTCTCCCGATCCGACGCGCTCGCACTTCGATGCCCAGGATTTCATGGAGTCCGGCACGCCCGGCATGAAGGCCACCGAGGACGGCTGGCTGAATCGCGCGTTGCATTCGCTTCCCTCGCCGGCTGACAAGTCTGCATTCCGCGCCATCGCACTGGGGCCGTCTCTGCCGCGAATTCTGGCCGGACCCGAGAGCCGCGGTCGCCGTCAACAACATCAATGACTTCGGCGTAGGCGGCCGCAATCCGAACGCCGCGCCGATCTCCAATACGTTCGAAGCCATGTATGCCAATTCCGTAGACTCCGTTCTGCACGGCAGCGGCTCAGGAAACGTTCGACGCGGTGAAGATGCTGAAGGCGGCCGATCCGTCGAAGTACACGCCGGCAGCCGGCGCCAATTATCCCAAGGGACGTTTCGGCGACAGCCTGAAGCAACTCTGCGCAGCTCATCAAAGCCAATCTGGGAGTGCAGGTGGCGTTCGCCGACATCGGCGGATGGGACCATCACGTCAACGAAGGCAGCACGCAGGGACAGATCGCGAATGTGTTGCGCGAATTCTCGCAGTCGCTTGGCGCTTTTTGGACCGACCTCGGCGATCTGGCCGAAGACACGGTGGTCGTCACCATGTCGGAATTCGGCCGCACTGCCCGCGAGAACGGCAATCGCGGCACGGATCACGGCCACGCCAACGTCATGTTCGTGATGGGCGGCCCGGTCAAAGGCGGCAAGGTGTACGGACACTGGCCCGGCCTCGACCAGTCACAACTTTATGAAGGCCGCGATCTGGCAGTGACGACAGATTTCCGCAGAGTGCTGGGCGAAGCTGTCGACCGGCATCTGGGAAACCAGGCGCTGGATCAGGTGTTTCCGGGATTTGACAACCAGGCGGGAAAGTTTCTTCGCTACCTGTGAAATATAACGTGTGGTCGCGGGCGACTCGCCCGTGAGGGTTTAACTCAAAGTCAAAAGCCGCGGGCGAGTCGCCCGCGACCACACGTTTCCTACATTTCAATCATTACGTCGCCGGCTTCCACTTTCAGCGGGTACACGGCAATTTTTGCCGCAGGATTCTGCGCCGCTTGGCCCGTCTTGAGGTCCCAGTGCCAGCCGTGCCAGGGACATACCACTTTGTCCCCCTCAATCACACCCTGCCCTAGCGGACCACCTCGATGTAGGCAGACGTTGTCCATGGCGGAAATGGTTCCGTTCACGTTGGCCACGCAGATGACTTTGTCACCCAGCGGAAATTCTTTGGCTTCGCCCTCGGGAGGAAGTTCGGATTGGGTGGCAAGTTTTACGAAGTTGGACATGAGACCTTTCGGAATGATTTGGAATTGCACTGCCGGAGCAGCGCTCGGCCAGGACAGACCGGGCGGCTGTCCCCACGTGGCTGGTGGTGGCGCTGACGACTGAAGACCGACGACTGAAGACTACTTCGGCTGCAGCGTCTGCGCGATCATTACCTGGCGTTTGAAATTCTCCACCATGTGGGGATCAAGGCGGACTTCGGTGGGACTCTTGGCTAGTGACATTTGATCAATCTTGTCTTGCAGCTTCAGCAGTGCGTAAAACAAATTTTCCGGACGCGGAGGACAGCCGATAACGTACACGTCGGTGGGGACGATCTTGTCCACGCCCTGCAGTACGGCGTAAGTATTAAAAGGGCCGCCAACCGACGAGCAAGCACCCATCGAAATCACCCACTTGGGGTCGGGCATCTGGTCGTAGATGCGTTTCACCACGGGAGCCATTTTCAAAGTGACCGTTCCGGCCACGATCATCAGGTCGCTCTGCCGTGGACTGGGGCGGAAGACTTCAGACCCGAAGCGGGCAATGTCGAAACGCGCCGTTGACGAAGCGATCATTTCGATGGCGCAGCAGGCCAGACCAAACGTCATAGGCCACACCGCCGACTTGCGTGCCCAGTTGAACACGTAGTCCACGGTGGTAATCATGAAATTCTTTTCGAACTTGTTCTGCAGCCAGCCCATGGAGTGTCCTCGGTTCGCCGCGACGCGGAGAATCGCGTCACGGCATCCGATACAATATATGCGTCCGGGCCCAGTACTTCAACGGCAACCTAGATGTGGGCGCGAACGCCCTCGTGCGGCGGCGCCGCACACGTTATTGCCCGACCGAGACGTATCAGCTACAAATGAAAGGGTCCAAAGTGTTGCCTTCCAACCATGGCTGATGCCCCTGGAACCCTTCCCGCGATGAACAAGTCCGATCCATGCGCATTCAACCGATGGTGGACCAATGCCCGCACATCCTACTTCTGGATGGTGTGCATCGCGTTCGCGCTGCGCTTTGGCTGGATTGTGGTGGCCCACACCTACAAGTTCAAGACCTTTGAAGATAACTTCAGCTTTGGCTGGGAAATGGGTCGCATCGGCCGCTCTCTCGCGCAGGGCCAGGGGTTCGGCAATCCATTCAGCGAGATCACAGGACCGACAGCCTGGGAGCCGCCAGTCTATCCGTTTCTCATTGCCGGGGTTTTCAAGGTGTTTGGGGTCTACACTCGGGCTTCTGCACTGGTCATGCTGAGCTTCAACAGTCTTTGCTCGGCTCTGACGTGCATTCCGATCTTTCTGATAGCGAAACGATGTTTCGACGAAAAACTGGCGATTTGGACGTCCTGGCTCTGGGCCCTGATGCCGCCGGTGATGTACTGGTGCACGCGCTGGGTGTGGGAGACGAGCGTGGCGGCCCTGCTGCTGGCCGTGATTTTCTGGCTGACACTCTGCCTTGAAGAGCGAGACGGACTCGTTCCCTGGATCCAGTTCGGACTGTTCTGGGGCATCGCAGCGCTCACCAACACTTCCCTGCTGGCCTTTCTTCCGGCTTCCGGATTATGGGCATGGTGCCGGCGCTGGAAACGTGGAAAGTCTTCGCTGGCTGGCATGGTTTTGTCGGCAGTGGTGTTCGTGGCCTGCGTCGCGCCGTGGCTGGCGCGGAATCAAAGAGTTTTGGGAGTGATGTCTCTACGCTCGAACTTCGGCGCGGAGTTGCGCATCGGCAACGGCCCGGGCGCGGATGGAACGTGGAGAGAATATCTTCACCCTACCCAGAATGTTTACCAGATGCGCCTCTACCGCGAGATGGGAGAAGTTGCCTACGTCGCCCAGCGCAGGCAGGAGGCGATGGCCTTTATTCGTGAAGATTACTCACGCTTCCTGGGTCTGAGCCTCAAGCGCTTCATTTATTACTGGGGAGGGGTTCCGCGTCTGTCCGAGATCCCTGCGCTGGCACAGACCAAAAATTCGGTCTTCCTGGCTTCCTCGCTGCTGGCGTTCGCTGGTTTGACACTCGCCCTGCGCAAAAGTCGGCCAGGAGCCTGGCTTTTCCTTTGGCTTATCCTGTCTTATCCCGCGGTGTACTATGCCGTGTTCCCGCATCCGCGCTATCGTCATCCCATCGAGCCAGAGCTTGGAATTCTGATCGTCTACGTGATTTCTGAAGCAGAGAAGAAACGTGGCGGACCGAAGACAGCATCGACCGGTAGTTGAGGATGCCCGCCTTACTGAGCGTGCTTGATATCCACGATGTGAATTGTCTTACTCTTTGTTTCTAGCGTACCGGTGATGTTCACTTTCTGTCCCGCGAAAAGACCTACTTTCTCCTGGTTGTCCAGCCGATAGACTTCATTTTTCGACGCCAGGACAAAATCGCCTCCGAGATATTGGACGCAGTAGGAGGCACAAGCGCCGGGAGTACCACCCATCTTCTTGGACTCCAGCATTTCTCGGTGCGAACGGGTAAGAGAATGCACGTTCAGAGCACACTGAGTGTCGCCAATCTCGCCATGAAACGTTTGCTGTTTTTCGTCGCCGGCGCGAGCGAGTACTGCCATCAGCAACAAACTTCCCGTCCAAGCCAAAGCCTTATTCATTTGACTTCCTCAAAAACCTTATGGCACGACCAGCAGTCGCATGTTCATGCCTTCATGATATTCGCTGCAAATTACGGTGCACATCACCAGGTATTCACCGGCCTCAGCTGGCGCAATCAGTTGAAACTCCTGCTGGCCGGGTCGCAATAACAAATTCCATCCCTCGACCTTGGACCGGTCACCGGCGCGCAAGAGCGTGAAGCCATGGATCGATCCGTCGCGGTTCCACGTTTTCGCTTTGCGCGCTGAAACCCGCAACAGGACTTGCTCTCCCGCCCTCAAAGTAATTTCCGGCTTGCTGCCGTCCGGGTTCTTATAACGGCTGTCCTTGTCCGCCACCAGTTCAATCACGTGGACTTGAGCGCTGGCGGGCGCAATACCCAGAATCGCGGCAGCCAGCAGTACCATCCCGCACAATTGAATCTTCTTGCTACCTGTCATGCTGCTGATCCTCAAGCTATTGCGTCATGTAGAAGAGGACGAGCCGCATGTCTTCGTCCGTGATCATGGCCCGTACCCGCATGTGGCGAACAATGGTGGCCATCATGCGTGGCGGAAATTTGTGTGGTGCAGCGTGGCAGCGGCTGCAGTTGGCGCGAAATCGTTGCTCGCCCTGTACGCGCATGGCGTCGGCATCGGCGCTGCTTCGGGCCACGGCCACGTTTACATTGGCGCTGTCGTTTTCAGTCTTGCGAGATGGATCGGCGGCGTACATCGAGGCAACCAGCGCCAACACTGCCGTTAGAATTGCGATGCTCGCTTTCATTGCGGTCCCACTCTTCCCAGTGGAATTGCAAACCGGTATGCCAGGCCTACGGTCCACAGATTCACATTGCCGTCGGAATTGAATCGGCGGCTGTAGCTGGCCGAAGCCTTGAGGCCATCACGAAGGTAGTAGTTCAACCCGAAGTCGCCTTGACGGGTGTTGACGTCGGGCAGGCCGTACTTCTCGGCTTCGTCTTCATCGATCTCGCCGGCGAACAGTTGTTGTCCGCGTCCCACGATCTCGGTGCGGCGCAGCGCCTTCTGCCAGAATGGAACCTGGCTCAGGCGGTATGCAGCTTCAATCCAATAGCCGCTGCCATCGTGCGAGCGCGCATACTCGGAGCGCAGGTTCAGCGGCAGCGCCGTTGGCTGCCACGCGAAATGAAATCCGAAAGCGTTCGAGCGCTCCTCCTGCAGCACCTTCTGAAAGGTAACCCCGGCCTCGATTCTTGGACCGGGAAGAAAGAACCCAACTCGGCCGCCCGCAGTGCGGTCGGATTCAAACTTTTTCATAGTGCTCGAAGTAGAAAAATACGTCGCGTAGTTCAGATTCACATTCGGGTTCACGGAAACTCCGCCGCGCAACATCATGCCATCGCTGGAACCTGTGCCCAGCGGAAAGATGAGGGGTGTTGGCTGCAGGCCGCGGATCCAGATGGGATAGAGACGCTCGTTGTAGATACCGAACGGAGTGAGGAACCGTCCCGCTGTAACCGTCAGATAGCGGTTCGCGATGTAATCCACTTGCAGGTAATCGATCTCTTGCTCCACCTTCCCGCCATACGGGCCGCCTCCATCAGGCCGTTCGAACTCTCCTTTGAATTCAGCCCGGGATTCGACGAGCCAGCGATCTCCTAGCGGCACCAGCAAAACCGGCGTGAAGGACGGAACGAGTTCAGGTTGGCCGCCATCGACGTTGGTAAAAAAACCGGCGTTGCCGGTGAGGATGGGAACAGGCTTTTCGGACTCAAGCGCAGGTTCAGGCGTTTGAGCTTTCACTATGGGCAAGAACACAGAAAAGAGGATGATCAGAGCTGTAGCCCAGACGCAAGCCCGCCTCAGCGAACATTCGAAAGTTCTGACAATGCGGTTCACCGCGACCCCAGTTCGTTGAACCTATTGTCGCTGGGCGCGGAAACCGGCCGAAAGATAACCGAGGTAATTGAGATGTAAAAGAAATGTAAAAACTAAACGTGGACCGGCTGGGCTACTTCCTGCAACGCTGTGGCGAAAGCATCGATCGCCCGATCGATTTGCTGCCGCGTAATAATGAGCGGAGGCTGGAAGCGAATTACGTTGCCGTAAACCCCGCCTACTCCGACCAGTACGCCTTGCCGCAGTAATCCATCACGAATGGCTTCTGCTTCTGATGTTGCGGGCGTAAGCTTTTCGTCTTTGACCAGTTCGACGCCGATCATCAATCCCAGGCCGCGAACTTCGCCGATCAGCGGATTGTGCTTTTGCAACTCGCGCAGCTTCGCCATGGCATATTCGCCAGTCTCGGTGGCGCGGGCGGGAAGACTTTCCTTCTCCATGAATTCGATGTTGGCCAGCGCAGCGGCGCAGGAAACTGGATTGCCGCCAAATGTAGACAGGTGATCGCCCGGTTTGTAGGCGGCCGCAATCTCGGGCCGGGTCGTGAATGCGCTCAGCGGGAAGCCATCTGCAATGCCCTTGGCCGTTACCAGAATGTCTGGTTCGACGCCGTAATGCTCGATGGCAAACATCTTCCCGGTGCGTGCGAATCCGGACTGGACTTCATCGACAATAAAGAGGATGCCGTGGCGGTCGAGAACTTTCTTTACTTCCTTGAAGTAAGTCGGCGGCGGAACAATGATTCCACCCTCGCCCATCACCGGTTCCGCGATGAACGCAGCCACATCGTCGGCGGTGGTAAAGCGGATCACGTCTTCAATGGCACGCGCACATTGCCGTCCGCACTCTTCAGGGTCGTTCGGCCATTGCGAGCGGTAAGCGTATGGCGCGGGCGCGAAGGTCACGCCGGCAGCATACGGTCCCCCGCGCTTCTTGCGTCCCATGTTGCCGGTAACGCTAAGCGCGCCCCAACTGCGTCCGTGAAAGCTGGCGTGGAGCGCGATGAATTCATGCTTGCCGGTGTAGAGCCGCGCCAGCTTCATAGCCCCTTCAATAGCTTCGGCGCCACCGTTACTGAAAAATGTCTTGGTTAGTCCCCGCGGCGCGATATGGGCGAACTTCTCCGCCAGATCCGCAACCGACTGCACATGATAAATGTAGGAAGAGCAGTGAACCAACTTGTCCATCTGCGCCTTGGCGGCGGCGATCACGCTGGGATTGCAGTGCCCGGCGTTCACCACGGAGATGCCGGCAAAGCAATCGAGATACTCGCGGCCATTGATGTCGGTGACGGTAGCGCCGCTAGCTTTGTCGATAACGATAGGCACCACAGACTTCATGAAGCCAGTCATCACATAGTCTTTGTATTTCTGGATCGTGTCTGACATGAATGCCTCTTAACAGGTTGCGTAGGCCCGGACGCCCTCGTCCGGGCAGGCGAGCGAAGCTTGCCAGTGTTTTTGAGCTAGAACCTTTCGCTGAGCTTCGCCCGGCCGGGCGGACGAGGGCGTCCGCCCCTACGCGACCTAGAACTTTCGCGAATGGTCTTTTGCCCAGCGTTCGACCACGATTTTCTTTTCGGTATAGAACTCGATGGCATCGTGCCCCTGGGCGTGCATGATGCCGAAGAAGCTGTCTTTCCATCCGCTGAACGGAAAATACGCCATGGGCGCAGCAACGCCGATGTTGATACCGATGTTTCCGGCTGGAGCCTCGTAGCGGAAACGGCGTGCCGCGGCTCCGCTTGACGTGAAGAGAGACGCCTGGTTGCCGTACGGGCTGCGCTCGAGGAAGGCCAGTGCTTCGTCCATGTCATTGGCGTGGACCAGACTCAACACCGGACCGAAGATCTCAGTCTCAGTCAGTTCGCTGGTGGCGGGAACAGCGTCTAGAACAGTCGGCTTCACGAAGTTTCCCGCTTCGCCCTTTGGGATGCGCGAATTGCGTCCATCGAGCAAAATCTTTGCGCCTTCTTTTTGGCCAGTGGCGATCAAGGTCTCGACGCGAGACTTACTCTGCGGCGTGATTACCGGGCCCATCTGTACGCCCTCGTCGAGGCCATTGCCTACTCGAAGTGAAGCGGCCGCCTCAGTGATCGAATCGCGGAACGTTTTTTGCGCCTCACCAACCGTCACTGCCACGGAAACGGCCAGGCAACGCTGCCCGGCACATCCAAAGGCGCTGTCGCCGATGATCTGCGTGGTCATTTTCATATCGGCGTCAGGGAGTACGATGACGTGGTTCTTCGCCCCGCCCTGGCACTGCGCCCGCTTTCCATGCTCTCCCGCACGCGCATAGACGTACCGCGCCACCGGCGTGGAGCCGACAAAGCTGATCGCCCGAACCTTGGGATGATCCAGCAGCGCGTTGACGGCGTTCTTGCCGCCATTCACCAGGTTCAGCACGCCCTTTGGGAGTCCAATATTCTCCATCAGCTCAAATGCCCGCTTCATCGTGAGGGGCACCCGCTCTGACGGTTTCAGGACAAATGTATTTCCGGTGGCAATGGCATAAGGCAGAAACCAGAATGGAATCATTCCGGGAAAATTAAATGGAACGATGGCAGCGACCACGCCCAGCGGCTGCCGGATCATCATCTCGTCGATGCCGCGGGCCACGTCTTCCAGGTTGTAGCCTTGCATCATGGTGGGAATGCCGCAGGCAACTTCCACGTTTTCGATGGCGCGGCGCAGTTCGGCTTTGGCCTCGGTAAATGTCTTGCCATTCTCGGTGGTGAGAATGCGAGCCAAGTCGTCAATCTCCGCTTCGAGAATGTGCTTCAACTTGAAGAGCGGCTGAATGCGGTCTTCCGCTGGCGTGCGACGCCATTCGGGAAAAGCGGCCGCTGCAGCTTCGATCGCAGCGCCGACTTCGGCAGCACTGGAAAGCGGAGTCTGGGCGATGACCTCGCCAGTGGCCGGGTTGGTGACATCAAGCCACTCGGTAGCCTTGGAATCAACCCACTGTCCGTTTACGTAGTTGGGAACTTTGGTCAGAGTCGCAGTAGCAACAGTCATAAATTTATCCCAAGGTTATTGTAGCGAACCAAACCTACACCCGCTGGGCGATGGCGCTACTCTTTTCACACACCATCTGCAGTGCAGACTCCAGCACGTCCATACCCTCGTCCATCTGCTGATCAGTGACAACCAGCGGTACCAGCACGCGCACCACGTTGGAATATGTTCCGGCAGTCAGTGTGATCAGCCCGTGCTCGTAACAGTATTGCGTGATCTGTTTGGTTTCTTCAGCGGCCGGTTCGCGGGTTTCTGCTGAGCGGACCAACTCGATCTGCCTGCATACCGCCGAGTCCACGGACGTCCCCGACAATCGGCCAGCGCTTCTGCCACTGCCGCGCCCGTTTCTGAAACAGTTCTCCCACTTCATTGGCACGGGCCAGCAAATTCTCACGCTCAAAAATGTCCAGCACCGCAAGAGCAGCCGCGCAGGAAAGTGGATTACCGGCAAACGTGCCGCCCAGACCGCCGGGGCCCGGCGCATCCATGATTTCAGCACGGCCGGTTACAGCCGCTAGCGGAAGACCTCCGCCTAGTGATTTAGCGGTCACCAGAATATCCGGCTCGATGCCGTAGTATTCGCTGGCAAAAAGATGCCCAGTGCGTCCGAAACCGCTCTGCACTTCATCCGCGATAAACAGGACACCGTGCTTGTGGCAAATCTCCATCAGCACTTTGAAGAAATCTTTGGGAGGAACGACGAATCCGCCTTCACCCAGCACTGGCTCGGCAATGACGGCGGCAACATCCTCCGACGCGACCATGCGCTTGAAAGTGTCTTCAAGGTGGCGGGCACAGAACAGATCGCACGACGGGTACTTCAGCGAGTACGAGCAGCGATAGCAATAGGCGAACGGAATCCGGTAAACATCGCCGGGGAACGGCGCAAAGCCAGCCTTGTAAGGATGAGTCTTGCTGGTCAGAGACAACGCCATCATGGTGCGCCCGTGAAAAGCATCTTCGAAAGCGATGATGCCAGGCCGCCCAGTGTGCGCACGCGCAATCTTCACCGCGTTTTCTACCGCTTCAGCGCCGGTATTTACAAACAAAGTCTTCTTCGGAAACTTGCCCGGCGTGACCTGGTTCATACGCTCGGCGAGCCGAACGTATTCCTCATACGGCGTCACCTGGACACAAGTGTGAAGAAAGCGATCGGCTTGATTTTTGATTGCCGCGACTACTGGCTCGCGACGATGTCCCACGTTCAGACAGCCGATGCCACCGGCAAAATCCAGGTAGCGGTTGCCGTCCACATCTTCAAGCCAGGCATCTTCCGCCTTCGCCACGTAGACCGGCGTGCCAATCGAAAGCCCGCGTGGGATCGCGTCGGCACGGCGCTGACCCAGAGCTTTTGACTTGGGTCCGGGAATCGGAGTTCGTAGTTGAATAGTTGCCATGTCAGGTTCTCAAAAATCGTTGTTCGTCGTCGGTCTTTGGCCGCTCGTGTCTCGTTGTTGGTTGGCCAACGACCGACGACCAATGACCAACGCATGGGTTCCTAGTACCAGCCAATCGGGGACTCGTTCAGATTGATGTGCACCTGCTTCGTTTCCAGATATTCTTCGATTCCCCAAGGTCCCAGCTCGCGTCCAAAGCCGGATTGCTTGTATCCGCCCCACGGCGCTTCCACGTATGTGGGCTGCATGTGATTGACCCAGACGATTCCGGCGCGCAGCGATTTCACAGTGCGGAAGGCTTTGAAGATGTCGCGCGTCCATACCGCCGCCGCAAGGCCGTAGGGGGAATCGTTGGCAATCTTCACAGCCTCTTTCTCGTCTTCGAACGGGATGACCGCAGCCACCGGCCCGAAGATCTCTTCGCGCGCGATGCGGGCACTGTTGTCCAGATCGTAGAAGATCGTGGGCTCAACGTAGTAGCCTTTGGCGAATTTCTCGGCGCGGCCTCCGCCGGACGCGAGCTTACCCTCTGTCTTTCCGATCTCCTGATAGGAACGGACACGGTCGTATTGGTCCTTGCTGACCAGCGGTCCCATTTTTGTGTCGCGGTCGAGAGGCGCGCCCAGCTTGATGGTCTTGGCTTTCGCGGCCATGGCATCGACAAATTTCTTGTAGATCGGCTTCTGCACCAGAATGCGGCTACCGGCGGAACAGACTTCTCCCTGATTAATGAAAACGCCGAAGAGTGCGCCGTCAATGGCGGCTTCGAAGTCGGCATCGGCGAAGAAGATATTGGGCGATTTGCCGCCGAGTTCGAGAGTCACGCGCTTGACCGTGTCGGCAGCTTGCTTAACGATGATCTTCCCGACGGACGCGCTCCCGGTAAATGCGATCTTGTTGACGTCCGGATGCTGCACCAGCGGCGCACCGCAAGTTTCACCGAAGCCGGTGATGATATTGACTACGCCCGGCGGGAGGCCTACATCGCTGAGCCAATTCGCCATTTCCAGGGCGGTAATCGGAGTCTGTTCGGCTGGCTTCAGCACACAGGTGCAACCCGCCGCCAGCGCGGGCGCCAGCTTCCAGGCCGCCATCAAGAGCGGATAGTTCCACGGGATAATCTGGCCCGCCACTCCGATCGGTTCCTTGAGCGTAAGGCTCATGGCATTATCCGGAACCGGGTTCACATAGCCGAGGATTTTAGTGGCCATGCCGCCATAGTACTCAAAACAGGTGGCGACGTCGGTGATGTCATATTCAGCTTCGACGATTGGCTTCCCTGTATTGCGCGACTCCAGTTCCGCCAACATCGCGGTGTTCTGGCGAATTTTTTCGGCAAGACGGAAGAGCACGCGGCCGCGTTCCTGAGCGGTGGTTGTCGCCCACGGACCATCCTCGAAGGCGGCTTTGGCGGCGGCAACGGCGCGGTTCACGTCGTCGGCGTTGGCGTCCGGAGCCTGTGCGATCACTTCTTCGCTGGCGGGATCGTAGACCGGAAATGTCTTGTTTGATTTGCTGTCGACCCACTCGCCGTTGATGTAGAGCTGGTAGGTGCGTACGTCGGTTTTCACTCCGCCGGGCATGAGGACTCCTTCAGGGTCGAGTTACTGCCGAGCTGCGCTCGGCCGCACGGGCGGGACGCCCGCGCCCACACTTTTTGCTTTACGGCCGCCGTATACGTAGAAGAAGAATGCCGCCAATCCGATGAAGAACAGCGTACCGCCAAACATCCACACTTCATACGACCACAACGAACTGATCTGTTGTGCTGGGAAAAATACCAGTACGATTCCCAGGGTCGTCGTCACCAGACCGCTGATGCCGGCAAGCAGTAACGTCGTTTTGCTGTAATGTCCCGGTCCGGAACAAGTGTTCACCGCCAGTTTGATCAGCGCGGCAAACATGTACAGAAACGGTATCAACTGCAGCACCACCGCCAGCGACAACATTTTTTGAAAAGTTTCCTGCACTCCGGCGCCGATGAAGTTCATCACAATCAGCACCATCGAAACCGCAGCATGAACTATCAATGCAGCATACGGAGTCGCGTAGCGGGGATGCACCTTCGCCATCCAAGCCGGCATGTACGAATCGAGACCGGCGACAAATGGTATGCGAGCCGAGCCCCCCAACCATGCCGAACCGATTCCCGCGATCGAAAAGCTCAGCAGCAAAGCAAACGGAGCAAGTATCCACCCGGCTCCAACTCTGTCCGCCATGCTCCCCACGGCCTGCACGATGCCTTGCAGAACGCTGATTTGGTCTTTGCTCACCGCAATCAGCAAGGTCAGCGTGGCGCCAATGTACAGCAGTCCGGAAAGCACTCCGCCCCAGGCTACTGCTCCCGGCAAGGTGCGCCGCGGATCCTGAATCTCGTCTCCCATTACGGAGGCTAGTTCCAACCCCACCAGTCCAAAGCAAATTACTCCAAACGAGTTGAGCACGAAGCGCGGGTTCGCCGGGATGCGAAAGTCGGCAACTGTCACGGTGGTGCCAAATCGCATCCAGATGACCAACCCTAGTCCAATCAAAGTGGCGGCAGCAATGCCGGTTCCAATACCGCCCAGGTTGTTGACCCACTTCCCAACGCCCAGGCCGACGATGTTGAGCACCACCAGAATGACCAGAAGCAACAGCGACGCGATCAGCGCAAAGGGCTTGTTGTCCGCCAATGCCCGATGGTTCGGGCCGAGAACAAACACCGAGACGCCGACGAAGTACAACATCACGGTCGGAACGTACAGCATGTTGTTCGTCCAGTAGCACCAGCCCGACAGAAAGCCGTGGAAGTCGCCGAAGACTTCTTTTGCCCACAGGTAAACGCCACCTTCTCCGGGATAGCGGTGGGCCAGTTCGATGACGGCGATACCTTGCGGCCAGAAAAATAAAATCAGGGAGACAATCCACAACCAGACTGTGACCCCGCCGTTGGCCGCAATTGACGGAACCACGTTCAGATTGAAAATGGCGACCACGAACAACAAAACCAGGTCGGCGCGGCCGAGCACGCGCTTAAGGTGAGGCTGGTCAGGATCGTTCGCGGACAATACCTGCTCCTTGGGTTTAGGTTTTGTAGCGCCGGCATCTTGCCCTCGCTGTGGGGGCGGGACGCCCCCACGACAGCCGCCGGGACGGCGGCGCTACGAAAATCTTCCTAGTGCGCTACTGCCACTACTTCTCCGACCCGCTCTTGCTGTGCTTTTGCCAGCGCCGGCGCCACATCTTCAAACGCAGACAGATGCTTGTCGATGTCAGCTTCGGTGTGCTGGACAGAGATGGTCCACTGCTCGTCCCACCAGTAAGGCTGCGCCATCACGCCGCGGTTGACCATGGCGAACCAGTAGTGCCGCCACAGATCGACGTCGATGGCTTCCCAGTCGCGATAGTTGCGAATCTCCTGGGGATAGAGCATCAACGCACCGTTGGCTCCAGCGCTAGCGATATAAGCCTGCAATCCCGACTTGGCGACGATCTTCCTGTAGCCTTCAGTCAGTTTCTTGCTGAGCTTGTCCACGTGCGCATAGTTCTCGCGGGTGAGAACTTCGCGGAACGTGGCCAGCCCTGCAGCCATTGAAACCGGATTGGTGTTGTAGGTGCCGCCGTGGAAGACCTTATGATCCGAGATCAGGTCCATGACGGATTTGTGGGCGAGAAACGCAGCCAGCGGCAAACCGCCGCCGATCGACTTCGCCAGGCAAATCATGTCCGGCTCCACGCCGAAATATTCGGAGGCGCCGCCCCATCCCAACTTCGCGCCGGTCTTCACTTCGTCGAAGATAAGCAACGCGCCGTTTTTGGTGGCGATCTCGCGCAGCCCCTGCAGAAAGCCAGCCTGCGGCATGCACAGACCGACGTTCATCAGGATCGGTTCAAGGATGATGGCCGCAATTTGCCCAGGGTTCTGCTTGAAGCGCAGTTCGACGCTGGCTAGGTCGTTGAATGTCGCAATGACCACGTTGGCCAACGAAGCCTTCGGAACTCCGAGGCCGCCAGTAACCGAAGTAGGAGCGTTGATGTCGCCGTAATCAGGCGCGTGTGGCTTTACGCTGACCAATGCAGCGTCGTGCAAGCCGTGATAAGCGCCTTCGAACTTTACGATCTTGTCGCGGCCGGTAGCGGCGCGCGCCAACCGGATCGCGTGCATGGTGGCCTCCGTACCGCTGTTGCCGAAGCGCACCATCTCGACTGGAAAGCGGTTACAGATTTCTTCGGCCAGTTCCCACTCCATATCGTGAGGCATGCCGAACATGGTGCCGGTGCTGAGACGTTTTTCGACGGCCTTCATCACCGCCGGGTGACAATGTCCGGCCATGATGGCGCCGAAACAGAGGTTGTGATCGATATATTCGTTGCCATCCAGATCGCGGAACTTGCTGCCTGATCCTTCCTTAACAAAAATCGGATAGGGATCGTAGGCGCGATAGTTGCTTGCCACGCCCAACGGAATGCGTTTGAGGTTCTTCTTGTGAGCAATGGCGGACTTTGGGGTGCGACGCTCGAAAGTTTCGAGCTCTTTCTGCAGTGCGGGGTACATCGGATCTCCAGGAATGGCTCAAGCCGCTCTGATTGCGGCCATTAGAATGCCCGGACGACCGAAGCCGCCCGGGTTTAAAGACTGTCTCTACTCTACCGCTTTCCTGCTAGAAGTAGAACTTCAACGCCATCTGAATCTGGCGCGGAGCCTTGGCCCGCAGGAGGCGTCCGAAATCCGAGCCGTCGGTTGTGTTCCCGTCCGGATTGTTGAACTGCGCGTGATTGAACAGGTTGAAGAATTCGGCACGGAACTCGAAACGCTTGCCTTCTCCAACCGGAAGCACCTTGTGCAAAGCGAAGTCAACATTATTAACCGGCGGCCCGCAGCAGATGGTGCGCTTCGCATTTCCGATCTGCCCAAACAGGCCCGGATCGTAGCAATTGAATGACGCGCCCGCCGAACACGGAGGCTGAGTATCGTCGGAAGCATTCTCGGTGAAGCTGTTGGGATCGAACCAGTAGCCGCCGCTAGCCTTCCGATCAACTTTATGGAATGGCGCCAACTGGTTGGGCTCTCCCGGATACTCAAAGAATGCGCTGTACATCAGTTCATTGTCAGCGGAAGAAGTAATACGAATCGGGAAGCCGCTCTGATAGGTGTAGATGCCTGAAATATCCCAATCGCTGAGCACCTTGCCGGCGACGCCTGAATACTTCGGTATTGGCAGCTGCCACACGTAGCTCAGAACCAGACGATGACGGGCGTCGAACTGGGAGAGCGAGTAAGTGCCACGCGGATCGAGCGGATTCAGTTCGCCCTCAAAGCTGGAGGCTTGGTCAAACGATTTGCTGAAGGTGTAAGCCATTTCGGCCTGCAGTCCATGAGAGAACCGTTTTTCCAGCGAAACCTGCAACGAGTTGTAGTTCGAGTTGGCAATCGTGTCTTCGGCGAAGATGCTGGAGAAAACCGGCGTGCCGTCCTGCGGGCATCCCGTACCGGTCAAAGGATCGCAATTCGGGGACGAGTACCTCCTCAAGCCAACCAGTTGGAGATCGTTGGTCAGCGTTGTGCCTTGAGGAACAACCTGTGGGCCGCCGCCATTCGCCGAATACGGCAGATGGAATGGCACGGGCAAGGTCGTGCCGGCCGGAATCGTGAACGCGCTGTCGGCGTAGAACTGACCGCACGTCCCGTCGCCTAGAACGGAGTTCAGATCGATACAGGTCTGCGAATTGCCGTAGTTCACGTCGTGACTGGCCAGCAGGCGATGGCCCTGCGATCCCACGTAACCAACTTGCAGAACCAGATCTTTGGTCAGTTCCCGCTGAATGTTCAGGTTGTACTGAGTGGAATACTGCGTCCGCAAGTGCGGCTGGAATTGCCCGTAGAGCAGGATCGGCCGGTAGAGCGCCCAATCGACTGGCTGTCCCCGCGTGGGATTCAGAATTCCGTTGAACGGATTGGGTTTTTGCGTGCCGTCCTGCTGCTCGTATGGCGTGTTAAATAGCGGAGCATTGATGATGTTGCTGCCACCGAATGGAGGCTCGGCGCTGAACTGCTCGAGCACCAGTTGCTCCATCGGGTTATAGAACAGGCCCCAACCTACGCGAATGCTGGTCTTACCGGAATCACCCGGGCTCCAGGCCAGTCCGAGACGGGGAGCAAAAGTCTTGTAATAAGTGCTGGTCAGTCCCGCTGGTACGCCCTTGTCACCAGGCACTACCAAACCCGTCGGAGTGACTCCGGTATTGGCGCAATCCGGATTCGCCACACCGGCATTCTGGAAAATCGTGGTCATTACCGGATCGGTGAACTGGCAGGGATAGACCGTGCTCACTTGTCCGGGACGGAAGCTCTGCACGTGCTGGCTGATGTCCGTAAGTGGAGTAAATAACTCCCAGCGCAATCCATAATTAAGAGTGATGTTCTTTTTGATCTTCCAGCTGTCCTGCGCGAACAGGGAAAAGATGGAACTGCGAACATTTTCGACCTGTGCCGAGCCCTGACTGAAGCTGTCGGGCAGGCCGAGAAGATAGTTCGGCATCAGGTCATCGCTGCCCACGTCGTTCGCGCTGCCACCGTAGTAGCTGTAAAGACCGTTTACGTTGTAGTACAGGGTCTGATCGAAACGCATGCGGCGGATATCGCCGCCGAACTTCATGGTGTGCGTTCCCTTGACCCAGCTCAAACTGTCTGACCACTGAAAGCTGTTGCCTACCTGAGGAATTTCGCCTTCGAAGTTGTTGCCGTACGAAAAAAGTCCCGAGACATCGACAAAGGGGACGCCTTCCCGGTTCGCGCCCAGGCGAGGATGAATGCCGGTATCGTTGTTCGCAGTACCGTCGTTAAAGCAGGCATCCGCCGGAACCGTGGCGCAGGAATCCTGCACCAGGGCGGTGCGCTGCGGATGCAGGAAATTCCCTTGCGCTTCGCGGAAGTAAGTGAAGTGGGCTTCGTTTACCAGGTTGTTGCTGAGCGTCCAGTTGTGGGTCAGGTTGTACTGCTGATAGCGCTCCTGAGTATTGGCCCCGAAACCCAGCGTGGTGGAGCCGCCGGCCTGGAAACGCGAATACGGATCATAGAGCGTGCTGTCATTGAAGTAGTAGTACGCGGAGAAGTTCTGTTTATCGTTGATGCGGTGGTCAAACTTCACCGTGAATTGGTCGGTACGGTCTTTGTGAATACCGGCAACTGTCTGGAAGGTTCCATCCGGGCGGTTGGCAGTGGGCACGAACTGATTCATCAGATCGACCGACGTGGGATCCATGCAAGCGCCGGGAATTTGATTGTTGGGGAAAATGTCCGAGAAATTGGCACCGGGCGCGATAGCGGCCCCGCCAGCGGCAGCCACGGCGGTTGCGCAAGTTCCTCCGTTGCGGGCGTTCAATTGATCCGCGACCGTCTGGTCAGTAAGCACGCCACTGAAAGTACTCTGACCGGAGAAGTCTCCGGTACGCTCCCCGGCCGTCGGCACGAGAATCGAGTCTGACGAAATGCCTTGCCGGATGCGGCGACCTTCGTACGATGCGAAGAAAAAGGTCCGGTCCTTCTTGATGGGTCCGCCGAAAGTGCCGCCGAATTGATTCTGTTTGAAGTCAGGCTTTTCGATGTCCAGCGGGCCAGACGAATTCAGCACCTTGTTACGGAAAAATTCATACACATTGCCGTGAAAAGCGTTCGTTCCAGATTTGGTCACCACGTTGACCACGGCGCCGGAGTTGCGTCCGTATTCTGCGTCGAAGGTGTTGGTCAGAACACGGAACTCTTCGATGGAATCCGGAGTGGGCTGGACGGCGGGCAAGTTGGCGAACTGGTCGTTAGCGTCGCCACCGTTCACGCTGAAGTTGTTGGAGCGTCCGCGGCCACCGTTCACTGAAACTACGCCCGCGTTATCGCTGCCATAAAAA
Organism: Terriglobia bacterium; assembly: GCA_963741105.1. Taxonomy (GTDB): domain Bacteria; phylum Acidobacteriota; class Terriglobia; order Terriglobales; family Acidobacteriaceae; genus JAIQFF01. The sequence continues at coordinate 167,999 of CAVUGT010000012.1, forward strand.
AGATCGGAACCGGTCTGCGACTGCACACCCGGTTGCAACTGAAGAAGCTGGTAGGTGTCCCGGGCATTCAGCGGCAACTGCGAAACCGCTCGCTGATTCACCACAGCGCCCATCTGTGTACTGGTAGTCTCGACCAGCGGTGCTTCCGCGGTCACTTCAACTACTTCCTGAGTGCCGCCCAACTGCATGGTGCTGTTCAGTGTGACCACCTGGTTGACCTGGATAATCACGTTCTTCTGAACATTCTTCTTGAAGCCGCGCTCTTCGAACTCCACCCGGTAACTGCCCGGCGGCACTTCAATCATGGTGTAGTCGCCGCTGTCATTGGTCAGAGCTTCGCGGGTCGACCCAGTGGCTTCATTTACCACCGAAACCTTCACGTTGCTCAGGACCGCGCCACTCGGGTCGGCCACCCGGCCCACAAGTCTGCCCGCAGTGCTTTGGGCAAGAAGGAAGGTGGGACACACGAGACAAAACAAGACGGCCAGCCGAACGGCTGCCCAGCGCGCTGTCGACGAAGTCATGGGGGTTCTCCGAGCTGCGGGTGGAAGTTTCAAGTTTTTTCGAAAACGCGAGGCTTGCGTGCAGAACAAACCTTGCTATAATCGCGCAAGGTTAGAGGCAATCTCCGCAGACTGTCAAGCAAAAAATAGCGTTAAGGCTGATCCGCAAAACACATAGAACCTCGCATCGCTACGATAGTTCAGAAGGCAATTTGAGAGCGGTTCCTGGAATGATTCAAAGGAAACTCGGGGAATGAAGCGCGCCGGGCAAAAACCTTACTTGAAAATTGGCGATGTGGCGCGACTGGTCGGAGTTTCCCCTTCCGTCATTCGTTCCTGGGAGAGCCTCGGCCTTGCCCGTCCTCACCGTACCGCCAGCAAATATCGGCTTTACACGCCCGAGGATGTGAAGTTGCTCAAGCGTGCCCGCTTCCTGCGTAAGGTACGGGGAATGAACGCGCCTGCCATCGTACAACTGCTCAAGCGCGACGGCCTGCTGCGCTCGACTCCGAACGGGTCTAGCAACGGAATCGGCACGCGGCTGCGTCAACTTCGAACCCGGCAACGCCTGTCGCTGGCGCAGGTGGCGAAAGCGGTGGGGATCTCACTGGGATTCCTGAGCGCGCTCGAGCGCTCGCACATGAGCGCTTCGGTTTCGACTCTGCGTAAGCTGGCGCGATTTTACAAGACCAATATTCTCGGCTTTTTCGATCCCGCCGAATCGAACATCCGGCTGGTCTCGCCCGACAATCGCAAGGTGCTCGAAGCAGGCCCGGGTGTCCGCATGGAATTGTTGGCGTGGGGCAACACGGTCATGGAACCGCACCTGTTTCGCATCGCCCCCGAATCAGGCAGTGGCGAGTCGTACCACCATGAAGGCGAGGAATTTCTTTACATCCTGCAGGGAGAGTTGCAGATTTCTCTGGACGAAGAGGAGTACCATCTGCAGCCGGGCGACAGTTTTTACTTTGAAAGCGCTACACCGCATAGCTGGAAAAATCCGGGCCGCAGCGAGACCTGGGTGCTATGGGTCAATACACCGCCTACTTTCTAGCGAGTGGGACTTTCAGGGGCGGCGTTCACTGCGGCAGTATTTAAGGAGAATGATGTGATGATCCGGCGTCTCGCACTTTCACTTGTACTGCTTGCTGCCGTCGTACTGATCGTCTCCTGTGGCAAGAAAACTCCCACCCTCAATCTGCTGGTTTGGGAAGGCTATGCTGACCCATCGTTCGTGCAGGGGTTCGAGGAGAAATATCACTGCAAAGTCTCGGCGTCCTACATGGGATCGAGCGACGAGTTGGTTGCCAAACTACGCGGCGGCAGCGCCGGGAATTACGACATCATCTCGCCTTCAAGTGATGTCGCGACTTCCATCGCAGCGGCAGGGTTGGCGCTACCCCTGGACCTGGCACAGATTCCAAGCTACGGCCAGCTTTCTCCCCAACTCACTTCCCTGCCACTGGTTCGCATCAAGGGTCAGGTGTACGGCGTCCCATTCATGTGGGGACCGGATCCACTGATCTACGACACCACGGTCTTTCCGAAACCACCGGAGAGCTGGACAATTTTCTGGGACCCGAAATATCGGGGAAAACTTTCGGTCTGGGACGACCTTTCAACCGTCTACATGGCAGCACAGGTTCTCGGCTACGACAAACCTGATCCGTCAGTCCTCTATAACCTGAGCGACGAACAACTCGATGCGGTCAAGAAGAAATTGCTGGAGCTGAAGCCGAACATCCGCAAGATGTGGTCGACTGGAGGCGAGCTGACCAACCTTTTCCAGAATCACGAGGTGGTCGCAGCCATGGGCTGGCCACTGATGACCAACCAACTCCGCAAGATCAACTTTCCCGTCGGCGAGACTATCCCCAAAGAAAACACGACAGGCTGGATCGATCACCTGATGGTCACCGCAGGCAGCGAGAACAAGGAACTCGCGCTGAAGTTTCTGGAATACATGATTGAGGCGCAGACCCAAAAGAAAGTCACGGACATCACCGGCTACACTCCGGCAAATCCGCAAGCCGCGCAATTCATGACGGCCGATGAGATCAAAGGCCTGCACCTGGACGATGTGGACAACTATCAGAAGCGTCTTTATTTCTGGCAGAACGTTCCGCGCCGCACCAAGTACACCGAAATCTGGAACGAAGTAAAAGCAGCGCAGTAGTGGAGTAATAGTGTGTGCCCCGTCCTCGTCTTTCCGATTTTTGGAACGACAGGGCGGAGGGAGTCAAAAACCCCACCCTGTCTCTCCAAAAATCGGAGAGACGAGGATGGGGCACCCAACAGAAGGGCTACCAACGATTGGCCACGACCAGCGAACCCACGACCTCTGCAACCTCTACTTCGACAGCCGCTCTGCTCGACATCCGCAAGGTTGCCAAATCGTTCGGAAAGAACGTTGTGCTACGTGATATCTCCCTGCAGGTCGCGGAGGGAGAGTTTCTCACCATCCTCGGAGAGAGCGGTTCGGGCAAGACGACTCTGCTGCGCATCGTCGCCGGTTTCGAGTCCGCCACGTCCGGCGAAATCCTCATGGGCGGCGCGCGCCTCGACACCCTGCCGCCGTACCGGCGCCGCGTCAACACCGTCTTCCAGCACTATGCCCTGTTCCCGCATTTGACGGTCGCAGAAAACGTTGGCTACGGACTGAAGATCGCGCGGCTTCCCAGGCAGGAAGTCGAGACCCGAGTAGAGCAAGCGCTTGAGATGGTGAAGATGACGGCCTATGCCGCATCGAAACCCTCCAAGATTAGTGGTGGACAGCAGCAGCGTATCGCTCTGGCTCGCGCTTTGGTGAACCGTCCGCGACTGCTGCTGCTGGACGAACCGCTCTCCGCACTCGACGCCAATCTGCGCCGCCAGATGCAGGTCGAATTGAAATCCCTGCAGCGTGAAGTTGGAATCTCGTTCGTGTTTGTCACTCATGACCAGGAAGAAGCCATGGTCATGTCCGACCGCATTGCCCTGTTGCGTATGGGGGAGTTGGAACAGATCGCGTCCCCGCGAGAGATCTACAACCGTCCGGCAACCGCCTATACTGCTCAGTTCATCGGCCACACCAACCTGCTCAGCGGAGAAGTAAAGGATGGGATCGCGCGCTGCCAATCGCTGTCCTGGCGAACCGGGTTGCGCGACGGGCCCGGACTCTTCTCGCTGCGTCCCGAAAATATTCGCTTGGCGGAAGCGTCTGCCGGTGGCGGAGCAGTTCGCTTTCGCGGCAAGATTCTCCGCCAGGCATTTCACGGGGCGACAGAACTCCTTCAGGTCGAATGCGCCGGCGGACTGCTGCTCTCCGTGCGCACCGCCAGCCAGGAAAACTGGAGCGGAGACGTGGACTTCGAGTTCACCGCTGCGGATGCAGTCCCCGTCCGAGCCTCAGAAGGAAGAGCCTGATGTTCTCCCGCGCCTACCGGGCCGCGATCACGGTACCGCCACTGCTCTGGGTGGCCGTGTTTCTACTCGTTCCCTATGCTCTTCTTTTCTGTTACAGCTTCTGGTCGGTCTCGTCGTCGCAAACCATCGTTCACTCGTGGACGCTCGATAATTACCGTCAACTCCTGCAAGTGAACGTCTACTGGCAAACTCTGTTGCGCTCGATGTGGATCGCCGCCCGGGTGACAATCTTCTCCCTGCTGCTTGGATATCCTCTTGCCTACTACCTGTCGTTTTACGCGAAGAGAAAGGATCTGTTGTACCAGTTGGTGATCATCCCACTGTGGGTCAGCTATCTGGTACGCGCCTACGCGTGGAAGACGATTCTGGGCAGTGACGGCGTTCTCAACACGCTGCTGCAATACGTGCACCTGACCCGCCATCCCCTGGATTTCCTCTTGTACAGTCCGTTCGCGGTGGTGTTGACGCTCACGCATATCTACACGCCGTTCACGATTCTGCCGATCTACGCGGCGCTCGAACACATTCCGCGGAACCTGGTCGAGGCTTCTCATGATTTAGGGGCGACGCCGGTTCAAACATTCTGGAGAGTTATTTTTCCGCTTTCTATTCCTGGAGTTCTGGCGGGGGCAACGTTTGCGTTCGTGCTCAGCCTGGGAGATTTTCTGGCGCCTCTGCTTCTGGGCGGCCCCAGCGGCATCATGATTTCGAACATCGTGGTCAGCCTGTTCGGGGCGGCTTACAACTGGCCTCTCGGCGCTGCCATTTCTTTCTGCATGCTGGCATTGGTGCTTGCTCTGCTGTTCCTCTCAGAAAGCCTGGAGAAGAAATGGAGCTTCCGATGAAGGCCGCAGAACGCACCGTGCCCACTTCGCAATGGCTTCCCTGGCACGCCATTGTCGTCTTCGGTTTTCTTTATTTGCCTATCGTTACGCTCATTGTTTATTCGTTCAATGGTTCAGGCGTCGGCGGATTTCCGCCAAAGAACCTCACCCTAAACTGGTATCGCATCCTCTTTGCCGATGATGCGATCTGGAATTCCGTCCTGAACAGCCTGCTGGTTGCTCTTGCGGCGATGGCGATCTCGCTGACCTTTGGTATCCCGGCGGCGCTGGCCCTCGATCGCGCCAACTTCCCGGGCAAGGTGCTGTTCCGGCGTCTCGTTCTTTTGCCTCTGATCCTTCCGGGAATCATCACCGGACTTTCTCTGCTGATGTTGTTCCAGGCAGGACAGGTGAAGCTGAGCCTTCTGACCATTATTCTGGGCCATGGCACGGCCCTGATTTCAGTGGCCACCACGGAAGTCTTTGCCGGTTTGCAGAAACTCGACCGCGCACAAGAGGAGGCGTCGCTCGATCTGGGCGCAAACTACTGGCAGACCTTCTGGCACGTGACTCTTCCCAACCTGCGGCTGTCGATCATTGGGGCGGCCCTATTGATCTTCACTCTCTCGATGGACGAAATCGCAGTCAGTTTTTTCCTGATCGGGCGCGACAACACTCTGCCGCTCGAAATCTGGGGACGCCTGCGTCGCGGCATCACGCCAGAGATCAACGCCATATCCACCATCATCTTTATCTTTTCGCTGGCAGCGATCGTGACCTGGTACAGGCTCAGGGCTAAAACCGAAACTGACCTGATGTTGTAGCTCTGGCGCTGCCGGAAACTCCCGCCGAGAAACCGCAAATACATAGTAAAGTAGTAGCAGAGCTGTATTTGTGAGCCTCAGGAAGGCAACTGACTTTTGACTTCAAACATTCGCAACATCGCTATCATCGCGCACGTTGACCATGGCAAGACCACCCTGGTGGACGCCATGCTGCGCCAAAGCGGCACGTTCCGCGCCAACGAACACCTGGTCGAACGGGTCATGGACTCCAACGATCTGGAGCGTGAGCGCGGCATCACGATTCTGGCCAAAAACACGGCCATCTTCTATCACGACGTAAAAATCAATATCGTGGACACGCCCGGCCACAGCGACTTCGGCGGCGAAGTGGAACGCGCCCTCAAGATGGTCGACGGTGTGATGCTGCTGGTCGATGCCAGTGAAGGCCCGCTGCCGCAGACACGCTATGTTCTGAGTAAGGCCCTTGAAGCCCATCTGCCTCCCATTCTGGTGATCAACAAGATTGACCGCTCCGATGCGCGTCCGCAGGAAGTGTTGAACGAAGTTTACGATCTGTTCATCGACCTGGATGCGAAAGAAGAGCAGATCGACTTTCCCGTCCTTTACACGAATGCCAAGATCGGCACCGCTTCGACGGACATCAAGGGCGGCGGAGAAAACTTGCAGCCCCTGTTCGAGGCCATCGTCAAGACCATCCCCGAACCCAAAGGCGATCCTGCCGGGCCGCTGCAGATTCTGGTGGCCAATCTCGACTACAGCGACTACCTCGGACGTCTCGCGATCGCACGTGTGTTCAACGGCACCATGCGCACCGGCGAGGACGTCGGCATCGCCAGGCTGGATGGCACGCTGCACAAGACGAAGATCACCAAGCTGTTTTCGTTCTCCGGCCTGAAGCGAGTCGACATCACCGAGACCACGCTGGGGGACATCATCGCGGTCGCGGGCGTGGAAGGAATCACCATCGGTGAAACCATCACCGATGCGGAGAATCCGTCGCCACTGCCCCACATCGCGATCGATGAGCCCACCATCGCAATGCTGTTCACGGTCAACACTTCGCCGTTCGCCGGCCGCGAGGGCACGTATGTGACCTCCAGAAACCTGCGCGAACGCCTGCAGAAGGAGCTGCTGACCAATGTTTCGCTGCGCGTCGAAGACACCGACAGCACAGATTCTTTTGTCGTGATGGGACGCGGCGAACTGCAACTTTCCATCCTGATCGAGATGATGCGGCGCGAAGGCTTCGAACTGATGGTCGGCAAGCCCGAGATCGTAACCAAACGCGTCGATGGAAAACTCATGGAACCGATCGAGAAGTTGACGGTTGACGTTCCCGAAGAGTTCGTCGGCGTGGTGATGGAACAACTGGGGGCGCGCAAAAGCGAGGTGCTCAACATGCACAATCACGGGTACGGGCGTGTACGCATCGAGTTCCGCGTCCCGAGCCGCGGCCTGATCGGCCTGCGCAGCCAGTTGCTTACCGACACTCGCGGCACCATCGTGATGAACTCTCTGTTCGATGGCTACATCGAGTGGCAGGGCGAAATTCCGCACCGCCTGACCGGAGCGCTGGTATCCGACCGTAATGGCGTGACAACACCGTACGCGCTTTACAACCTGCAGGAGCGTGGCGAGCTTTTTGTCGGTCCGACCATTGACGTCTATGAGGGCATGATCGTTGGCGAGAACGCGAAAGACAACGACCTTGACGTAAACGTGGTCCGCGAAAAGAAGCTGACCAACATGCGGTCGTCGACGTCCGACATGGCGATCCGGCTGGTTCCCTTTCGCAATCTGAACCTCGAGCAGGCCATCGAATTCATTACCGACGATGAGTATGTCGAAGTCACTCCCAAGTCGCTACGCCTCCGCAAAAAAGTCCTGCAAGCCAACCGGCGCGGCAAGAAAAGCTCGATGGTAGCGGTCGAAGAGTAGGAAGGACGGAAGAGTAAAGGGTTCGGGTGCCCCACCACGGACTCGAGTCCCCGTGAAGCGCTCCGGTCTAGCGTTATACTTCCTCTCAGATGTCCAAGGTCGACAGCAAGCCTCTCAAGATGTTCGTCGTTCCCTGTAGTTGCGGGACTACGTTCGCAGTCGCCGAAAACTACGACCGCCAGGGAACGGCATGGGGACGCTATCTGAAATGTCCCAACTGTGAAAAGCGCCACGATCCCAAGAATCGCTTGCTACAACTGGGCTATCAGCGCGCTGGATATTGGAAGGTGGATGAGTGCTGAGTGACGCTACAGAGGATCGTCGCCCCGTGCGTGTCGCCGTGGTCGGCACAGGCAACGTGGGCTCGACTTTCGCTTATGCCCTTCTCCTCAGCGGACTCGCATCAGAAATCGTGCTCATCGACGCCAACCGCGCCAAGGCGGAAGGTGAGGCCATGGACCTGAATCATACCGTGCCTTTCACTCATTCCACGCGAGTGTGGGCAGGCGATTTTGCGGACTGCGCCGGAGCCTCCGTCACCGTCTTCGCCGCCGGGGCGAGTCAGAAGCCAGGCGAAACCCGTCTCGACCTGATCAGCAAGAACGCCGCGATCTGGCGCCAAATCGTGCCCGAGGTGGTCAAGCACAATCCCGACGGCATTCTTCTGGTCGCAACCAATCCGGTTGATGCGCTCAGCTACGCTGCCTGGAAACTTTCTGGATTGCCCGCTGAACGCGTGATCGGTTCGGGCACGATTCTGGATACGGCGCGTTTTCGCTATCTGCTGAGCCAGCACTTCGGCGTCGATGCTCGCAGTATCCATGCCTACATCATTGGCGAACACGGCGACAGCGAGGTGCCGGTCTGGAGTCTGGCCAACATCGCTGGTATGCGCCTGCCGGAATTCTGCAAGGCCCAGAACCTGCCCTACGACCAGAAGGCGATGGACGAGATTTTCCTGCAGACTCGTGATGCGGCGTATCGCATCATTGAGCGCAAGGGTTCGACCTACTACGCGGTTGCCGCCGGACTGATGCGCATCACTCAGGCAATCTTGCGCGACCAGAGCACAGTGCTTTCGGTTTCAAGCCTGATCCAGGATTACTACGGAATCAGCGATGTGTACCTTAGTCTGCCGACGGTGATCGATCGCCGGGGCGTCGAAAACGTTTTGCGGCTCGAACTGAGCCCGGACGAAATTGAGAAACTTCGCCTCTCCGCAGTCACGTTAAAGGCAGTAGTCGAAAAACTGAAACTCTAGGGGGCAATCCTTCGCGACCTGGGCGGAGTTCTTTGCATCCTCTGCGGCTAAAGGTTGTGCTTTTCTGGACCGCGGAGAACGACAGCACCCGCATGTTTGCTGGAGTATTGCTGCCTCCACCGAATCCCTTCCCATCCGCAAAAGACCTGCTATACTTCCCCACGCATTTGACTGTACCCTGCTCCGGCTGTAAGACGGCCAACCAGCCTTTGCTTTTCCGCCGAAGTCAGCACTCTCAGATAGCTCACTTAGAGGCCACTCGCTTGAAGAATATCTTCGTTGGGAACCTCGACTTCAATACTTCAGAAGAAGAGCTGCGGCAAATGTTCGAGGCGCATGGGCAGGTAGACCGGGTCAGCATCATGACCGATCGGGACACGGGACGCTCCCGCGGGTTCGGTTTCGTGGAGATGACCAACACGGAAGAAGGCGACAAAGCGATCGCCGCTTTGAACGGCACCCAGGTGGGCGGCCGAACGCTCAACGTCAACGAAGCCCGTCCCAAGGTGGAGCGTGGCGGCGGTGGTGGAGGCGGCGGTGGCGGACGAGATCGCGGTGGCCGTGGCGGCGGTGGTGGTGGCCGAGGCCGCTACTAACGAAGACCTCTTAGCTTGCCTGACTCCTGATTTCTCCAGCGACTGAGGCCGGTCTGCGCTCCGCAGAGCCGACCTCAGCGGATTGTCCTAGGATTGCTGCCTGCAACCTCGGGATGTAAACTGAATCAGCGCGCCCGTAGCTCAGATGGATAGAGCGATTGCCTCCGGAGACTTGCCGCACCAAGAATCAACGACTTGCATGGATTGGGCAGCGGAGACACTGACTAGCATCTGGTAGCTAATCAGCGGGCTTCCGCTGCTGGCCTCCTCGCCCATACAACTCCATCCGGGTTGGTGCTGGGCACAAAATTGGGCACAGCCAGTCGCGCCGAATTTTTAACCTGTGACCGACCACCCCCACGCCGGTTTGGATCAAAAAGATTCACGCTCTGGGGCCCCCCTGAAGCCCAGACTATTTTGAGGAAATTTAAAGTCGATTATTTAATGTGATGAACGCGACGCGTGTGATTCAGGCTACCGACTCCCTTCCGAGGGTTCAATCGGAAAAGAGTTTTGGGTAGAATCCTGGGATGCCGCGCTGGGGTAAACCGAAGACACCTTCAGCCCCTGTGTCCTTCGTTCGCATTCGCATCACACCTCATCCTGGGAAATATGCGATGCGAAGCCCCAAGGGCGATATTTTGGTAGTACCTGAGGCGCAAGCTTCGGAGTTCCCGTCCACGGAAGCACCACGTCGTCAAAAGGAATTGGAACGACGTGGCTATACGACGAAAGTGGAACCTGTGTAGCCGCTGAAGTGCCTTCCGCAAGGGGAGGCTTGAGCCGTTTTGAGTGTAATCGCCTTCCATGAGAAGGCCGGTCGGAGTCAAGTCGATTCTTCGTTGTTTTTATGGACAAAGGTTTTTCTCCCGCCGAGTGGCCACTGTCGCCATGCTTCCATCCGCACTCTCGAGGAGCGATCGTTTCGCTCGGTGCATGTTGGGCGTTCTCGGTTCAGCCGGTGCTGCCATCTGTTTGGCGCCCCGTCGTTTCACTTAAGTGGAACGTGGGCCAGGCGATTAACGCAGTCACCGGAACTCGGCTTTGGGCTTTTGTCTTTTCTCTTCCTGGAACGAGGTCGATTTTGTTTTTGCCGTTTGGTTTTACGCGGCTGCGGCCACGTTCGTTTGGCTGCTGTTGTGCAATGGTTCGTACACTTCTCCGCTCACCCACAGGTGATGCAGTAACACCGCCAGCTTTCTCGCGGTCGCAACGATCGCTCGCTTCTTTCCGTTCCTTCCGCCACGCTCCGCCAGTTTCAGGCCCCAACGCCGCAGGTCACAGTCCACCCCGAACGGTCCCAGAATGTGTTGCGCTCCCTGTACCAGCAGCGTTCGCAAATACGGGTCCCCTTCCTTGCTGATATGCATCTGCGGCTCGCTCTGTCCCGAGTTCCGGCGTCCCGGTTGCAGTCCCAGATAGCAGCCCACGTCGCGGCTCTGATGAAAACGATGCGGGTCTTCCAGCGTGAGCAAGAACGTCAGCGCGATCAGCGTGCCTACGCCCTTGATCTGTTTCAGCAGCGCCACCTGCGGATAACTCTGTTGCGCCAGCTTCTCGATCCGCTCGTTGTACTCCACGATGCGTTCGCTCAGCGACTCCAGTGCCGCCAGCAACGGCTGCAGTGCGGCTTGCAACTCCGGACTCAGTCCCTCAGCTTTTTCCGGATTCATGTTGCGCACGTTGCATCCGCCTAGTCGTTCTCCGTAGCTCTTGGCCAGTCCGCGCGCCGTGTTCACCAGTGCCGTCCGCGCTCGCACCAGTCCCGCTCGCGCCCGGATCAGGGTCAGATCCGCCTGCGCCTGGGCACTGCGATGTTTCACCGGACACAGTAACTCGGGATCGATCCTAGCCAATCGCGCCAGCGTCCGCGCATCCAGACGATCGTCTTTCTTCCGGCTCTCTCCGATCAGCCGCACCTTGCGGGCATTCGCCACGATCACTTCGTGTCCCAACTCGCTGAGCAAGCGACTGATCCAGGGCGAATGCGTCCCGATCTCCAGCGTGATCCGGCTGCGCGGCATTGCGCCGAAAACTTCGCCGAGAGCTTTCGCAGTCGTGCGCACGCGCTGCTCCAGCTGGATCTGGCCCGCTTCGTCCAGTACGCAGTACCAGCTGTTGCGATCTCCCAGATCCAATCCGATAGTCAGTTTCTGCTGTGAAACATTCCTCGTCTGCTGCGTCCCTACGGTGCTAACCTTCTTCATTGCCGGTCTCCTTTTTATCTGTGCCTTGAGCACGTCGATAACTTGGGAGCGTACAGCATCCCGTCCGGAGACCGGCCTTCTCATCCCATCT